>DATKUY010000011.1:0-109177 GCA_035530375.1 Sulfuricella sp. | reverse complement strand
CGCATGTGCAGGTCGCCGGTTTCCGGGCGAACCGAAAATACCGGGCCGGCTTCGTCCGGCCGCGCCACGCCATCCTCCTCGACCCGCGCCGGGATGGTCATGGCATCCGGCTGCATCAGCGCGCGAATGAAGTCGGGATTTTCGTCGCGCATCAGCAAGTAGGCGATTTCGTGGTCCATCAGGGCATTCTCGCCGCCGCTCGCGGCGCTTTGCACGCAGTGCAACTGCAAGGCCCATATTTGCCGGTGCGCCGGATTGTAGTAGCCGTCGGTGTGCCACTTTATCGGCCGGTTGGTGTAGGGAATGAATCCCTGGCGCGGCGAGCTCTCCACCACTTTGAGCGAGGTCAGGCCATCGTCATCCGCCAGCACGTTGCGGTCGAGGCGTTCCAGACCGAGACGTTTTCCCAGCAGCCGCGGAATATCCTTGTCCGGGTCGGCGCCGGTCTTGCCCGCATACACCGCCATATTGGTCTTGCGGCAACACGCCAGAATAGCCTCGTATTCAACCTGGGTCAGATTGCGCGGATCATTGACCTCGACGATCAACTGCGCCACACGGGTCGGATAATTTTCCAGTTTCCGGCTGCGCCATGCCTGGTAGACGCGCTCGTTTTCGAGCAAGAAAGGACTATGCACGGATTTTCCTCAAGTTATTTGCGGGTCGGTCTTTGGCGCAAGTTTAGCGTGTTTCCGGTAAACCCGGAATGCGGACATCAGGTTGAATTCAAGCAACACCATGGAAGCGCCGAACAGCAATGCCGCCGGGTAAATCAGCGGCGGCCACAGCGCGGACAAACTCAGCAAGGGCACAGCCAGAAAATGCAGCCACATCTGCCGGCGCATTCCCGGCTCCGGCATGATCTGCCTCATGTTCGGCACCTTCGCCACGCCCATCAACAGGCTTTGCAGGTGAAACCAGATCAGGAACGGCACGATCTTGTACAGCATGCCGTTGACCACCGACACCGCGAAACCCGCGATAAACAGGAACGCTGCCATGAAATTTTCGCCCGGCGCGTTGCCCGCGACCCGCATAGCCTGCCCGGCGACACCCAACACCAGCGCCAGCAGCAGGCTGGCCATGCCAAAGCGCCAGAACAGCAAAGTCACATCCGACTGTTTGCGGCGCCGCTGCGACTGCAGACGCAGAGTCGCCAGCGCAAACGCCGCAAGGACTGCCACGGCGGCCAGCCCTACCGCGAGGGCCGCCTGTTCCTGCGCCTTGGCTTCCGGCAACAGCCAAAGGGCTGACCACAACAGCAACAGCGCAAACAGCGCCCGCGCCAACCAGCGTGTCAGCAATTTGGGGTAAGCCGGAGTCAACTGGAACATCGGCACCACCTGATAGGAAACACCGATCACCAGCAACCCGACCCAGCCCAGCAATCCCCAGGTCAGATGAAGGTTGGTCACCCGCATCCAGCCGACCAGCCACCATTTCCAACTGAAATTGCTGACCAGAATCAATCCAAGGGTGGCTGTCGCCGCCAGCGCCGCCAGCGCAAATCGCATCCCGATCACGGTCGGATTGTCGGATGCCGCTCGCATCAGGCTTACGCCCACCGCGATTGCAAACACCAGCAGGCCGCCACCGAGCAGCGCCATGGCCAGCCGCATCGGCCAGGGCCAACCCCACAGAAAACCACCGGCCAGAAACAAGACGCCGGGGACCAGCAGCAGATGCACCGTACGCGCCACGCCAACCGCGTGCGCGACCGGCGAACCGGCTATCACCGGCAGCATCTGCATCATGGCACCGACCATCGCCATGGTGAGAAAACCCAGCGTCATCAAATGTGTCAGCGCCAGCACCGATGGCTGCCAGCGGCTGTCCATCAGGGAAGGACCGAACCACAAGGCGAGCAGGGCTGCCAGCAGGGCAAACAAGGGGGCGCTCAGAAAGAACCGGAACGGCACCGTGATCGGCGGTGCCTGGGCAAACGACAGGCCCGACGGCAGGCTCATTGGGTCAAGCCGAACGGCGCAGCCTCGGCATCCCCCCTGCGCCAGATCAGGATCTCATGATGGTCTTCGGCTTTGGCCTCGGCCAAATGCTGAAAGCCTCGCTTTGCCAAAAGCGGATACAGCAAGCAGGGTTCGCGACTATGGATCATGCGCAAGCGCTCGCCCGGCTGCAGCGCCGCCGCCGCGTCCAGCGCCCTTTCCAGCGGCTCGGGGGGCTCCAGCCCGCGTACATCCAATATATGCTCCCGGCTCATGCTGCTACCCGCTAGGCGCCAACGGCGCGCATGTTCTGCAGCATCTCTTCCATTTCGTCCGCCAGGGCCCGGTCGGCCATGTGGTAGAGCATCTGCTCTTCCTTCATGTTGTGCTGCTGCATCATCACCAGCAGCGTTTCCGCCTGTCCGAGGAATTCATCCCGGTCCTGCTGCTTCACCGCATCCGCCATGGCGTCGAACAACTCGCGCATCTGCACATGCTCCATCCGCATCACCTGGGTCGGCCCCATGCTCATGCCGGTGCGCTGCTCGAATGCGGGGAACAGCACTTCTTCTTCCATTTTGAAATGGTGCTGCATGGACTCGAGAAAGGCGCGCAGGCCGGCGGCGGTAATCGCCCAATCCTGACCAGAGGCATCCGCTTCCGCTTGCGCGAATAGCTCGTCGCAGCGGTGATGATCGCTGGTCATATAACTGCTGATGGTTTCCATGAAAATCCTGTCGTTGCGAAAATAAGGGAGCGCAGAAAAACAGCGGATTATAGCAAAATCAGAAATGGCTGAATCCCGTAGCCATGCCGAATCAAAGCACTACCTGCCACCGAACGAAATCGCCGTTGGCAAATCAGCGTGAAAGTCTGCGGAATTTTAAAGTGCCTCATTCTTGTTTAAGTCGCGCACTGAATCCTTGACCCAAATCAAGGTGTGGCCCATCGCGATCCACTAAATTACACGCTGCCGTATTTGGAGAGTGGCAGTTCCGTCCTTCAATCCCAGCAAGATAACGAAGCAGAAGCCGCAACAGTCCATAGAAACACTCAGTGGGGAGGGCCATGCAAATCAAGGGATGCGCAGCGTATGGTTGAGTAAAAAAAGAAGCAAAAAAGGTTTTTTGGATTAATTTTAGGAGGTAAACATGAGCCAAGCATTTACCAAGTCAATGGCGAGAAACATTTTCTTCGGGGGATCGACATTCTTCTTCCTGCTCCTCGTCGCCCTGACTTTCGACACCATGCAGGTCCTGCCGAAACGGGACCACCGCGAAAACATCACCCCCGCAGTTCAACGCGGCAAAATGGTCTGGGAAAATAACGACTGCATCGGTTGCCACACCCTTCTGGGTGAAGGCGCCTACTATGCGCCAGAACTCGGCAACGTTTACAAACGCCGCGGCGGCGAATTCATCAAGGCATGGATCAAGACCCGCCCCGCCGAAGGCACACCGGGAAACCGCCGCCAAATGCCGCAATTCAACCTGACCGACCAGCAACTGGACGACATGGTGGCATTCCTGAAATGGACGGGCGAAATCAATACTTCAAATTGGCCGCCAAATATCGAAGGTTGATTTTGACCATACCGATTTCATTAAGGCTTTAGGAGGAAAATTATGCAATATAAATCTCAGGCGGTAGCGAAGCCCTACTTCATCGCTGCCATTGGCCTTTTCGTCGGACAGATTCTGTTCGGACTGATCATGGGCCTGCAATACGTGATGGGGGATTTCCTGTTTCCCGCCATCCCCTTTAACGTTGCCCGCATGGTGCATACCAACCTGCTGATCGTGTGGCTGCTGTTCGGTTTCATGGGCGCTGCGTACTACATCATCCCGGAGGAAACGGAATCCGAGCTGTTCAGTCCCAAGCTGGCCTGGCTCATGTTCTGGATTTTCCTGGTCGCCGGCGCGCTGACCATCGTCGGCTACCTGCTGGTGCCTTATGCCGGTCTGGCCAAGATGACCTTCAACGACCTGTGGCCGACCATGGGTCGCGAGTTCCTTGAACAGCCGCTGCCGACCAAGCTGGGTATCGTGGTGGTGGCATTGGCCTTCCTCTTCAACATCACCCTGACCATCCTGAAAGGCCGCAAGACCTCGATCAGCCTGGTTCTGTTGATGGGCTTGTGGGGCCTGGCCGTGTTCTTCCTGTTCTCCTTCTACAACCCTTCCAACCTGGTGATGGACAAGTACTTCTGGTGGTGGACCGTGCATCTCTGGGTGGAAGGCGTGTGGGAACTGATCCTCGGCTCGCTGCTGGCCTTCGTGCTGATCAAGGTGACCGGCGTCGACCGCGAAGTGATCGAAAAATGGCTGTACATGATCATCGCCATGACCCTGATTACCGGCATCATCGGTACCGGCCACCACTACTACTGGATCGGCACGCCTGAATACTGGCAGTGGTTCGGTTCGGTGTTCTCCGCGCTGGAGCCCATCCCCTTCTTCATGATGACCGTATTCGCGTTCAACATGGTGAACCGCCGCCGCCGCGAGCACCCCAACAAGGCTGCGACGCTGTGGGCACTCGGCACGGGCGTGATGGCCTTCCTCGGCGCCGGCGTGTGGGGCTTCCTGCACACCCTGGCACCGGTGAACTTCTACACTCACGGCACGCAGATCACCGCTGCCCACGGTCACATCGCGTTCTACGGCGCCTATGTGATGGTGGTGCTGGCCATCATCTCCTACGCCATGCCGGTGCTGCGCGGACGCGCCGCCAACAGCGAGAAGTCCCAGGTGGTGGAAATGTGGTCGTTCTGGCTGATGACCGTCGCCATCGTGTTCATCACCCTGTTCCTGACCGCCGCCGGCATCCTGCAGGTATGGCTGCAACGCATATCCGCCACGCCGCTCGGCTTCATGGCTGCACAGGATCAGATAACGCTGTTTTACTGGCTGCGCGAAATCTCCGGCGTGATCTTCCTGATTGGCTTGATTGTCTACATCACCAGTTTCTTCGTTGGGGGTGAAACCAAGGAAGCCGCTTAAAGCTTGAACGGGAGGGGTTCGCCCCTCCCTTTTTTAGCGCCATATACCCGACTGTTTTCATACACTAATATCCATGGGCGACTCACTCTAAATATGTCCACTCCAAGCATTACCCTGCACACCCACCAGCCGGGCACACCGCCGGGCGACCTGGCGATCTGGCTGTTCATTTTTGCCGAACTGCTGGCTTTCGGCGTATTTTTCGGCTCCTTTGCCTTTTCCCGAGCCCACCACGTCGCGCTGTTCAATCAATCGCAACTCTTGCTTAACCGCGAATCCGGCGCGATCAACGCCCTGGTGCTGATCACCAGCAGCTATTTCGTGGTGCGCGCCGTCGCGGCGATCAAGCAAGGCTTCTCGCGCGAATGCGCCAACTGGCTGGCCGGCGCCATCGGCTTCGGCGGCATATTTCTCGTGGTCAAGCTGTTCGAGTTCCACGCCAAGTTCGCGGCGGGGATTTCGCTGAGCACCAATACCTTCTACATGTTCTACCTGTCGCTCACCATTTTCCATTTCATGCACGTGATCCTCGGCATGGTGATCCTGGCAGCGGTAATGCTGAAAGCAAGGCGCGGCGGCTATACCCCGGAAAACCATACCGGCGTTGAAACCGGCGCCTCCTACTGGCACATGGTGGATCTGGTCTGGATCATCCTTTTTCCGCTGGTTTATGTCATAAGATAGGGCAAACATGAATACCCCACCCCAACCCCGTTTCGTCCGTCCCTGCACCCGCGTCTGGCTGGCGCTGGTCACGCTGACGCTGGTCACCTACTCCATCGGCGAAGCCGGTCTCGGCGGCAAGAACATCATGCTGCTGGTGCTGGCCATCACCCTGCTCAAAAGCCAGATGATCGCCAGCTATTTCATGGGACTGCGCAAGACCAGCCCGATGTGGCGGATCATCATGGGCTCATGGCTGGTGATCGTCGGCGGCATGATTGCATCTGCATACCTGATGGGACTCCAGTAGAATTGCCCTCACGCCGATCATCAGTCAAGGAAAGAACCCTCTCATGAGCACCGCGCCATTTTACAAACCTCACAGCAACGAAATCGAGCTGTTCGGGCACGCCTACCGCAACCAGTTGCCGCTGCTGATCAAGGGGCCGACCGGCTGCGGCAAGACCCGTTTTGTCGCGCACATGGCCGCCAAGCTCAATCGGCCGCTGTACACCGTTGCCTGCCACGACGACCTGACCGCCGCCGACCTGGTCGGCCGCCACCTGATCGGCGACGGCGTCACCTACTGGAGCGACGGCCCGCTGTCGCGCGCGGTGCGCGAAGGCGGCATCTGCTACCTGGACGAGGTGGTCGAAGCGCGCAAGGACACCACGGTGGTGCTGCACCCGCTGTCCGACGACCGGCGCATCCTGCCGATCGAGCGCACCGGCGAAATCCTGCAGGCCCCGCCCGAATTCATGCTGGTGGTGTCGTACAATCCCGGCTACCAGAATTTTCTGAAAGGGATGAAGCCGAGCACGCGCCAGCGCTTCGTCTCGCTGCGCTTCGATTTCCCGGACAGCGCGCTGGAGCAGGAAATCCTGATCGGCGAAACCAACATCGACCCGATGCTGTCGAAACGTCTGGTGAATCTCGCCAACGCCCTGCGCGCGCTCAAGGAGCACGACCTGGAGGAGGCCGCCAGCACCCGCCTGCTGGTCTATGCCGCAACGCTGATCAAGAGCGGCTTCGACCCGGTGGACGCCTGTCGCGCGGCAATGGTCGAAACCCTGACCGACGACGTTGAAACCGCCGACGCCCTGATGGAGATCGTCCATGCCAGTTTCGGAAGATAACGCGGAACCCCCCGGCCAAACCCTCGCGGTTTGGGCTGAAGTTCTCTACCTGAGCAACTTGCTGATTGCGCCGGGGCTGGCCTTCGCCGCCCTGCTCTGGCTGTATTTCAAGCGCAGTCCCGACATGCCGGCGCTCGCCGTCTGCCACCTGCGTCAGGCCATCAGCGCCAGCCTGTGGGCGGGCGCGCTGCTGGTGATCGCCAACGCCGCCATCATCCTGCTCGGCGGCTATTCTGCGCCCAACACCTGGGTGATCGTCATCATCTATTTCACCACCTGCCACTCCACCATGGTGCTGCTCGGTGTGCTGGGGCTGGCCAAGGCCATGGCGGGTCAGAAATATGTATTCCCGCTGTTGGGCCGCCAGTGCGACTGATCTGCGACAGGGAAGCAGTTGCATGATGCCGACTCAACGAATGCGCCTGTTATTCCAGGCCGGCTTCTTCATCCTGTTCCTGTTCGCGCCGGTATTCGACCTGTTCCGCTTCGACCTCGACGTCAAGCATTTCTATTTTCTCGGCATGAACTGGACGCTGGGGCTGGACGATTTCCTGGCGCACCGCATCGGCCCGGTCGAGGCCGCATTCAACATCATCCTGCGCGGCGGATTGCCGATCCTCGGCGTCATCGCCACCGGCGTCTGGGTATCGTATAAATACGGGCGCCTCTACTGCGGCTGGCTGTGCCCCCATTTTTCCGTGGTGGAAACCATCAACGGCGTGCTGCGCCGCGCCATCGGCAAGCAAAGCATCTGGGATCAGCACGCCCTGCCCGAACGCAACGCCGACGGCAGCGTTACCCGGCCCAACCCCTGGTACTGGCTGGTGGTAGTGGCGCTGGCACTGGTCTTCGCCTTCAGCTGGGCGACCGCGCTGCTGACCTATATGCTGCCCCCGGCGGAAATTTACGGTAATTTGTGGAACGGTACGCTGACCGGCAATCAGGCGCGATTCATCGGCATCGGCACCCTTCTTTTCTTCATCGAATTCACGTTCGCGCGCCACCTGTTCTGCCGTTTCGGCTGCGCCATCGGCCTGTTCCAGTCGCTGGCCTGGATGGCCAACCGCAAGGCGCTGGTGATCGGCTTCGACCGCAAGCGCGCCGAAGCCTGCGTCGATTGCAACGCCGCCTGCGACAACGTTTGCCCGATGCGGATCAAGCCGCGCTCGACCAAGCGCCACATGTTCACCTGCACCCAATGCAACCAGTGCGTCGATGCCTGCACCAAGGTGAATACCGGCAATCCCCAGGGCACGCTGCTGAAATGGGTGGACAAGGAATGCGCGCTGGACAAGTCGACGCGCGACTTCGGTCACCACGACGAAATTTTCGAGCATTGTTTCGAAGCCAGGAAACCGGCCGATGGTGAAAGCATTTAAATGGAAGAAACAGTCGGCGCCTTTTGGCACAAAATCATCACCCGCGCGGCGGACAAGCGCTATCCGCAGGAAGCGGTGACGCTGGTCAGCATGGGCAAGACCGCCGGCATCTTCTTCCGCGCCCTGGGCGGCGACAGCGGCCTGGACGTCAAGGCCAGCACGGCAACCGAGCATGGCGCGCGCCGCAGCCTGCTCGCCCGCATCGCCGGCAGCGGCGAAAAAGCCGAACTGACCTGGCTCGACCGGGACACCCTGCGCCTGCCCGCCGTACTCGACCTGCTGCCGCAGCGCAGCCTCAACCGCGACCTCTACCTGTGGCTGATCGCCCTGGCGGCGGTGGAAGAACCGGTCGGCGCGTCCTGGGTCGTGCGCAACCAGCGCTCGACCCTGACGGTGTTCGAGCGCTTCCCCGGCATCCGGCCGCGCTACCAGCGCCTGCTGCAAGCCACGCTGGCGTTGCGCCCAGACCCCGGCCGCATGACCGGCGAGGAAGCCGCGCTGGAACAGGCGATCCGTGCCGCGCTAGCCGACCCCGGTAGCGTCGATCGCCTGCCTCGCGCCGGCAGGCAGCCTCATCCGGTGCACCTGTGGCTGCACCCGAACCCGCCGCGCGCCACACCCGCCGCCGCCTCGACAAAAGACACCGGCGAACCGCAGCAGGAAGGCGACGGCAACAGCAGGAAAAGCAGCGACACGCGCCGCCTCCAGGCCGAGCGGGTGGACATGCCCGACGGCAAGAATCCGCTGATGATGTTCTTCCGCGCCGAAAGCATTTTCAGTTGGTCCGAGTACGTCAAGGCCAACCGCCCGACCGAGGAAGACGGCGATTTCGGCGCCGACCAGGCGAAGGACGACCTCGATCACCTGAGCGTGGCGCAGGACGGCAAGAGCGTCGCCTCGCGCCTCAGGTTCGATCTCGACCTGCCCTCCGCCGCGCAGGACGACCAGCCGCTCGGCGCCGGCATCCGGCTGCCGGAATGGCATTACAGGAAACAGATCCTGCAACCCGACCATTGCCGCCTGCAACCGATGGTCGCGCGCCAAGCCGAACCCTGCCAGTTGCCGCACCACCTTGCCGCCACCGCGCGCCGCATCCGCAGCCAGTTCGAGGCACTGACCCCGGCCCGGGTATGGGTCAGGGGCCAGTTCGACGGCACCGAGCCCGACCTCGACGCCTGCGTCCAGTTCACCGCCGACCGCATGACCGGCCAAGCCGCCGAGCGCGGCCTGTACCGCGCCCACCACTACCGCGACCGCGACCTGGCCTGCCTGATGCTGGCCGATCTGTCGCTCTCGACCGATGCCTGGGTCAGCGATTCCGCCCGCGTCATCGATGTCATCCGCGACAGCCTGTTCCTGTTCGCCGAGGCGCTGTCCGCCACCGGCGACCGCTTCAGCCTGTACGGCTTCTCCTCGCTCAAGCGCGATAACGTGCGCTTCCACGTACTCAAGGAATTCAAGGAAAAATACAACGCCAGCGTGCGCGGCCGCATCAATGCCATCAAGCCCGGCTACTACACCCGCATGGGCGCCGCCATCCGCCACGCCAGCCAGTTGCTGTCGAAGCAACCCGCCACGCAACGCATTCTGTTCATCCTCACCGACGGCAAACCCAACGACCTCGATCAGTACGAAGGCCGCTACGGCATCGAGGATACCCGCGTCGCCCTGGTCGAAGCGCGCCAGATGGGCCTGCGCCCGTTCTGCGTCACCATCGACGAAAAAGCCGGCAGCTACCTGCCCCACTTGTTCGGCATCGGCGGTTATGTTGTAATCCGGAAACCCTCTGAACTGCCGAAACAGCTGCCGCTGCTTTATGCCCAGTTGACGCGCTGACAGCGCTGTTCGCGGCAACCGGGGAAACAAACCCCATAACGCCTTTCCGGAACCGCCCCATGCACCTGACGCGCTATACCGATTATTCACTAAGAGTGCTGCTCTACCTCGGGAGCCGGCAGGACAAGCTCGCCACCATCGGCGAAATCGCCGCCCATTACGGCATCTCGCGCAACCACCTGATGAAAGTCGTGCACCAGCTCGGCGCCAACGGCTATATCGACACCCTGCGCGGCAAAGGCGGCGGCATCAAGCTGGCGCGCCCGCCCGAACGAATCGGGGTAGGCGACGTGGTACGCAGCATGGAAGAGAACATGGCCATAGTCGAGTGCTTCGCACCCGAGACCTGCGCCTGCATCCTCGCACCGGGATGCACGCTGAAAGATGCACTGGGCGAAGCGACACAGAGTTTTCTCGCCACCCTCGATCTTTACACCCTGGCCGATCTGATTGGCGGACAGGCGGGACTTTGAACGCCATGACCGACAACCGCCTGGTCAATATCGAGATCAAACTCACCCAGCAGGAAGACGCCGTCGAGGAGTTGAACAAGGTGATCTGCGAACAGCAGAAAAGGGTGGAGCAACTGGAGGCCATCTGCGCTGCCCTGATCGACCATGTCAAAGGGCTGTCGGAAGCGGTGGGCGAAGGGAACAATGCCCCGAACGAAACGCCACCGCATTATTAGGCGGCGATACTTCGAGTGACTCGCATGGAATCAAACTTCGGTGCGCTAGCCCGCTATCCCGGCTGCCCATCCGACCGAGGCCGCCAAAACTTGGGCGCATACTTGACGAACCAGGGTGCAAAACAGGCCAGCCAGATCGCCGCTGCCAGCAGGTAGAAGTGCCCGGCCGCGCCGCCGGCCAGCGGCAGGTCGCCGCCGATGCGCGCCAGCGCGGCGAACTGGAACCCCAGGAACAATCCCCAGGTGACGCCGTCCGCCTTGAGCTCGCCGCCGGAGTGACCGAGCGTAACGCGCGAGGCCATGCCCAGCACCATCGAGGCGAACAGGCCGATGGTCAGGGCGTGGAGCGGGGCGAAGCCGAGAATCGGGCGATCCGCCAGCAGCGCCAGGCTCTGCACCACATACAACGCCAGCGCAACGGAAAGCCAGGCGAAGGCGATGTGCAATACCGCCAGCAGGCGCACTTCGAGGCTGCGGCGCAACTGCCAGTGCCAGCTCAGGTAGAACGCCTGCGCCAGCAGCGGCAGATCGAACAGCCACAGCCAGGCGTTGCCGCCGAAAATCTCCAGCACGCCGTGGCCGTAGCTGCACACCAGCATGACCCACAATGCGTTTTGGGGCCGGACGATCCGGTAGTTGTTCAGCACCCGGCTGGAAAAAAACGGGATCATGCGGTGGCCGACGGTGAAGAATATCGGCAGCAGGAAGAACCATATCCCGGCCTTGAAGGCGAACACCACGAACAGCGCATTGCCGGTGATCAGCCACCACAGGTAAGCCAGCATGCCGAGCCAGCCAGCCGTCAGGGCGGCGCTGGTAATTTTCGGGTGCAGCTTGTCGGAGTGGCGCGAGGTGATCAGCACGTGAAACAGGGCATAAAGCGCGATGCCCCAACCACCGAGCATCAGCATGACTCCGGCGATCAGCAGCGGCTTGCCCGCCAGCAGGCCGAAGTAAAACAGCAGCACGCCCCCCGCCAGCAGCAAGGAGGCCGGTACATAACGGCGCGGCGGCACCTTGGCGCCGTTCATCCAACTGGGATAGGTGGTCATCAGAAAACCGAAGATGAAGAACGGGAAGAAGCCGTAAATCATCAGGAAGCCGTGTGCCCAGGTAGATGGGATCTCCCAGGCCGGCGGCAGCCAGACGGAAGTGTAGCGGCCAAGCAACTCGACCAGCCACCAGACGATGGCAACCACCCCCTGCGCGGCGCCGGCCAGGAACATCATGCGGTGGGGCGCGGCGGAAAATGCGCGCCAGGTGGCGTAAACTTGGGACATAAGACGAACCTGAATCTACTGTCAAAGCGTTATTTTAACCCGGTTCGTCCTGCTGGCCGCACCTGACTATTAACAATCTTTAGTATCTATTGCACAATAGCGCTATATTCAAGCGCCACCCAGGCATAATTGCCCCCACCGGAACCGGACAGCGAGCGTATTCAGAAAAAGACACGTGGATCAAGCCATAAAAAATATCGGTCGATTCGAGATAACCCGAATTCTGGGCAGGGGCGCGCAAAGCCTGGTCTATCTGGCTTATGACCCGAACCTGCAACGCGAAGTGGCGATCAAGACCCTGCATTTTTCCGGGGTGGCAGACCGGCAGGACAAGGTTCAGGCGCTGATCCAGGAATCGCGCACCGTCAGCCAGTTGCGCCATCCCAACATCGTCCCTATTTTCGAGGCCGGGGAACACGAAGGCGACCCCTACCTGGTATTCGAATATGTCGAAGGCCAGACCCTGGCCGAATTATTGCGAAAGAAAAAGGCGCTGCCCGCCAGCGAAGCTGTTGAAATCATGATATCCGTGCTGGAGGCCATCGCCCATGCGCACCAGCACGGCATCATCCACCGCGATCTGAAGCCCTCGAACATCCTGATCGGCCCGGAAGGCGTCCCGCGGGTAATGGATTTCGGCATCGCCGCCCGCATTTCCGACGACCCCGCGGAAGATTCCGGCCTGTCCGGCACGCCGGCCTACATGGCGCCGGAATACATCCAGTCGAAGGCCGTCAGCGAGAAAAACGACATTTTTGCCGCCGGCCTGATCCTCTGCGAAATCGCCGCCGGACGCAAGGCGGTGCCGGGCAGGGATATCTATCAGATAATGAACCATATCGCTTCGGATGCTATCGAGCTGCCCCCCGGCAGCGAAACCGCCATTGACGAAAAGCTGGGTGACATCATCCTCAAGGCGCTGGCGCGAAACCCGCTGGACCGCTACGCCAGCGCCCAGGAAATGCGCGATGCGCTGCATGCCTACCTGATGGCCGAGGAACAACAAGGTGCGCATCCTTCCGAGGGATCGAAGCAAAGCACCCTGGATTTCCTGCTGCGGCGGATGCGCCACAAGAGCGATTTCCCCGCGCTGTCGGAGTCGGTCAGCGCCATCAACCGCATCACCTCTTCCGAAATGGAGAGCATCAATAAACTTTCCAATTCGATCCTGAAGGATTTCGCGCTCACCTACAAGATATTGAAAATGGTCAACACCGCCTTCTACAAATCGTACGGCGGCGGCACCATCAGCACCATTTCGCGCGCCGTGATCATTCTGGGCTTCGACGCGGTGCGCAACATCGCCATCACTCTGATCCTGTTCGAGCACCTGCAGAACAAATCCCATGCGGCACAGTTGAAGGACGAATTCCTCCGCACCCTGTTCAGCGCCATTCTGGCCAGAAATATCGCGGCCAGGGAAGGAATGAAGGATCCGGAAGAGGCCTTCGTCTGCGCCTTGTTCCACAATCTGGGCCGGTTGCTGTCAATGTTCTACTTCCCGGAAGAAGCCAACGCCGTAACCAAAATCATGGCACAGAAGGAATGCAGCGAGGATATCGCCTCCACCCAGGTGCTCGGCATTTCCTATGAAGATATGGGCATAGGCATTGCCAAGATCTGGGGGTTTCCGGAACAGATATCCAACAGCATGCGCAAACTGGGATCCGATGCAGTTCGTCCGCCCAAAAACCCCATGGATAAACTGCGCATCATCGCCGGCTTCTCCAGCGAATTGTGCGACAGCATCGCCGATACCCCGCACGTGGACAGGCTCAAGGCAACCAGGAAACTCGCCGTGCGCTTCGGCGACCAGATGCCGATTGCGGAAAAACGTCTGCCCCAGATGCTGGAAAATTCCCTCGACGAAATCACCCAATACGCCGCCACCGTTCGGACAAGCTTGCAGCAGAGCCAGTTCGGCAAGCAGGTCGCCCTCTGGACCGGACGAACCGTCAAGCCGGAGGACGCCAGGGCGGAAGCCGGCGCAGAACCGCAGGGTGACATAACGGAAGGTGTAATACTGGCCCAGGCAACCCTGCTGGAACCGGCCGAAAACAAACCGAACGCCAGCGATGCGCGAGCCATCCTCACTGCCGGCATCCAGGACATCAGCAATTCCCTGGTGGACAGCTGTTCACTGAACGACATCCTGCGCATGATTCTGGAAACCATGTATCGAAGCATGGGATTCCAGCATGTCCTGTTGTGCATCAAGGATGGCAAACAGAACACCATGCAGGGACGTTTCGGCTTCGGTGCGGACATCAACCAGATCGCGAAAAATTTCAAATTTCCGTTGAGCTATTCAGCGGACGTATTCCATGCCGCCACATCCAAGGGTGTAGATATCCTGATTTCCGACATCAACGACCCGAAAATCAAGCCGCACATTCCGGACTGGTACCGCAAGACCATCGCCTCCCAGACCTTCGTGCTGTTCCCGCTCAACATCAAGAACGTACCGGTGGCACTGATCTATGCAGACAAGGAACGGGCTGGCGACATCGTCATGCCCGAGAACGAGCTGAGCCTGCTCAGAACCCTGCGTAACCAGGCGATTCTGGCAATCCGGCAGTCGTTCTGAAGACCGGAAGGAAAATCCTGCACATGATGGAATACATCTTTTTCGACGAAACCCTGTGCGCCCGCTTCATCGAATTCGCCCGGCAACTCGACGTGCCCTGCCAGCAAAAACAGGACGGTATGGGAATCATCGTGGCCGTGCCGGAAGACCTGGATGACAGCGTGGCCGACAGCCTGGAGACACTTTACGACCAGTTGCTGGAAGAGCAGGCCGACCTGACGGGCGAAGCCGAACCCGGCCAAAAGCACGCCGCCGCGATCTGCATCACTCTTGCCGGCGGGCGCCCCTGCACCATCCGCATCGAACCGGCCATAATGGGGCGGCTGATGGGCTGCCTGAGCATCGCGGAAATCCACGAACTCGCCACCACCATCGCCCGCAACGTGGAAAACCCGGACGACAAGCCGCTGTGCCACACCTGACCGGCCTCAACCGCGCCGGCTTAGGGCCTGTTTCAGTAAATTTCATACCCCGCCAGAACCTAGTTCGAAAAACCGTATGGAACAAGACTTGAAAAACATCGACAGATTCGAGATAACCCGAATTCTGGGCAGGGGTGCGCGAAGTCTGGTCTATCTCGCCTATGACCCGAACCTGCAGCGTGAGGTGGCGATCAAGACCCTGCATCTTGCCGAAATGGCGGACCGGCAGGACGAGGTTCAGGCGCTGATCCGGGAATCGCGCACCGTCAGCCAGTTGCGCCATCCCAACATCGTCCCCATTTTCGAAGCCGGGGAATATGCAGGCGACCCCTATCTGGTGTTCGAATATATCGAAGGCCAGTCCCTGGCGGACCTGCTGCGAAAAAAGAAGGCGCTGCCCGCCAGCGAGGCGCTCGACATCATCGGCCCGGTGCTGAATGCCATCGCACACGCACACCGGAACGGCATCATCCACCGCGATCTCAAGCCCTCCAACATCCTTATTCCCCGCAACGGACAGCCCATGGTGATGGATTTCGGCATTGCCGAGCATGTCGACGACCCCGGCGAGAAAAGTGCCCTGATGGGTACGCCGGCCTATATGGCGCCGGAGTATATCAATAGCGGGGCGATCAGCGAGAAAAGCGACATTTTCGCCGCCGGCCTGATTCTCTACGAAATGATCGTCGGCCATAAAGCCGTGCGCGGCGACGATATCCACGAGGCGATGCAGCGCATCGCCTCCAGTCCCATTACGCTGCCCGCGGACGGCGATGTTCTCATCGATGAGAAGCTTGCCGACATCATCCTCAAGGCGCTCGCGTTCAATCCGCTGGATCGCTACGCCAGCGCCGAGGAAATGGGAAATGCACTGCACGCCTATTTGCTGGCCGATGAAGAAGGACCTCTTCCTTCCGGGGAGTCGAAACAGAGCACCCTGGATTTCCTGCTGCGGCGGATGCGCCACAAGAGCGATTTCCCCGCGCTGTCGGAGTCGGTCAGCGCCATCAACCGCATCACTTCCTCCGAAATGGAAAGCGCCAGCAAACTCGCCAATTCGATCCTGAAGGATGTCGCCCTCACCAACAAGATCCTGAAACTGGTCAACGCCGCCTTCTACAAATCGTACGGCGGCGGCACCATCAGCACCATTTCGCGCGCCGTGATCATTCTGGGCTTCGACGCGGTGCGCAACATCGCCATCACCCTGATCCTGTTCGAGCACCTGCAGAACAAATCCCATGCAGCGCAGTTGAAGGACGAGTTCGTCCGCGCCCTGTTCAGCGCCATTCTGGCCAAAAGAATTTCCGCCAGCCAGGGGGCGAAAGATCCGGAAGAGGCCTTTATTTGCGCCATGTTCCACAATCTCGGACGGCTACTGGCGATGTTCTACTTTCCGGAAGAAGCCAACGCCGTAATCAAAATCATGGCGCAGAAGGAATGCAGCGAAGATGTCGCCTCCAACCAGGTGCTCGGTATTTCCTACCAGAACCTGGGTATCGGCATTGCCAAGACCTGGGGATTCCCGGAACAGATCGTGCACAGCATGCGCAAGCTGCCGCCCAATTCCGTCCCCCGTCCGAGGTCCCCGATGGAGCAGTTACGGATCATTTCCGGCTTCTCCAGCGAACTGTGCGTGGTCATCGCCAATACCCCGCACGAGAACAGGTTCAGGGAAATCAGGAAACTCGCCGGGCGCTTCGGCGACCATATGCCGATTGCGGAAAAGCAGCTACCCCAAACGCTGGGCAAATCCCTCGAAGAGATTACCCAATATGCCAGCACGGTGCGGGTGAGTCTGACGCAGAGCCAGTTCGGCAAGCAGCTCGCGGTCTGGGCGGGCCACCCCGAAGACGGGGCGAAGACCGGAGATGGCGCCGCACTGGATCTGGGCACGGTGGTACTCACCACGGCGCAGGAATCCAAATCGAGGCCCGCAGCACCGCAGGATATGGAGGAAAGCGGCGCGGAGCCAGTCAGCGCCCACATACGCCTCACCGCCGGCATTCAGGACATCAGCAATTCACTGGTGATGGATGGTTGCTCACTCAACGACATCCTGCGCATGATCCTGGAAACCATGTACCGCGGCATGGGCTTCCAGCGCGTAATGCTATGCATCAAGGATGGCAAGCAGAACGTCATGCAGGGGCGCTTCGGCTTCGGCCTGGATATCGTCCAGACCGCCAAAAATTTCAGGATACCTCTCAATTACACGCCGGACGTCTTCCATGCCGCCCTGTCCAAGAACGTGGACATCCTGATTTCCGACATCAACGACCCGAAAATCAAGCCGCACATCCCGGACTGGTATCGCAGAAACATCGCCGCCCAGACCTTCGTGCTGTTCCCGCTCAACATCAAAAACATGCCGGTAGCGCTGATCTATGCCGACAAGGAACAGGCCGGCGACATCCGCATCCAGGATGCCGAGCTGAACCTGCTGAGAACCCTGCGCAACCAGGCAATCATGGCGCTCAAGCAATCACTCTGAATCGGCCGGCAGCGACCGGCCATCAGACTGACCGTCACGATGGTCCGGCTCCGGACCTCAGCCTGCAAGAGGGTTGTTTCTTTTGTTGAAGATTTGGGCATGACATGCTAGCCTAACCGACCTTGCCGATCCTGAAATTCTGTTTTTTTATCCGATAGCAACTCTGACGCCAGATGGTTCTTTCCGACCGCATCAACACCTATGGGCAACTCCTGCTGCGACGCCATGGCGAGCGCGTGCACAAGATCGCGCTCGACGCCGGCCTGACCTGCCCCAACCGCGACGGCAGCAAGGGCATTGGCGGCTGCACCTTCTGCAACAACGAGTCTTTCAGCCCGAACGGCCGCAAGCCGCCCACCTTGCAGGAACAACTGGACTCGGGCAGGAACTCGATCCTCAAGCGCACGCGGGCGACAAAATTCATTGCCTATTTTCAGGCCTATACCAACACCTACGGCAAGGTTGAGCGCCTGCGCGCCATGTACGAGGAAGCGCTGGCCGCGCCGGGCATGATCGGGCTGTCCATCGGCACCCGCCCCGATTGCGTGCCGCCGGAAGTGCTCGACCTGCTCGCCGGATACTGCGAGCACGGCCTCGAAGTGGTGCTTGAACTCGGCCTGCAATCGGCCTTCGACGAAACCCTGAACCGGGTCAACCGCGGCCACGGCCTGGCGGAGTACATCGCCACCGTAACCGCGGCGCGCCAGCGCGGAATCCCGGTCTGCGCCCACCTGATCGTCGGCCTGCCCGGCGAAACCGAGGCGCACTATCACGCCAGCCTCGATACCGTGCTGGAACACGGCGTGGACGGTCTCAAGCTGCATCCACTGCACGTCGTCAAGCACACCGCGCTGGCCAACGAGTGGCGGCGCGGCGCATATCAGCCGCTCAGCCAGGAAGACTACACCCGTATCGCCGCCGACCTGATTGAACGAACGCCGGAAGAAATTGTCTACCATCGCGTTACCGGCACCGCATCCAGGGACATCCTGCTTGCTCCCGACTGGTGCTCGAAAAAATGGGATGTTCTGAATGGAATCGAGCGGGAACTCAGAGGGCGGAACAGCCGCCAGGGCACGTTGGCCCGCTCCGCAACCAGCCACGAGCTCGCCCGCTCCGCAACCGGGGAAAAATTAAGATATGTCGCCTAAAGCTGCTCTCGAACTGGTTTGCCCGGCGGGCAACCTGCCCGCCCTGAAGGTCGCCGTCGACCATGGCGCCGACTGCGTCTACATGGGTTTCAAGGACAACACCAACGCCCGCGCCTTCCCCGGCCTGAATTTCGACCAGACCAGCGCCCGCGAGGGAGTGCGCTACGCCCATGCCAAGGGCGCCAAGGTGCTGCTCGCCCTCAACACCTTCCCCCAGTCCGACAAGTGGGAGCGCTGGCAGGCCGCAGTGGATAACGCCGTCGAGCTGGGCATCGACGCCGTCATCCTGGCCGACCCCGGCCTGATGCGCTACGCGGCAAAGAACTACCCGGGCCTGCGCCTGCACCTGTCGGTGCAGGGCTCGGCGACGAATTACGAAGCGATCAACTTTTACCATGAGCATTTCGGCATCCAGCGCGCCGTCATCCCGCGCGTGCTGTCGCTGGCCCAGGTCGAGCAGGTGGTGAAGAACACCCCGGTCGAAATCGAGCTGTTCGGCTTCGGCGGCCTGTGCGTCATGGTCGAGGGGCGCTGCGCCCTGTCTTCCTACGCCACCGGCGAATCGCCCAACACTTGCGGCGTATGCTCGCCGGCCAAGGCGGTACGCTGGGAACAGACCCCCACCGGCCTTGAATCGCGCCTCAACGGCATTCTGCTCGACCGCTACGGCAAGGACGAGAACGCCGGCTACCCGACGCTGTGCAAGGGCCGCTTCGAGGTCAACAACGAGACCTACTACGCCATCGAGGAACCAACCAGCCTCAACACCCTGGAGATGCTGCCGGAAATGCTCGACATGGGCATCGCCGCGATCAAGATCGAAGGCCGCCAGCGCAGCCCGGCCTATGTCGAGCAAGTCACCAAAGTGTGGCGCGCCGCCATCGATTCCGCCAAGCGCGCGCCGCAAAGCTACACGGTCAACCCGGCATGGATGGCACAGCTCAACAACGTCGCCGAAGGCCAGCAGAACACCTTGGGCGCATACAATCGCCCGTGGAAGTAAAATACTTTTCACCGCGGAGGCGCAGAGACGCTGAGAAAAACCAACTATTCGAAGGTTTTCTCCGCGTCTCTGCGCCTCTGCGGTTAAGTTCAGTCATTAAAATGAGTCCAACATGAAATTAGCCCTAGGCCCCATCCTCTTCTACTGGGAACGCGACACCACCTTCCGTTTCTATGACGAAATCGCCGCTTCGCCGGTGGATATCGTCTACCTCGGCGAGGCCGTCTGCTCGCGCCGCCACACCCTGCGCACCGAAGACTGGCTTGAGCTTGCCGACAAGCTCGCAGCCGCCGGCAAGAAAGTCGTGCTCTCCACCCTGGCGCTGATCGAATCCGAATCCGATCTGAAGACCCTGCGCAGGATCACCGGCAACGGCAAGTTCGTGGTGGAAGCCAACGACATGGGCGCGGTACACCAGCTTTCCGCCGCCAAAGTCCCCTTCGTCGCCGGCCCGCACATCAACACCTACAATCCGCAGACGCTGAATCTCCTGGCCGAACTCGGCGCCAAGCGCTGGGTCATGCCGGTGGAAATGTCGCGCGAGGCGCTCGTCCACATGCAGGCCGCGCGTCCGACCGGGATGGAAACCGAAGTATTCGCCTACGGCCGCCTGCCGCTGGCCTTCTCGGCGCGCTGCTTCACCGCCCGCCACTACAATCTGCCCAAGGACGACTGCCAGTTCCGCTGCATGGACTTCGCCAACGGCCTCACCCTGAAAACCCGCGAAGGCCAGCCCTTCCTCGCCCTGAACGGCATCCAGACCATGTCCGCCAGCATCTACAACCTGATCGGCGAACTCGACTCGATGCGCGCAACCGGCGTGGACGTGATACGCGTCAGCCCGCAGGCGTTCCACACCGACAAAATTCTCAAACTGTACCGCGACACGCTGGACGGCAAAATCACCGCGCAGGCCGCCGCGCAGCAGATGACCAGGCTGATGTTCGACCAGCCCTGCGACGGCTATTGGCACGGCAAGCCGGGGATCGAACAGAGCTATCTCGCCTCCGCAGAGGATGCCGCTTAGCCCCGCACGCTATACCGCTCAGCTCTCCTGCCAAACCACGATGGAACACATGAAACGGATCGACCACCCACTGCTGGATACCCTCACCGGCCAGGCCATCACTTCGCCCCGAATGCGGGCGCACCACAACCTGCACCCGGAACTGGACGACCCGGTTCAACGGCTGTGCATCGCCATGGAGCCCGGCACCTATGTCCGGCCGCACCGCCACTCCGATCCGGAAACCTGGGAAATCCTTCTGGTGCTGCGCGGCGCAGTGGCGTTGCTGATGTTCGACGACAAGGGGCAGGTACAGGAACGCATCGAATTGACGACAGGAAAAGAAGTCGCGGCCGTGGAAATACCCGCCAACGCCTGGCACGCGGTCGCTTCGCTGACAACGGGCACGGTGGTGTTCGAGGTGAAGCAGGGGCCGTATGTACCGATCGCCGAGGCCAACTATGCGCCTTGGTCGCCAGCCGACGGCGAAGCGGCGCAACGGCTTGAAACCTGGTACCACCATGCACGTGCAGGGGACATCTGCCCTGAGCTTTAAGCCTGGAGCCGGGCGTTGGCCTGCGCGATTAAAACGGATAAAATAGTATCCAACCCAGTATCGATGAAAGAGTCCCCGCCATGAATCTGCCCGCATTCAAATTTCCCAAACCGCTTGGCGCGGCACTCTCTCTGCTGCCGAAATATCCCCATTCGCTGCTTTTCAGCCAGGCGCTGAATATGGCGCTGGGGCGCATTATCAAGCCGGAACTGCTGGAACCGCTGCATGGCAAGCTGGTCAGCATCCGCGTCATCGATGCGGAAATCGGTTTTTTCTTCACCATCAACTCTACCGGCTTCGTCGCCTGCAAGGCGGATAAAACACCAGACCTGACCATCAGCGCCACTGCCCATGATTTCCTGATGCTCGGCATGCGCAAGGAAGACCCGGACACGCTGTTCTTCAGCCGCCGGCTGGTCGTGGAAGGCGACACCGAGCTCGGATTGATTGCCAAAAACACCCTCGATGCGGTGGAACTGCCCAAGCTGGACTTTTCTTTTCTGCTACCCGGCAAGCTGGTAGAAAAGGTCGCAGCTCGCCTGCTCGCCGCCAGCCATTAATTCCTTCAAATGGTTTGAATTTGCCGTGAAGATTCGGTGGGAAACTTTTTCCCTCGTGACCGAAAATCTCCGGCATGCCGCTGCATTCTCTGCATAGTCTTATCTTAATAGTTACAAAATCTTCATTCCTTTTGCAACAAGGAAACCGGCTTTCC
Source organism: Sulfuricella sp. (assembly GCA_035530375.1). Taxonomy (GTDB): domain Bacteria; phylum Pseudomonadota; class Gammaproteobacteria; order Burkholderiales; family Sulfuricellaceae; genus Sulfuricella. Next base: position 87,313 of record DATKUY010000011.1, on the reverse strand, counting down.
CGCTTGACGCACCACTACAGAGAGGGTAACTTTGCATTCATACCACAACATGTTGTGGTTAATGATTTTTATCAACCGAGCTGAAAAGTGTCCATCCGAGCTCGGTGCGGAACAAGGTATCCCAAAAAATAATTCAGGAGGAAACAATGGCGACCAGCCAACCGGAAAGCGGTAACATCAGTCTAATCTCCCTCTCCAAGGGCGTCATCAAACGCGACGGCACACTGGCGCCTTTCGATTCGGAAAAAATCCGCTCCGCCATCCAGCGCGCGGGTGCCGCCAACGGTGAATTCGACGCCACCGAAGCAATGCTGCTCACTGCTCAGGTCGTCAAGGTGCTGGTTCACAAGTTCCGCACCGAACCGCCCCACATCGAGAAAATCCAGGACGCGGTCGAGCAGGTGCTGATCACCGCCAACCATCTCAAGACCGCCCGCGCCTACATCGTCTACCGCGAACAGCACACCAAGCTGCGCCAGGACCGCAAGACGGTGGTGGACGTGGAAAGCTCGATCAACGAATATCTCAACCAGATGGACTGGCGCGTCAATGCCAACGCCAACCAGGGCTACAGCCTGGGCGGCCTGATCCTGAACGTATCGGGCAAGGTGGTGGCCAACTACTGGCTCAACCATGTCTACCCGCCGGAAGTGGGCGTGGCGCACCGAGAGGGCGACATCCACGTGCACGATCTCGACATGCTGGCGGGCTACTGCGCCGGCTGGTCGTTGCGCACCCTGCTGCACGAAGGCCTCAACGGCGTGCCGGGCAAGGTCGAGGCCGGCCCGCCCAAACACATGTCCTCCGCCGTGGGGCAGATCGTCAACTTTCTCGGCACGCTACAGAACGAGTGGGCCGGCGCGCAGGCGTTCAGTTCCTTCGACACCTACATGGCGGCGTTCATCCGCAAGGACAACCTGCCTTACGCCTATGTCAAGCAGTACATCCAGGAGCTGATCTACAACCTCAACGTGCCGTCGCGCTGGGGCACCCAGACACCGTTCACCAACCTGACCTTCGACTGGGTCTGCCCGGAAGACCTGCGCGAACAGATCCCGGTGGTCGGCGGCGTGGAAATGCCTTTCACCTACGGCGACCTGCAGGTCGAGATGGACATGATCAACCGCGCCTACATCGAGGTGATGACCACCGGCGATGCCAAGGGACGGGTGTTCACCTTCCCCATTCCGACCTACAACATGACGCCGGATTTCCCGTGGGAATCCGAGAACGCCACGCTGCTGTTCGAGATGACGGCAAAGTACGGCCTGCCTTACTTCCAGAATTTCATCAATTCGGAACTCAAGCCGAACATGATCCGCTCGATGTGCTGCCGCCTGCAGCTCGACCTGCGCGAACTGCTCAAGCGCGGCAACGGCCTGTTCGGCAGTGCCGAGCAAACCGGCTCGGTCGGCGTGGTCACGATCAACTGCGCGCGCCTCGGCTACCTCTACGCCGGCAACGAAGAGGCCTTGCTCAACCGCCTCGGCGAGCTGATGGAGATCGGCAAGAACAGCCTGGAGATCAAGCGCAAGGTGATCCAGCGCCACATGGATGCGGGCCTGTTCCCCTACACCAAGCGCTACCTCGGTACACTGCGGAACCATTTCTCCACCCTGGGGGTCAATGGTATCAATGAGATGGTGCGCAACTTCACCCATGACGAACACGATATCACCACCGAGTTCGGCCACCAGCTTGCGGTGCGCCTGCTCGACCACGTGCGCGCCAGGATGCTCGCCTTCCAGGAAGAAACCGGCCACATGTACAACCTGGAGGCCACGCCGGCGGAAGGCACCACCTACCGCTTTGCCAAGGAAGACCGCAAGCGCTTCGCCGACATCATCCAGGCCGGCCCCAAAGACATGCCCTACTACACCAACTCCTCGCAGTTGCCGGTCGGTTTCACCGACGACCCGTTCGAGGCGCTGGAACGACAGGAGGAACTGCAGCGCAAGTATACGGGCGGCACGGTGTTGCACCTTTACATGTCCGAGCGCATCACCAGCGCGGAAGCCTGCAAGACGCTGGTGCGCCGCGCGCTGGAACGGTTCAGCCAGCCCTATATCACCATCACGCCGACTTTCTCGATTTGCCCGAAACACGGGTATCTTGAAGGCGAAAATAAATTCTGCCCGAAATGCGACCAGGAACTTCTGGCCGAAAAGCGCAGGAAGCAAGCAACAGCCTGATTCCCACCTATAATATTATCAAAGGAGATGACCATGACCGACCTGTCCAACCAGACCAACCTTAAAATCGACGGTATCGTTCTGACTGATGCGGAGCGCCAGCCGTGCGAAGTGTGGACCCGCGTGATGGGTTACCATCGGCCGGTAGCCTCGTTCAATATCGGCAAAAAGGGCGAACACTTTGATCGCAAGCACTTCACTGAGTGCAGCGCCAAGCTAGCAGCCTGAAAGCCGTTTCGATCAACGGCGGAAGACTCCAAAGCGCTTTGCCCGGACCTTCCGCAGTTCCCTTCTCTCTCTTGTCTACCCTGGCCACAAGTGGCACTCCGACTTTCTATCCGCCGGAAACCACCAGCGAATGAAAGACCGTATGCAAATCGGCGGCTTGACGCCGCTGACCAGTATGGACTTTCCCGGCTGCCTGGCCGCAGTGGTGTTTTGCCAGGGCTGCCCCTGGCGCTGCGGCTATTGCCATAACCCCCACCTCATCCCCCGCCAGAGCGCAGAAATGCTCGACTGGTCAGACGTAACGGCCTTCCTGCGCCGCCGTCAGGGATTGCTGGATGCGGTGGTTTTCAGCGGCGGTGAGCCGACCTTGCAGGATGGAATCGATGCCGCCATCAATGAAGTCAAGGAACTTGGCTTCAGGATCGGCTTGCACACCGGCGGCACCTACCCATCGCGCCTGAAAGATCTGCTACCACGACTGGACTGGGTGGGCATGGACATCAAAGCCACCGCAGAAGATTACACCAAGGTAACCGGTGCGCCGAACAGCGGCGACAAGGCATGGGAAAGCGCCCGGCTGCTGCTGGCAAGCGGCGTTCCCCATGAATTCCGCACCACCGTGCATCCCCTGTATCACACCCCGGATTCGTTGCTGCAGTTGGCGAACGAGCTTCAGGCGATGGGCGCGCGGCAATACGTCCTGCAGGAATTCCGCCCTCAAGGGTGCGCCGATGGGGTGATCAGCGCCTTTTCCGCCCAGGCATTGCTGGACGACGACAACCTGTGCGCCCGCATTGGCTCGATGTTCGAAACTTTCTCGGTGCGGCGGGCGTAAAAAGCCCCGTGAAAACGAAGCCTTTTTCTTGCTGCCTTGCTTCTCAGGACGACATCTCGGCCAGGATGTTCTTGATCCAGCTTCTGGCGTAAATCGCCTCGAGCTCGGACAAATCCGGCGACACGCCGCCCGAATTCGGCACGGCGATGGTCTTGCCGCCCGCTTCCTTGTATACGGCGGAAACCGATACTGCTTCCTTGTCGGTGATATAGCTGTAGCACACGTTGACATGTGATGGCGGGATCAGATCCTCGCCGTTCATCAACTGCACGACGTTAAGCGCGCACACCTTGGCCTGCGAGTTGGCCGAATAACCGGACTTCGGCATCGGCGAGGCGATGCAGGCGTCGCCGATGACATGCACGTCCTTGACGAGGGTGGATTCGAAGGTGGTCTGGTTAACCGGGCACCATTTCTTGTCCTCACCCACTACGCCAGCCTTGTACGCGATCATCCCCGCCTTTTGCGGCGGAATGACGTTGATCACGTCGCCATGAAGGGTCTCGACACCGTTGTCCACCGTCATCGCATTCATGTCGACTTTGGCGAGCTTGTGACCGTTATGGTAATCGATCATCCCCTCGTAGTGCCTGGCCCAGCCCTTGCGGAACAACTTGCCCTTGGACACGATGTCTTCGTTGGCATCCCAGGCGATGATCCTGGACTTGGGCTTGTGGTTCTTCAGGTAGAACGCGATCATATTGATGCGCTCGTAAGGTCCGGGCGGACAACGGAACGGGATCGGAGGAATGGTCAACACCACGGTGCCGCCGTCCCTCATTGATTCCAGCTGCTTTTTCAGCAGCAGGGTCTGCGGGCCGGCCTTCCAGGCGTGAGGCATGATTTCCGGTGTCCTGGCCGGGTCATAGCCCTCGATTTCCTCGAAACGGAAGTCGATGCCGGGAGAAAGCACCAGACGGTCATAAGCGATGGTGCCGCCGGAAACAACCACTTTTTTGGCGGCGGTGTCGATCGCGGTGACTTCATCGTAAACCAGCTTGACGCCATAGTTGGTGGCGAGCTTGTCGTGCGTAATGGTATTTTCTTCCAGCGTGCGGATACCGCCGATCACCAGATTGCTGAACGGGCAGGAAACAAATTTCTTGTCGCGGTCGATCAGCACCACTTCGATGGTTGGATCGGCCATGCGGATGTACTTGGCGACGATGCTGCCGCCAAAACCGGCACCGACCACCACCACACGGCGGCCTCTCTTCGACATCATTTCAGCCGCGCTCGAAATATAGGGAACACCCGCCAAGCCAACGCCCGTGGCAACACCTACCAGCTTCATGAAATTTCTGCGATTCACAATCATGTTGTTATCCTCCAGTTCCCGTTATTGCTGGCTAGCGTAGAACTGAACCAGGGCATCGACATCATCCTTGCTCAGGCCCTCGAGTTTTGCCGCCATTTTCTTCGGCATCGGACGCTTCTTCGCCTGGAATTCGTTCATGCTGATCTGCAGATACTCGCTCCACTGGCCTGCAAGCACGCCGCCATCATCGGGCTTGCGTCCGTTATCCTCGTGGCATTTTTCGCAGTTCCGCTCATGCACCTGCTTACCCTTGGCGACCTTCGCCGCATCGGTTGCCTGCCTGGTGCGTACAAATTTCTTCTCACTGAAGTATGCAGCCATGGCTTTATAATCGTCGTCAGAATAAGCCCTGGCCAGTCTTCCCATAATGGAGGAAGAACGTTCGCCGCTTTTGAACTGCTTCATGGCATCTTCGATATACGCCGCAGGCTGCCCGGCAATGGTCGGGCTGCTCGGACCGGCGCTGACGCCGTTGGTGCCATGGCAACCATTACAGGTATTGGATAACATCGCAGCAGGGGTTGCGCCAGATGCCCACAACGACGTGCTAACGAACACCCCCCCGGCAAGCATGGCAATATCCAACAATTTGAGTTTCATTGCTCCCCCTTCTTTTTTGGGTTATTCGAAATACCAATTTTATCCGCGCCCTCTTTATGGCGGCGCGAGTTTGCTGCATAAAATTGCTTCCGCAGCAGAGGCATGTTACAACCACTGGGAAAAAAGCTAAAGATGACGGCGGCTGTTAACAAACTGTTTTAATAAATATTATGAATGCGGTCATGGCATTTGGCACGGCGCGCGCAAAAACAAACGGGCCAGCCTTGACGTGGATTAAATGTCTTTGCATTCCAAGGCACAAATGGGTACCATTTTCGCGCATGCATTCTCGGAAAAATAATACTGCCGTTTGGAGAAAGTGATTTGAGCAACATCAAAGTTCACGCGATCTTGGCGACCCTGCCCCTGTTCAAGGAAATGGGTCCGGAAGAAATTGACCGGATTGCACAGAACACCAGGGAGTCTCATGCCTCCCGCGGTGAAATGGTATTTCAACGCGGAGACCCCTCCCGTGGCTTCTATGTGGTAGTCCACGGCCAACTGAAGCTGGCGTTCTCCTCGCCGCAGGGGGTGGAAAAAGTGGTGCACCTGGTCGGCCCCGGCAAAACCTTCGGTGAAGCCGTGATGTTTATGGACATGCCCTATCCGGTTTATGCCCAGGCAATTGCCGATTCGGCGCTGCTGCACATTTCCCGGTCAGCCGTGTTCGAAGGCATTGAACGCGACCCGGTATTCTGCCGGAAAATGCTGGCCGGCTTAAGCTCCAGGCTGCACAGCCTGATCGGCGATGTCGAGGCCTATTCCCTGCGTTCCTGTACCCAGCGGGTCATCGGCTACCTGCTGCAGCATGACTGTGACATCCCCGATAACTGCACCGACATTCACGTCAACCTGCCTGCCAGCAAAACAGTGATCGCCTCACGCCTCAACATCTCCCCGGAAACCTTTTCCCGCATCCTGCATGACCTGTCCGCCTCCGGCATGATCAGTGTCAAAGGCAAGGACGTGACCATTCTGGACATGGACAAGCTGCGCGCTTACGGCCAGCAGTAAGCACCGCATCTGCCATGGCAGATGCGGCCTTTAGTGGCTGGTCCCAGCCGAGCGGGTAATCTTGTTGTAGACGTTGTACTTGCCGGACGGCTTGCTCATCGGCAGGCGCTTGACCACTTGCAGCGTGGCCGCATCGTAGACGATCAGCGCGCCATCCTTCTCCCAGATACTCACCAGCGCGTATTTACCATCGCGGGTGAATTCCACGTGGGCGGCGATCTTGCCCGGCTCGGGCCGCAGTACCTTCACTATTTCAAGGGTGCGTTTGTCGATCAAGGTCATCGCGTCGCGGCTGGCTGGGTTGTTGGAAGCGAAGCTGTCGGTCCAGGCGTAGGGCGTATTCTCGTGGCTTCGCATGAAGAAGCCCGGTCCCGGGGTTTTGATATGCTTCACCGTCTTCCAGGTCTTCATATCGATCACGGTCACCACACTCTCCTTCAGGTTGGGCGTCGCCATCACCGGGTGGCCCTGATACTCCCAGGTAATGCCGGAGCCGAGATGCGGCATGCCGGGCAGGTCCAGATCGGCCACTTTTTTGCCGGAATCCAGATCGATCACCTGACCTTTCTTGCCGTCGCGCGCCGAGCCGATCAGGTGCTTGTAGGATTGATCGAAGAAGAAGTCATCCAGGTAATCGGCAACCCGGATGCGGCGAATGGGGAACTCGCGTGTATCGACCACCATGTCCTTGTTGGCCGGATCATAATCGCGCCGCCAGCTCCCTTGCGGCTTGGCAGGAGCGTCGTAGCGGATTTCCCACACTTCCGGCACGTCCTTCAGCGCGACGATAAAACTACCGCGCGGCTCTGCCTGGTAAACCGCCGACACGCGCGAGCTCTGGCCGTTTTCCCCTACGGCCGGGATGATGCGCGCCACCCTGAGATCGTTCGCATCAAGCAGCACCAGGGTGTGGGGCAGGTAGTTGCCGACCAGCACGTATTTCCCGTCTCCGGAAATTGCCAGGTTTCGGGTATTGATGCCGGCACGGATCTCGGCCACCATCTTCAGATTGTAAATGTCGTACTTGGAAATCCATCCGTCGCGGGATGCGAAGTAGACAAAGCGTCCGTCCGGGGAGAACTTCGGCCCGCCGTGCAGGGCGAAACGGGTGGGGAAGCGGGTGATCGGCTCCATTTTGTCGCCGTCGAGAATGGTGGCATGATGATCGCCGGTTTCCACCACCACGAAAAGGTTCAAGGGATCGGCCTTGAAGACCGGTTTGTCCGGCAGGCTGCCGGGGGCAAAGTACTCAATCCGTGAAGTGCGAATCTCGTTGATGCCCCATACCGGCTCCTTCGCGGGTGGCGTATAGATAAGGTTCACCAGCGCCTTAATATCCTCCTCGTTAAGCTTGCCCGAGAAGCCTGCCATTTGGCTCGCCATACGCCCTTCGGCGATCACCTTGATCGCTTCTGTCCTGCGCAGGCGTTCCAGGTTCTCCGGCAACAGCGCCGGCCCGGTACCACCCAGACGGTCGACGCCGTGGCACAAAGCGCAATTGTCAGCATAGACTTTCTCGACGGATTGGCCGGCAAAAACTTCAAACGCCAAGAGCACGCCGACCACAGAGACACAGAAAAACAAGGATTTCTTGATCATTTTCAACTTTCAGTGACCGCATCAACAGCGATGCCGATTTCCTCATCATCCAGATAGCACGCCGGGTCTTCCGCCCATGGATCGCCGCTCACCTGCCAGGCGCGCACCCGGGTATTGCCGCCACAGATATCGAAATATCGGCACTGCCCACAACGCCCGCCGACCTTGCGCGGCTGCGCCTTCAATCCGGCCATGATTGGGTCGGAGGTGTCCATCCAGATTTCAGAAAAATTCCGCTCGCGTATATTGCCCAACGTATAGTTCCACCACATGGTGTCGGGGTGGACGTTGCCCAGATTATCGATATTGGCGACATTCACCCCCGAAGAGTTGCCGCCCCACTGCACCAGCCTGGCGCGGACATGCTGTTCCAGATGCGGGAAATTTCGCTTCACCCAGAACAACAGATAGACGCCGTCGGCATCATTGTTGCCGCTGACGAATTCCTTGCGTTTTCCCGCCTGCTGGTCGCGCCAGCAGGCATTGAACAGCAGATCCATCGCTGCCCGGGTGGCTTGGTGGAACACGTCGTCCTTGCGGTTCTTGTTGCCGCGCCCGGCATAGTTGAGATGGGACAGGTAAAACTTGTCCAGCCCCTCTTCTTCCATCAAGTGCAGCAATCCCGGCAAGTCGTGGGCGTTATCCTGGGTCAGGGTGAAGCGGATGCCGACCTTGATGCCGCGCGCCTTGCACAGACGGATACCGCGCATCGAGGCGTCGAACGCGCCATCCATGCGGCGGAACTTGTCATGGGTTTGCGCAATGCCATCCAGGCTGACACCGACATAATCGAAACCCACCGCCGCGATTTTTTCGATATTGGTTTCGTCGATCAGGGTGCCGTTGCTCGACAGGCCGACATAAAATCCCATCTCCTTGGCGCGGTGCGCAATCTCGAAAATATCCGGCCGCAGCAGCGGCTCGCCGCCCGACAGGATCAGCACCGGCACACGGAAGCGCTTGAGATCGTCCATCACGGTGAACACCTCTTCGGTCGACAGTTCTCCGGGAAAATCCTTGTCCGCCGAAATCGAGTAGCAGTGCTTGCAGGTCAGGTTGCAGCGCCGGATCAGGTTCCAGATCACCACCGGTCCGGGCGGATTGCGCTTCGGCCCGAGCGGAGTCGGGTGGGCAATCTCTTGCATGAATTGGGAAATACGGAACACTATTAACCCCTGGTAATGGGTAATGAGTAAGGGGCGATGGATACAAGCCGCCCTTCACTCATCACTCTTGACTCATTACTCCTCACCCGCTTATCCGCAATCCGGTTTTTTTCAGGATACGGGTACTGTAAAGAATATCGTGGCCTCGATCTGCGGCGCCGAGCAATTCGGCGATCTGCCGCGCCTGCCGCTCCACTTCGCCGCGGTCGCGGCCGTGCACCATGGCAAAGAAATTGTAAGGCCATTCCGGCAAATAACGCGGACGCTGGTAACAGTGGCTGACAAATTCCAGGGCGCCGATCTTTTTCCCCAGTTCATCCACCTCGTCATCCGGCACATCCCACACTGTCATGCCGTTTGCCCTGTAGCCCAGGGCATAATGATTTGGCACCACGCCAATGCGGCGGATCATGCCGGTTTCAAGCATGCGCTGCATGCGCGCCATCACTTCTTCCGGAGAAACCCCCGCCTCGCGGGCGACTGCATGGTAAGGCTGCGGCTCCAATGGCAAGCCGGACTGGGTGGCGCGGATAATCCGCCGGTCGATGTCGTCGATCAAGGGTTCAGGTCTCATACCTTGAAGTGCAGCCCGACAAAATACTCTTTGATCTTCGGCATATCATAGACAGGGTAACCGGTTTCAAGCTCGATTTTTTTCAGCACATCCACATGGGCCTGGGGCGTTTCGGTGGCCAGCACGAACCACATGTTGAACTGGTGGTCTCTCGCGTAATTATGCGCGACTTCCGGCATCGCGCTGACGATGTCCGCCACGCGTTCAAAATCTTCCACCGGAATTTTCATCGCCGCCAGACTCAGACTGCCGCCCATGCGCTCGGCATGATACATCGGGCCGAAACGGGATAACATTTTCCGCTGCAGGAGGCTGTCGATACGCGCAATCAGCTCCTGTTCGGCAATGCCGAAGCGCGCCGCAACCTCGGCGAAGGGATGGTCGCCGATCGGGAACCCGCCCTGTAATCCGTTGACGATAGTCCGGTCAAGCTCATCCATCAAGCCACACCTTTCAACCCCCCGCCGGCGCCGCTGTGCAAGGCACCCGGTCCGGTGCGCCATCTGCCACATAGCGCGCGCCGCACTGCTTGAAACGGCGCCTGCTGAACAGCACTTCGTGGGAGGTATCATTAAGGCCGCATTGTTCCTTCAGTTGCGCCACGTGGCTCAACACCTCGTCACGGTCGTGGCCATGGATCATGCAGAACAGATTGTAGCGCCAGGCCGGCAAGCGCCGCGGCCGCCGATAACAAAGAGTAACGAAATCGAACTTGCCGATGCACTGCCCCAGCGCACCAACCCGGTCGTCGGGGATGTCCCACACCACCATTGCGTTGGCACGGTAGCCAAGCTCGCGATGGCGCACCACTACCCCCATGCGCTTGATAACTCCCTGCTCCAGCAGTTGCCCCAGGCCGGCAATCACCTCGTTCTCTGAGAGACCGATGCCGGCGCCGATCTCTGCGAAGGGGCGCGGCACCAGCGGCAACCCTTGCTGAATGGCACCGATCAGCGCGGTTTCGAATGCCTGTGGCACTGCCACGGCAACCGCCCGGTGCAGCACGTCCCGATTGCTCGTGCATTGGCCTGTTGCCGGTGCAGTGCGCTGCCCTTGATGCGCCTCCTGCATCAGGTCGAAGCCGAGGTCGATATGGTAGTCCTCAAGCATCGGCAAATGCAGCACCGGATAGCCGGCGCGCTGCCCGATCTCGGCCAGCACCTCGCGCAACCGGGTTTCCTCGGCGGCGGCCACGACAAACCACAGATTGTAATGATGCTCTCGTTCGTAATTGTGATTGACTTCGGTGTAGCTGCTGATCAGTTGCGCCACTTCTTCCAGTTTGGCGGCAGGAACCGCAATCGCGGCAAGGGAACTGGCGCCGATGCTGTGCGGCCTGAATACCGCGCCAACCCGGCTGACCGCACCCTGCGTCTGAAGCCGCGCAAACGCATCCAGCACCTGGGCTTCGCTCACGCCTAAACGCCCGGCGATTACGCCGAAAGGCGCCGGTACCAACGGAAAATCGCGTTGGAAATCGTTGAGCAAATGAAGTTCGAATTCTGTCATGGCATGGCCTCTGGTTGCTTGCCAGTGTGCCTCACCCGCGGTCAATGAACCTTGCTCTGGATCAAGTTTATTTTTGCCGGTTCAGTTCACTGGCCAGTGCGATGGGCACGCGGAGTAAAAAATATTCCGCTGGGTTTGACGGCCGGCAATTCACCGATCTTCTCGAAGGTTTCCGGATCGTAAATTTCAATCCGGTTATCGTCACGCGCCGACACCCAGACCTGTTCCCCGCGCGGGGTGAATTCCATGTGCAGCACCGCCTTGCCGGGCTTGAGCGTTTTCACGATGGTGCGGCTCGCGATGTCGATCACCTGCACCGTGCCGTTATCCGGGAAGGCGAAATTCACCCAGACCTGGCGGTCATCGGGGCGCGCCACCACGAAAACCGGCTGCCCATAAACCGGGATGCGCCCAGCCTCTGTCCATTTATTCTGGTCGATCACCAATACCTCGTGCCGTCCCACCGCCGGCACCAGCAGCTCGTTACCGGTCGCCGCCCATCCTTCCAGGTGCGGCATCTTGTAAACCGGCAGCTTTTGTTCGCCCTTGCCATAGCCGTTCAGCACACGCCTGACGCCGGCTTTCAGATTCCACAAATCGAGCAATGCCAGCCCATCCTCGCCAAACAGCCCGGCCACATAATAGCGGCCATCGGCGGTAATCATGCCATCATAAGGCTCCTTGCCAATATTCCTGAATTTGTGCAGCACCGGCTTGGCAGGGTCGCGCAGCTCAGCGACCCAGATCTCGCCGGAATCATAAAGGCTGAACACAAACCGGTTGCCTGGCGCATCCACCAGCCCAACCACCTTGGACAATTTGCCGGCCTGGTCGATGGCCGGAATATCTGCCACCTGTTCGAGCGTTGTACTATCGAAAATCTTGACCCCGCCCGGTGTGTAATTAGCCACCGCCACCAGTTTGCCATCCTGGGAAATCGCACCGCCGATGCTATTGCCGGATTGCATCACGCGCTTGACGATACGCATTTCGAGCAAATCCACCTTGGTCAGCCCGCCGTCGCGGCCGAACACGTAAGCGTAGCGCTCGTCGCGCGAATAACTGACCGAAGCGTGGGACAAATCGCCCAACCCGGAAACCTGCCCCAACCGCGTGCGGTGCGTCGTTTCCACCACCTGAACACTGCCGGTGGCGCGTTCGATGATGACGCCCAGGTCGCCGGTGCCGCGCAACGGCGTCGAGGCGCAACCCGCCAACAACAGGGGGGAGAAAAGAAAGAAGAAAATTGATTTATGGCACATCTCGGGGCAATCCTTTCATCAGCATTTGGACGATCCAACCAGCTTCGGCCTCGGTCATAAACGGGTTCCACGGCGGCATCGGGGTGCCGACACGCCCATGCAGAATAGTTTCCGCCAATGCCTCGGGAGACTTGCCCTTGAGCGCAGCGGGAGTAAGCGGCAAGCCGAGCCCACCTGCAAGGGTGATGCCATGGCAGGAGCCACAGTCCTGACGAACCATATTTAGAAGTTCGGCCTGGCGCGCTGGGGTGGGAGCCACCACGCTAACGCCAGATGGGTCTGCCCACGCCAGACAGGGGGAAAATATCGCGGCAAACAACAGGCCGCAAGCGGCCATTTGCAAAAGTTTATTCGACAGGTTCATCCGGTATACGCCAAAAAACAGGGGCGCCCGCAGGCACCCCCAAACTTGCCAGTAATCGCCGCAAAACCGGCGCTTTAATCATCGTCGCCTTCGCCCTTGGGCAATTTATGAGCGATGCCTTGGTGACAGTCGATGCAGGATTTGCCGGAACCAGGCTTCGCTGCCATCGCGTGCTTCTTCCATGCGATCTTGTCCTGCTTATCTTGGTTCATGCCGTCGTAGTTGTGGCAATTGCGGCATTCCTGGGAACCGGAGGCCCGCATACGCGCCCGCTCATGCTCGGCCAGTTCCTTCCGGTGAGCCTCGAATTTTGCCGGGGTATCGATGAATCCGGTAATTTTACCCCACACTTCCTCGCTCGCCTGGATCTTGCGCTGCAACTTGTGGACCAGATCCTTCGGTACATGGCAATCGGAGCAGACAGCACGCACGCCGGTGCGGTTGGAATAATGGATGGTTTTCTTGTATTCCTGGAAGACGGTATCTCTCATTTCGTGGCACGAAATGCAGAACTCCAGTTTATTGGTCGCCTCCAGAGCGGTATTGAAGCCACCCCAGAAAATGATGCCGGCGACGAATCCCCCGCCCAATAACGTCAGCAGCGAATAACGGGTGCTCGGGCTACGCAGCACCCGCCAGAAACCGCCGGATTTTTTTTCTTCAATCAGGTTCGACATGGTTTTATCACTCTCTGATTTTTCCCGGCACGGAGGCCGTTAACGAACAAAAACCCGCTCTACTTGAAGCTACCGTAGTAATTGGCCAGCGCTTCCATATCCGCCTTGTCGAGCTTCTCGAATTTCGGCTTCATCTTTTTATGCATCGGACGCTTGCCGGAACCGAATTCCTTGAACGACTCATCGATGTAGGCCATATGCTGCCCCGCCAGGATGCCGGCATCGTCGTCGGCGACCGACCCCCCTTCGGAGTGGCATTTTTCGCAGCTATGCTTGTGGATCTCCTTGCCTTTGCTGGCCAAGGTCGGGTCCGACTTCTGGGCGGCGCGAACAAATTTCTGTTGCCCGAAATACTTGGCAATCTGCTTGATGTCGGCATCGCTCAGATCTTTGGCCATTTGGCACATATCGGTCTTCGTCCCTTTTTTGCTGCCTGCGCGATATTTCGTTTCAGGGCAAGGCCTTTTCTGCTCCTTGTATGCAGTCAAGCTGGAGGCAAGATAAACTTCGGAATATCCGCCGATGATCGGCACATCCAATTCGGTGCTGGCGCCGCCCTTGCCGTGGCAGCTGACACAGTTGTCAACCAGCTTGTCGGCATCGGCCGCCCAGGCGCCCGCAGCAAAAGAAAGGCCGAATAGCATGGCAGACGCCAACAATGCGTAACTTTTATTTTTCTTCATCATTACCTTATTCCCCCAAGTTGACGTCGCGGACTTGTTCACCCCAATCCAAGGATTGCGTGAAAACAACAGGCCCGGCGTGGTTTTTTTTAATCGAGGTACCGCCAACCCCGGTCATTCGGGGGCGATACGAACTGAGAGCCGATTATATGATGCGTTTCAGAATAATTCCATTATCAGAAGAAGTTCATCATATTATTGATTTCTAAAATACTTTGGCCATAAACAAACAGGGGGAGCTCGCGCTCCCCCTGGCTTTGCTGGATGAAATTAATAAACGTCGTGCTGTGTGTTATTAACGTTGAACTTGCCGGTCGGCGTAATCAGCCTCTTATCCTTGATCACTGCCTTGAGCTTGCGGGTCTTGTCATCCACCACTACGATCGCAGACTCCTCTGCCTTGCCACTCCATACGGAGAACCATACCTCGTTGCCCGCCTTGTTGTACTCAGGTTCAACGACTCGCTTAGCCCCTTTGCCCAGGCCGGCCCACTCTGCGATTGGTAGGACCTGATAGCCCTTCTCCAGATGGTCGACATCGAACACAGCGATCGACTGGCTGATCTTGGGATCGGGATTAAGCGGGGTATCCACCCACAGATTCTTCGAGTGGGGATTGGTCTTGATGAACAGCGAACCGCCGCCCTGACCTTTCAAGGTACGGACGACCTTCCAGGCGGATTGCGGGTGCTTCACGGGGTCGGTGCCGATCACGGAAATGGAATCATCGCCGAGGTCGGTGGTGGCCCAGACCGGTCCAAACTTAGGATCGACGAAATTCGCTCCACGCCCCGGGTGGGGGGTTTTACCGACCTCAATCAGCTTGGTCAGCTTATCTTCCTTGGTGTCGATTACCGCGATCTTGTTGGAAGCGTTCGCAGCATCCATGAAGTAGCGTTGGGTCGATTCGAAGCCGCCGTCATGCAGGAAACGCGCCGCGCCGATCATGGTGATCTTGAGGTTGTTCAGGTCTGAGTAGTTGACAATGTAGACCTGCCCGGTTTCCTTGACGTTGACGACAAACTCGGGATGGAAATGGGAAGCGACGATTGCGGCCACGCGCGGCTCGGGATGGTATTCCTGGGCGTCCACCGTCATGCCGCGCGTAGAGACGATTTTCAGCGGCTTGAGGGTATTCCCATCCATGATCACGAACTGGGGCGGCCAGTAGGTGCCGGCAATGGCGTATTTGTCTTCGAAACCCTTGAACTTGGAACTCTCTACTGACCGCGCTTCGAGGCCGACCTTGATTTCGGCGACCGTTTCGGGTTTTTCCATCCACAGGTCGATCAGGTTGACCCTGGCGTCGCGGCCGATCACGAACAGGTAGCGGCCGGATGCGGACATCCGGGAAATATGGACAGCATAGCCCGTTTTCAGAATGGTCACGATCTTCTTGGTGTCGCCGTCGATCAGCGCGATTTCACCCGCGTCGCGCAAGGTAACGGAGAACAGGTTGCTGAGGTTGAGATTGTTCATCTTCTTCTTGGGGCGCTTGTCCACCGGAACGATCACCTTCCAGGAAGCTTCCATTTCCTTCAGGCCGTACTCCGGAGGGGAAGGCGGCGTTTGCTGCACGTAACGCGCCATCATGTCGACCTCGTCGTCGTTGAGAACGCCGGAGGTACCCCAGTTCGGCATCCCGGCGGGGGAACCGAATTTGATGAAAGCTTTCAGATAGTCGGTACCCTTGGCCAGAGTGATATCCGGTGTCAGGGGTTTTCCGGTCGCGCCTTTACGCAACACGCCATGGCAGCCTGCGCAGCGCTCGAAGAATATCTTTTTCCCTTTTTCGAATTCCGCCTGCGTCATCTTCGGCGCCTTGGGGTTGATGTCCTGGTGCATCGCCACGTCAGCCAGCGGCGAGCCTCCGGCCTCATGATACGTCTGCTGGACTTGGTCTTTGTGCCCTTCTTTGTCTTGGGCATACGCCGTAACGGCTCCAAAGGCGGCAGCAACCGCTAGCGTTAACGCGGATACAGCAATGTTTTTTCTCATCGTCAAACCCCCCTAAAATTTACAAAAAATAAA
This sequence comes from Sulfuricella sp., assembly GCA_035530375.1. Classification (GTDB taxonomy): domain Bacteria; phylum Pseudomonadota; class Gammaproteobacteria; order Burkholderiales; family Sulfuricellaceae; genus Sulfuricella. The sequence goes on along the minus strand of DATKUY010000011.1, from coordinate 71,261 downwards.
GCGAATTCCCCACCGTCGCCATGTTATTCCGCACGGTCGATGGAATCATATTCCAGTATTTCCCTATCGACGACCTTGATATGAATCAATTTTTAATGAACAAGGCGCCCGCCGCTGCCCAATAAGCGCGGTGGAGGGTGGCGCTGCCTTCGCGGTCAACCTGCACCTCGATCATGTCCGGCCCATCGTGAGCCAGCGCGTCTGCAAATGCCGCATCGAAACCGTCCGCGTTTTTTACCAGCCGGTAATTCAGCCCGTACATTCTGGCGGCCAAAGAAAAATCCAGGCCGGTAGGGGTCAGCCAGGCACGCTCAAAATCCACCAATCCTGCCTGCGGTAGATAACCAAAAATCCCGCCGCCGCCATTATTTATCATGACAAAGGTGATATTCATGCCCCGTGCCGCCAGCAGACCATTCATGTCATGGTAAAGCGCGAGGTCGCCGAGCAGCGCCGCCACTGGCTTCTCCAGTCCGGCAGCCAGCCCGAGCGCTGTGGACACGTTACCGTCTATGCCGCTGGCGCCTCGATTGCCGACGATCCGCAATGCGGCATCGCCCCCCGCCGCAAAACTGTCCAGATCGCGAATCGCCATGGAATTGCCGCTGAACAGACAACTTCCCGAACCCATCCGTCTGAACAGCGATTCGATAACTTCGGCCTCCAGCGGTTTTTCGACATCTCCCATCAGTTCCGCAACACGCCGTTCCTGCTCGAGGAAAGATTCCAGCCACGCCACAGGCGCGGAACACGGCCGCATCGCCAGCAGCGCCGAACACACCGCCGCCGGATCGGCGCGCACCAGGCGGCCGGTTTGATGCAAGGGGTCGGGCCAGCGCCCGTAGGGTTCCACCAGAATATGGGTTGCTGCCGTGCAGGCGGAAAGGTATAGCTGCACCTGCCGGGAAACCGGCATTGCGCCGAAGCGTAGCACCCACTCCGGGCGATGGTTTTTTGCAAAATCTTCGCGTCGCAGAAAGGCGTCGTAGCGGCCAAAAATATGCGAGCGGTCATGTGGGCCAAAACGCAGGTTGGCGAGCGGGTCGGCCAGCACCGGGCACGACAGCGCATCTGCCAACTGCGCCAGCACTACGGGAAATTGCTCGCCGTATTCGTCCTCGCCGCAGACGATCAGCCCCGGCCTGCCGGATAGCTCCGTCGCCAATGTAGCCATTTCCGGCTGCGGCGGCTGCATGGCCGGATAATTCACCGACACGGGAGCGGCAGCGGGCTCCCATTCCGGCAAGATGCCGGCGGGCACCAGCGGCTCGTGCAACGGCACGTTGATGTGCACCGGACCCGGCAGCGTCCAGCGGCTCTGGTCGGTTGCGCGCGCCGCAAGCCGGCGCACGGCGGCCAAGGCCTGCGCGGTCGCTGCCGCAGGAGGCAATTCGTGGCTGGCGCGCACATGGCTGCCGAACAACCCGGCCTGGTCTATGGTCTGGTTGGCACCGCAATCGCGCAGTTCTGGCGGGCGGTCGGCAGTGAGCAGGATTAGTGGGATCTTGCCATAACCGGCCTCGATCACGGCGGGAAACCAGTTCGCCGGCGCCGAGCCGGAAGTGCAGACCAGCACCGCCGGATGACGGTCCGCCTTGGCCAGGCCGAGAGCGAAAAAGGCGGCGCTGCGCTCATCTACCTGAACCCAGGCGCGAACCAGAGGGTGGTGCAGAAAAGCCAGCGCCAACGGCGTGGAGCGCGAACCCGGCGAAATCACCACGCGGGTAACGCCCGAGGCAACCAGCCCTTCCACCAGCGCCATCGCCCAGCGCAGGTTGATGATGGCGGTATCGTCGCTCATGGCCGTCCCTCAAGCACACCAAGCATCGCGTTCAACTTGGCCTCGGTCTCTTCCAGTTCGTTATGCGGATCGGAACCCGCGACAATGCCGGCCCCGGCAAACAACTCGGCCTCGGCACCATTCAACCAGGCACAGCGTAGCGCTACCGCAAATTCGCCATCCCCGTTAAAGCCGATCCAGCCTGTGGCGCCGCTGTACCAGCCGCGCCGCGCTTCGCCGTGACGCGCCAGCCATTCCAGTGCGCGCCGGGTTGGCGCGCCGCCGACCGCCGGGGTGGGATGCAACCGTTCGACCAGATCGAACAGTGTAATACCGGGATGGGTCGTGCCCCGGATTACGCTGCGCAAATGGCGTAATTCCTGAAGCTTGAAAACTTTCGGGCGCGAGGGGATTTCCAGAAAGCCGCAGACGGGTTCAAGGGCACGAACAATCGCGTTCACTACCAGTCGTTGTTCATGCAGGTTTTTGTCATCATCCAGCAGGCCTTCGCGCCAGTCGGTGCCCGCCAGCGCATCGCTCGCCACCTTGCCGGCGGCAAGCGACACCAGGGATTCCGGCGTCGCCCCGAGCAGCACGCCGCCGTGAGGGAAGGCGTGGGCAAAATGGATACAGCCGGAATAGCGCGCCGCCAAGGCCGCCATCAGCGCAGCGGGCACGAATGGGCGAACCGAGCGCACCCGGATGCTGCGCGCCAGCACCAACTTGTCCAGCGCGCCGGTTCCAATATCGGCCAGCGCATGCGCCGCCTGTTCCAGCCAGGCGGCATCGTCGGGCCGGCTGGAAAGGCGTTCGATAGAACCCGTGGAAACCGGCACAGGATCATGGCCACAAGCCTCCAGCACTTCGCCGGCCAGCGCCAGCCAGCCAGCCAGAACAGCATTCGGCGAGCTTTCCCGATTACAGGTAAAAGTCAGCGCGCATTTACCGGCTTTCTGCTGCACCAACAGTACCGGAATCGTCAGCCGGGCATTGGGCAGTCCCTCGCCCTGCCCTTCCTGGCCGAAAGCGAATCCCGCCAAGGCCAGCGGCTGCAGCCCGATATCGTCGGCATCCACCGCCCGCCACAGGCGGCGGTACTCGGCAAAGGCGACATCCAGCGCGCGAAAACGGCCTTCGCCCCGAGCTTCGATGCTGGCCGCCACGCCCAGACCCAATAAAAAATGTCCTTCCGCTGGTCGGGACCAATAATTGTAATCACACAATCCATCAGGCAAATGATCGAAGGCCAGTTCCGGCATCGCCACGGTCAGGCTGAGCAAGCCCTTGCCGCGCTCGCCGCCATGGCAGCGCAGAAGTCCTCCGAGACGAGACTCCAAGGCTTGCAGTGATGAAGGTGGACGATATGCCGGTTGAGCCATGATTATTAATTCTACGCCAATTTATCCTGCGCCAAACTGCGCAAGGCCTGCCGGTCGAGCTTGCCGAGGGCGTTGCGGGGCAAAGCATCGACATGAACGAACCGTCTCGGCCGCATGGCGCTCGGCAGTTCATTGCAGCACCACTCGCCCAGCATTCCACCGCCGGTTTCCCCAACCACGAGGGCGACCAAAAGATCGCCCCAGATCTCATCGGCCAGCGCCGTCAGTGCCGCCTCCGTTATGCCGGGGCAGCGTTCCAGCACCGCCTCCACCGCCAGTGGATGGACATTGGCTCCGCCACTGACCAGCATGTCGTCGTGGCGGCCCAGCACGCACAAACGCCCCTGTTCGTCCAGACGACCAAGGTCGCCGCTGACAAACCATCCGTCATTCAGCCCTTGCCCGGACTGATGCTGCGGATTGGCGTAGCCCGCCATGACAGCGTCGCCCCGGATGCGGATGCGGCCAATGCCGGAGGTAGGCAGGCCATCCTCACCGACAATTTCCACATCCAACCCCGACAAGGGCGCACCAACTTGGCCGGGGGCCCAGTCTTCCGGCAGCTCGCACCGCGTGGCCACCTGCGAACCGGTCTCGGACATGCCATAGGTGGCGCACAACGGCCAGCCGGCAGCGCGGGCACGTGCCGCCAGCGATGCCGACAGCGACCCGCCGCCGATCAGCGCAACCTTGAGCGCGGGCGGCGGCGAATCGCGGCATGTATCCAGCAGCCGGGCCAGCATCGCCGGCACCAAGGAAATATGGCTGATACGATATGACCCCAGATCCTGCCAGACCCGCTGCGGGTCGAAACCGTCGTGCAGCACCGCCGCCGCGCCGGCCTCGGCGCAACGGTAGAGGATCGCCATGCCGCCGATGTGATAGAGCGGCAGGCAGGCCAGCCAGGTATCCCCCGCTTGCAGCGGCAGGCGGCGGCGCGAAGCCAGCGTCCCGGCCTGCAAATTCGCTCTGCCCAGCATCACGGCTTTCGGCTCACCCTGGGTACCGCTGGTCGCGATGAACAATTCAATGCCATCCGCTACCGGCCCGCCAGCAGATTGCAACAACACATCGCGCCGCTGTGAAGAAAGTGCGGGATTAAGCGGAAAAAAGGCACGGCCAAGCCGGGAAGCGGCATAGGCGGACAGCGCCACCTCGGCCATCGACTTGGTCTGCAAGGCCAGCACGGTTCCCTGCGTGTGTTCAAGCTGTTGCCCCAGGGTATGCGAACGAACGACCAATTGATGATAGTTCAGGGTTTCGTCAGGCAGGATCAGCGCTACCGCGTCGGGGCGGGTGGCTACCACTCGATTGATCCAGGAAGAGAGCAGGTTCAAGGCGGGTAACTGTTGCCAGGGTTATGCGGCCTTGATCCCGCTGTGCAGACAGGCAATGCCGAAGGTCAGGTTATGGTAGCCCACATCGGCAAAACCGACCTGCTCCATGGTGAGCTTGAACGCCTTCTGATCCGGAAAACGGCGGATCGATTCGACCAGGTAAGTGTAGGCTTCAGGCTCGCGCGCTATCCATGCACCGAGACGCGGAATCACGGCAAAGGAAAACAGGTCGTAAAAAGGTTTGACCGGCGCCCAGGGGCGGGAAAACTCCAGACAAAGGAAACGACCGCCCGGTTTGAGGACACGCAGGATTTCAGTCAATGCATCTTCCAGGCTGGTGACGTTGCGGATGCCGAAGGCGATGGTCAACGTATCCACCGAAGCGGAACCCAGAGGGATGCTTTCGCCGCTGCCGGCGATCCAGTCCACGTGGCGGATGCCCCTTTCGCGACCGACCCCCATCATTGCCATGCTCGGATCACACACCAGTACATGACGGTCATCGGCCGCCATCAAACTGGCCACATCGCCGGTACCCCCGGCCAGGTCGACGATGACCTGGCCTGCCTGCGGGTTCGCCACATGCGCCAGGGTGCGCTTCCACAGGCGGTGAATGCCGAAGCTCATGACGTCGTTCATCAGGTCATAGCGGCGGGCAACGCCCGTGAACACCCGGCGGATGCGCGCCCGCCTCTCTTCCTGCTCGACTTCCTGGTAACCGAAGGTATGGGAAAGGTCAGACATTTTGTTTAACCGCAGAGTTACACCGACAACACGAAATCCCAGCCACGTTCCCGGCGGCTAAAATCAGGGCAAGTCGCCGCGACGGAACAGCTGGAAGCCAACCCCGGCCGCCACCGTGCCCATTATTACGGGATAAATCAGGGCATAAACCTTGAACAGCGGGCCACCAAAATAATCGAAGATGACATACGCAGCCGGCCCGATCACGACCAGTTGAGGATCGAACAGCATCAGCGCGGCGGTGCGGAATACCTGCAACGGATTGACCAGAGCGAGAACGACCACCGCTTCCGGTGGGAGATGCCCCTGAATCATGATGCCCAGCAGGATCAAATCGAGAAACAGCAGCATCACCAGCCAGACCATGAATGCCGCGCCCTGGGCGACATCGATTGAGCGCGCCATGGTCGAAATGAGCATGCCTATGCCGAGAAAGCACCAGGACATGGAAGCCAGCAAACCGGTGTAATAAAGGAACATCTCCCACGGCACCGCCACATCCTTGATCATCGCCCAACCGGCCGCCGCCGCCATCGCCGCGAAAACCGGCAGGAACACCACCAGATAGCGCCCGATGATCTTGCCCCAGAACCAGGAGGACAATGAAACCGGCAGGGACAGCAGGTACTCGAACACGCCCGCTTCGCGGTCACCCGCCACGGAGCGCACCGTGGTGATCAGCACGAAAATCGGCAGGATCGCCATCGACAGCTGGATGTAGGTCACCAGCAACCGCGACAGCCCGATGAAACCGAGCACGCGCGATTCAGTCAGGCCGAAAGCGAACAGCAACGCGACGATGCCGCCAAACACCAGGGTATAAATCATGAACCAGCGCGCACGCAGGGATTCTACGATATCGAGTTTAGCCGTGAGCCAGAGATGTTTCATATTTTGATCTTAAAAAGTTTTGTTTTGAAAAAGCCGTTAGCTACGGAATAACACGGATGCGCGCAGATTAAAATAAAATTTCGGCGAATAGCGCCACTCGCCAGATCGGTTCTGCCTGATCCGTGTCGCGCTTTTATCCGTGTAAATCTGTGTTAATCCGTGGCAAAAATATCGTTTGCCGTTTTTACTTATCTTTGGCCAACAGCTGTTTCCTGGCCTCGTCGAAGCTGATACTGCCGAAGTCCCCCTCGGACGTGGCGCCGTAACCGTAGCCCATCGGCGTGCGCTTGCCGGCAACGTAGCGGGCGGCGCGCGCATCCAGCCACTTGCCGGTACGGAAATCGGCGACCCAGATTTTCGTGTTCGGGTCGTTGCCCCAGGGCTGATCCTTGAGCCAGAAAATCGCACAGCCGATGTCATCGAATTTGAAAGCCTGCTTTTTCGGGCCGCCACGCACCTCGACCGCATAATTCCGGTCGCTGATCGCCATGCTGCAACGAGTGCAGGTGTCGCGATCCCACTTGATTTCGACCGGGCCGGTTTCGGGCGTTCGGGAGCAGGCGGCCAGGAGCAGCAACGCCACGCCGAGCAGAAATATCCGTACAGATTGGCTCATTATTGATTCCTTCCTTGATCGGTTTCATCCATGGAAATCCTCGTGAGCAGCCCGACATAGCGCGACAGCATGCCAAGAAAGCGCAGGCGATCCGGGCCGGCAACCAGGCCCTCCCATTCGGCACCGTTACCCACATCGCGGAACCCCCAGCCCGACAGCGCCTTGGCAATGGCCGCTTCGGGACGGCGCAGAACCAGGCGGCATGCCAATTTGCCGGAGAGCGAGGCGTCGTCGTTGACGCGGTCGTCCAGCACCACCTTGCCGCGGTCCATCTCCAGCACGCGGTTAACCAGGGATGCCACCTCGTCCAGGCGATGGCTCGAAATCAGCATGGTGGTATTTTCCAGCCGTTCCGCCAGCAACTCGAAAAAAATGTGGCGCGCATCGGGGTCGAGGTTGGCGGCGGGCTCGTCCATCACCAGCACATTGGTATCGCGCCCCATGGCAATGGAGATCAAGAGCTTCTGCTTCATGCCGCCGGACAGCTTGACGAACGGCAATCTGGATATTTTCCGCAGATCGAGCCCAAGACGGGCGGCAACATCTTCCATGCGTTTTTGCTCGCTGTTGCACAGCGCCGCCGCGAAACCGACCAACTGGCCGACAGGCATTTTCAGCGGGGGCGGCAATTGCGGCACAAAACCGATTTTTTGCAGTACCTTGCTGCGCTCGCTGCGCGGCACCAGGCCATTCACCGTAACCGAGCCGTTGTGAGTGTACTGGCCAAGCAGGCAGCGTATCAACGTGGTTTTCCCGGCACCATTGGAGCCGACCAGGGCGATCCTCTCGCCGAGCTCTATTTTCAGGTCGACATCATCGAGAACCTGATTGCGCTTGAAGGTTTTTGAAACGTGGCTAAATTGGATCATTTTCAGTATTGTTCTTCTATATTCCTACATTATCTTTCTCAGGCCCTTGATCTCGAACGCCAGCGCTCCGCTTGGGCAGACATCGATGCACATGCCGCAGCGGGTGCAATCCGCACCGATATCCAATTGGGCAGTCGGTGCCCGGCCCTTGATGACACAGTCCAGCACATGCGGCACCTCGCAGACTTTGCGGCATTCGCCTTCATGGTGGCAGTTGGCCAGTTTGTAAGTCACATGCAGCGGTGAAAACACGCCCACGAAGCCATAGGTGAGGCCGATCGGGCAGACATACCGGCACCATGCGCGCCGCGAGTAGAATACCTCAAACAGCAGCAGCAGCACTACCCACCCCAGCGCCAGACCCGGACCGTAGATCAGCGCGCGGCTCACTATGCCGACTGGCGAAATGGTCTCGAACACGGTATAGCCGGTAATAATTGCCATCAGGGCGAACAGTACCCAGAACACCGTGCGCACACCGCGATGGAAGGTGTGGTCGGATACCTTCTTTTTCTCGACCAGATAAACATGCAGGCGTTCGGCGTTTTCCGCCAGGAAATGGTAGGGACAGACCCAGGAGCAGAAGGTGCGCCCGCCCAGCATCAGCCACAGGACGAAAACCGTGCCCGTGCCGATCAACAGGTTGACGATGATATGCTTGTGCGCCAGCATCACCTGCAGCGCGGAATTCAGGTCGATCAGGTGGAAGCCCAGCATGCGCGAGGCAGTAAGCGCGCCCTCAAGGATCTGGATATCCAGCCAGAAGGACACCACAAACAGCAGATTGATCGAAAGCAACGTGACCCATCGCCGCTTGAGCCAGACGCCTTTCTTCTGGTGCGCACGGGCCTCGAGCTTCAGCGCCTCGAAATCCTGTTTCTCGTCTTTCTTGTAAAAATGAATGGTCTTGGCTTCTTCGGTAAACTCGGAAGCATCCACCCTGCGCGGTTCACCGCCCAGCATCACCCTGACTGATTCCCAATATTTATTCGCCATCACGCACTCCAGCCTTTGCGCGGATCCACCACGATTGCCGCAGGCTCAACCGGGCAGACCATTTCGCACACGCCACAACCCAGACAGGGCTCGTGCACCGTCGGTGTCATATGTTTCTTGCCCTCCTTGTCCAGAACCGGCTCAAGTGAAATCGCCCCCTTGATCGGACAGGTGCGAACGCACAGATCGCATAACTGCAAGTCGAACGGATGATCACTCAAACGGATCGGCTTCCAGCGATCCACTTCGGTAAAACGCATGATGCCCTTGAAATCGGGGCCGCGCGCGGGGCCCTTGAAGCCCTTGCCCTGGACTGCAAGGCAGGCATCGGGGCGGGCCAACCGGGCGAGGCCACTGCGCTCCCTAAGGTTCAGGGTGGGCTCAGGATCCTTTTCCTTGGCCAGCAGTATGGGCGGGTTCGCCACCTTCATTTCGCTGCGGCTCGCCACGTATGGCGGTTTCTTGTAAACCAGCGCGCCGGTGGGACAAGCCAGGATGCACTGCACGGCATCGCAGGAGAAATCACAGGCTTGTTTGCGCGAATCGATGTAAGGCATGCCCACGCCGAATCCGTGATCGATATCATCAAGCTTGATTGCCTGCACCGGGCAAACCTGGACACACTGGCCGCACTTGATGCATGAGGCCAGGAAATCAGCCTCTTCAAGTGCGCCCGGAGGCCGCATGCGTATGCGCCATGCACTCGCCACAGGAATATAGCCCAAGGTCGAAATTCCCAGCACTGCCGCACCCAGTATCATCGTGCGCAGGAATTTGCGGCGTTCCTCCAGCTTGCGCTTGTTGACCACACCGGTCGGAGCTGCCGGTTTTTTTTCAGTCGTCACTTTCGTGTCTTCCTCGGCATGTAGAACAGGGGCGCGTCGTCGCGCATGACCAACTGGGGGCTGGAAAAAGGGGCCAGCCGCTCAAGAAAATCTATCGCCTCCATCAACGGCGCATTTTTGAAAAACCGCGCGTAGGGTATCTCCATCCAGATTCTATCTGCATAAGCGTAGAGGTCATATGGCGTATCGCCAATACCGTCTTTATTGCGGTCGAATCCTTTGTAATCGTCCCAGTAATTTCCGTGCCAGACATTGCTAAGTGAAGAACCGCCCCCCCCCACCGCCACATCGGTTATATTTCCTTCGAAGGTATTTCCGGTGAAATAATTGCCCGAGCGGTCGCCGCTATTGAACATAATGGCAATACTATTATAGGCAAAACGATTGCCTTTGATCTGTATGGTCGAGCCCGGCTGATAAGGCGAAAGGTCCGATCCGATCCCCGTCGCACAATAGATTATTTCATTGTTCTCGATGATGGAATTGCTGGATTCCTTGAACCCTATCGCCATCCCTGTTGCCCCGGTCGAATGCGAAATCACATTATTGCGCACCACCACGCCATCGGTGTACATCATGTAAATACCAACTGAGTTGTCATAAAAATCATTTCCATCGACGAGGTTGTATTTGTCGAACATGAAGTGCAGCGAATACCGGCTGCGGACAGTTTTGTTTTTCCTGAATGTGTTGTCGTTGGAGTACCACGCCACGGTATCCCGCGAATCGGAGATGTAATTCGACTCTATCAGGTTGCCCATGCTGTACCAGAGCCGGATGGCATCTCCGCGTATGCCCAGTTCGATGGGTTTGGATCTGATTTTGTTGTTCCGGATGATGTTGTTGTTCGATTGCTTGAGATCGATGCCGAATAGACAATTATCGATCACTAAAGTTTCGATATAGTTGTTATTGCCTCGCACGTTAAGGCATGCATCGTCAGAATCGTGCGATGAGCCGGAACCGGTGAGATGCAGGCCGCGCAGCGTTGAACTGTTGGTTTGCAGCACGAATACCGTACTTTTATCGCCGCCGTCAATGGTGACCTTGCCGCCGCCGTCGATCACGATCGGCTTGTTAACCACAACCGGCCCGGCATAGAGCCCAGGCTTGGGCTTGAGGACGCCGCCGGCGGGTGTATCATCCACCAGCTTCTGGAATGGCGGCAAATGATGGATGCGGGGGTCGCGCTCGGCGAGCGGTACCAACACCATGGGCTTGTCTACATCCACGCGTGGCGCAGAGCCAAAATCGGAATTTCCATCGGCGCCGACTCCGGCAGCCATGCCTGCCGATATGGATGCCAATGCCAGCAATATCCATGCACAGGCTGTTCGCAAACTGTTAGTCACAGGCTCAACTTTAATTTTGGTAAGGCATCAAGGACGCGCAAGGCAACCCCGCTCGCACAATTGAGCAGGGGTTAACCTCTTTAGCTCTGCTCTTCCCGCAGCATTTTGCGGCGAATCAGAAGCGCTACGAACAAGACGGCGCCTTGTACCGTCAGCAATGCATAGCCGTAGTAGGGATAGGAATAGGTGCTGAACTGCGCCACCTTGCCCTCGCCGAATACGGTAGGCATGAAGGGCTTGACCGTGAACGCGCCCCAGGGATGGAGATTATGTCCGAAAAACCACAGCCACCCGGCGTAATCCAGCACAAAGAAAACCGGAAGCAAGGCCGGAACCAGTGCCAGTATCAGAGTAAAACCACGGATTTTCCACACCCCCAGCATGACAATCGCCATCGCCGCTATCAGCCCGGCAACGGCAACTTTGGTTGCCAGCCTCAGGTTGGCTGTCCAGCGCAGCAAAATTTCCGGCTGGTTGAAGAAAGTGCTCGCCTCATGGTAGTAGTGCTCGGCAAACTGATTCAATTGCCCCAGGACAAACTGATCGACAATCATCCAGGCGGCTACCGCGGCGAAGCCGACGCCTAAAATCAGCAACTGGTTTCTGCGCTTTACCGCCATGAACGCCAGCAGCATTACGGTAAAGAAGCCGAAAAAGAACTTCGACATGGGAACCTCTACCGGCGCACCAGTATCGATCGGATACATGCCCACATAGTGGTTGATGGTGTTCATTTCATGCACGCAGTTCAAGCCGACTTCCACATCCCCTTGCCCGGCTTCGCTTCCAGCACGCTGCGTTAAATCGTCGCCCAAATCCGACTGAAGAATCTCACTCGAATGTGAACCTTTTTTTGGGGCGGGAACCTTGCACCCGTTAAACACGCCGTTAAAGTGGAAATGGATGCGTATGCCATCGGGGAATGCTTCTTTAGGGTAGTTCGGCGCAGTCAGCGACACCCACCACACCGGCGTAAAGTAAGCGGCAACCATAAGTACCAGAGCGACTGCCGTTAGCCCTCTGACCCACCAAATCTGATTTTTTCCGACATTCATCGTCTTAAACCCACCATATTGAATTGGGTGTATACCCGCCAGGCGTCAAGCCACCCCCATGAAGACATCGCCTTACCTTGTCTTGGCAGCAAATTCGTCAGCTTATAATATTTTGTGACGCTTATATTCATTCGAACAACTGTGCAGAAGGCAGGCTTCCCCACCTTCTGCAGATTTCATTTGCCGAACAAACTACTTCGGCCAGCTGCTGATAATGCTTACCTCTTCTTACCGCCCTTTTTTACGGGGCACAAGGTGCCAGGCATTTCCAGAGTGGCCATGTAGGTCACCACGGAGTCCAGATCATGATTGTTGTACTTCTTCACGATCTTCACCATGTCCGGGTTGGCATTGCGGCGTTTGCCATCGCGAATATCGGTAACCTGGCGCAGCAAGTACTTGTAATGCTGACCGGCCAGAACCGGGTAGAACTTCGCCTTGTCGCCCGCGCCTGTAGGGCCGTGGCAGGTGGTGCATTCTTTCTTGTACAACTCTTCGCCGTGTTTCAGCAATACCGGGTCGTTAGAACCTTGGCCGTGGTCGCGGGGAATACACAAAGTCTGAATGTAGGCAGCCACGTCAGCCAGTTCCTGCGCATCGCTCAGGGTAATGGCAAACGGGTACATGGTCGGATTGTCGCGCAGGCCGGCACGGATATCGGCGATCTGCTTGATGATCACGGTGGCATGCTGGCCGGCCAATTGCGGGAAAGTACCGTCCGGACGTCCGGCGCCGCTGGGCAGGTGGCAAGCGGAGCAAACCTCGAATGCGTCCTTGCCACGCGTAACGTCACCCTTGAGTTTTAGCGCTTCGATTTTTTCGCCGCCTTCTTGAGAGTTCCACACATAACCTTTGGCCTCGATGCCGGCTTTCTTCTCAGCCACATTGGGATTGGCAGCCAAAGCCATTGTTGCAGGAGCCAAAACCAGAGACAGCGCCACTAATAACGTTTTTTTCATTTCTTTCCTTTCAATCGCATCAAAAACCGACTTTAAATTATTCAAAAACTCAACCTAACTTGTTCAAGTATAGTTTGAAATATATTGGATACAACCGGTCAGCCGCATTGACTTATATCAATACAGGCGAATTTCATTTTCCGGCTGAAATCCCCGGCATTACTTCATCTTGGAAACGTAATCGGCAATGTCCTTGATTTCCGCATCGCTCACAAGCCCCATCACGGCTTTCATGGCGGCAGCGTTGCCATTCGCGCGGGCGCCGCTCTTGATATCAGCCATTTGCTTTTCGATGTACTTGACGTTCTGTCCCGCGATTTTCGGATAATCCGGCATCACTGTTTTTTTTCCGTCCTTGCCATGGCAAGCCCAGCAGGTTTTCTCCGCAAACAGCTTGGCGCCATCGCCGGCAAAGGCGGCGCCGCTAATCAACGCCACCGACAAGGCGGCGGCTACAACTGGCAATAATTTCATTGTTAAACTCCAACCAAGAATTGAGAATATTCAGCAAACGAATTTTATCCCAAATATTGATCTGGATCAATATTAAAGACTTTGATATCCATTTATCTCGTTTGTTTCCCGTTATATGGAAAAAAAGCGGGGAGCATTTAGATGCTCCCCGCTTTATAAAGTACAGCTTAGTCAGACAAGCTTACTTGCCCACCTTCTTGGCGCCATGCTCTTCCAGATATGTCTTGGCGCGCAAGCCGATGTCGGCGGTTTTAACCTGGTACTGCCAGACCTGCTCAGCCCACAGGGTCGCGTCCTGCCAATCTTTCTTCTTGGCGGCTTCCTCATGCTTGGCCTTGGCTCCCTTCATGCGGCTTAGCTGGTCGGTTGCATCGTCCACCAGGGCAACAACGTCAGGGAAGTCCTTGTAATTATGGCTGGTGATGAAGCCCACCACGCTGTCAATTACCGCTTGGGTATCCGCGATTTTCTTCAGCTCCTTCTTGTAGTCGTCTTCAGTGTAGACCGCTTTGGTGGCCACCATTTTAGCTTCCTTGTAGCCCTTCGGCTTGACCAGCAGGTAGCCTTCCATCTCCAAGTGCAACGCCGAGCAGAACTCGGTGCAGTAGTACGGATACACACCTTCCTTGTCCGCCTTGAACTTGACCGTCGCAGTTTTGCCCGGTTCAACCGATGCGTGGACATTGTAAGTGCTCACCGTGAAGCCGTGGGTCTCATCCTCGGCACGCTCAAGGTTGGTAAGGTGAATCGTAACCTCATCACCCACATTCACCTCGATGGTTTCCGGTGTGATATGGGAGCGGATCAAGGTGCCGAATACTTCAACCTTGCCACGTTTCCTGTCGGTGTGCTCCTCGCCCGCCCTGACAGCGCCGGCGTCCGGCTTGTCGGTACGGCTGTTGGTGCCCACCTTGTAGCGAATGCCCGGCTTCAGCATCTTGATATCGATCGCCACGGCATAGTGCGGCTCACCCAGCGGAATCGGCATGTCGTACAGCAACTGCATCTTGTCGCCCGAAATGTCGATCAACTGGTGGTTTTGCGGATGTAGCGGGCCGACCGGGTCAAAGCGGTCAATTGCCAGCTTGTTCAGCGCAACCAAGTAGTGGCCCCTCGGATCCATGGTATCGCCCTGCATGGTCATCAGGTGGCCGATGTTGTAGTGAATCGAGATCTTGTCCAGCACTCTGCCTTCGCAGTAGTCCCACTTGGCAACCTGTGAATCCACATACAGCGAGGTGTAGGCTACGCATTTTTTGGAGTCGAACTGCGTGTGCAATGGCCCCAGGCCCAGTTGAACCTGCGTGTGCAGCGTATCCTTCATGGAAATCACGGGAATCCCATAGGGATCCTTGCCTTCGAACTTACGGGCCTTGATCGCTGCCATGACCTTCGCGAAGTCATACACCGAAACGTGCGTATCCAGCTTGCCGGCAACGACCATGTACTTGCCATCAGGCGTCACATCGACACCGTGCGGGCTCTTGGGTTCCGGAATCAGGTAGAGGATGCCTTCCTTGATAGCGGTATCCATCATGATCACATCCATACCGTTGATCTTCTTGGTTTTGCCTTGAGCAACCAGCTCGGCGGCTTTTTTCCAGTTGATCACGTGCATGTAGTCGGTATCTTTTGCGGAGCAACCGGCCTCATACGGAGGACGGCCTTTCTCGATACCGCCGACATAACGCTCGGAACAGAAGGAATTGGTGAAAGACCAGCCATCGGATGGGCCTTTACCAAAATCGGACAAGTCCTGGCTGTAAGGAGGCAGTTCGATCGTGAAGGATTTTTTCACGTCGATGCGGCCGGCCTTGCGGTCGAACTTCCAGTAGGTCACGCCACCGCGGTACTCTTCATTGAAGCGCTCAAGCGGAACGAACTTCCTGTTTGCCAGTGGAGTAGGGTACTGGGCAGCCTCGATGATGTAGTCGGTGTTCGGGGACACAAAAGCGCCGCCGTGCTCCGATTTGAAAATCGGGTTGACCACGATCTGCTTGGTTTCGAAGTCGCGCAGGTCGATCACCGCAATCCGGGGGTTGGCCTTGTCGTTGATGAACAGGAACTGGCCATCATATTTGCCGTTGGTTTCGGAAAGTGCGGGGTGGTGCGTGTCGCCCCAGGTGATGTCCTTGCCGTCGATACGACCCTCATTCAGTACGGCTTTCGACTCTTCGTCGAAGCCATAACCCTGCCAGGGCTCGGGCGTGAACACGCCGATGTACTTCAGGATGCGCATGGATGGAATGCCGTACACAATCACTTGGCCGCTCTGGCCGCCAGAGCTGAAGGCGACGAATTCATCGCGCTTGCCGGTGGGAACATAAGTTTTGGCCGCAGCCATCAAATCCTGCTGCGACAAACCACGCGCTTTCATTACGTCTTGCAGCGATTCAGTGGCCCAAGCGCTTGATACCGCTGCGAGCCCTATGCCCGCCGCCATAATCAGCGTGGCCATCTGCTTATTTAAAAGCTTCATAACGCCTCCCTTTCAACCCAATTAAAAAAACTGCCCCGTGCTTCACGATACCTTTAAAGCACACAAAAAGTGTGTCATTTGGCACACGTAATATTGAGTGTAGCACACCAAAAAATCTTTGATATAACTCAAGTAAAAGACCACTTTGACGCGCCACATACGGCATTCCCATGGATAACGACATATTTAGGAACCCCGCTTACAAGACAATTTTGTCCTGATATGTGTGCAATATAGCACCACTAAATAAATTGATCCAGATCAACTAACAAATATTTTCGCGCCGGGTATCGGCGTGTCAATGATCAATACTGTAGAAGCGTAAAACCCAAACCCGGCTCTTTGCCAAGCTGCATACGACCCTCAACCGGTTGCGGGGGAACGCCGAGATCGCTCGCCAGCCAAGCCGAAGTCGGCAACCCGTGCGCCAGATCATTCGCCACGGCGGCCGCCAGGTGCAACGTGGCGAGGGTACCCGCCGCGCTGTCCACCGTGGTCGTAACCACGCACTCCAGACCGGACCCCTGTGCCCGCCGCGCCAGCGACAGCGCCGGCCGCAGTCCGCCCAGCACCATCGGCTTCAATATGATGCGCCGCACCGGCAAGTGATCGATCAGGGCATCTTCGCCGATCTTCAGCAAGGACTCGTCGGCAGCAAGTGGAAAAGGCACGGTGGCTTGCAAACGGCTCAGGCCAGAGGCATCCGGGTTGGCGAGCGGATCCTCGACCGACTCCACCGGCAGACCGGACAGCGCGCCGAGGAATTCATCGGCACCCCTCCGGTCCCAGGCGCAGTTCGCGTCAAGGCGCAAGGAAATTTCCGGCGGCAAACAACCGGCCAGATCGCGCAGCAACGCGATCTCTTCTTTTGGTGACGCCATCCCCACCTTCAACTTGAGCACGGAAAATCCGGCCTTTGCTGCCGCCAGCGCGCGCGTGGTCGTCTGCCGGTCAAAGCGGCCGATCATGGCATTCACTTTAACCACAGAGAGAGAACCTGGATTAAGCCAGCGCGCCAAAGAAAGCCCGGCCTGTTGCGCCAGCAGATCGAGCAGTGCCGTTTCAAAACCGCAACGCGCCGCAGGAGTGCCGACCGTCGCCGCGTCCAGCCGGCCGAGTGCGGCCTCCAACGACATGCCGGACAGTTCTTCCGCCCACCCGGCAAGCCGGGAATCGGCGCTTTCCAGATTTTCCGTACCGGCCTGCGGCAACGGTGCACAATCTCCATAGCCGGTCAGCCCCGCATCGGTTTCCAGCCGGATAAGCCGGCCCTCGCGTACGCTGAACCCGCCGCTGGCGCTAACCCACGGCTGGCGCAGCGGCAAATTGTATGGACTTAAGGAGCAACCGACGAGGCGCAATTTATTGAAGAAGGGTATCGAGAATCTGCCGCAGGCGCTCCGGCGTCAGGACACCACGCTTGACGGCGACGATATTGCCCTGCCGATCGAGCACGACAGTGAAGGGAAGGCCGGCGATCTTGTTGCCAAGCGCCCGCAGCAGGGCAATCCCCTGTTCACTGCCAGCCATCGCCACAGTGTAGTTGATCTCATAGGCCTTGGCGAAATCGCGCACCGATTCGGCCTTGTCTTCCAGCGCCGCGCCGATAAACACCACGCCACGCGAGCCATATTTCTTCTGCCCGCCCACCAGATTAGGAATCTCGGCGCGACAGGGCGAGCACCAGGTCGCCCAGAAATTCAGCACCACCAACTTGCCTTTCAACTCCGCCAGAGCCATCGGCTTGCCATCGAGGTCGGTGAATGTGGCGGCAAAAATCGGTGCCGAAGAAGGCATCGCCTCCGCCGCAGCGGCGGAAAAAATCGTCAGCCCGAATACCAGCGCACACAGGGGTGATAAATAACGCAATCGAATATTCATGACAACAGTCCCATACTGAATAAAATACCAAAACCCAGCTGCAATTGCGCAGTTTGCGCCAGAATGCGATTGAAAACCGGCCCAGGCGCTTCGCGCCAAAACCGAAAAATCAGAAAAACCGTCCACGGCAGCGTCAGCGCAGACAGCCAGGCCCCTTTATAATGGCCTAGCGCGGGCAGAAGCAAATACGGCAGCAGCATCAGCAGCGCGTATTCCAACTTGCTGCCCGTACGGCCGAGGCGAACTGCCAGGGTGTTTTTTCCGATCTTGCGGTCGGCGTCGAGGTCGCGGTAGTTATTCACGGCAATTACGGCGGCGGCAAACAAACCGATCATCGTCGCCGCAAGGAAGGCATCCATGCCCAGCCCGAGCGTTTGCAGATAATAACTGCCCACAACCGCCCCCAACCCGAAAAACAGCCAGACGAACAACTCGCCCAAGGCACTGTAGGCAATCGGGCGCGGCCCGCCGGTGTAGGCCCAGCCAGCAGCAACAGAACCAAGCCCGAGCAGAAAAATCGGCCAGCCGCCATACCATACCAGGTAAACGCCCATCAGCACGGCCGCGCCGAAACAGGCCAACGCGGCACGATGCACGGTGGCGGGTGCGAGCCAGCCCGAGGCGGTGGCACGCGACGGGCCAATCCGCTCGCTGCCATCCGCGCCACGCTCGAAATCACTGACATCGTTGTGCAGATTAGTGCCGATCTGAATCAGCATCGCCGCCATCAGCGCCACCAGCAGCGGCAGCCAGACAATCACGCCGGTTTCGGCATAGGCCAGGCTGCTGCCGACCATCACCGGCGTCAGCGATACTGTCAGGGTCTTGGGGCGGATCGCCAGCCACCAAACCAAAGGTGAGGGGTGAGGGGTAAAGGGTGAGGATCTGGTCATGTGTAGCAGGCGGCACCTACGGGCGGCGCGGAAATTTGGAGAAATCGGGGGAGCGCTTCTCCAGCCAGGCATTGCGCCCTTCCTGACCTTCTTCGGTCATATAAAACAGCGCCGTCGCATTGCCCGCCAGTTCCTGAATCCCGGCCAGACCGTCGGTGTCGGCGTTGAACGCCGATTTCAGCATGCGCAGCGCGGTAGGCGAAAGCTGCAACATCTCCTTGCACCATTTGACCGTTTCGCTTTCAAGCTCCGCCAATGGCACCACTGTGTTGACCAACCCCATCGCCAGTGCCTCCCGCGCATCGTACTGGCGGCACAGAAACCAGATTTCCTTGGCCTTTTTGGTGCCCACCGCACGCGCCAGCAGGCCGGCACCGAAACCGGCGTCGAAACTGCCGACGCGCGGCCCGGTCTGGCCGAAGCGGGCATTGTCGGCGGCGATGGTCAGATCGCAGATCAGATGCAACACATGACCGCCGCCGATGGCATAACCCGCCACCATCGCCACCACTGGCTTGGGCAGACCGCGAATCTGGCGCTGAAGATCCAGCACATTGAGATAGGGGATGCCCTGCTCGTCATGATAGCCGCCGTCATTGCCACGCACCTTCTGGTCGCCGCCTGCGCAAAATGCCTGGTCGCCGGCACCGGTCAAAATGATGGCGCCGACGCCGGGGTCCATGTGTGCATGATGAAATGCTTCCATCAACTCGCTCACGGTCTGTGGCCGAAAGGCGTTGCGCACTTCGGGCCGGTTGATGGCGATCCTGGCGATACCTTCAGACTGGTGGTAAAGAATGTCTTTGAATTCGCCGGCAGATTTCCAGTTCATTTGAATTGATCCATTAATTACGCCCGGCAAAGTATATCGGGAAAGCAGATTTTCTCAAGCAGCCTCTACGCCAACGCACACCGCGCCGGTCCGCCTCATATGGAACTTGCCGGCCATTTTTCACTCCAATTTCCAGGCATTGCGCTGACTGCTTGCTCTCTACTACAATTGGTCAGGCATTTGTTTTTGTCCAAATGCTGGCTACAATAGCCCCCCGGTCTGCACTGGCAGCCAATGCATTATTTCAGGAAAATTCGATGAATCAGGAAGCAGGCATTCAGCCCGCCCCCTCCAGCACGATCAAGTCCTCCGCCCAGGGAAACTACAAAATTCCGGCGCTGCGGGTTTTGTCCGAGATCACCAGCAGCCTGTCCAGCGAAAACAATCTGGACGCCCTGCTGGAACGCTTTCTTGGCACCATGGTCAAGCTCGCCGGCGCAGACGCTGGCGCGGTGAGGGTATTGACAGCCGACGGCTTGAATTTACGACTGGTCGGCTCCCTTGGCCTGCCGCCGGAAGTACTCGAGAAGGAACGCTACATCCCGCTCGAATGCGGCGTTTGCGGCGAAACGGCGCGTGAGCATACCGTTCACGACACCACCAACCTGAAAGTATGCGAAGCACGCACCGCCAACAGCTATTTCGGCAAGCAATGCCAGCGCGTGGTGGCCGTGCCATTGCGCTATCAGGGCAAAATGCTCGGGGTATACAACCTGTTCATGGCTTCCGACAACCCGGTTCCGGAAGACGTCTCGCTATTGTTCCACTCGATCAGCGAACACCTCGGCATGGCACTGGAAAATGCCAGGCTGACCCGGGAAAACCTGCGCATCACCCTGACCAACGAGCGTCATATGTTGGCCAACGAATTGCACGATTCGCTCGCTCAAACCATGGCCTACATGAAAATGCGCCTGCCGTTGTTGCGCGATGCCGTGGCAAACCGCGACGAAACCCGCTCCAACAAATACGTCAACGACCTCAGCCAGGCGCTGGAATCGGCCTATGCCGAACTGCGCGAACTGCTCACCCAGTTCCGCAATCGCATGGATTCGCGCGGTCTGCTGCCGGCGCTGTACGATATCGTCGGCAACTTTTACGACAAGACCGGCATCACCATCGACTTCAACAATCTGGCACCGGACATCAACCTCAGCCCCGAGCTGGAGGTGCAGGTCTACCATATCGTGCGCGAGGCGCTGAACAATGTGTCCAAACACTCGCGCGCCAACCACGTCAGGCTGTCCATAGAAATCAGTAAAAACCGCTATGTCTTCAGCGTCGAGGATAACGGCATCGGCATCTCCGGCAAGGTGGGCACGGAAAGCGGCATGCATCTCGGCCTCAATATCATGCGCGAACGGGCCATGCACATGAACGCCGAAATCACCCTCGCCCCCGGAGAAAAGGCCGGCACCCGCGTAACCCTCAGTTTCCCGGTTTCCGCCGGGCGCAGGGAGGAGATTCTATGAGCGAACCGATTCGCGTCGTGCTGGTGGACGACCATACCCTGTTCCGCATGGGACTGGCCGAACTGCTGGAGCAGCGCGGCAGCATCAAGGTGGTGGGCATCACCGGAAATGCGGATGAGGCGCGGCGCCTGTTGCGGGAAGAAAAACCCGACGTGCTGATCATGGATCTGCACATGCCGCCGCTCGACGGCCTCACCCTGTTCCGCCAGTTGCGCCAGGAAGGCTGCACCACCCCCACCCTGATGCTGACCGTGAGCAACGCCGAAGAAGACCTGTCCAACGTGCTGCGCGCCGGCGCCCGCGGCTACCTGCTCAAGGACATGGAACCGGACGACGTGGTGGACGCGATCCTGCGCGCCTCGCGCGGCGAGACCGTGGTGGCGCCGGCAATGACCATGAAACTGGTCAAGCTGCTGCAGGACGACCAGCCGGCCAGCGCTTCCGCCTCGATGCTCGATTCGCTCACCCAGCGCGAACGGGAAATTCTCGATCACCTGGCGCAGGGCGAAAGCAACAAGGTCATTGCCCGCGCACTCGATATCAGCCACGATACGGTCAAGCTGCACGTACGGCACATTCTTTCCAAACTTAACCTGACTTCGCGCGTCGAAGCGGCCATTTTTGCCGTGGAACACAAACTCAGCAGCCAAAGCGGCCAGCTCACCAGCTGACCGCTTTCTTACCTTTAACGGATTCTACGATATGGATTTCTTCCCGATTTTTCTCGACATCAAGAACAAACCCTGCCTGGTTATCGGTGGCGGCGAAGTGGCGACACGCAAGGCAGGGATGCTGATGCAGGCCGGCGGGCGCGTCACCGTCGTGGCGCCCGAACTGAGCGACACCCTGAAAGCGCAGGCAGATGCGGGGGAGATCACCCATATTGCGGGGAAATTCCAGCAGGAACATCTTGGCGAAGCCATCCTGGTAATCGCCGCCACCGATGACCGCGCCACCAACAAACAGGTTTCGGAAGCCGCGAAAGCCCTGCGCATCCCGGTGAACGTGGTGGACAACCCGGATCTGTGCTCATTCATCATGCCCTCGGTGATCGACCGCTCACCGCTGGTAGTGGCGATTTCCAGCAGCGGCGTTTCGCCGGTGCTGGCGCGGATGCTGCGGGCCAAGATAGAAACCCTGATTCCGGCCGCCTACGGCCGACTGGCGCAGTTCGCGGCAAGCTTCCGCGAGCAGGTAAAGAAACACTTCGTCAATCAGCCGATGCGGCGTATTTTCTGGGAAAAAATCCTGCAGGGTCCGGTGGCCGAAATGGTGCTGGCCGGACAGGATCAGGAAGCCAGAAAGGCCCTGCTGCAAACGCTCACAGCCGATGACGGCAATGCCGCGCCGCGCGGCGAAGTCTATCTGGTCGGCGGCGGCCCGGGCAATCCCGACCTGCTCACCTTTCGCGCACTGCGCCTGATGCAACAGGCCGACGTGGTCGTCCACGATCACCTGGTTTCTCCGGCGGTGCTGGAACTGGTGCGGCGCGACGCCGAGCGCATCTACGTCGGCAAGGAACGCAACAATCACACCATGCGCCAGGAAAACATCAACGAACTGCTGGTGCGGCTCGCGCAGGATGGCAAGCGCGTGCTACGGCTGAAAGGCGGCGACCCATTCGTATTCGGCCGCGGCGGCGAAGAGATCGAAACCCTGGCGGCTCATGGCATCCCGTTCCAGGTGGTGCCCGGCATTACCGCCGCCACCGGCGTTTCCTCCTATGCCGGCA
The DNA here is from genome assembly GCA_035530375.1 of Sulfuricella sp. Lineage (GTDB taxonomy): Bacteria > Pseudomonadota > Gammaproteobacteria > Burkholderiales > Sulfuricellaceae > Sulfuricella. Next base: position 48,675 of record DATKUY010000011.1, on the reverse strand, counting down.
TCCCCCTGACCCACCGCGATTACGCGCAATCCTGCGTGTTCGTCACCGGCCACCTGAAGGACGGCAGCATCAACATCGACCTCACCGGCATCGCCAAGACCAACCAGACCATCGTCATCTATATGGGATTGCTGGGGCTGCCGACGCTGTGCCAGGAACTGGTCGCCCATGGGCTGCCGGCAACTACCCCCGCCGCCATTGTGCAGCAAGGCACCACCTACCAGCAGAAAGTCGTCACCGGCACGCTGGCAACCCTGCCCGAACTCGCCGTCGAGGCAAAAATGAAACCGCCGACCCTGATCATCGTCGGCGATGTGGTGAAACTGCATGACAAGCTTGCCTGGTTCAAGCCGGAGCCGATTGATGGCGGCTCCAGTTTCACTATCGGGCAAGGTTAACGGAATTTACCGGAAATAATTGCGCTGCGGACGGCGAAAAATGGCCGCCCCGCCTGCCAGTGCGAATAGCACGAACCAGGCAAGCGCCCACTGCGCAATGGAAAAGCCGAGGAAAGTCCAGGTCACTTCGGCGCACTCCCCCGACCCCTTGAATATCATCGGCAGCACTTTGGCCAGCGGCAACGCATCGAGCATATAGTCCAACCCCGGCCCGCACTCCGGCACCAGATCGGGCGGCAGATGCTGCAAACGCACCTGCCAGGCCGCGACCCCGCCCCCCAGCAAGGAAAAAATTACCAGCAGACTGCCATATGCCGCCCAGCCGCTCCGGGCCGGATCATGAATGGCCCCTGCCAGCGCGGTGGCGCCGATGGCGATGAAGGCAATGCGCTGCAGAATGCATAACGGACACGGCTCGAGATGTTTGACATGCTGAAGATACAGACCGAAGCCCATCAGCCCGAGGCAGGCCAGAAAGACCACGAAAAACAACATGCGATTATTGACGACCACCGGCAACCCCCTTTAATGGATACGATACTGCGCCCGAGGCAATTGCAGCACCGACTTCACACTTAGATCGACGTACCCCGGCCGTTTCGGCAGCGCGCCCACCAGCACTGTCTTCATACCGAGTTTTTTTGCTGTTTCAAGATTGGCCAGCGTATCCTCGACCATCACGCAGTTCCAGGGCTTCAGCCCCATACGGCGGAACAGCCGGCGGAACCCGTGCGGGTCCGGCTTTGGCCTGTAACCGGCATGCTCGATGGTGAACACCCGCTCGAACAGATCGGCGATGCCCAGCAAATCGAGCACCCTGCGAGTGTAGTGAGCCGGTGCGTTAGAGTACACTATTTTTCGCCCCGGCAGCTTTTGCAGCGCCGCCCGCAAGCCGCGCTGACGCAGCACCATCCGATGCAAAGCCGGAAACTGGTGGGTATGCCGCAAAAAATGCTCGGGGTCGGTGCCGTGGTGCCGCATCAGACCCTGCAGGGTCGCGCCGTAACGCAGCCAATAACGCTCGCGCAAATCGTTCGCGCCCGCCTCGTCGAGGGCGAGGTGCGCCTTCAGGTAATCGGTCATGGCCCGGTGCATATGCGGAAAAACATGCGCATCGGCATCGTGCAGGGTGTTGTCGAGATCGAATACCCAAGTTCGCGATAATTTCAAGGGCGCCTCTAAAAATTTAGAGTTCGCCCAAATGCAAGGCGCGGAAAAAATTTCGCCGCGCCGCATATGGATGATATGTAAGCAAGAAATTTTTTCCGCAACGCAGCAGTTGGGATGAAATCTGGATTTTTAGAGGTGCCCTTCAATCGTTCGCCCGGATCAGCGTCCCCACACCCTCGTCGGTCAGAATCTCCAGCAACAGCGCATGCGCTACCCGGCCATCGATAATATGGCTGCTCTTGACGCCGTTCTTCACTGCTTCCAGGGCCATGGAGATTTTCGGGATCATGCCGCCCGAAATCGTGCCGTCGTCGATCAATTCGTCCACTCTTGCCGCCGTCAGCCCGGTAAGCAGATTGCCGTCCTTGTCGAGCACACCGGTGGTGTTGGTGAGCAGGATCAGCTTCTCGGCCTTGAGGGTTTCCGCCAACTTGCCCGCCACCAGGTCGGCGTTGATATTGTAGGCCTCGCCATTCTCACCCACGCCGATCGGCGCGATCACCGGAATGAAATCCTGGGTATCGAGCAACGTCACCAGAGTGGGATCGATGTGCGTGACCTCGCCCACCTGGCCGATATCGACATATTCGCCCACCTTCTCCTTGTGCTTCACCATCAGCTTCCTCGCGCGGATGAAGCCGCCATCCTTGCCGGTCAGCCCCACCGCCTTGCCGCCATGCTGGTTGATGAGGTTGACGATCTCCTTGTTGACCGAACCGCCCAGCACCATTTCCACGATGTTCATGGTCTCCCGGTCGGTCACGCGCATACCCTGGATGAACTCGCCCTCCTTGCCCACCCGCTTCAGCAATTCATTGATCTGCGGGCCGCCGCCATGAACGATCACCGGATTCATGCCCACCAGCTTGAGCAACACCACATCCTTGGCGAATCCCTGCTTCAGATGCTCCTCGGTCATGGCATTGCCGCCGTACTTGATGACGATGGTCTTGTCCTGGAAACGCCGGATATATGGTAACGCCTCGGAAAGGATTTCGGCTTTTTCTTTTGCGGTGGAAGGCGTGAGCGACATGGTTCTGCCCTGAAAATGGTTGGTTATTAAATAAAATTTCATTCTACCCAATGTGCGAGCAAACCCCAAACGCCGCAGCGAAAATTAAAGATCGTGGATGTAGCCAGAGAAACCGGGGGCAACAGAGGAACGGTGGCACGCCTCTATCATGAAATATCTGAAAGATGTTGAACTTGAAGTGATTGATGCACTGTGCAGATATTTAAAATGCTCAGTTAGTGATTTATTTGAGTTTATTGAATAACGGAACAGCAGTCACAATAACCAAAGGTCATTTCATGGGAGAGGCTGTTGACCATTGGTTTTTTGGCCACACACCAGTCACCCTTTATAGTCACAAAATGGTCACATCGCACGGGAACAGGCAGGAATTTTTCTGTAGCATCTTGATGATAATGGTGCGCCCGACAGGATTCGAACCTGTGACCCTTGGTTTCGGAAACCAATACTCTATCCATCTGAGCTACGGGCGCATGGAGAAAAATCAGTCGCGAATCATAGCCTTTTTTTGGGGTAACGTCCACGCCGGGCTTTAGAGCCTATTTCAGTCGATTTCATACTCCGCGTTGCGGCCAGAAAGCGATGGCTGCTAGGCGCAAGGCGCAGCCAATGGTTGTTCCATTGGCAAGCTTTGCAACAACGCAGACACGCTTTCTGGCCGCAACCCTGACGAGCCCGGTCTTATCCGCTACAATCGCAATCAATCCCCAACCTGGCATGGATAACAATGGTTCCCCATTTGACCACAGCCCTTAACGGCCCCCTGCTCGCACTGGAGCAGCACATCCTGGACGCACAGCCCAGAATAGAGCATTGGTTTCGCACCCAGTGGCAGGAACATACCGCGCCGTTTTACGCTTCGGTCGATTTGCGCAACAGCGGCTTCAAGCTTGCGCCGATCGACACCAACCTGTTCCCCGGCGGCTTCAACAACCTCAATCGCGACTTCATGCCGCTGTGCGTGCAGGCGGCGATGACGGCGGTGGAGCAGGTTTGCCCGGTGGCCCAGCGATTCCTGCTGATTCCGGAAAACCATACGCGCAACACTTTCTATTTGCAGAACGTTGCAGCGCTCGCTGCAATCCTGCGCCATGCCGGTCTTGCTGTACGCATCGGCAGCCTGCTGCCGGAGATCACCGCGCCCACCACGCTGAGCTTGCCGGATGGCGCCAGCCTGACGCTGGAACCGATCAGGCGCGAGGGCGACCGGTTGCTGCTGGACGGCTTCGACCCCTGCGCCATCCTGCTCAACAACGATCTTTCCGCCGGGGTTCCGGATATTCTGAGAAACCTGAAACAGCCGGTGATTCCGCCGCTGGCGGCGGGCTGGCATGCGCGGCGCAAATCGGGCCATTTCAGCGCATATAATGAAGTTGCCGAAGAATTCGCCCGGCTGGTGCATATCGACCCGTGGTTGATCAATCCGTTCTTTTCCACTTGCGGCCGGATCAATTTCCGCGAGCGGCAAGGCGAGGAATGCCTGGCCACTTACGTCGACGAAATGCTTCAGGACATCCGTGAAAAATACCGGGAATACGGCGTCAACGAGGAACCTTTCGTCATCGTCAAGGCCGATGCCGGCACCTATGGCATGGGCATCATGACGGTGAAAGATGCCTCCGAGGTCAGAGACCTGAACCGCAAGCAGCGCAACAAAATGGCGGTGGTCAAGGAAGGGCTGGCGGTCAGCGAGGTGATTATCCAGGAGGGCGTTTACACTTTCGAGAGCATCAACGACGCGGTGGCCGAGCCGGTGGTGTACATGATCGATCACTTCGTCGTCGGCGGCTTCTACCGCGTCCATACCGAACGGGGCAAGGACGAGAACCTCAACGCACCGGGGATGCGCTTCGAGCCGCTGGCTTTCAAAACCGCCTGCACCCTGCCCGACCCCTTCTGCACGCCGGATGCCGAGCCGAACCGTTTCTACGCCTACGGCGTGGTGGCCAGGCTGGCGCTGCTGGCCGCGGCCATCGAGCTGGAGCGACTCGCACCATGAAGCTCGCGATCATCCCTCGGGTCAGAACAAGCGCCCTTCACGTTTGCCTCCTCTCCCGCCTGCGGGAGAGGATTGAGGTGAGGGCAACCCGCCGGGAAAAGGCCAAGCGTAAGGTAGCCTCATGAAACTTGCTATCATTCTTGACCCGCTGGAGAGCATCAAAACCTACAAGGACTCCACCTATGCCGTGATGTGCGCGGCGCATGCGCGCGGCCACACGCTGCACGTCATGGAACAGCGCGACGTGGTGCTGGCCGAGGGCGTGGTTATCGCCCTGGCCTGCGAGCTTGATCTGCTCGATGATGCGCTCCACTGGTACACGTCTGGAACGCCGGCCTGGCACGCGCTCAGCGAGTTCGACGGGGTCTTGATGCGCAAGGATCCGCCGTTCGACATGGAGTATATTTACAGCACCTATCTGCTGGAGCTGGCGGAAGCGCAGGGTGCGCGGATTTTCAACCGGCCTGCGGCGATCCGCGATTTCAACGAGAAGCTTTCCACCGCGAAATTCCCCGAGTTCATGCCGCCCACGCTGGTCACCCGGCAGGATAAGCTGATCCGCGATTTCATCGATGAGCATGGCGACATCATTCTCAAACCGCTCGATGCGATGGGCGGCAGCTCCATTTTCCGCGTCCGGCGCCATGACCCCAACCTGAACGTGATCATCGAAACCATGACGCAGTTGGCAACCCGAACGGTGATGGCGCAGCGTTACATCCCCGAGATCGCCCAGGGCGACAAGCGCATCCTGCTGATCGACGGCGAAGTGGTCCCTTATGCGCTGGCGCGCATCCCGAAGGAGGGCGAAACCCGCGGCAACCTCGCCGTCGGCGCCAAGGGGGTGGTGCAACCGCTGACGGACAGGGACAGGGAAATCGCCGCCGCGCTCGGACCCAAGCTGCGCGAGGCCGGACTGTTTCTGGTGGGGCTCGACGTGATCGGCGACTACCTCACCGAGATCAACGTCACCAGCCCGACCGGCATGCAGGAGATATCGAGCCAGACCGGCTTCGATGTGGCGGGGATGTTCGTGGATGCTTTGGAGCGGAAATGCGCCTGAATTTTTTTACCGCAGAGGCGCAGAGGCGCGGAGAAAAGCTTTTGTTGAAATCCCTCTGCGCCTCTGCGCCTCTGCGGTTAATGATGCTTTTTGTTTTTGCCTGCTTGGCAACCTTGACCGGCTGCGCCAAGGAGCCTCCGACCTACCGCGAACAAAGCTTCGTCTTCGGCACCATGGTGGAGGTGACGATTGCCGGCGAGAATGAAGCGCGCGCCAAGCAACTGGCGGGCAAAGTGCTGGCCGACTTCGATTATCTGCACCGCACCCTGCATGCCTGGGAACCGAGCTCGCTGTCGCGGATGAATGCGGTGTTCGCGCAAAGCCCGGCGAAAGCGGCGGTGGTGCCCGGCCTGGTCCCGATCATCCGCAACGCCACGCGTTTTTCGGAAATGTCGGGCGGCCTGTTCAACCCGGCCATCGGCAAACTGATCAAGCTATGGGGGTTTCAGAGCGACACGTTCGAACCGCAGCGCCCCGACCCCAAAAAAATCGAAGCCCTGGTCAAGGCCGACCCGCGCATGGCTGATATCGTGATCGAGGGCATCGAATTTTACAGCAAAAACTCCGCTGTCCAGCTCGATCTCGGCGGCTATGCCAAGGGTTATGCGCTCGATCTGGCGGCGGACTATTTGCGGGAGCAGGGCGTGAAGGGGGCGCTGATCAACATCGGCGGCAACATCATGGCGATCGGCAGCCGCAACGGCCAACCCTGGCGCGTCGGCATACAGCATCCGCGCAAGCCCGGGGCGATTGCCTCGCTGGCACTCCATGACGGCGAGGCAATCGGCACTTCGGGCGATTATCAGCGCTATTTCCTGCTCGACGGCAAGCGCTATTGCCACATCATAGACCCGCGCACCGGTTACCCGGCGCAAGGCGTACAGGCAGTGACCGTGATCGTGCCGAAGGGGAGCATGGCCGGCACGCTGTCCGACGTCGCATCCAAGCCGGCCTTCATCGCCGGGGTGAAAGGCTGGCGCGCCGCAGTGAAAGCCATGGGGGTGGAAAACGCCATGCTGATCGACGAGCACGGCGAAATTTATCTGACGCCTTCAATGAGAAAGCGTCTGGATTTTCAGGAAAAAGGCTTATCTCTGCATGAAGTTCCCTGATTCCTGAGGTAAAATCGCGTTTTGTTTTGGCGGCAAGCTAAGGATAATCAATGATCGGCATCTTAATCATCGCGCACGGCACTCTGGGGGACAGCCTGATTCACTGTGCCAACCATGTGTTCGGCGGACCTCAGACGCAACTGTCGCAGTTTGGCGTGGCTGTTCACGACGCCCCCGCTGCGCTGTTGCCGCAGGTACAGAAACTGATCGGCGAACTTGATTCGGGTGGTGGCGTGTTGATCCTGACCGACATGTATGGCGCCACGCCAAGCAACATTGCCTGCCGCCTGGTCGAGCCCGCCCGGGTGGAGTGCGTCGCCGGGGTTAACCTGCCGATGCTGGTGCGGGCACTTACTTATCGCAACGAACCTTTGGAAACGGTCGCGCAAAAGGCTCTATCCGGCGGACTCGAAGGCGTTATCCATGTTACCCGGGAAGCCTGTGATGTTACAACAAGACGTTGAAATCATTAACAAGCTCGGCCTGCACGCCCGCGCTTCCGCCAAGCTCACCCAGTTGACCGGGCAGTTCAAGAGCGAAATCTGGATTACGCGCAACGAGCGCCGGGTCAACGCCAAGAGCATCATGGGCGTGATGATGCTGGCGGCGAGCAAGGGCAGCACCATCCACCTCGAAATCGAGGGCGTGGATGAAAACGAGGCGATGCAGGCTCTGGTTGCCCTGATCGGAGATCGCTTCGGCGAGGGTGAATAAAGATGGCCTGCATCCGGGAGTTCCCATGAGTTTTGCCATGCACGGGGTCGGCGTATCCGGCGGCATCGCGATCGGCTATGCCCATCTGATCTCCCATGCCGTGCTGGAGGTGCCTCTTTTCACCCTGCCCGCGGCGCAGGTTCCGGACGAAATCGCCCGTTTCAAGGCGGCAATCGAAACCACGCGCCTTGAGATGGAATCATTGCGGGCGAACATTCCCGCCGGCTCGCCGGCGGAGTTCGATGCGTTTCTCGACCTGCATCTGCTGATTCTGGGCGACAGCATGCTGTCCAGGGATACCGTCAATCTGATCCGGAGCAAGCGCTTCAACGCCGAATGGGCGCTAAAGCAGCAAATGGAAGCGCTGCTTACCCAGTTCGACCAGATCGAGGACGACTACCTGCGCGAGCGCAAGGCCGACGTGGTGCAGGTGGTGGAGCGCGTGCTCAAGACCCTGCTTGGCCACCCCGGCCCGGTCAGCCCGCCGGCCAGCTCCGATCTGAGCCGGATTCTGGTGGCGCACGATCTGAGTCCGGCGGACATGATGCTGTTCAAGCAACAGCGTTTTGCCGCATTCATTACCGATGTCGGCGGCACCACTTCGCACACGGCGATTCTCGCCCGTAGCCTGAACATCCCCTCGATTGTCGCGCTCCACCATGCACGCCAGTTGATCCGCGAGGGCGAGTTGCTGATCGTGGACGGGCAGCAGGGCGTGGTAATCGTCAACCCGGACAAACAGATTCTGGCCGAATACAAGCTTCGGCAGAGCCAGTGGGAAATCGAAAGACAGAAGCTCAAGCGCCTCAAGTCCACGGTTGCCACCACGCTCGACGGCACGGTGGTGGAACTGCATGCCAACATCGAATTGCCGCAGGACATCCCGCAGGTAAAAGAATCCGGCGCCACGGGCATCGGCCTGTTCCGCAGCGAATTCCTGTTCCTCAACCGCGACGACCTGCCCGACGAAGAAGAACAGTTTGCCGCCTACCGCAAGGTGGCGCAGGACATGAAAGGCTTGCCGGTAATCATCCGCACCCTGGATCTGGGCGCGGACAAGCAGCTCAGATTCGCCGACCGCAGCGGCGACAACCCGGCGCTGGGGCTGCGTGCCATTCGCCTGTGCCTGGCCGAGCCGCAGATGTTCCACACCCAGTTGCGCGCCATCCTGCGCGCCTCCCACTATGGCAACATCCGCATCCTGATCCCGATGCTGTCCTCGCTGAGCGAGTTGCGCCAGACCCTGCACCTGATCGTGCATGCCAAGCAGGAACTGGCTTTGGCGGAGATTCCGTTCGCCGCCAACATCCCGATCGGCGGCATGATCGAGGTTCCCGCCGCCGCGCTGTCGGTACAGGCGTTCGCCAAGCACCTCGATTTCCTGTCCATCGGCACCAACGACCTGATCCAGTACACCCTGGCGATCGACCGCACCGACGACACCGTGGCGCACCTTTACGACCCGCTCCATCCGGCCGTGCTGCAACTTGTCGCCATGTCCATCGCCGCCGCGAACAAGGCCGGCGTCCCGGTTTCGGTGTGCGGCGAAATGGCGGGCGACGCCAACCTCACCCGGCTATTGCTCGGCTTCGGACTGCGCGAATTTTCCATGCACCCGGCCCACGTGCTGAAGGTCAAGCAGCAGATACTCAAGTCCAACCTGCCCCACGTCACCAGCATCGCACAGAAAATGCTGAAAACGCATGAGCCGGAGAAGCTGCATCAGTTGCTGGCGCGCCTGAATGCTTGAATGCCCCGAATAACGTTATAATTTCAACCATGCACCTGCAACCCGACTCCGTCGGCGTCGTGACGCCGCAAACCCTGCACTTCGATGCGCCGATCACGCTGAAAAGCGGTGCCGTGCTGGACGCTTACGACCTGGTTTATGAAACCTACGGCACGCTCAACGCGGATAAATCCAACGCCATCCTGGTTTGCCATGCCCTCTCCGGAAACCATCATGTAGCGGGCTTCCATTCCGCGCAGGAAAAGCGACCCGGCTGGTGGGACAACATGATCGGTCCCGGCAAGCCGGTCGATACCGCGCGTTTTTTTGTCATCGGTCTCAACAATCTGGGGGGATGCCACGGTTCGACCGGCCCTTCCAGTATTGACCCGAAAACCGGCAAGCCTTACGGCGCGGCCTTCCCGATCGTGACGGTGGAAGACTGGGTGGAAACCCAGGTGCGGCTGGCCGACCGACTCGGCATCGGAGCCTTTGCCGCGGTGATCGGCGGCAGCCTGGGCGGGATGCAGGCACTCTCCTGGAGCATCCTGCATCCGCAGCGCGTGCGCCATGCACTGGTGATCGCCTCCGCGCCGGGATTGACTGCGCAGAATATCGGCTTCAACGATGTGGCGCGGCAGGCCATCCTGACCGACCCCGATTTCCATGGCGGCGACTTCTACGCCCATGGCGTGGTGCCCCGGCGCGGCCTGCGTCTGGCGCGCATGCTCGGCCACATCACCTATCTGTCGGACGACGTGATGGGCGAAAAATTCGGCCGCATCCTCAAGAACGAGGTGTTCCAGTTCGGCTACGGCGTGGAATTCGAGGTCGAATCCTACCTGCGCTATCAGGGCGACAAGTTCGCCGACAGCTTCGATGCCAACACCTATCTGCTGATGACCAAGGCGCTCGACTATTTCGACCCCACCCACCATCACCGCATTTCATTAGGCGAAGCGCTGAAGCCCGCCCAGGCCGAATTTCTGGTAATTTCCTTTACCAGCGACTGGCGCTTTGCACCGGGCCGCTCGCGCGAAATCGTCAAGGCGTTGCTGGACAACGACCTCAACGTGAGCTACGCGGAAATCACCGCGGCGCACGGCCACGACGCCTTCCTCATGCCCGACCCGCATTACCACAACCTGGTGCGGGCCTACCTGAACAACATCGTCTCCCTCTCTCCTAACTCTCTCCCGGGGGGCTGCCCTCACCTCAATCCTCTCCCGCGAGCGGGAGAGGAGGCAAACGTGAAGAGCGCTTGTTCCGATCGGATGGGATTATGAGCCCGTCGATCAATACCCGTGCCGATTTCGCGGCTATCGCCCGATGGGTGAAAGCGGAGGCGAATGTACTCGACCTCGGCTGCGGCGATGGCAGCCTGCTGAAATACCTGAAGGAAGAACGCAACGCGCATGGCTACGGCATCGAGATCGCCGATGCCAATATTCTCGCTTGCGTCGAAAAGGGCGTGAACGTGATCCAGATGAACCTGGAAGCGGGGTTGTCCGGATTCGAACCGCAGTCGTTCGATCTGGTCATTCTGTCGCAGACGCTGCAGGCGATGCGCAACATCGAACTGGTGGTGAAGGAAATCCTGCGCGTCGGTCGGCAAGGCATCGTCACCATCCCCAATTTCGGCTACTGGCGTCGACGCATCCAGATCATCAAGGGGCGGATGCCGGTATCGAAGGATTTGCCTTACCAGTGGTACGACACGCCCAACATCCACCTGTGCACCTTTGTCGATTTCGAGGTGTTCTGTCGCGACCACGGCGTGCGCATCCTCGAGCGCCATGTCATGTGCAACGGCGAGGATGTGACCTTGTTGCCGAACCTGCTGGGAAATCTTGCGGTCTATCGTTTCGAAAAGGCGTAGCGACTTAAAATTCCATTGGACTACAGCATCGCCAGCCGGTACAGACCGAGCACGCCGAAGCCCGCCACCAGCATACCGGCGGCGAAACGCACCCCCTTGTGCTGCATGAAGTTCTTCAACTGCCGGGCAAAATAGCCCATCGCCAGCAGGTTGGGCAAGGTGCCCAGCCCGAATGCCAGCATCATCATGCCGCCGTCTGCCGCGTTGCCGCTGGCCATGGCCGACACCAGCATGCTGTAGACCAGTCCGCAGGGCACCCAGCCCCACAGCGCGCCCAGGCCGAACGCCTGCCCCACGCTTTTCACCGGCAGAAGATGTTTTGAATAAGGCTGCAAACGCTGCCAGATTGCGCTGCCGAGGCGCTCGATCTGGATCACGACATGGGACATGCCGGCCAGATACAGGCCGAGGGCAATCAGCATCAGATTGGCCAGCAGATACAGCACCAGCTTGATCGGCAGCATGCCGCTCAGCATCAGGCTGCTTGCCCCGGCCGCGCCGACCAGCGCGCCTGCAGCACAATAGCTGGCGAGCCGGCCGAGATTGTAGGCGAGGTGGAAACGCCATTGCGGCACGTTGGCGGGCATCTGCAGGCTGAGTGCGCCGACGATGCCGCCGCACATGCCGACACAATGCGTGCCGCCGAGCAGGCCGACCAGCAACGCCGAGATCAGGCTGGCTTCAGGCATGGATTCTGGGAATGTAAAAAAGTCATGGACGCGCATTTTGACACAGCCGGCCCCATCCTACAAAGCGAAGAGCTTGCTATTTCTGTGCCGTATTTTCAGGTAAGGTAACGCCTCCAGATCAATCAACGCCGTCAATGCCCGCAAAATCCGCAAATCTCTGGCAGTCGATCTTCACCCGCAAAATGCTGATCTGCATTTTTACCGGCTTCAGCTCCGGCCTGCCGCTGTATTTCCTGATCAGCCTGGTGCCCGCCTGGCTGCGCTCCGAGCAGGTCGACCTCAAGGTGATCGGCCTGTTCGCGCTGATCCAGCTTCCCTATATCTGGAAGTTCCTGTGGTCGCCGTTGCTGGATCACTTCACCTGGCCGGCGATGGGTCGGCGGCGCGGTTGGCTGCTGCTGACCCAGATCGCGCTGCTGATATCGATACCGCTGTTCGGCTGGTTCGAGCCCAGGCAGGATCTCTGGAGCATCGCCTACCTCGCCCTGGCGCTCGCCTTCTTTTCCGCCACGCAGGATGTGGTGATCGACGCCTTCCGCCGCGAAATCCTGCTCGACGTGGAACTCGGGCTGGGCAATGCGATCCACGTCAACGCCTACCGCCTCGCCGGCCTGGTGCCGGGTTCGCTGTCGCTGATCCTGGCCGACCACTTGCCGTGGAGCAGCGTGTTCCTGATCACCGCGCTGTTCATGCTGCCCGGCCTCGCCATGACGCTGATGGTGGGCGAACCCGACCTCGTCAAAACCGGCCCGAGAACACTGCGGGCGGCCGTGGTGGAACCGTTCCGCGAATTCATCGACCGCAGGGGCTGGCGCGCCGCGCTGTGGATCCTCGGCTTCATCTTTCTCTACAAGCTCGGCGACAGCATGGCCACCGCCCTGGCCACACCGTTCTACCTCGACATGGGCTTCACCAAGACCGACATCGGCCTGATCGCCAAGCACGCCGGTCTATGGCCCAGCGTCATCGGCGGGTTGCTGGGCGGGGTGTGGATGATGCGCCTCGGCATCAACCGCGCGCTGTGGCTGTTCGGCGTGGTGCAGGTGGTGTCGATTCTGGGTTTCGCCGCGCTGGCGATGATCGGCCACGACAAGGTGGTGCTCGCCCTGGTGATCGGTTTCGAAGCCTTGGGCGTCGGGCTAGGCACGGCAGCCTTCGTCGCCTTCATCGCCCGCACCACCAACCCGCTCTATACCGCCACCCAGTTCGCCCTGTTCACCAGCCTGGCGGCGGTGCCGCGCGCCTTCATCAACGCCTCCACCGGCTTCCTGGTCGAGCAGTTGGGCTGGGTTTCCTTCTTCCTGCTATGCACTGCGCTGGCGCTGCCGGGGATGGCGCTGCTGCTCAAGGTGGCGCCTTGGCGGGATGGGGAGGATAAATATTTGTAGGGCAGCGCACTCTCAAGTTATTCGGCCAGCTTTCGTGCTTATGCGACTTTCAGCATGAAATCCACATGCACCGCGTCAAACGGAAAAACGATCTTGCCATCGGTTTTCTTGTCCAGAATGCCGGTATTGAGCAGCGCAGTCACGTCGCCATGCACCGCTTTTACATCGCGCCCCACACGCCGTGCCGCCTCGCGAATCGTCATCGGCCCCGCCCCTGCCATGGTGCGCAGCAATTCCCAGCGCTTGGCGGTCAGCACTTTGAACAAAAGCTCCGGCGACTCGAAAGCCAGACGCGGCGAAGACGCTTCGCCGGTCTCCATCGCCAGCGCCACATCGGATAGCGTATCAGCCAGCGAGCGCACCTCAAGTGTGACTATGTTCATCTTGCCACCTCCTCACATCGTTCATGAAATCAGCCACTAGCCGGCGCGGGCTGGAAAACTCATAGCGCATTTCATCGTCGCCGAAATGCTTATGATCGCCCTTGTCCACTTCATTATCATAGCGCAGCACACACACGCCTTTGACCACGAACGCCAACCGGTACTTGAAAGCGTGGGAACAGCCCGACACCGGCTGAGGTAGCTGCCAGACCACGATATCGGCACCGGATATCAATCTGCATAGCCTAGCTCGAATAGGATGCAATGCACTACGCTTGTTGTTCATGTGCCAACGCTGGTTTTCGGCGCAATAACGATTGCGCCCTACGCGGGCTGCCATTCACCCGTTAGGCAATTGGCGATGATACGAATACGGCGTGTATGTTTATTGTCCTATTATTAATTTGGGCAGTAAGGTTATATTTTTAAATTTGGAACCATATTGGCACCGCTAACCCACAATCAAACGTTCTGCCAGAAATTATATTCCGGTGGTTGTTGAAACGAGACCAAGGTAGCTGGGTGAGTGTAACAACAGAAAAAATGCAAAGCTCAAAGAACACTGCCACGGATGAAAACATCGCCGCTCGTCAACTGATCGATAACGAATTCTGGCCGACAAAAATCGCGATCGACAAAAGAAAGAGCGCTTTTTACCGGCTTGGCTCAACGGGCAAAGTATTGTACGTCAACGATTATGCCTGCCTTGGCGGAACCAATAGTTTCCATGGTTCTACATTTAACGCATCAGCAATTTTTTCGATGTTGCCCAGCGAGACATTCCACACACAGCGCTCCACCGCCGAGATATATGTTCTGTCCAACTCACAGCGGAATGCCAGTTCTTCCTGTGAAATCCCATTCTCAAAACGAAGTAATCGAATGTTATAGGCGAGCGTCCCCTTTAAGGATTTTTCAAACTGATTTAGCTTGGGCTTGGAAATGCGTTTCGGCATAACACGCAGAATCCATTAGTGTTGTGTTTGTTTCCACGGAGTTTGCTTCTCTTATGTTATTCGGCTAGAGTACGAACTGGTTGCCTATGGCAAGAATCATTGCCCGTAAGTTTATGTCCGGCAGCTTCCATAAAACGGAAATTTTGATATCGTGCATCTCTATTCGAAAGTCAGCGAACTGATCGACAACGAAGCTTGGCTGACAAAAATCGCGATCGAAAAAAGTAAGAGCGCTTTTTACCGGCTAAGCCCAACGGGCAAAGTGTTGTACGCCAACGAATATGCCTGCCAATGTCTTGGGTATAGCCGTGAAGAGCTGGTCGGCATGTATCCTTGGGAGTTCGATCCAGATGTCCCGCCCGAAGCATGGGCTTTCACGTGGGAGCGATTGAGAGAAAATGGCACCATCAACAAAGAGACGCGCCACCAACGCAAGGATGGCACGATCTTCCCTGTCGAGGTGACCTGCAATTACATCTCGCACAACGGCGAGGAGTACAGTTTTATCTTCGTGCAGGACATCACTAAACGCAAGGCCACCGAATCCGCTTTGCAAGAGAGCGAAGCAAAATTGCGCGCCATCGCGAAAGAAGAGATCAACCATCTGGCGTTCTACGACCCGCTCACTCACCTGCCCAACCGGCGGCTTCTACTGGATCGCCTCAACCATGCTTTCGCTTCCAGTGCGCGTAACGGATGGACGGGAGCGTTGCTGTTCATTGATCTAGACGATTTCAAGACTCTCAACAACACCCTTAGTCATGACATCGGGGACTTGCTTCTGCAACAGGTAGCGCAACGTTTGGAGTCTTGCGTGCGCGAAGGCGACACCGTTGCGCGCATCGGCGGTGACGAGTTCGTGGTGATGCTGCTGGAAGACCTGAGCAAAGACTCCCTGGAAGCGGCGGCACAGACGGAAGCCGTCGGCGAGAAAATTCTCGCCTCACTCAACCAGCCTTACCGGCTTGCCGCGCACGAATGCCGCAGCTCCGCCAGCATCGGTGCCACCCTGTTCAACGACAGTCCGCAGTCGATAAATGAACTTATGATACAAGCCGACATCGCCATGTATCAGGCCAAAAATGCCGGTCGCAACACCCTGCGCTTCTTCGACCCGCAGATGCAGGAGATCATCAACGCCCGCGCAGCCCTTGAAAGCGAATTGCACATAGCACTTGAGAACCAGCAATTCCGTTTGCATTACCAAATCCAGGTGGACGGTTCGCACCGTCCATTGGGTGCAGAGGCATTGATCCGCTGGATACACCCTAAGCGGGGTTTAATGTCTCCCGCACAATTCATTCCTCTGGCGGAAGAAACCGGGGCGATTCTGCCAATCGGGCAATGGGTGCTGGAGACGGCTTGCGCCCAGATCAAGACATGGCAGCAAGATGCACTAACCCGTGACCTTGTTCTAGCGGTGAACGTGAGTGCCAAGCAATTCCGCCAGGCTAATTTCGTAACCGACGTTCAATCTCTCATACAACGTCATGCCATCAATCCGTTGCTGCTCAAGCTGGAACTGACTGAAAGCCTGTTGCTGGACGATATAGAAGACATCATTGCAACCATGAACGCATTGAAAGAAGTCGGCGTCCAATTCTCATTGGATGACTTCGGCACCGGTTATTCCTCCTTGCAATATCTCAAACGGCTGCCACTCAATCAACTCAAAATCGATCAGTCGTTCGTGCGCGACATTACCTTCGATAGCAACGATAAAGCGATTGTGCGCACCATCATAGCCATGGCAGGCAGCCTGAAGCTGGGGGTCATTGCCGAAGGGGTAGAGACGAAAGAGCAACAGCAACTTCTCCTGGAAAATGGCTGCACTCACTACCAAGGGTATCTATTTGGCAAGCCGGTGCCTATTGAACAGTTTGAGGCGTTGCTAAAACAGGGATAAGTGCTGTTGATGTTAAAACGGATGGCCTCCGCGTACCACTCCCATCGCTCGCGGCCAGCTGGGAAAGCAAGCTCGGATGGAACGAAGTGAAATCCGGGGAAACTCTACCCTTCCGATCAAGGATTGAACTTGCTTCACCAGGCCGGGGTACTGTGCCACCAAAGTATCCGCTGTTAGCACGCGTAGGGTGCGCCACGCGCACCGATGTTTGGGTGCCGGGGGCAGCCCGGCATCTAAATAATCTGCGCGCAGCGCAACAAAACCATCTAGCACGATGAAATTTGGAAACACCATAAATTCATCGTGCATATCAAGCGATTAAGATGGCATTATGAGTGCCCGCATTATCAATCAAAGTCCGGACACATGTGTCCGGCTAATAGCTGCTAGCCACTACCCAATCAACTTTCAATGGAGAATTTTATGCACCCAGTAATCGCAAAAACTTTCGGCGGCTTGTCGCCTCAGTACTATTTCCGCCAACTCTTTTTTGGGTTACTTTTCCCATTACTCATGTATTTCATGGTGATCCAAGGTTCGCACCCTATCCAAATCAGCATGGTCATATTTATGGCAATCAATACGCTGCTGTATCCGTATTCGCGATTTGTCTATGAAAGCGTGATGCGCTTTCTCATGGGCGAAAATGTGTTTTTCGTTAATGCGCTTCTCATGTTATTTGTAAAAATAATGACTATGGCTATTTGCTGGTCTGCGGCAATATTCATTGCACCTATTGGGCTGGCCTATCTGTATTACCACCACAGCAAAGCCAATGACTAATCCATCAAGCGGGGCGGGGCGCTAAAGCGCACCGCCCCTTAATACTAGTGTTGAATGCCCGAAGTACGCCATTCAGCCACTGCCTATAAATCCCACTCATAATCCACCGTCAGCGGCGCATGATCACTAAACCTCTGCTCCCGGTAGACGACAGCCCCTTTCGCCTTCGCCGCAATCCCCGGCGTAGCAATCTGATAATCCAACCGCCAACCCACATTCTTGGCCCAGGCCTGCCCCCGGTTCGACCACCAGGTATAGGCGTCGCCAGTGGCTTCGGGATGTAGCCGGCGATAGACATCCACCCAGCCGATTTCATCGAACACCTTGGTCAGCCAGGTACGCTCCTCGGGCAGGAAGCCGGAATTTTTCTGGTTGGATTTCCAGTTCTTGAGGTCGATTTCCTTGTGGGCGATGTTCCAGTCGCCGCACAGCACGACCTCCCGCCCTTGGCTTTTCAGCTCTGCCAGGTGGGGTGCGAAATAGTCCATGAAGCGGAACTTGGCCGCCTGCCGTTCCTCGCCGCTGGAGCCGGATGGCAGGTAGAGCGAGATCACGCTGAGCTTGCCGAAATCGGCCTGGAGATAACGGCCCTCGGCGTCTATTTCGGCGATGCCCATGCCTTCGACCACATTGTCCGGCTGATTCCTTGAGTAGATGCCGACGCCGCTGTAGCCTTTCTTTTCAGCGCAATGAAAGTAGCCGCGAAAGCCTGGCGGATTGTGCATCTCCGGCGTCAGGTCGGGCAACTGCGCCTTGAGTTCCTGCAGGCAGACGATGTCGGCCTGCTGCTGCGGCAGCCATGCGAGCATGCCTTTGCTGGTGGCGGAGCGGATGCCGTTGAGGTTAAGCGTTATAATGCGCAATCTATTTCTCCAGTAATCAAGGCAGAACCATGCAGGATTTTCGTCAGGATTTCATCCGCTTCGCCATCGAGCGCAAGGTGCTCTGTTTCGGCGAGTTCAAGACCAAGGCCGGGCGGCTCTCCCCCTATTTCTTCAATACCGGCCTGTTCAACGATGGCGAATCGCTGGGGCAACTGGCGCAATTTTACGCCAAAGCCATTCTTGCCGCGCCGTTTCCGTTCGACATGTTGTTCGGCCCGGCCTACAAGGGAATCCCCCTGGTCGCGGCGATTGCGGTGGCGCTTGCCGGGCACGGGCGCAATCTGCCGTTTGCGTTCAACCGCAAGGAGGCCAAGGATCACGGCGAGGGCGGCGCGATTGTCGGCGCCAGGCTTGCCGGCCGGGTGCTGATCGTCGATGACGTGATCTCGGCAGGCACTTCGGTGCGCGAATCGGTGGCGCTGATCAAGGAAAGCGGGGCGGCGCCCTGCGGCGTGATGATCGCGCTCGACCGGCAGGAACGCGGCACGGGAGATTTGTCCGCCACCCAGGAAGTCACGCAAAATTACGGCATACCCGTGGTGAGCATCGCCACGCTCGACGACATGATCGGCTATTTGCAGCACCAGCCGGAGATGGCGCAGAAGCTACAAGCTGTTCTAGAATACAAAAAAAGCTACGGCGTTTCGGCCGTTTAACCAGGAGGAGCTTTCCCATGCGCTATATCGTTTCCCTGCTGATGCTAACGTTGTTGAGCTTTCCCGCTGCGGCGAAGATGTACAAGTGGGTGGACGAGAACGGCAAGACCCATTTCGGCGACACCATCCCTCCCCAATATGCCAATCAGGGCAATGTCGAGCTGAGCAAAGAAGGCCTGGTGATCAAGAAAACCGATGCCGCCCTCACGCCGGAGCAGCGCAAAGCCAGGGAAGATGAGCAAGCGCGAAAAAAAGAAGAAGAGCGGAAAAAGGAGGAGCAGCAGCGCCGCGACAGGGCGCTGCTCAACACCTACACCACCGAGAAGGAAATTGACCTGGTGCGCGACCGCAACCTGCAGCAAGGCACCTTGCAGATTCAGGGTACGGAGTTGCGCATCAAGCAGGTCCAGCCGCGCCTGGATGAATCCCGCAAGAAAGCGGGAACCTTCACGGCAAGGAACAAGCCGGTGCCGGCCTACCTGCAGCAGGAAGTCCAGGAAACCGAAAAGGAAATGCAGCACCTGCAGGAGATGGTCAAGCAGAGGCGGCAGGAGATGGAAGCCATTCGCGCCAGATTCGAGGATGACAAGAAGCGTTTCCGCGAACTACACCAGATCGAGAACGGCACGATGAAATAAGACCTGCGGTTGATTCGCATCAACCAGCCATTATTAATATTTTGTTATGTCTCGTTTAAGACAACCACACCCGATTATTATCCTGTAATATATATATTCCATTTGCACATGACATATAACATTTTTATGCTGCGGCAAAGCGGCATAACCTTGTAGTTCAGTGCAGCAAACCTGAAAAAGGCATACCCGACCGAAAGGCGGGGACGCAAAGACCCGATCTAAGGAGCGATAGCTCTATGATTGAGGGATTGCCAGGCATAGGTGAGGCGGGCGATTGAGTTGCCCGCATTTTGGCCGCAATTCCGTCAACAACATAGAAAAATGCTATTGACTCCATGCCCTTCCCGGCCGCTCGAGGCAGTCCGCGGCATCGCCCCCTCAGTGGACACCCTCCGCTCCCGCGTATCACGGGCTTCGGGAAAGACTCCCGCCACCATATCCTTCCACAAGTTTTGCAAATTATATCTACGGCACCCCGGCCAGGTGCGGCAACACCTGCAGGGAAGGATTCCCCGCGCCGCGCTTGATTTGGGAAATGCAGGTGCGGTCAATGTCTGCGCGGAAAGTAAAGCGTTCATCCATGTATTCCAAAAATGGGGCGTTGCAAACTGGCAGTCCACGAAATATAGTCTACAAAAGTTTACAGGACTGATTTTCCAATACATTGTTTAACAGCAATAAAAAATGGAGCGGTAATGAAAACTAACCTTCCTGTCACGCAAATCGAAAAACCCTTTCCCAAAGGCAAGCTGATCGTTTCAAAAACCGATCTCAAAGGCATCACCACCTACGCCAACGATGCCTTCATCGAACTCAGCGGCTTCAGCCGGGAAGAGCTGATCGGCAAAAACCACAATATGATCCGCCACCCCGACATGCCGCCTCAAGCCTTTGCCTGGTTGTGGGACACGATCAAAAAAGGACAACCCTGGCGCGGCATCGTCAAGAACCGCTGCAAGAACGGTGACCATTACTGGGTGGAGGCTTTCGTCGTGCCCATTCGCACGCACAACGAAACCATCGGTTACATGTCGGTGCGCACCGAACCTTCCCGCGACCAGATCAATGCCGCCGAAGCGCTGTACAAGCAACTCAATCAGACCAAGGCGCCGATTCCGCGCAGCGGATTCTGGAAGAACCTGTCCATCCATGCCCGCCTGGCGATGATCATGGCTTTCATGGCCTTGATAATGCTGGGCGGCGGCGGTATCGGGCTTTCCGGCATCGTCATGTCCAACCAGGCGCTGGAAACCACCTACCGCGACCGGTTGGAGCCTTCCAACATGATCAACCGCATCATGCTGCTGATGAACGAAAATCGCAGCCAGGTCATGCTGGCGATTCAACACAATCCGGAAAATCCCTTCTCGAAGATGCACGATCATCCGACCAGCCTCCATACCGACTCGATAATCAAGAACCGTGACGAGATCACGGCTATCGTTGAGGAATACAACCGGCGCAACCTGACGCCCGAGGAGCGGGTGCTGGCCGAGCGTTACGCCGCTGCCCGCAAGCAGTACGTCACCGAGGGGCTGATGGTTGCCCGCGAGGCGATTCTCGCCGGCGAGTTCGACCGCGCCAACGAAGTTCTGCTCAAGAAGATCAACCCGCTCTACAAGGCGGCGGCCGCCGCCTCCGATGCGCTGCTGAAACAGACCATGGCGACCGCCAAGGCGGAATACGAGAGTACGATTACGCGCTACGAATTGATCCGCAACCTGGCGATCGGAGGGACGGTCATCGGCCTGCTGCTGGCCGCCATCGCCGCCATGCTCCTGGTCCGCGCCATCATCCACCCGCTGCGGCAAGCCAATAAAATCTTCGACCGCATCGCCCAGGGCGACCTGCACAGCGAGATCGACATCGGCTGCCACAACGAAATCGGTCAACTGCTGTGCGCCATGGCGGCCATGCAGATCCATCTCAAGGTAATGCTGGACGAGATCGCGATGGCGTCCACCGCGATCGAGCAGCGCAGCAGCCATCTCAACGGCCAGATGCTGGAGGTGGCGGAGCATTCCGGCCACCAGCACGACCGCATCCAGGAAGTTGCGGCGGCAGTGGAGGAGGTCAGCCAGTCGGTGACGGAAGTGGCGGAAAGCGCAATAGAGGCCGCCGCCGCTGCGGCGACCAGCCAGGAGGTGGTGCAGCGCAGCAACAGCCAGATGGACAAGGGCATGGAAGCCAGCGGCCGCGTGGTTGACAGCGTTCGCTCATCCAGCGCCACCGTGCTGGAACTGTTCCAGTCGATCAGCAAGATCGGCGATATCACACGAGTGATCAAGGAGATTGCCGACCAGACCAATTTGCTCGCCCTCAACGCCGCCATCGAGGCCGCTCGCGCCGGGGAACAGGGGCGCGGCTTCGCCGTGGTAGCCGACGAAGTGCGCAAGCTCGCCGAGCGCACCGCGGCCAGCACGGATGACATCACCCTTACCGTGACCGAGATTCAGGCTGCCACCCAGCAGGCTGTTTCCTCCATGGACCGTTCGGTCATGGAAGTGGATCAGTCCATCGGCCTGATGAAAGAAAGCGCCGCCAGCCTCGGGGAAATCACCCATGCCTCTGAACGCGTCACCGAAACGTCCCGGCACATCGCCAATGCAGCCAAACAACAGTCGGTGGCGAGCGAAGAAGTGGCCAGAAACATGGAGCAGATTTCAGGGCTGATCGAAAGCAATACCGCCTCCGCCCAGCAAGCGTGGAAGGCCACGGAAGAACTGGCCAAAACCGCCGAGGAATTACGGGTACTGGTAAGTCATTTCGAGGTGACAAGCTGAAATCTGCTGAGAGGCCCTTAACCCGGGTGTTTCAAAACTGCCAAGAACGGCATGAAAGAGAGGGTTACCCGGAGGCTTTTCGACAATCTGCTGCTGTTCGCCGGAACCATCGCCGAATCGCAGAAATCGCTGGCCAAGCTGGCCACGGAGATGAAGAGCGAAAGAGAGGAATCGGAAAAATCCTCCGGTTTGACCGAGTTGAATGTGACCGCGGTCGGCAAGGTTGTCGGCAACATTCAGACTATGTCCACCAAGGCGCGGGAAATCGCGGAAAGCGTCGAGGCATTGAGCGACCGTGCCAGCCAGATCGGCGGCATCGTCCATCTGAATCAAGGAAATTGCCGATCAGACCAACTTGCTGGCGTTGAATGCCGCTATCGAAGCGGCGCGCGCCGGCGAGCAGGGGCGCGGCTTTGCCGTAGTGGCGGACGAGGTGCGCAAGCTTGCTGAACGCACCGGCAAAGCCACCAGCGAGATTGCCACGCTGGTTTCCTCGATCCAGCAGGAAACCGCGCAAGCCAGGGCTCAGATCGAAATCAGCCCCCAACAGGCGGCGCTATTTGACGAAGATGCCAGTGCCACATCCCGCAGCATCAACGAGTTGCACCTGGTGTCGGAGAAACAAGCATCGGACTTTTCCAGCCATACGGCTTGTCGCCTCGGTAAATGGTATTACGAGGGAGAAGGCAAGGGGCTGTTTGCCGGCTCGGCAAATGATACAACGGAAGGCGATCGCAAGTGCGCCGGAAAGAAACGCTGATATCGTTTTCGGAACATACGGTCTTTCATGGGCATCCCCTACTCGCCCCTGCGAAAGGCCGTATGCGGATCGGAGTCCTTACCAAGGCAATCCGGCGCCCTTGTAAAAACCGGGCAGGCAGAGACGGGCAGCGCCCATCCCACCGCCCGGATTATCATCTTCATGACGGCCATGAGCTCGGTTATTAACGCGGTATAATATCCCCATGCAAAAACCGCACCCCTGTATATCCGATCTGCGGTCAAACGCATTTTATCTTTCCCAAGTCGCGGAAACATGTAAAGAAAAAACCTGACATGCAAAAATTGGAGATGTTTTTTCAAATGGCGGCGGAGCGCATTCTCGGCACTTTGCCCCTAGAAGAATTACGCAGCCTGCTTTTACCTGCCGACCATGCTCCCTTGCTGGCGCGTCGGCGCGCAGAAATGATTATTTCCCGGGTACGCATGGTGGCGGCGCTGTTTGCCCTGCTCACGCCGTTGTGGATCATCGTGGATATGCTGGTGTTCGTTTGGCCCGTCTCAGGCATGCTAGCCGCTGGTCGGCTCGTCGCCAGTCTGGCTTTCGGCATGCTGGCGCTATCCTATGGTAAATCGACCAAAATGGCCGATGCTTACCGTGCGCTGGCGATATTATTCGGCATCCCGACACTGTTTTTCATCTACTCCCATCCCCTGCTTTCCCATTTTCAGATGGTGGGGCCGGCGGCCGCGATCGCCGCCGGCTATGCCTTTCTGCCGTTCGTCATGGTGGCGGGCTTAAGCGTATTCCCCCTCACTGCGGTGGAAGGGGCCTTTTTCGCGCTTCCGGTGCTGTTGGCGGAGGCGCTGGTCGCCTTTTGGCAGCTGGACATGCTGGACTGGAGCTCGCATCTGGGCGCTTTCTGGCTATTGGTTCTGATTGCCGCGGTAGCGACCCTGGCCGGCATGAGCCAACTGAGTTTCATGATATCGCTGGTCAGGCAGGCGAGCCATGACGGGCTTACCGGCTGTTTTGCCCGTTCAAGCGGAGAGGAATTGCTGGATATCCAGTTTCACATCGCGGCGCGGAGCGGCACGCCCCTGTCGGTTGTTTTTGCGGACCTGGACAATTTCAAGGGGATCAACGACAGCTTCGGCCACGATGCCGGCGATCATGTCCTGAAAGCGGCAGCCGATGCGCTCCGTTCCAACCTGCGCACCGGCGACATTCTGTTGCGCTGGGGCGGGGAGGAATTTGCCATCATCTTTCCTGGCACCGATTGTGCGACCGCAGCCAAGGTGATTGCCCGTCTGCGCGAGCGCGGGATGGGATACCGCCCGGAAGGCGACCGGCTGACCGCGAGCTTCGGCATTGCCGAACGCCTGACGGATCAAGCAAAGGACTGGCGGCAACTGGTGGAAATAGCGGACCAGCGCATGTATCAAGCGAAGCTGGCGGGAAAAGATCGTTGCGTGGGGTGCGGCGAACAGTAATAAAAAGCTAAAACCACGAATTCACACGAATGAAACACGAATAATCAGTAGTTATCATGGCCACCTGTTGGCGACACGATAATTGTCTCTCACTATTCGTGTTTATTCGTGAACATTCGTGTCATTCGTGGTTAATCGCCGTGTTTACCTGCGCCCTTAACCGGCCAGTTTCTTCTTCAGTATCTCGTTGAGTTGCGCCGGGTTGGCCTTGCCCTTGCTGGCCTTCATCGCCAGGCCGACGAAGAAGCCGAACACCTTTTCCTTGCCACCGCGATATTCCGCGACCTGCGCCGGGTTGGCGGCGATGATCTCATCCACGAGTTTCTCGATCGCGCCCGAATCCGAAACCTGTTTCAAGCCTTTCGCGTCGATGATGGCATCGGCATCGCCCTCGCCGGCCCACATGGCGCTGAACACCTCCTTGGCGATCTTGCCCGAGATGGTGCCGTCCACAATGCGCTTCAGCAGTCCGGCCAGTTGTGGAGCGGAGATCGGAGATGCGGCGATTTCCAGCCCTTCCTTGTTGAGATGAGCGGAGAGGTCGCCGATGATCCAGTTGGCGGCCAATTTCGCCTCGCCGCCCAAGTCGCGCACGGCATCCTCGAAATAGGCCGACAGGTCGCGTGCAGAGGTCAAAATTCCGGCATCGTAAGCGGGCAGACCATATTCGCTCACGAAGCGTTCGCGCATTGCCTGCGGCAGTTCCGGCAAGGTGGCGCGGGCACGGTCCAGAAACGCTTCGTCCACCACCAGCGGCAACAGGTCGGGATCGGGGAAGTAGCGGTAGTCGTTGGCCTCTTCCTTGGAACGCATCGAGCGCGTCTCATCCCGGTCGGGGTCGTAGAGGCGGGTTTCCTGCACGATGCGCCCGCCGTCCTCGAGGATTTCGATCTGCCGCCGCACTTCGAAGTCGATGGCTTTTTCCATGAACTTGAACGAGTTGAGATTCTTGATTTCGCAGCGGGTGCCGAGCATCTCGGTTCCCTTGGGCCGCACCGAAACGTTGGCGTCGCAGCGGAACGAGCCTTCCTGCATGTTGCCGTCGCAGATGCCGATCCAGCGCACCAGCGAATGCAGCGCCTTGGCGTAGGCCACCGCTTCGGCGCTGCTGCGCAGGTCGGGCTCGGTGACGATCTCGACCAGCGGCGTGCCGGCACGGTTGAGATCGATGCCGGTCATGCCGTGGAAGTCCTCGTGCAGCGATTTGCCGGCGTCCTCTTCCATATGGGCGCGGGTAATGCGGATGTCTTTTTCATAATCTCCCACCTGGATGCGCAGCTTGCCGCCTTCGGCGACGATCGGCAGTTCGAGCTGAGTGATCTGGTAGCCTTTCGGCAGATCCGGGTAGAAATAATTCTTGCGTTCGAATACCGACCGACGGTTGATCCGGGCGCCGACGGCGAGGCCGAACTTGACCGCTTTCTCCGCCGCCACGCGGTTGAATACCGGCAGCACGCCGGGCAAAGCGATATCCACCGCGCAAGCCTGGCTGTTGGGCGCAGCGCCATAGGCGGTGGCCGCGCCGGAGAAAATCTTGGACTGGGTGCTGAGCTGGGCATGCGTTTCCAGCCCGATGACGATTTCCCACTGCATGTTTATTTCCTGGTAACGGGTGATTGGCGATGGGTGATGGGTGTCGGCACTGCCTTTTTTGCATTACTCATTACCCATTACCCCTCACCATGAAGCGGCGGCATCCGCGTATGCCAATCGGTCGTCTGCTGATACTGGTGCGCGACGTTGAGCATTTTCGCTTCGCTGAAATAGTTGCCGATGATCTGCAAGCCGACCGGGCGACCGTTGGCGCCGAAACCGGCGGGCACCGACATGCCCGGCAGGCCGGCGAGGTTGACGGCGATGGTGTAGATGTCGGACAGATACATCGAGACCGGGTCGCCGCTCTTCTCGCCCAGGTTGAAGGCGGTGGTCGGCGCGGTCGGCCCCATAATCACGTCGCACTGCTTGAAGGCGTCGGTGAAATCCTGCGCGATCAGGCGGCGCAGCTTTTGCGCCTTGAGGTAGTAGGCGTCGTAATAGCCCGCCGACAACACGTAGGAGCCGATCATGATGCGCCGCTTCACTTCGGCACCGAAGCCCTGGGCGCGGGTTTTCTGGTACATGTCCACCAGGTCGCCGTATTCCGGCGCGCGATAGCCATAGCGCACGCCGTCGAAGCGGGCGAGGTTGCTGGAGGCCTCGGCCGGGGCGAGCACGTAATAAACCGGCACGGCCAGCTTGCTGTTGGGCAGCGAAACTTCGACGGTTTGCGCGCCGAGCTTGCGGTATTCGGCGAGCGCCTCTTCAACCGCCCTGGCGACGTCGGCCGACAGGCCCTCGGCGAAAAACTCCCGAGGCAGGCCGATCTTCAAGCCGGCCAGCGGCTGATTCAGGTCGCGCGTGTAGTCCTCTTTTTCCCGCTCCAGGCTGGTCGAATCGCGTGGGTCGAAACCGGCCATGGTATTGAGCAGCAACGCGCAGTCTTCGGCGCTCCTGGCCATCGGTCCGCCTTGGTCGAGCGAGGAGGCGAAGGCGATCATGCCGTAGCGCGACACCACACCATAGGTCGGCTTGATGCCGGTGATGCCGGTGCACGCGGCGGGTTGGCGGATCGAGCCGCCGGTGTCGGTACCGGTAGCCGCCGGGCACAAGCGCGCCGCCACCGCTGCCGCCGAGCCGCCCGAACTGCCGCCGGGGACAGCATTCAGATCCCAGGGGTTCTTCACCTTGCCGAAATAAGAGGTTTCGTTGCTCGACCCCATGGCGAATTCGTCCATGTTGGTCTTGCCCAGGTTGACCGCGCCGCCCCGGTTGAACTGTTCGATCACATGGGCGTCATATGGTGCAATGAAATTGTGCAGCATCTTCGAACCGCAGGTGGTGCGCCAGCCTTCGGCGCAGAAGATATCCTTTTGCGCGACCGGGATGCCGGTGACCGGTCCGGCTTTCCCCGCCGCGATCAATGCGTCGGCGGCTTTGGCCTGGGCCAGGCTTTTGCCCTCGTCCACGGTGATGAAGGCATTGAGGGACGGGTTCAGATCCCCGATGCGCTTGAGGAAGGTTTGCGTCAGCTCGACGCTGGAGATTTTTTTTCCGGCCAGCAGGCCGGAGAGATTTTTTAACGATGTGTTGAACATTTTCTTTATCCGGTAATGTGTAATGGGTGACGAGTGATGAGGATTCGTCCCCCATCACCCATTTCCCTTCACCCATCACTCAATAACTTTGGGGACAAGATACAGGTCGGCTTCAACCTGTGGTGCGATCGCCTGGAATGCTTCGTGCCGATCTGTTTCCATCACGGCGTCGTCGCGCAGGCGTAGCATCACGTCCTGGGCATGCGCCATCGGCTCGATGCCGGTTGTGTCGACCGCCTGCATTTGCTCGGCCAGGTCGAGAATATTGGAGAGCTGCTGCAAATAGCCCGGCATCTCATCCTCTTCCACCGCAATGCGGGCAAGGTAAGCGATGCGCTTTACGTCGGCCAGATTCAAGGACATAAAAATTTTACCTGGAGAACTTTAAAGAGATATGCATAAAATGGTATCATGATTCATTTACTGGCACACCTCTATCACTAGGAATATACGATGATGTTTGGATTCTTGCGGGGATATTTTTCCAACGACCTGGCGATTGATCTGGGTACCGCCAACACCCTGATTTTCGTACGCGGCAAAGGCATCGTACTGGATGAGCCTTCGGTGGTCGCAATTCGCCAGGAAGGCGGCCCCAATTCGAAAAAGACCATCCAGGCGGTAGGCCTTGAAGCCAAGCAGATGCTTGGCCGCACGCCGGGCAACATCACCGCGATCCGGCCGATGAAGGATGGCGTGATTGCCGACTTCACCATCACCGAGCAGATGCTCAAGTTCTTCATCAAGAAAATTCATGATTCGCGCATGCTTTCCCCGAGCCCGCGCATCATCATCTGTGTACCCTGCGGCTCCACCCAGGTGGAACGCCGCGCCATCCGCGAATCCGCGATTGGCGCCGGCGCCCGCCAGGTATATCTGATCGAGGAACCGATGGCGGCGGCAATCGGCGCGGATCTGCCCGTGGCAGAAGCCACCGGTTCGATGGTGGTGGACATCGGCGGCGGCACCACCGAGGTCGGCGTGATTTCCCTGGGCGGCATCGTTTATGCCGCTTCGGTCCGGGTCGGCGGCGACAAGTTCGACGAGGCGATCATCAACTACATCCGCCGCAATTACGGCATGCTGATCGGCGAATCTACTGCCGAGAACATCAAGAAAAAAATCGGTTCGGCCTTCCCCGGTTCCGAGGTGCGCGAGATGGAAGTCAAGGGACGCAACCTGGCCGAAGGCATCCCGCGCAGCTTCACGATTTCCAGCAACGAAATCCTGGAAGCGCTGACCGACCCGCTCAACAGCATCGTCAGCGCGGTCAAATCCGCTCTGGAGCAGACCCCGCCCGAACTGGGCGCGGACATCGCCGAAAAAGGCATGGTGCTTACCGGCGGCGGCGCACTGTTGCGCGATCTGGATCGGCTGTTGATGGAAGAAACCGGACTGCCGGTGATCGTTGCCGAAGACCCGCTCACCTGCGTGGTGCGCGGCAGCGGCCGGGCGCTTGAGGAAATGGACAAGCTCGGCAGCGTCTTCACGAATGATTGATCGCCTTCAGAATGAATGACGGATTACGCTACGTTAATCCGCCCTACATGATCTGACGTATGGATAATCAAGCGCCGCCCTTTTTCAAGCACGGCCCCAGCCCGCTGACGCGCTTCATGTTCTTCGCCTTCCTTTCCCTGATGCTGATGGCGCTGGACGCCCGCCTGAACGCCCTGAACTCCCTGCGCCAGATGCTTTCGGTTGTCGTTGCTCCGTTGCAGCGCCTGGCCAATTATCCGGCTGAATTGCTCGACCGTACCGGCAGTTTTTTCGTTACCCAGGGGCGGCTGCAGAGCGAGAATGCCGCGCTCCGGCAACGACAACTGGTTCAGGCCGTGCAGTTGCAGAGTATGCAGGCAACACAGGGAGAAAACGCCTACCTCCGAAAAATCCTGGATATCCATCAACGGCGCGGCGAAAGCATGGTGGCGACTGAAATCGTTTATACCGGGCGCGACCCGTTTTCCCATAAAATCATCGTGGACAAGGGTTCCAACCAGAAAATCCAGGCCGGCCAGCCGGCGCTCGACGACATCGGCGTGGTCGGCCAGGTCACCCGGGTTTACCCGTTCAACAGCGAGATCACCCTGCTTACCGACAAGGACCAGGCGATCCCGGTGGAAATCGTGCGCAACGGCACCCGCGCCATCGCCTTCGGCCATGGCCAGGACGGCGCGCTGGAACTGCCTTTCATGGCAGCCAATGCGGACATCCAGAACGGCGATACGCTGGTCACTTCCGGCATCGACGGTATTTACCCTGCCGGGCTACCGGTGGCGATAGTGTCGAAAATCGAGCGCAACGCCGCTTTCGCCAAGATCACCTGTACGCCGAGTGCGGGAATAAACCGCCACAAGCAGCTTCTGATTTTGATCGGAGAAGCGAGGCCGGTCCAACCGCCGATGCCCGCCGATCCGGCCAGCGCGAAAACTTCTGACGGCAAAGCATCCGTCGTGAAAAAACAGGGGAACTGATGCATCTCGCAGGGTCACCGGAGCTACTCAAACCAGCCAGCAGAAAATTCATCCTGCTGACGCTGGCGTGTGGATTGTTGCTCAATCTGCTGCCCTGGTACGGGCTGGCGCTCCTGTTCCGCCCGGATTTTGTCGCCCTGATATTGCTGTTCTGGGCGATTCGCGAACCACGCAAGCTGGGGTTCACAGCAGCCTGGGTTGTCGGCCTGCTGATGGACATCAGCGACGGCGCGATACTGGGCCAGCATGCCCTGGCTTACGTCCTCGGCGTCTACGCGGCGATCCTGCTGCACCGGCGCATCCAGCGTTTCACCTTGTGGCAGCAGGCTACCCATGTGCTGCTGTTGCTGTTGCTGCTGCAGGCGACCATGATGCTGATCCGGATGTTCGGCGGCGCCGTTTCTCCCGGCCCCGGCTATTTTCTCTCCTGCCTCACCGGCACGGTGTTATGGCCGGCGATAAGCCAACTGTTGCTGCTTCCGCAGCGCGGCCGGCCAGATGCTGACCCGGTGTACTCAGCAGGTCACAAGTGAATCGCCCGACCGAGCTCAAGAACAACCAGAAAGAACTGTATTATTTCAGGTGGCGGCTCGGCATCGCCGCGGCCTGTGCCATACTGCTGTTCACGCTGCTGGTTGGGCGCTTTTTTTTCCTGCAGGTGGTGCAACACGAATATTTCTCCACCCTGGCGGAAAACAATCGCATTTCCATCGTCCCCATGGTGCCCAACCGCGGACTGATCCTCGACCGCAACGGCGTGGTTCTGGCGTACAACTACTCCGCCTACACCCTGGAAATCACGCCGAGCAAGGTAAAAGACCTGGAGACCACGATCAATGGACTGGCGGCGCTGGTGGATATCCAGCCGCGCGACCGCAAGCGCTTCAAGAAATTGATGGAGGAATCCCGCAATTTCGAGAGCCTGCCGATCCGCGCCCGGCTGAACGATGTCGAGGTCGCCCGTTTTGCCGCCAACCGTTTCCGTTTCCCCGGCGTGGAAATCAAGGCGCGGCTGTTTCGCCATTATCCCAAGGGAGAGCTGGCCTCCCACGCCATCGGCCATATCGGCCGGATCAACGATGCCGACCTCGACCAACTGGAAGAATCCGACGAACTGGCGAATTACCGCGGCACCGACCACATCGGCAAGATCGGCATCGAACAGAGCTATGAGAAGCAGTTGCACGGCATCACCGGCTTCGAGCAGGTCGAGACCGATGCCGGCGGCCACGCGCTCCGCGTTCTGAGCCGCCGCCCCCCGGTTGCAGGCAAGGATCTCACTCTGACGCTCGACAGCCGCCTGCAGGAAATAGCCGAGCAGGCCTTTGGGCAATACCGCGGCGCGCTGGTGGCGATCGAACCGAAAAGCGGCGAAGTCCTGGCCTTCGTCAGCAAGCCGGGATTCGACCCCAACCTGTTCATCGATGGCATCGATCCGGTCACTTGGGATGCACTCAACAACTCGCCCGACAAACCGCTCAATAACCGCGCCCTGCGCGGACAATATCCGCCGGGCTCGACTTTCAAGCCGTTCATGGCGCTGGCCGGGCTGGAGTTGGGCAAGCGCACGGCCTCCTACAGCATTTCCGACCCGGGATTCTTCACGCTGCCCGGCAACGCCCACCATTACCGCGACTGGAAACCGGGCGGACACGGCATAGTGGATTTGAAGAAATCCATCACCATTTCCTGCGATACTTACTACTATGGTCTGGCCAACGATCTGGGGCCGGACAACATCTTCAATTTTATCGGCCAGTTTGGTTTCGGCAAAAAAACCGGCATCGACATCGAAGGGGAAACCACCGGCCTGCTTCCCTCGCGCGAATGGAAAATGAAACGCTACAAGCAGAAATGGTATGCCGGCGACACCATCAGCGTCGGCATCGGCCAGGGCTACAATCTGGCAACTCCCCTGCAACTGGCGTTCGCCACCGCAATTTTGGCGAATAACGGTACCGCCATCCGTCCGCACCTGGTGCGTTCCATCCGGGATGCCGGCGCCAATCAGTCACAGTTAGTGCCGGTCAAGCCCGCCTTCAGCCTGAACCTGAAACCGGAAAACCTGGCGCTGGTAAGGGAAGCCATGATTTCCGTTACCCAACCGGGCGGCACGGCACCGCGCGTCGGCGTCAACGCGCCCTACCTGACTGCGGGCAAAACCGGCACTGCCCAGGTTATCGCCATCAAGCAGACCGAGAAATACGTGGCAAGCCGGGTGTCCGAGCGCAATCGCGACCACGCCCTGTTCATTGCCTACGCTCCGGCCAACGACCCCAGGATCGCCATGGCCATTCTGGTGGAAAACGGCGGGCACGGCGGTTCGACGG
Source organism: Sulfuricella sp. (assembly GCA_035530375.1). Taxonomy (GTDB): domain Bacteria; phylum Pseudomonadota; class Gammaproteobacteria; order Burkholderiales; family Sulfuricellaceae; genus Sulfuricella. The sequence goes on along the minus strand of DATKUY010000011.1, from coordinate 16,360 downwards.
CGGGGCCGATCGCCCGCACGTTGCTGGACTTTTATTTGCTAGGCAAGCTGCCGCCGCCCGCGCCGCCTGCCGCAGAAGAAGAGGAGGGGGCACATGATTAAAATCAATCTGCGGCAGATCCAGTTGGGTCTGGCCGCACACGTTGACGGCCCGCTGCTAAGCTTCATTCTGGCACTAATGGCGCTCGGCCTGATGGTGCTGTATAGCGCATCCGGCCAGGATATGGGCAAGACCGCCAGCCAGATGGTCAACATGGTTGTGGCGCTGACTTTAATGTGGGTAATTTCCAATGTGCCGCCGCAACATCTGGCGCGGCTTGCCTTGCCGGCGTATGTGCTGGGTCTTTTGCTGCTGATTGGCGTCGCGCTGTTCGGCGACGTCAGCCACGGAGCGCGGCGCTGGCTGAATATCGGCATCACCCGGATCCAGCCCTCGGAGGGGATGAAACTCGCCGTGCCGCTGATGCTCGCCTGGTATCTGGACAAGCGCGAAAAAACCCTCAATTTCAAAGATTTCAGTGTTGCCACTCTGTTGCTGGCGCTGCCGGTGGGGCTGATTGTGAAACAGCCCGACCTCGGCACCGCCCTGCTGATCTCCGCCGCCGGCTTCTACGTGCTGTTCCTGGCCGGCCTGAACTGGCGCGTCATCCTCGGGCTAGTGGCAGCCGGCGCGGCAAGCGCGCCGATTCTGTGGTCGCTGCTGCACGACTACCAGCGCCAGCGCATCCTGACCCTGATCGACCCTTCCCAGGACCCGCTGGGCGCCGGTTACCACATCATCCAGTCGAACATCGCACTGGGCTCCGGCGGAATTTTCGGCAAGGGCTGGTTCAACGGGACGCAGGCGCACCTCGATTTTCTGCCGGAGCGCACCACGGACTTCATTTTTGCCGTCTTTGCCGAAGAATTCGGCCTGGCCGGCAATCTCATCCTGCTGACACTGTACGTCCTGGTGATCGGCCGTGGCCTGATTATCGCCGCCAAGGCGCCGACCCTGTTCAGCCGGCTGCTGGCGGGCAGCATCACGCTGACACTGTTTACCTACGCTTTCGTCAACATGGGGATGGTTAGCGGCATTTTGCCCGTGGTCGGGGTGCCGCTGCCGCTGATCAGCTACGGAGGGACTTCCATGGTGACACTGCTGGTCGGATTTGGTATGTTGATGAGTATTCAAACCCACAGAAAACTGGTGCAGTCATAAATGAAAACCCATCGCTGGCTGTTGTTATCCCCGCTTGCCGTTCTTCTGGCCGGATGCGGCAGCATCATGCCGCGGCAGGACACGCCCGTCGCCATCTGGAAGCCGGAGAAACCCTCGCCTGCCGTTATGGCCAAAAAAGGCGGCGGCTACTATCTCAACGATGGCCCGGGCGACAACCCGCCCGCCAATCTGGATGCCATCCCGGATGCCGTGCCCCGAGTGGAGCCGCTGAACAAGGCCACCAGCCGGCCCTATACCGTATTGGGGCAAACCTATACCCCCTTCACCAGCCTGCAGCCCTACAAGGAAACCGGTATCGCTTCATGGTATGGCCGACGCTATCATGGGCAAAAAACCTCGATCGGCGAGGTTTACGACATGTACGGCATGACGGCCGCGCACGCCACTTTGCCGCTGCCGAGCTATGCGCGCGTCACCAATCTGAAGAACAACAAATCGGTCGTGGTGCGAATCAATGATCGCGGCCCGTTCCACAGCGACCGCCTGATCGATCTGTCCTACACCGCCGCCTACAAGCTCGGCGTGCTCGCGGGCGGTAGCACGCCGGTCATGGTGGAATCGATCGATCCGGCCAATTACTCCGCTGCACCGGTCTACGCGGCTGCGCCAAAGCAGCCTGAAGCGCTTCCTGCTGTCGCGCCGGCGGCGGAAAAGGCACAGCCGCTGGCCGCGCCTGCGGAAGCCGCAGCCCCACAAGGGGACTCCGATCCGCTACGAGCTAAAACCCATGCGGAATCGTATGCGGCGAGCGGCCATTTTGTTCAGCTCGGCGCATTCGGCATGCAGGAAAATGCCGAGCATTTCCGCGACCGGCTCAAGATCGAACTGGCGCAGTTTTCCGACAAGCTGCAGATTTATTCCGCCGACGGACTGTTCCGGGTGCGCGCCGGTCCCTACCCGAGCGTGGCCGAGGCCAGCCGGATCGCTTCCGCGATCAAAAATTCGCTCAACATAAAAGCGGTTCTGACAACACGCTAATTTTCAAACGATTCGCTCCCATGAAAAAACTCTGCTTACTGGTTTTCCTGTTGGCTTCCGCGCCGGTCTTTGCCGCTGCGCAAGCCACCGTCACCCCGCCTGCGCCGGACATTGCCGCCCGTGCCTATGTCCTGGTGGACTATCTCAGCGGCCAGACTTTGCGACAGCAGGCCGGCGATGAACGAATGGAGCCAGCTTCGCTCACCAAGCTGATGACGGCCTATCTGACCTTTGCCGCCCTGCACCAAGGGGTCATCAAGCTCGACCAGACGCTACCGGTGTCGGAACGCGCATGGCAGGCCGAAGGCTCCCGCATGTTTATCGACCCGAAAACACCGGTTACCGTGGACGAGTTGATACGCGGCATGATCGTGCAATCGGGCAACGATGCCAGCATCGCCCTGGCGGAGGGCATCTCCGGCAACGAAGAGGAGTTCGTCCGCCGCATGAACCAGGAAGCGCAACGCCTCGGCATGAAAAATACCCATTTCATGAATGTCACCGGGCTTCCCCATCTTCAGCACTACACCACGGCGCATGACCTGAGTTTGTTGGCGCGGGCGATCATTCGCGACTTCCCCGAGTTTTATCCGATCTATTCGCAGAAGGAATACAAGTACAACAAAATCACCCAGGCCAACCGCAACCGCCTGCTGTGGCAGGACCCCACCGTCGACGGCATGAAGACCGGGCATACCGAATCTGCCGGATTCTGCCTGATCGCCTCGGCGAAACGCGAATCGCGGCGGCTGATTTCGGTGGTGCTGGGCACGTCTTCGGAAAGCATGCGCGCCAGCGAAAGCCAGAAGCTGCTGAATTACGGCTTCCTGAATTTCGACACTCACCATCTGTACCAGAGGGGGCAGGTTGTCGCCACCCTGCCGGTGTGGGAAGGCAGCGTCAACAGCCTCAAGGCCGGCGTTTCCCAGGACCTGTTCGTTTCGCTGCCAAAGGGCCAGTACGCGCGCCTGAAAGCCACACTGGTCAGCAAGCAGCCGCTGCTGGCGCCGATTTCCGCGGGGCAGCAGATCGGTGTAATCCACCTGACCCTGAACGACAAGCCCTATGCCGAATATCCGCTGGTGGCGCTGGAAGGCGTGTCTGCGGCGAACCTGTTCAAGCGCGGCTGGGACGGCATCAAGCTGTGGTTCAAATGATCTATCTCAACGGCCGGTTCATGCCCCTGGAAGAGGCCTGCGTGCCGGTGCTCGACCGCGGCTTCATCTTCGGCGATGGTGTCTATGAACTCATCCCGGTTTACTCGCGCCGCCCGTTTCGCCTCAATGAACACCTGGCCCGCCTGCAACACAGCCTGGACGGCATTCGTCTCGCCAATCCTCATAGCGCGAAAGAATGGGTGCGTTTGATCGAGGAACTGATTGCGCTCAATCCCGACGAGGACCAGTCGCTCTACCTCCACGTCACGCGCGGCGTGGCCAGGCGCGACCACGCCTTCCCGCCGGACGCTGCGCCGACCGTGTTCATGATGAGCAACCCGCTGGTAACCTCGCCGCCGGAACTGGTGGCAAGCGGCGTGGCCGTGGTGAGCGCCGCCGACAACCGCTGGCTGCGCTGCGATATCAAGGCCATTTCCCTGCTGCCCAACGTGCTGCTGCGCCAGATGGCGGTGGATGCCGGCGCGGCGGAAACACTGCTGTTGCGCGACGGGTTTCTTACCGAGGGCGCCGCCAGCAACATCTTCGTGGTGCGCGGCAATACGCTGCTGGCGCCGCCGAAAGACAACCTGATGCTGCCCGGCATCACCTACGATGTGATTCTGGAACTGGCTGCTTCCGCCCGCATCCCGTGCGAAGTGCGACACATCGCCGAAGCCGAGGTCAGGTCGGCACAGGAACTGTGGCTGACTTCCTCCACCAAGGAAGTGCTGGCGATCACCCACCTCGACGGCCAACCCGTCGGCGACGGCTTGCCCGGCCCGCTGTTCCGGCAGATGCACCGCCTCTATCAGGATTACAAGAACAACGTGATGCGCAAATGACGGAACAAACCACCCTGCTCGAATTCCCCTGCGCCTTCCCGGTCAAAATCATGGGCGAAGCGAAGGATGGCTTTGCCGACGCCATGCTCGGGATCGTGCTGCGCCACGCGCCCGATTTCGTTCCCGCCAGCATGGAAATGAAAGCGAGCAGCGCCGGCAAATACGTTTCCCTGACCTGCACCATCACCGCCGTTTCGCAGGCCCAGCTCGATGCGCTGTACCGCGAGATCAGCAGCCATCCGATGGTGGCGATGGCGCTGTAGGGGGTGATGAGTGATGAGTGATGAGTGATGAGGAATGGGTGGGAAACAATCCGGTGGCGAGGCGCGCTCCGCCCATTACCCATCACCCATTACCCGTCACCCGGCATTTAGGTCTGGTCGAGTACCTGCCGACCTGGCGTGCGATGCAGGATTTCACCGCCATGCGCGGGCCGGAAACCCCGGATGAACTGTGGCTGCTGGAACATCCCCCGGTCTATACCCTGGGTCTGGCCGGCAAGCCGGAGCATCTGTTGCGCGCCACCGACATCCCGGTCGTGAAAATCGACCGCGGCGGCCAGATCACCTACCACGGGCCGGGGCAGGTCGTGGTCTATCTCCTGCTCGACCTGAAAAGGCGCAACCTCGGCGTCAAGGAGCTGGTGCGGCGCATGGAGCAGGCCGTGATCGACCTGCTGGCGGAATATCATGTTTTTGCCGAGCGACGCGACAAGGCGCCGGGGGTTTATGTGGGTGAAGCCAAGATTGCCGCCTTGGGCCTGCGCATCAAAAACGGCTGCTGCTACCATGGCCTGTGCCTGAACGTGGACATGGACCTGGCGCCGTTCACCACCATCAACCCCTGCGGTTATGCAGGGCTGGCGGTAACGCAGTGCCGCGATACTGGTGTCACCGATAATCTTGAGGTTGTCGGTGAAAAATTAATTGGAAAATTGAGACAAAATCTTTAACCGCAGAGGACGCGGAGGTTTCGCTGAGAAAGGCTTGGCTCTCCTGGTTTGTTTCCCCCTTGCGTTGTTTTTCTCAGCGTCTCCGCGCCTCTGCGGTAAAATTTTTTGGTTCCGGCTTTGCCGGTTTAGGAATGACAATGGCTGAAAACAGACAAACAGGCGCGGAAAAAACCGCACGCATCCCGATCAAGATCGTGCCTGCGGCGCCTTTGCGCAAGCCGAGCTGGATTCGCGCGCAAGCGCCGACTTCGGCCAAATACCAGGAGATCAAGCAGATCCTGCGCGAACGCAATCTGCACACGGTGTGCGAGGAAGCGTCCTGCCCCAATATCGGCGAATGCTTCAGCCACGGCACCGCCACCTTCATGATCCTGGGCGACCTGTGCACGCGCCGCTGCCCGTTCTGCGACGTCGCCCACGGCACGCCGCTACCGCCCGACTTGCAGGAACCGGAGCAGATCGCCTCCTCGGTCGCCCTCATGGGACTGAAATACGTCGTAATCACCAGCGTCGACCGCGACGACCTGCGCGATGGCGGCGCCGGTCATTTCGCCGCCTGCATCCGGGCAGTGCGCGCGCAGTCGCCGCAAACCCGCATCGAAACCCTGGTGCCGGATTTTCGCGGGCGGCTGGATGCCGCGCTGGAAGCCCTGAGCAACGACCTGCCCGATGTGCTCAACCACAATCTGGAAACCGTGCCGCGCCTGTACAAACAGGCCCGCCCCGGCGCCGATTACGCCCATTCGCTGCAACTGCTACAGACGTTCAAACAGCGCCATCCGGGCATATCGACAAAGTCCGGCCTGATGGTTGGGATCGGCGAAACCGACGAGGAAATTCTGGAAGTAATGCGCGACCTGCGCGCCCATGGCGTGGAAATGCTGACCATCGGCCAGTACCTGCAACCGACCCGCCACCACCTGCCGGTGACGCGCTTTGTCGAACCGGCGCAGTTCGACCGGTTTGCGGCGGCGGCGACAGAAATGGGTTTTTCCAACGCCGCCTGTGGGCCGATGGTGCGATCGAGCTACCACGCAGACAGACAAGCCCGCGAAGCGGGCGTCGATGTTGAGGCTATAAAATGACCATCAGCCATTCAGTTTCGTTTTTCGATTCCCAGTTCCGGAAGCAAATCCACGAGCAGAATTTTGCCCTCAACCCATTCGAGCAGGCCGCATTAAAATACCTGACGGGGGATGTTCTGGATCTGGGTTGCGGCCTGGGAAATCTGAGCATGGCGGCGGCCCGGAGCGGCGCAACTGTGGTTGCCGTCGATGCCAGTCCCGCCGCAATTGCGCATATTCAGCAGGTGGCGGCCGACGAAAATCTGGCCCTTCAGGGTATCCAGGCTGATTTGGGCAGTTACCGGGTATCAGGCCAGTTCGACGCCATAGCGGCAATCGGGCTGCTGATGTTTTTCGACCGGGCGCGGGCGCTGGAATTGCTCGAGGATATCAAACAGCACGTAAAACCGGGCGGCCGCGCCGCGATCAATGTCCTGATCGAGGGCACAACCTACATGGGCATGTTCGAGCCGGGCCATTACACCCTGTTTGGCCGGGATGAACTCGCTCGTCATTTCGCGGGCTGGAAGGTGCTGGAATTAAGCTGCCAGAGTTTTCCCGCGCCGGAAAATACCGAAAAAGTATTTGCCACGATCATCGCTCAGAAGGTTTAGGGCGACCATCCGCCGGTCGCCCGGCAGACAGCTATACCTTGAAACGGCTCACCGAGCGGTGCATGCTTTCCGACAGGTGCTTGAGTTCAACCGAGGCGTCGGCAATGCTTTTCACCACCCCGTAGTTTTCTTCCACCATCTGGGCGATCTGCTCCTCGCCTACCGCGATTTGCTGGGTTGCGCCACTTTGCTCCCTGGTGGCGGCAGCGATTTCGACAATGCGTTCACCTGTCTGCCGGACGTTCACGCTGATCTCGGACAGGGCTTCAGCTACCTCCCGTGCCAGAGTGAGCCCTTTGCCGGCTTGCTGCTTCGAAAGTTCCATGCTGGAAACGGCAGTAACGGTTTCCTGCTGCATCCGGTCGATGAGGGAACCGATTTCGGTCGTAGCCTTGGTCGTCCTTTCCGCAAGCTTGCGTACTTCGTCCGCGACCACGGCAAATCCACGGCCTTGTTCGCCAGCCCGTGCGGCCTCAATCGCGGCATTCAGCGCCAGCAGGTTGGTCTGGTCGGCGATGTCCTTGATGACATTGACGATGCTGCTGATCTGGCCGGAATGCTCCGCCAGCGACTGGATGTGCTGCGCCGAACCGTCCACGCTTGAGGTAATCAATGCCATTTCCTCGGTGGCGTGCTGCACGACTTTCTCGCCCGAGACCAGTTCTTGCAACGTTTTCTCGGACAGTTTTTCCGTTTCGGTGGCGCTATCCACCACCATGCCGATGCTCACGGTCAACTCCTCGACCGCCGCACTCATCGACGAGATTGCCTCCGACTCTCTGTTGGCGCTGGTCTCGAGCGTTTCCAGCGCATTGGACATATGGTCGGAACTGGTTGCGACCATCCGCGCCGCATAGGCAACCTCGCCGATGACCGACTGGACGGAATCCATCAGATCGTTGAAGGATTTGGCGGCCAGCCCGACCTCGTCGTTGGTCGAAACATTGATCCGGATGCCGAAGTCGCCGCTTTCCTCTACGGCCTGAATTCCCGTGGACAACTGCTTCAGTATTTTCTGGATGCTGGACATGATCCAGAAGCCGAAGGCGGCAGTAAGAAGAAGAACGCAGATACTGACCGTACCATGCAGAATGAATGCGTCTTTTGCATCACTAATCAGATCATTGCTTTGCGCGGTGATGCGGTTGGCGGCAAAATTCTCGGCCTCATGCAGCAAATCGATCCTGGCCGTCGAAGTCTTGAACCATTCCCCGGCATCGGGCATTGGCCCCTCGCTGTTGTCGGCGGCCTTGCGGAGCGACTCTACCGCCGCGAAAGGCGGTGTTTCCGTTTTGGTTTTATAAAAATCCCGCACATCCGGAGCGGAGAATACCTCGAATTGCTTGAAATAAACCTGCTGTTTTGAGAGCAAATCCTCCCATTTGCGATGACGTTCGGTATCGAACTTGCCGGCTGTCATGACCCCGGTCAGCAGCGCCCTTTCCTGGCCGGCATACTCCTTGGCCTGCACCAGCATGTCATAGGCGGTCACTGCCAGCGCGATACCCGTATCGCTACTCTGTTCCGCAATCGGCGGAATTGCATCCAGCAACTGGCCGATCAGCTTAGTGTAATAGGCTGCCGCCATGGCAGGGGTATCCAGCTCCAGCCGACTGATCTTTTCGCGGTGGGCGGCGAGCTGGTCCAGGCTCTTCAACGCGTTTCCCAGCGGCGTCCGGACTGTCTCGGGCAAGATCGCCCCGGTTTTTTCATAAACACGCCGCAAATCCGCATCTTCCTTGTCGCTTTCCGCCCGTGCCACTTTCAGTTCTTCGCCGAAGCGCGCCCCATGCGATTGGGTGAAGCCGCTGGAAAGACCGCGTTCGATCTGCAAACGATGCGCCAGATCGCCGATGCTGACCGAAACTTCCATGGCCTGTCCCAGCGAGGTATAGGCTTGCCAGCGTATCCACTCGTTTTTTGCCACGGCGAAGGTATAAATCACCAGGGCCGCCATCGGAATGGCGAGGAGACAGGTCAGCTTGGCCTTGATGCTCATGTTGGCCAGGCCCTTGGTGGAATGGGCAAGTACATATTTGAACTGCTTGATCGCCGCGATGGTGCGCTTGGATGCGATGTTGAAATCCGAGTTTTCGTCATCCAGCAGCCGGTTGGCATCTTTCTGTTCTCCGCCGGCAATCTTGTGGGCGATCTGCCCGGCGCAGCGGTGGAAGTTTGCGTGCTCCGATTTCAGCTGGGCAAAGCCCTCCATTTTTGCGTGTTTTGCGGCGTCGCCGTAAATCCACTGGCCCAAGGCGCAAAGGCAGTCTTTGGAGGCATCTTCCGGATTGATCGTTTCCGTACCCATGGAGAAATTGCGGAGGCGTATTTTCCATTTGCCATGAGCGGTTACCGCCTCGTCCAGAAAGTTTTTTTGTTCCGCCGCCATTTAATCCCTCATGCCTGTTTGGTGTAAGTAAATAATATCTTTGGGGCGCACTCTAAGGGATTTTCAACAAAAGTATTTGATATTGGTCAAGTTTTGCTTGTTTTTGCGGTGGGAACGTTATTTTTAAGCGAGATGACTCGACCGACTAGGCATCGTCGAGACCTGCGGGACGGTGAAGGGATATTTGGGAGATGCGGGCAATGAGGATCAGGGGCTGCCGCGCCCCGATCTACTTTTCCTCGCTATCCCAGGGCAGCAGCGCATATTTCGGCGGCTTGCCCATCAAATAAAGCACGATGCCGCTACTCAGGAAGAACAGGGTGGTAGCGAGCAGGCTGGCGGTGAGGACATCGCTGATACCATGCGTAACCAGGAGATAGGCGAAGATCGCCAGGCTCGCGACCGTGCAGATGAATGAGGCGACGGCGAAGCCGAAGGCGATTTTTCTGCCGGGATTGCGGGGGATCATTGACGTTCCTTGGTTGGGTTATCCATCATTCAGGCTTCATAGTCGACGACCCGGCGTTCGGCGCGAACCGACTTGACGAAGGGGACAACCTCGGCGTGGGCGGGGTGAATCTGGTAGGCCGCCAGCGCCTGCCGGCTTTCGAATTCGGAGTATAGCACCACGTCGGCCGACTCTCCCTCGCCGCTGAAGTCGATGCCCACTTCCAGCTTCAACAGGCCGGGGATCCTGCCGTTGAGGCCTTCGAGCAACTGTTTCAGCTTGAGCGCGTTGCCGGCCTTGTCGCCGGCCGTTTCGTCGAGCCGCCACATGACGAGATGTTTGATCATCGGCGGCGTCAGGCCTTATTTCGCGGCGAGGATGGTCAGCGTCGATTGCAGCGCTTCCGCCACTTCGCGGCCGAGCGCGGTGAGGTAACCGCCGTCGGCCAGGGTCACCAGCTTTTTGTCGTGCAGCCGCTGCACTGCGGTAATCACCGAGGGGTCGGCGTCCTTGTGCACCTTGATGCCTTCCTGCATGGTATCGAGGTCGTAGTGGGCAAGGAAGTTCAATTCAGCGACAAGTTCGGGGGTCAGTTTGGGGGGTGGGGTCAACATGGTATGCCTCTCTGAAATGGATGTGCCTATTGTGTCACGGAATCCGGCCCTGCTCCATCCGGCCCGGCTTCTTTTTTGCGATTCGATCCGGCCACCATGTCGTAGACGAACAGCCGGCAATCCAGCGCGCCATTGTAGAGCGGGATGCGGCGCGAGGCCGAAAGGCGGATCAGCTTGGCCAAGCGCATATCGGCGCTGAGGAAGCAAGCGCGCCAGCCGCCGAATTTCTGCTTGAGCAGGTCGCCGAGTTTGGGATAAAGCCGCGCCATTTCTTCCTGTTCGCCGATGCGGACGGCGTAGGGCGGATTAGTGACGAGGATGCCTTCGGGCGCGGGCGCCGAGATGTCGAGCATGTTGATCTGCTTCAGGCTCACCGCTTCCGCCAGCCCGGCGGCTTCCAGGTTGGCGCGCGCCGCGATCAGCGCGGTGCTGGAAACGTCGCTGCCATAGATCGGCAATGGCGCTTTCGGCAGTTCCGCCGCCTCCGCCTCCTTGTAAATCTTGTCCCAGACAGCGGCATCGAAATTTTTCATCTGCTCGAAGGCGAACCAGCGCTCCGCGCCGGGCGCGATGTTGAGCGACATCTGGGCGGCTTCGATCAGAAAGGTGCCGCTGCCGCACATCGGATCGAACAGCGGCTTGCCCGGCTCCCAGCCCGCCAGCTTGAGGATGCCCGCCGCCAGGTTTTCGCGCAGCGGCGCCTCGCCCTGCTCTTTGCGGTAACCGCGCTTGAACAGCGCCTCGCCCGAAGTGTCGAGATAGAGCGTCGCCATGTCGGCGGTGAGGAAAGCATAAACGCGCATGTCGGGCGCAGCGGTGTCGATGCTGGGACGCTCGCCGTAATGGACGCGGAATTTGTCGCAGACCGCGTCCTTGATGCGCAGGGTGACGAAGTCCAGGCTGCGCAGCGGGCAACGGATCGCGCTGACCTTGACGCGAAAAGTCTGCTTGATATCGAACCACTCCTGCCAGGGCAGGGCGTAGGCGGCATGGTAAATATCCGCCTCGCTGCGGTAAGGCCGCTCTGCCAGACGCCACAGAATGCGGCTGGCGATGCGGCTGTGCAGGTTGGCGCGATAGCACAAGGCGAAATCGCCGGAAAAACCTACGCCGCCATCGGCAGGTTTGATTCCGGCAGCGCCGAGCGCTTTCATCTCGTCGGCGAGAACGGCTTCCAAACCTCGTGGGCAGGGGGCGAAAAAGTGCTGGGGGGTTGTCATGGTGGTTTTATTTATCTCGAAAATTTTGTTTATCGCGGCCGCTTGATCGGGACGCGACTATTTCAGCAGCCGCCGCCGCGTCAGTACCAGCGCGACGTAGTAGCCGACCCCGCCGTAGACGATAAGCGCCAGAATGTGAGCGAGTATCTGTTGCGGCACGCCACCCTGCACCAGCGGGCGCGCCAGCGCGATGGCGTGGGTCAACGGCAGCCAGGCAGAAACCGCCTGCAACCACATCGGCAACTGGTCGACCGGATAAAACACGCCGCACAGCAGCACCATCGGCGTGATCACCAGGGTGAAGTAATACATGAAAAAATCGTAGTTGGGCGAAAGCGCGTTCATCACCAGCCCCATGCCGGCGAAGCAGAAACCGATCAGGACGATCAGCGGAATCAGCCAGAGGGTCTGCCCCAGCCCGGCCAGACCCAACGCCCAGACGATAGCGAGGATCGCCAGCCCCGACAGCAGGCTCTTGCTGGTGGCCCACACCAGTTCGCCGAGCATGACATCGTCGAGAGTCAGCGGCGCATTGAGGATCGCCTCCCAGGTTTTCTGCACGTGCATGCGCGAAAAGCCCGAATACAGCACTTCGAAGGTGGCGCTGTTCATCGTGCTGTAGCACACCGTGCCGGCGGCGAGGAAAGTCAGGTAAGGCACGCCGCCCACCTCCGGCAACAGGCCGCCCAGCCCGTAGCCCAGACCCAGCATGTAAAACGCCGGGTCGGCCAGGTTGCCGAGGATAGAGGGAATGGCGAGCTTGCGCCATACCAGGAAGTTGCGCCGCCACACCGGCACGAAGCGCAAGCTCAGAGTGGGCAGGCGGAAGTCGGTAGTTTTCGGCATAAAGGTTTTTTAACGAATGAACACGAATTGGCACGAATAAAACCCATAGGGCCACGGAGTTCTGGCCACACAAAGTGATTGCCGTCCAGGTTTTCATTCATGTTCATTTGTGAAAATTCGTGTCATTCGTGGTGAAAGATTTTGCATCAATCGCGCAGATCGCGCCCGGTGAGTTTGAGGAACACGTCTTCAAGGCTGGCGGGGCGGCTCAGGTAGCGCAAGTCGCTCCGGCTGTGCAGATGCGGCAGCAGATCCTTGCAGTCACGAGTGTAGCAGAACACGGTTTCGCCGACCTTTTCGACGCGCTCGCAAAAGCTGCGGCTGTGCGCCGCCGTCCAGCCGGCCATGCCTTCGCCGTAAACTTCCACCACCTGCGGTTCGATATGATCCCGGATCAGCTCGTGCGGGCTGCCGGCAGCGATAATTTTGCCATGATCCATGATGGCGACCCGGTCACACAGGCGCTCCGCTTCTTCCATGAAATGGGTGGTGAGCACGATGGTTTTGCCCTGGGTGAGCAGCCGCCGCAACCACTGCCACATCATGTGCCGCGCCTGCGGGTCGAGGCCGGTGGTGGGCTCGTCGAGAAAGATCAGATCGGGGTCGTTGACCAGCGCCCGCGCCAGCGTCAGCCGCCGCTTCATGCCGCCGGAGAGCGCCTCGATACGGGCATCGGCGCGGTGGCTCAAGCCGGCGAATTCGAGCAGGCCGGGAATGCGCGCCGCTATGTCGGCATCCTTCAGGCCGAAATAGCGGCCGTAAATCAGCAGGTTTTCGCGCGCCGTGAAATCCGGATCGAGATTGTCCATTTGCGGCACCACGCCGATCCGCATCCGCGCCTCGCGGGCCTTGGCCGGAACCGGCAAGCCGAGCATGGCAATCTCGCCGCCGTCCGGCGCGGTCAGCCCCAGCGCCAGCCGCAAAGTGGTGGTCTTGCCCGCGCCGTTCGGCCCGAGCAGGCCGAAACACTCGCCCCGAGCGACGGCAATATCGAGCCCGGCAACGACTTCAAGGTCGCCGTAGGATTTGCGCAGGTTGCGGATATTCAGCAGCGGCATGAGTTGGCCACGATATGGCTTAGAAGGGGAAGCTGGCCGTGGAAAAAATGTCCGCAGCCCGGCACTACCGTCAGCGGCAGGTTCTGCGGCCGAGCCCAGTCGAACACGTCGGCAAGCGGCACCACCTCGTCCTGCTCGCCGTGGATCACCACGGTGTCGGCCGGCACGGCGCCCACCTCGAAGAGCTTCACCGCCGGCGCCACCAGAATCAGTTGCCGGGCCTCAAGCTGCGCCTGCACCCGGGTCTGGACGTAGGCGCCAAAGGAAAATCCCGCCAGGGTGATCGGCAGTTCGCCCAGTTCGCGCCGCGCATGGGCGGCCAGCGCCAGCATGTCGTCGGTTTCGCCGATGCCGCGGTCGAACTCGCCGGCACTCTGCCCGACGCCACGGAAATTCAGGCGCAGCGCCGTCAGCCCCAGGCGGGAAAAGGTCTTGGCCAGGGTGACCGCCACCTTGTTGTCCATCGTGCCGCCGTGAAGCGAATGCGGGTGCGCGATCAGGGCGATGCCGCGGCAAGGCCCATCGGAATCGCTGACCGTGGTTTCGAGCCGGCCCGCCGGGCCGTCGATGAAAAATTTTCGAACTGCGCTCAAATCTTCAGCCTTTCGACCACCTTGCCTTTGACCAGGTGCTGGTCGATGATTTCGTCGATGTCTTCCTTGTCCACATAGGTGTACCAGACCGCCTCGGGGTAGACCACCAGCACCGGGCCTTCGCCGCAACGGTCGAGGCAGCCCGCGCTGTTGATGCGGATTTTGCCTTCGCCATTGAGATCGAATTTCTTGATTTGATTCTTGGCGTAGTCGCGCATTTCCTGGGCGCCGTGCTGGGTGCAGCAAGGGCCGCCGTCCTCGCGTACGTTGGTGCAGAAGAAAACGTGTCTCTGATAATAGCTCATGCTGTCATCCTTCATGGTTTCGTGAGTTTGGTCGATTTTGCCGCGCTGCCAAAAGCAATGTTGGCCGGGTATTTTGCAGCATTGATTGCCATCTTGTCATATGCTGCGTCAACCGGGTCGATCCCCAGCCGGTCTGCCATCCGCGTCAGGTAAATCAGCACATCGCCGATTTCCTGGCGCACTTCCTCCTGCTTCGCGGCATCGAGCTTATAGCTTTGCTCCGGGGTGAGCCACTGGAAATGCTCCACCAGCTCCGCCGCTTCGACGATCAGCGCCATCGCCAGGTTTTTCGGCGCGTGGAACTGATCCCAGTCGCGTTCCTTGGCGAATTCGCGCAATTTATGGGTAAGCTTGGTCAGGCTGTCCATTCAGGTTCTCCGCGTGCAGTATGAATCCGGCTCCACCATGGAAGGGACCAGCCCGCCAGCGCCAGCAGGATATCGGTGATGTCGGCGTCCCGCCCCGGAATGGTTTGCTGCTGCCATTCCAGCACGAACATCAAGGCCAGCACCAGCAAGCCGCCCAGCAAAGCCATGAGACGGCGTCTTCCGGGTTTGGTGGCGAAAGCGGCAAGACATCCCAGGGCGAGAAAAGGCCAGAATAGCGAAAGGATTCCGCTGAAACCGGCGAGGTTGTGCATCTGGCCGTGAAAGGGAATCCAGTTGAATGGCTGGGGCGGACTGAAAATGACGCCCGTCGCCGGCTCGAGTTCGGCGAACGCGAAACCGGCGAGCAGAGCCAGCCCGCTGACGACGGATCGGATCGGGCGGATGGCGAAATGCAGAGCGGCCGTGAGGGTGATGCCCATGGCCGCGCCAATTGCCGTTTCCAGCATAAGATAGCGTCCCACCACCAGGATTTTTACCAGCAGCACGGCAAAAAAGAGGCCGGCGAATAACCATGAACTGTTCTTTTCCGGGCGGGCAAGCGTCGAGCCGAACAATCCCAGGCCAGCGATGATACAAACATTGGCGGCCAGTTGCGGCCAGTTGAAAGACTGGGGGAAGCCCGGGGTCCATAACGGCAGCAGCCCTCTGCGCAGGGTGTCCGTGTCCAGGGAAAGCAGCAGCGGGCTCAACTGGGAAAGCGCCCATAAGCCGATGGCGGCCAGACCCAAATCCATGGCGCGCCCGGGCAGAAACCATTCGTGGCGCAGCGCGGCCAACCGGCGCAGCGGCCCCGGCAGATTGACAGCCAGCCCCGCCAGCAACGCGCCGCCCAGACCGCCCAGCCCATTGAGCAGCAGGTCAAGAAGCGAAGACACCCGTTCCGGCAGCAAGGCCTGCAGGCTCTCCATGGCAAGGCTCAACAACAGGCAAAGGACAGTGGCGGCAATCACCGCGGCACCCAGCCGCAGCCGGTAGCGCAACGCGCGTGCGGCCAGCAAGCCCAGCGGCAGGTACGCCAGAAAGTTGATGATCAGGTCGGAGCGGATGATGTAGCGCGGCCAGGGGGCAGTCAGGAAATCAAACATGCCCTCGGCCGGCAGCCAGCCGCTGAACGGGTACAAGCTGCCGTAAACGATCAGCAAGGCATAGACCCCGGCCAGCATGGGGCTGGCGCTGGGCGTGTTATTTTTTTGTGCTAGCATGTCAGCCAACCTGATCGCAATTTAAAGCACCCATGGCTCATTACGACGTATTCAACGGCGATGCCGACGGCATCTGTGCCCTGCACCAGCTCCGTATGGCACATCCGGCGGACAGCCGGCTGGTGACCGGGGTGAAGAGGGATATTACCTTACTTGACCGGGTCGTGGCGAAACCCGGCGACGAAATCACCGTGCTCGACATCTCGCTCGACAAGAACCGCTCAGCCCTGCTGGCTACTCTGGAGAAGGGCGCGCGGGTCGAATATTTCGACCATCATTTCTCCGGAGAAATTCCCTCGCACCCCGCATTCACCGCGCATATCGACCGGGCGCCGGACGTCTGCACCAGCCTGCTGGTGAATCGCCATCTCCAGAACCGCCACCGCATCTGGGCAGTGGTCGGCGCTTTCGGCGACAACCTGCGCCAATCGGCACTGAGCGCCGCCGCGCCGCTGGGGCTGAATGCCG
>DATKUY010000010.1:0-36075 GCA_035530375.1 Sulfuricella sp. | reverse complement strand
GCCTTTATCTATCTGGCTCCCCGACCTGGACTCGAACCAGGGACCTGCGGATTAACAGTCCGTCGCTCTACCAACTGAGCTATCAGGGAATGAACAAGCCACGCATTATAAGGATTTGACCGGATTCGGTCAACGGTAAATCATCTTTAAGCCAAGGCTTTTTTGATCCGGTCGAGCGCGTTTTCAAGATTCTCCATGGTAGTGGCAAAGGAGATGCGGAAGTAGCCTTCTGATCCAAATGCCGAGCCCGGCACTACGGCAACGCCCACGCTTTCGAGCAGATAATTGCCAAGCGCGATGTCTGTTGGCGTCTTGATGACATTCTTGGCATACAAGCTTTTGATTGCCTCACGCGCATCAGAGAAGGCGTAAAACGCGCCGCCGCTGGGCAGGCAACGCAGGCCGGGAATTTGGTTGAGCTTATCTACCACGAACTTGTGGCGCTCACGGAAGGCGGACAGCATTGGCTTGATGCAGTCCTGATCGCCATTGAGCGCGGCTTCAGCCGCCACTTGGGAAATAGAGGTGGGATTGGAGGTGCTTTGAGATTGAATCTTTGCCATGGCTTCGATGATGAATGCAGGCCCGCCAGCATAGCCGATACGCCACCCCGTCATCGCATACGCCTTGGATACGCCATTTAGCACCAACGTTCGCGTGTAGAGATCCGGGCAGGCATTTAGTATGTTTACGAATGGCTGCTGTTCGTCCAGTATGATGTGCTCATACATGTCATCGCTGGCGATCACCACATTGGGATGGGCGCGCAGCACATTTCCCAAGGCGACGAGTTCATCGAAGGTATAAACCGCACCGGTAGGGTTGCTTGGGCTGTTCAGCACCACCATCCGGGTTTTCGGAGTGATTGCGGCTTCCAGTTGCTGCGGCATTAGCTTGAAGCCTTGTTCGATTCCCGCTTCAATGATGACCGGTTTGCCGCCTGCCAGGATTACGATATCCGGGTAGGATACCCAGTAGGGAGCGGGAATAATGACTTCATCGTCAGGATTGATAACCGCTTGGGCCAGATTGAAGAAGCTTTGTTTGCCGCCGCAGGAAACAAGAATTTGTTTGGCACCGTAGTCCAGATTGTTGTCGCGCTTGAACTTGGTGATGATCGCCTGTTTGAGGCTGGGCGTGCCTTCCACCGCTGTGTATTTGGTAAACCCGGCGTTGATCGCCGCTATGGCGGCGTCCTTGATGTGCTGTGGTGTATCGAAATCCGGTTCGCCTGCGCCTAGGCCGATGATGTCGTTTCCTTGTGACTTGAGTTGGGCGGCGAGGGCAGTAACGGCCAGTGTAGGCGAGGGTTTGATCGCTTGAACGCGGTGAGACAGTTCCAAAATGCTATCCTTAGTGAGAGCAATGCGGGCTGGTGCCTGCATGATATAATTCAATGTTGCGATTGTCAGTAATTTTACCCGTGATTGTCACATTTCCCAATAGTCCCTACAAACTTCACCAACCTTTTGAACCGGCGGGGGATCAACCCAGCGCCATTGTTCAGTTGGTCGAAGGTCTGAACGACGGGCTGGCATTCCAGACTCTACTGGGTGTGACCGGGTCAGGCAAGACTTTTACCATGGCCAACGTCATTGCCCGTTTAGGCCGTCCTGCCGTCATCATGGCGCATAACAAAACGCTGGCAGCGCAATTGTATTCCGAAATGCGCGAGTTTTTTCCGGAAAATGCGGTGGAGTATTTCGTTTCTTATTACGATTACTACCAACCTGAGGCCTATGTGCCTTCGCGCGACATGTTCATCGAAAAAGATTCCAGCATCAACGAGCACATCGAGCAGATGCGCTTGTCCGCCACCAAGTCGCTGCTGGAGCGTGAGGACTGCGTGATTGTCGCTTCCGTTTCCTGCATATACGGTATCGGGGATCCGGTGGATTATCATGGCATGATCCTGCATCTGCGCCAGGGTGAAACATTGCCGCAGCGCGATGCGATCAAGCGGCTTACCGAGATGCAATACGAGCGCAATGAGATCGAATTTCGCCGCGGCACCTTCCGTGTGCGTGGCGATGTGCTGGATATTTATCCGGCGGAAAGCGCCGAAATGGCGGTGCGGGTCAGCTTGTTCGACGACGAAGTGGAGAGCATTTCCCTGTTCGATCCGCTGACCGGCCACATACAAAGCAAGGTTCCGCGCTACACGGTTTACCCTTCAAGCCACTATGTAACGCCGCGCAGCACCACTTTGCGGGCCATCGAGGCGATCAAGGCTGAGTTGCGGGAGCGCATCGAATATTTCCAGAAGGAACACAAACTGGTCGAAGCCCAGCGCATTGAGCAGCGCACCCGCTTCGACCTGGAGATGCTGAATGAACTGGGGTTCTGCAAGGGCATCGAAAATTATTCGCGCCATCTGTCCGGAAGAAACCCAGGGGACCCACCGCCAACGCTGATCGATTATTTGCCGCCCAATGCACTGATGTTCATTGATGAGAGTCACGTTACCATCCCGCAGATCGGCGGCATGTACAAGGGCGACCGGGCAAGAAAAGAGAATCTGGTGGGATACGGCTTCCGCCTTCCATCTGCGCTCGACAACCGCCCCCTGCGCTTTGACGAGTTTGAAAAAGTGATGCGGCAATCCATTTTCGTTTCCGCCACACCGGCCGATTATGAGGCGCAGCACACCGGTCAGGTGGTGGAGCAGGTGGTGCGACCGACCGGACTGGTCGATCCGAGGATAGAGGTGCGCCCGGCGACCAATCAGGTCGACGATTTGCTATCCGAACTCAATACGCGAATAGCGCAAGGCGAGCGGGTCCTGGTCACTACGCTGACCAAGCGCATGGCTGAAGACTTGACGGACTACCTGTCCGATCATGGGATTAAAGTCAGATACCTGCACTCGGATATCGACACGGTGGAGCGGGTTGAGATTATTCGCGACTTGCGTTTGGGCATTTTTGATGTGCTAATTGGCATTAACTTGTTGCGAGAAGGTATTGATATTCCTGAAGTTTCATTGGTTGCCATTCTGGATGCCGATAAGGAGGGGTTTCTGCGCTCGGAACGTGCGCTGATCCAGACCATCGGCAGGGCGGCACGCCATATCAATGGCACCGCAATTCTTTATGGCGACAAGATCACCAACTCAATGCGCCGGGCGATGGATGAAACCGAGCGACGCAGGACGAAACAGATCGCTCACAATACCGCACATGGAATCACGCCGATAGGGGTGACCAAGCGCATCAAGGACATTATCGATGGCGTGTTCGATATCGAAACCGCCCAACAGGAGCTAAAAGTCGCGCAGGAACTGGCAGTTTATCAGCATCTTGACGACAAGAAGCTGGCCAAGGAAATCAAATTTCTGGAAAAAGAAATGCTGGAATGCGCGCGGAACCTTGAGTTCGAGCGTGCCGCACAATTGCGTGACAAGCTTAACCAGATCAAGGCATTGCTGTTCAAAAGCTGATCTTTGCCCTGGTTTTAGAAGATCAATGGTCGGGATTTTTCATGAATTTGACCACATTGACACCGGGCGGCGTACGGGAACCGCAAGCCAGATCGTCGCCCAATTCCAGTTCGGCTTCATGTAGCTGATTGATGACTTCAATGTAATCCTTGTCCTTCACCATCATTAGCGCGGTTCTGCCGCCTTCATTTATGGCGCGCACATCCGCACCCGCCTTGAGCAGGACTTCAACCACGCCTGCCTCACCATAACCGGCGGCGAGCATCAGCGGTCTTATGCCGTAGCCAATCTGGGTTTCAATCCCGGCTCCAGCGTCAATCAGAGTCTGCACCACATCAGGAAAGCCACAATTTAACTCATGGTTGTATAGCGCCTTCATCAATGCAGTCCAGCCCTGAGGGTCTGCCAAATTGACGTCTGCGCCGGACTCGATAAGGGTCTTGACCATTTCAAGGTTGCCAGTTTGGGCGGCCTGCATCAGCAGGGTAACGCCCTCGTCGTTGAGGGCATTGCAGTCGGCGCCGCCTTGCAACAGGGCGCGCGCCTGGTTTGTGTCGTCAGTGGCGACAGCTTTGAATAGTTCGGCAGTCATGGCTTTCTCCACGGCAAATTCATAAACGGTTACATAGTGTAATAATTGTATAGTCAATTAGTCAACTATACAATTATTACAGTTCTTGGATTACCCGGCTGTCGGAAACCAGGTAGTGGTTCAGTTTGAAATTTAGTGCCATAGCCTTTGCGCTATCCCTATTCTATAATTAACGCATGACTACTAAATCAAATCCAAGAAAAGATTTTACACAGGTTGCCTTCAATGTTGTGCAGCAGGCAACAGGAGAAGCCGAGCCTACGCCAGAGTTAACAGGCAAGAAGGCGGACAGTTCCAAAGGCGGGAAGAAAGGCGGCAAGGCTCGCGCAGAAAAGCTCACGCCGGAGGAACGGTCAGAGATCGCCAAGAAAGCTGCGGAGAAGCGCTGGGAAAAATAGCTGCGTCAAAAAAGGCTTTTCTGCCCATATACCTTTTCGGCAATATATTTTTCATATTCTTCTCTGCTGTCTGAGACTGTGGCAATACCGATTATCTTGCCGACCTGTGTACGCAGTGCCTTGACGCCAATTTCAGACAAAAATTGATGTATCTTGTCACGCTTTTCTCCGTTAACCTGCTTGGCTGACTTCGCCAAGGAGAACACCTTGCCATTGCTCTTTGCCAGAGGCTTGTAGATATGGTCAATCGTTAGATATCGGAATTCCCACGGACGCCCCCTCTCAGGCTTGGCAAGGCCATAAAGACGATACCATTGTTCGTACAACTCTGGAGAGAACTCGCGCTCATACTCTCTAGCCTCTTCTGCGACATACATTTTGTACGCTGCAATGACCTCTTCTTTTGTTCGATCATATCCAGCTAGGGCGTATACAAGCCCCTGTATGCCCGCTTTAGCAGAAGCGCCAATAACGATGGCGGCCTGCTTGGCAAGGTTCTCTTGATTCTTACGAAGGTCACCTGCTGCATCGGCAGCAAGGATTGCATTGCATACGTCAATCAGCAAGTCTGCGGAGTACCCCTTGATGCTCACGGCGTTCTTTTTCGCACCAGGGTAAATCCATTTAAACTCAATTGGTTGGTGTATTTTTTCAAGGACTTCAGCACCAAGGTGTTTTGAGATGCCTTTGCCATCAACCAATCGCTCGAAGTCCTTGCCACCGGGTTTTGATAGTCCAATAGCAGCGGCAATGCCTCGCTGAGTCATTACGGCTGTCTTTGAAGCATCATCAAGAACATAACACTCGGCATCTATACCGAAGTGCACATCAAAGTTACCTTTGTGAGTCGCCTTCATTTGAGGCTTACCCCACCTTGCGACTGCCGCTTTCTCGGCGATTTCTTTTCGCTTTTCTGGGCTAAGAGAGTTAGCGCGGGCTACGCCTCCTTTGGCTTTCCCTGACGGTTCTTTTTCTTCCATTGCAAGCATCCTTTCGCTATGTTGTGCTTGCATTATAATTTCAATGGAAAGCATAATGCAAGCATATTTTAAAAAACAATGCTTGCATTATTATGCTAACTCAAGCATAGTGTGCATTATGAAATGTCGCTTTGGAAAATAACATGAACAAACTATCCAACGAAAAACGCGCTCAAATCCTCGCCGTACTTTGTGAGGGCATGGGAATCAACGCAGCTTGCCGCATCACTGGCGCGTCTAAAAACACCGTTCTAAAGCTACTGGCCGATGCTGGCGAAGCCTGTGCCAAGTATCATGACGAAACGATGCGTAACCTGACATGCAAGCGCGTTGAATGTGATGAAATATGGTCATTCGTTGGAATGAAGCAAAAGAATGTGCCGGAAGAATTGGAAGGCACTTTCGGGATCGGCGATGTTTACACCTGGACGGCGATTGATGCCGATACCAAGCTAATTCCTTGCTGGCATGTTGGAACACGCGATGCAGATTCGGCCTTTGAATTCATCAATGATCTGGCGTCCCGCCTTGCTAACCGTGTCCAACTCACTACGGACGGGCACAAGGCTTATATCGACGCAGTAGAGGGTGCATTTGGCAACAATATCGACTACGCCATGCTGGTTAAGCATTACAGCAACCCAAGCGAAGCAAAGCAGGCTCAGAGGCGTTACAGCCCATCCAAATTTATTAGCGCAGACAAGCGCAGGATTGCTGGCGATCCAGATGTTGAAAATGTTTCTACCAGCTATGTAGAGCGTCAGAACCTAACTATGCGTATGCACATGCGCCGGTTTACTCGACTGACCAACGCATTCAGCAAGAAGATGGAAAATCATATGCATGCCATCAGTCTGTATTTCATGTTCTACAATTTTTGCAAGATTCACAAGTCGCTGCGTGTAACGCCAGCAATGGCAGCAGGCATTAGCCAAACGCTTTGGGAAATTTCTGATATTGTGATGCTTATTCCAGAAGAAGCGCCAAAGAAGCGTGGCCCTTATAAAACGCAAAAATAACTTGACATGCGGAAAGTGACTGCATAATGACTGCCAAGCCAAGCCAAGCCAAGCCAAGCCAAGCCAAGCAACAGCTTATATTTTGGCGACAATCTCGATATTGTGCGCGAGCATATTCGCGACGAGACGATTGATTTAATTTATCTTGATCCACCCTTCAATAGCAGCGCCAACTACAATGTCTTATTCAAGAGTCCACAAGGACAAAATTCAGACGCACAAATCGAAGCCTTTGAAGATACTTGGCATTGGAATGAGCAGGCAGAACGAGAATTTGGCGAACTGACACGACAACCCAATACCGATGTTTCAGAAATGATGCAAGCATTGCGCCGTTTTCTAGGCGAAAACGACATGATGGCTTATCTCACCATGATGGCGAACCGTCTGCTCGAACTGCACCGCGCATTGAAACCCACAGGAAGTTTGTATCTGCATTGCGATCCGACCGCCAGCCACTACCTGAAAATCGTATTAGATGGCGTGTTTGGTAAAGAAAACTTCAGAAATGAAATTATCTGGAGTTACAAAAAATGGGCAGTTGCTGAAACCAAGTTTTCACGTAATCATGATGTAATTCTGTTTTATGCAAAAAGTAACAGTGCTCAGTTTAATATACTATTTCAGCCACGCGCAGCATCAACATTAAAGAGGTTTGGAAATAAAAAAATTGTTTCCGGTCATGATGATGAGGGGAAAAGAACTCCATCAATAACATTAGACGAAGAGTCTGGTGGAGTAAAAATGTCAGATGTTTGGGAATTACCAATAATTGCCCCGTCATCATCAGAGCGTCTTGGCTATCCAACACAAAAACCTCTTGCCTTATTAGAGCGCATCATTAATGCATCAAGTAATGAAGGCGATATTATTCTTGACCCATTCTGCGGATGCGGTACTGCTGTTCATGCCGCGCAAAAACTAAAGCGGCAATGGATTGGCATAGACATTACACATTTGGCAGTATCTCTAATTGAGAAACGTATAAAAGATGCTTTCCCCAGTGTTCATTTTGAAGTACATGGCACACCAAAGGATTTTGCGGGTGCGCGCGATTTGGCAGAGCGCGATAAGTATCAATTCCAGTGGTGGGCATGTTCGTTGGTGAATGCGCAGCCGTATCAAGGTAAGAAAAAAGGCGCGGACGGCGGCATTGATGGGCTGATCTATTTCAATGACGACGGCAAACTGCCGAAGAAGATTATCATATCGGTAAAAGGTGGCGAGCATGTGTCGCGCACGATGGTTGCGGATTTAAAAAACGCTGTGGATAGAGATAAAGCACAATTAGGGCTGTTTGTGACACTCACCAAGCCGACGCGACCGATGAAGGATGAGGCCAGCGCAGCAGGATTTTATGATTCCCCTGCCGGATCAAGTTTCCCTAAAATCCAATTATTGACTATCGAAGGCTTGCTCACTGGCAGTGAGCAAGCGCGCTATCCTGATCTTGCCCGTGGAGGATTGACCTTCAAGAAAGCCAAGATAGAAGAAAAGATGGTAGATCAAAAAAATCTTTTTTAGAAATTTCAAACTGAACCACTACCGGAAACCATCGTTAATTGATTTCATGGCCACGCCATGTTAAATTTTGCCGGATTTTATCAGACAGCATATATGGGGATTAATCGCATTGAAAAAAATAAAAATATTATTCGTCTGCATGGGCAATATATGCCGGTCGCCGACTGCCGAAGGAATATTTCGTCAACAGCTTGCTGCTGCCGGAATGCTGGATCGGGTCGAGATCGATTCGGCGGGTACCCATGATTACCATATTGGTGCTCCACCCGATAACAGAACCCGTTTGGTCGCACTGCGACGAGGTTATGACCTGAGCAACCTGCGGGGACGCCAAGTGGAACTTAAAGATTTCCACGAATTTGATTATATTCTGGCGATGGACAGAGCGAATCTGGCTGATCTTAATCGAATCTGCCCGCTGCAATACCGGCACAAGCTCAACCTATTTATGGAATTCAGCAGCGGGGAGCCGTGCGAGGTACCTGATCCCTACCATGGCGGGAGCGAGGGTTTTGAGAACGTCCTGAATATGCTTGAAGATGCAGCAAACGGCCTGCTGTCGCAAGTGCAACAGAAAAAAGAAGCGTGATCCTCCGGAATACCCGTTTCTAAAATAGGCTTCCGGAGGATGGGGTGGTTTATTTCTGCGTTTCTACCTGAATAAGCGGAGTACCTTCCTCAACCACGACTTTGGGCCGTGGCGCGCGACGCGGACGTGGCTTTGCCGGTGTATCGGCAACCAATTCTACAATCGGCTTTATTTTATCAGGGCTGGTTTCCACCATGACCAATCCGCCGGGAATACCTTGCTCTTCCTGCGAGGCCTGTGGTGCGCAACGACGTGGAGCACGCGGCTTGCTTTCGACCGGAGCGGCAACTGGCGTAATTTCGGCCGGAGTTGTCATAACCGGTGCGATCTCGATCGGAGCTGCAACCGCTACAATTTCGACCGGAGCAGTCATGACCGACGTGGTTTCAGTCACCGGGCTGGTTGGCGCTTGAGGCGCTTCAACAACCACAACCGTTTCCGGCATGGCCACAGACCGAGTGATTTCAACAACGTTTTGCGGCGCAGTTTCTTCTATCGCCACCTTGGGGCTTGCCGCTATTAGTGCGGTGGTGGTAGTTCCAGCCGCTTGCATGCTTGGATTTTCGGCGTTTTCCGGGAGGTTTTTAGATATTTCCTGGCGTTCGCCGCGCTCGCGACGCCCACCGCGCCGGCCGCGTCGGCTGCGGGGCTCCTGAGTTTCAGTTTCACCAGCTTTGGCAGTCGTCGCCGGGGCGGCTTCCTGAGGTGCGGACACTTCTTTTTTTACTTGTGGCTGCGCTGGGCCGCGCGGTTTTTGTCCGCCACGTCCCTCACTGCGCTCACTACGTCCCTCGCCGCGTCCTTCACCACGACGTCCTTCGCCTCGCGGTTCACGGCGTTTATCGCTCCTTGCCGGACGGGGCTTGGGTTTGATGACTTCTTCCTGAGAACCACCTAATCCTTGCAGCCATTTTTTGATTTTACCGAACAAGCCAGGCTTGCTCTCGGTTTTGGTCACCAGCGGCGCCGGTTGTCCGGCTGGAATGCCACGTACCGCCGCAACTTGGCGTTGTGGCACATCTTCCGCAGCAGCGGTTTTTACTGCGGCGGTTTCTGCCGGTATATCCACCATGCGATAGCTGGGCATTTCTTCATTGACGGCTTCATCGCTGCGCAGCCTGACTATTGAATAATTCGGCGTTTCCATGTGGATGTTCGGGATCAGCATGATGCTGGTCTTGAACCGCAATTCAATTTCATGAATTTCCGCACGTTTTTCATTCAGCAGGAAGGTTGCCACGTCCACCGGGACTTGAACATGAACCGCGGTGGTGTTTTCCTTCATCGCCTCTTCCTGGAGGATGCGCAGGATATGAAGGGCGGAGGATTCTGTGCCGCGGATATGGCCGGTTCCGTTGCAGCGCGGGCAGGAAATATGGCTGGTTTCGCCGAGAGAAGGTTGCAGGCGCTGACGCGACAGTTCCATCAGACCGAAGCGGGATATCTTGCCCATCTGAACCCGCGCCCGGTCATAGTGCAGACCGTCACGCAGGCGGTTTTCGACTTCGCGCTGGTTGCGGGTGTTTTCCATGTCGATGAAATCGATCACCACCAGGCCACCCAAGTCGCGCAGACGCAGTTGCCGCGCCACTTCCTCGGCGGCTTCCAGGTTGGTGTTGAACGCAGTCTGCTCGATGTCCGCACCGCGGGTGGCACGCGCCGAGTTGACGTCTATCGACACCAGTGCTTCGGTGTGGTCGATAACGATCGCGCCGCCGGAGGGCAGGGGAACTTCCCGTGCATAAGCGGTTTCGATCTGGTGCTCTATTTGGAAACGGGAGAATAGAGGCACGTCATCCCGATAGAGCTTGACCTTGTTGACGTTGCCAGGCATGACGTGGCTCATGAACTGCACGGCTTGGTCGTAGATTGCTTCCGTGTCGATCAGGATTTCGCCGATGTCGGGCTGGAAAAGATCGCGGATGGCGCGGATCACCAGACTGCCTTCCTGATAGATCAGAAAGGCGCCACTTTGCTGTTTGGAGGCGGTTTCAACTGCGCGCCACAGTTGCATCAGGTAGTTCAGATCCCACTGCAATTCTTCCTGGGTGCGTCCGATGCCGGCTGTGCGCGCGATAATGCTCATGCCGGCGGGAACGTCCAGTTGCGCCATGATATCGCGCAACTCGTTGCGTTCTTCGCCTTCGATACGGCGCGAGACGCCGCCGCCTCTCGGGTTGTTGGGCATCAGCACCAGATAACGGCCAGCGAGGCTGATAAAGGTGGTAAGTGCGGCCCCTTTGTTGCCGCGCTCATCCTTCTCGACCTGAACGATCAGCTCTTGGCCTTCTTTCAAGACATCCTGAATGCGAGCGCGGGAAACGTCCATGCCTTCCGAAGGCAGGAAATTGATGCGGGAAACTTCCTTGAAAGGCAGGAAACCGTGACGTTCGGCACCATAATCAACGAAGGCGGCTTCGAGGCTGGGCTCGATGCGGGTGATGACGCCTTTGTAGATGTTGCTTTTACGTTGCTCTTTACCCGCTGATTCGATATCGAGGTCTACAAGCTTTTGACCGTCTACTATAGCAACGCGCAGCTCTTCGGCCTGCGTTGCATTAAACAACATACGTTTCATTTTATTATATTCTCCCGCGCTCTTTTCACACGGGGAGACAAACCGCTGCGCTGACTGGCTGGCGTAAAGTTGAACGGACTATAAAGTTGAATGGACTATTCTAGTCATTAAGTCATTTACGATTTAAATCAAGCCTTAAGGTGCAAGTTTGTCGTTATTTAAGTTCCGCTATCGAAAGCGAGACTTGAAAATCTGCGAGTGCTTTGAGCGCGCAATTCGTTTACCATCGCTACTTTATGGTTGTGGTGAGCGAAATTAACCAACAAAATTTTCAGGCCGGTAACGATCGATTCTGCATCTTGGTGCCCATGAATCGTCCTGAAATCGACGAATTTATCGGCCGATTCCCCAGCGCAATGTTTAAGTATAAGCAAATTGAATAATATAAGCAAAGAATCTGTAACTTGGGTCACCATTGATGAAAGCAGCGAATCCCAGCGTATCGATAATTTCCTGTTCAAACACCTCAAAGGTGTACCAAAAAGCCACATCTATCGCATCTTGCGCAGCGGCGAAGTACGAGTCAACAGCAAACGCGTCGATGCCACCTACCGTCTGAAATCAGGGGACTTGTTGCGCATTCCTCCGGTGCGCTCGTCCCGGCCGGACGATAACGGGGCACCAAAGACTGCGGCCCCTCCGCATCTTTCCCAGTATATCCTTTATCAGGACGATGCCCTGCTGGCGATCAACAAACCCTCTGGTATAGCGGTGCATGGTGGCAGCGGCATCAGCCGCGGCGTGATCGAGCAGATGCGCATGGAACATCCGGAGTTCAAGTTTCTGGAACTGGTTCACCGACTGGACAGGGAAACTTCCGGTGTGCTGTTGCTGGCGAAAAAACGCAGCGCCTTGACTGAGATGCATAGGGCGATGCGCGAGGGCGAGATGGAAAAACGTTATCTGGTGTTGGTCAAGGGCAGATGGCTGAATGCGAAGCAGAGCGTAAAGCTGCCCTTGCTCAAATATCTAACCGATTCTGGCGAGCGCAGGGTCAGCGTGAACGTGGAAGGCCAGACAGCACACACGATATTTACCTTGAAAAAAGCTTGGCCCGAATTCAGTTTGCTCGAAGCGGAACTTAAAACCGGACGCACCCAT
Organism: Sulfuricella sp.; assembly: GCA_035530375.1. GTDB lineage: Bacteria > Pseudomonadota > Gammaproteobacteria > Burkholderiales > Sulfuricellaceae > Sulfuricella. The sequence continues at coordinate 23,855 of DATKUY010000010.1, read as the reverse complement.
CAAATCCGCGTCCATCTGACACATTTGGGCTTTCCCATTGCAGGCGATGATAAATACGGCGACTTCCCCTTGAACAAGCAGCTGCAAAAACGGGGCTTGAAGCGCATGTTTCTGCATGCTTTCAGGCTGACGTTCAAACACCCGCTCACGGGCGAAAAACTTACCCTGGAGGCGCCGCTACCGGATGGTCTGGAGTCGTTTTTGAAGCATTTGGACGTTGAAGTGAGTTAAGGTATGCCCAAGCAATTCGATTTACTGGTTTTCGACTGGGATGGCACACTGATGGATTCAGCCGGGGCCATCAGTTATTCGATTCAGGCTGCTAGCCGTGACATGGGGTTGTCAGTGCCAGGCGAAAACGAGGCGCGTCACATCATCGGCCTGGGCCTGAACGAAGCGATTGCCGCACTGTTTCCCGATTTGCCCCGCTCCGACTATGGAGCACTGGTGGATCGCTATCGTCATCATTATTTGTCGCGGGATATGGAAATCCCACTTTTTGGCGGCGTAGCCGAGACTATCGCCGCCCTTCACGAGGAGGGCTTCCTGCTCGCCGTGGCCACCGGCAAGGGCAGGCGCGGCCTAGACAGCGTTCTGGAATGTACCGGGCTGGGAAAATACTTCCACAGCTCACGTTGCGCTGACGAATGCTTTTCCAAACCCCATCCCTGTATGTTACTGGAACTCATGGCCGAATTCGGGGTGTCTCCGGCAAAAACCCTGATGATCGGCGACACCAGTCATGATTTGCTGATGGCCGACAATGCCGGTGTTTCGGCCATCGGTGTGTGCTATGGTGCACATCCGCGGGATAGCCTGAAGGCTTTATCACCGCTCGTCTGCGTCGAGAATTTTGGCGAGTTGAGCCGATGGCTGAGCGCCCATGCCTGAATAATGCTAGTGTTATATATAAAATTATTTACAGACTGAAAGGATAATTATGGCTGACCCTGAAAACTGGGAGCGGCAAGTCTTGGAGAAACTGGCATTGTCCGCCTTGCAGGAACAACGCAGGTCGCGGCAGTGGTCGATTTTTTTCCGGTTTCTGACTCTGATATTTTTGTCCATATTGCTATTTGCCGTTGTGGGCTGGTTTAACAAGGGCGAGACACCTCTTTCCGGCAAGCACACCGCATTGGTGGAACTGCGCGGCGTGATCGCCAGCGGTGGCGATACGGATGCTGACAGGGTGATCGGCGGGCTACGGGAAGCATTCAAGGACAAGGGCACCTTGGGGGTCATTCTACTGATCAACAGTCCGGGCGGCAGCCCAGTGCAAGCTGGTTATATTAACGACGAAATCCGACGTTTGCGCACGAAATATCCGAAAATCCCTCTTTATGCGGTAGTGGAGGATATTTGCGCTTCCGGGGGCTATTATGCCGCAGTGGCGGCCGACAAAATCTTTGTCGACAAGGCCAGCATCGTCGGTTCCATCGGGGTATTGATGGATGGCTTCGGTTTTACCGGCACCATGGAAAAACTGGGTGTCGAACGCCGCCTGCTGACGGCAGGGGAGAACAAGGGATTTCTCGATCCTTTTTCGCCAGTCAGCGCCAGCCAGAAGGAATATGCCCAGAAAATGCTGAATGAAATCCACCAGCAGTTCATTGCCGTGGTGCGCCAAGGGCGCGGCAAGCGCCTGAAGGAAACGCCGGATATGTTCAGCGGCCTGGTTTGGAGTGGCGAAAAAAGCATCCAGCTCGGTTTGGCCGATGCGCTTGGCAGCGCCGATTATGTGGCGCGGGAAGTGATCAAGGCCGATGAAATCGTTGATTTTACGCCTCAGGAAGGAATTGCAGAGCGCTTTGCCAAGAAGTTTGGCGCAGCCACGGCAAGCGCCATCAATCCGCTGGCCAAAGGCGGCATGAGCTTGCGCTAGCCATGGAACCGGATTACCAGCCGATAGCCTGTGTTTCGCATGAACGCCTGGAATTCAGCGTGCTGCGCAGGATACCGTTGATGCTGGAGTATTCCGGCCAGCGGGTTCGTGTGCTGCCGCTCGATGTGGCTACCCGTAACGGAGCGGAATGGCTGAAATTTCGCCGTGAGGACGGCAGCGAGGAGGAAATCCGTCTCGACCGGATTGCCTTCTTCAAGGAAATCTTACCCTGAACGTGGCCTGTATAGCAGGAAAATCGTCGGTTTCTTGTTGATGTCGGGCAATTTTCTGCGCCATTCCGCGATGTTTCTGGTTTCGATGCGTTCGCTGACCAAAGTGATGTCGGTGGCGATACACAGCTCGGTGTCGGGTTCGCAAGCCTGAATAATGTCTTCAAGCAGCGACTGGTTGCGGTAAGGCGTTTCGATAAAAATCTGGGTCTGGTCCCTGAACATTGATTCTTTCTCCAGCCCCGCTATTTTCTTGCCGCGTTCTACCTTCTGGATCGGAAGGTAGCCGTGAAATGCGAAGGCCTGGCCGTTCATTCCTGAAGCCATCAATGCCAGCAGAATGGAGGATGGGCCCACCAGCGGCACCACTCTAACTCCTCTCTCGTGTGCCAAACGCACCAGCAGAGCGCCAGGGTCGGCGACTGCCGGGCAACCGGCTTCAGACACCAGGCCAATGTCTTTCCCTGCCAGCGCGGGTTGGAGAAATTGCGCCAACTGCTCCGGTTTGGTGTGCTTGTCCAGAGTGAACATCTCTATTTCCTGTAGCGGTGTGGCAAGTTCCAGTTGCTTCAGATATTGGCGAGCAGTCTTGGGATTTTCCGCGACAAAGACTGTCAACCCAGCCGCAATTTTCTGAACTTGCTCAGGAATGACCAAGGAAAGTGGACTTTCGCCCAAGGTGGTCGGGATCAAGTAGAGTATGCCGGTGGCCATTTATATTACCGGCATGCCTTCATTATTGAGCATTTCAATCAAGGCGATCAGTGGCAATCCGATCAGGGCATTGGGATCATCCCCTTCCATCCGTTCGATCAGCGCGATACCCAAGCCTTCCGATTTGGCGCTACCGGCACAGTTGTAAGGCTGCTCCTTGGTGAGATAGCTTTCGATCTGCGCATCGCTCAAATTTCGGAAATGCACCGTAAAAGGTATCTCTCTGGCTTGGGTATTGCCGGTGCGGCTGTTGTAAAGACATAGCGCGGTATGGAATATCACGCTACGGCCACGCATCATGGCAAGCTGCCGGACGGCATTGTCGTGAGTATGGGGTTTACCGAGTTGCAGGCCGTCGAGCGTGGCGACCTGGTCGGAGCCGATAATCAGCGCATCGGGAAAATCCTTGGCCGGGGATTGAGCCTTGGCAATCGCCAGACGGTAGGCGGTCTGCTCCGGCGCTTCGCCCGGCAAGGGAGTTTCGTCAACTTCCGGCAAACAAACTTCGAACGGAATTTTGAGGCGCGACAAAAGCTCTCGTCGATATGGCGAGGTGGAGGCTAAAATAAGTTTCAAATCCTGAGTCCTGAGAGATGCAGCCTGATTTTATTCCGGTTGAATTTCCACCAGCGCTTCATCGGGCGTAACGCTATCGCCCTTGGTAATATAAACGTTGATTACAGTGCCGCTGATTGGAGCCTGCACCTCATTTTCCATTTTCATCGCCTCGATCACCAGCACCGGGTCGCCCGCCTTGACCATTTTGCCGGGTTCGACCAGAACATCCACGATGGTACCCGGCATGGCGGTAGTGACATGACCCTGACGGGAGGGGCGCGGCCGCTTTCCGCCGGTACTTTTGCCGCCTTCACTGATTTTAGCCTTACTGCTACCGCCCGCGACCACGCCTCCCATGCCTCCGAATACTTCCACTTCATTGAGGGCTTCGACAATCAGCTCTTCCGACACGCCATCTACGGAAACGAAGAATGCACGCTGTTCCTCGCCGGGGTGGCCGGAGCCGGCGATGTGGATATGGTAAGTTTCACCGTGTATCGTAACGTTGAACTCGTTCGGTGCGTAGAAGGGGCCACAGGAAAGGTTGGCACCAACAGGCAGGAGTTGCTCAGGCTTGAGCGTACCAGCGGCACGTTCTTGCAGGAAGGCGCGCGCCAGTTCAGGAAACATGGCATAAGTCAGCACATCTTCCTCACTCTTGGCGATGCCGCTGATCTCGCTATGAATCCTTTCCATTTCATCTTCCAACTGGTCGGCGGGGCGGCAGGTAATAACTGCCGCATTGCCGATGGCGATGCTGCGCACTTCCGAGTTAACTTCGCCGGGCGGCTTGCCGTAACGGCCTTGCAGGTAATTTTTCACCTCGGTGGTGACGGACTTGTAGCGCTGGCCGGTCAGTACATTCAGAACAGCCTGGGTTCCGACAATCTGGGAAGTGGGGGTTACCAGCGGCGGGAAGCCCATATCTTCGCGAACGCGAGGGATTTCAGCCAGCACTTGATCCATTTTGTCCAACGCGCCCTGTTCCTTCAGTTGGTTGGACAGATTGGAGATCATGCCGCCGGGGACCTGATTGACCAGAACCCGCGTATCCACGCCAGTGAAGGCGCTTTCGAACTGCCAGTATTTCTTGCGCGTTTCACGAAAATAGGAGGTAATTTCCTGCAGCAATGGCAAACTCAAGCCGGTATCGTATTCGGTGCCGGCCAGCGCGGCGACCATACTTTCCGTGGAAGTATGGCTGGCGCCCTCGCCGAAGGCGGAATTGCAGGTGTCGAGTATGGTCGCGCCGTTTTCCACTGCGCGCAGAAAGCACATCGCCGACAAGCCTGAAGTGGCGTGGCTGTGCATGTGGATCGGCATCTTGACCGCAGACTTGATCGCTTTGACCAGTTCCGCTGTGATTGCGGGGGTAAGCAGACCGGCCATATCCTTGATCGCCAAGGTGTCGCAGCCCATCGCTTCAAATTCCTTGGCCAGCTCGACGAAATAGGGGATGTTGTGCACCGGGCTGGTCGTGTAGCTGATTGCGCCTTCTGCAATTTTACCGCTGGCTTTGACCGCCTCAATGGAGACGCGCAAATTACGCAAATCGTTCATGGCATCAAAAATACGGAACACGTCGACGCCGTTATCCGCGCATTTCTTGACGAAAGCGCGCACCACATCATCGGAGTAGTTGCGGTAGCCGAGCAGGTTCTGCCCGCGAAGCAACATCTGGATGCGGGTATTGGGCAGTGCCTTGCGCAGCTTCTTCAGGCGGTCCCACGGGTCTTCGCGCAGGAAACGCACGCAGGCGTCGAAGGTTGCGCCTCCCCATGCCTCCAGCGACCAGAATCCCACGCTATCCAGCTTGGCGCAGATCGGCAACATATCTTCGGTGCGCATGCGGGTCGCAATCAGGGATTGGTGTCCGTCGCGCAAAACCAGATCGCTAATGAAAACTTTAGCCATGCTTTAAAATCCTAAAATACTTGAATCGAGTTGAAGTTAAAGTCCCATATGGGCTGCGATAGCTGCTGCAATGGCTGCCGCCAGGGATTCCTTGGGACGGCTGACCGAATAATTCGTCAGTTCCGGATGGGTTTCCACGAAACTGGTATCGAATTTCCGGTTGCGAAACTCCGGATGCTTCAAAATTTCGATGTAATAGGGTTTGGTGGTTTTTACGCCATAGACCACCATGTCGTTCAGAGCGCGCTTTCCACGTTCCACCACGCCTTCCCAAGTCAGGCTCCAGACAGTGAGCTTGGCGCACATTGAATCATAGTAGGGGGGAATCACGTAGCCGGTATACATGGCTGCATCGGTGCGTACACCGGGGCCGCCGGGCGCATAGTAGCGGGTGATGCGGCCAAAACTGGGCAGGAAATCATTTTTCGGGTCTTCCGCATTGATGCGAAATTCCATGGCGAAACCTCGATAACTGATATCTTCCTGTTTGTATTGTAGCGGCAAGCCACTGGCAATGCGGATCTGCTCCTGAACGATGTCGATGCCGGTGATCGTTTCCGTAATGGTATGCTCCACTTGCAGGCGCGTGTTCATCTCCATGAAGAAGAACTGGTTGTCGGCGTCAAGCAGGAATTCCACCGTGCCGGCATTTTCGTAGCCCACCGTCTTGGCGGCCTTTACCGCAATTTTGCCGATGTAGTCGCGCTGGGCGCGGGACAGTTGCGGTGAAGGGGCGATTTCGATCAGTTTCTGGTTGCGGCGCTGGATCGAGCAATCGCGTTCATACAGGTGGATCACATTGCCGAAGCTGTCGCCCATTACCTGGACTTCAATATGGCGCGGGTTCACCACGCACTTTTCCATGAACACGTCAGGCTTGCCGAATGCCTTTGTCGCTTCTGAAATTACACGATCGTAGTTCTTGATCAATTCTTCTTCGTTATTGCAACGCCGAATGCCGCGCCCACCCCCGCCATTGGTGGCTTTCAGCATTACAGGATAGCCAATCTTGGCGGCCAGATCCCGTGCCTGTCGGATATTGGCAAGATTGCCTTCGCTCCCCGGCACCACAGGTACGCCGGCATCGATCATCGCCTGGCGAGCCTGTACCTTGTCACCCATCCGATGAATGATCCGGGGAGACGGGCCGATGAACTTGATGCCGCGCTTGGCGCAGATTTCTGCCAGCACCGGGTTTTCAGACAGAAAGCCATAGCCAGGGTGGAGTGCGTCGCATCCCGCAGCAACCGCCAGATTCACGATATTATGTGCGTTAAGATAGCCGATGACGGGGTCGGAGCCAATATTGTAAGATTCATCGGCCTTTTTGACGTGCAACGCATGGCGGTCGGCATCGGTATAAATGGCGACCGACTTGACTCCCATTTCGGAGCACGCGCGCACGATACGGACTGCGATTTCGCCTCGATTGGCAATGAGGATTTTTTTAATCACGCGGGAGCCTGTCTGCGATTTGGATTAACATACCGGGCTTCATAATATAGGATGCAGCCGTACGCAAAATACAGTTGCGAAGAAAACGCACAGCTTTTTCAAGGAATCTGCGTTCCTGATGCCGGCGCCATTGCCAAGAAAAATTTGGTATTCTTCAATGCGCTATATTCGGTAAAGAATGCCTGTTTTTTTGACAGCCAACATTAAAAATTATATCATGCGCGCCTTATGCCTGAACAGGTCATCATTAACAGCATCGAGTTTGCGCGTAACAGCGAGTCGCTACATGGCAAAGTGCAGGTTGAAAGCTTGGACCGTTTGCGGGATTTGCTGTTTTCGAACAGCGGCGCATTGGAGTACACCTTAACCGGCAAACGCGATGGTGACGGCAAGTTTTTTCTGACTTGCATTATTAAAGGTGTGTTGCAACTCCGATGTCAGCGCTGCCTTGGTGCCTTTAGTTATCCTGTCAGCCTGGATTCCGAACTGGAATTGGTTGAACATGATCCGGATTTGGCAGCAGAGCACGGTCTGACCGATGCAATCAAGGCCGATCCGAATATGGATGTACTGGCGCTGGTTGAAGACGAGGTGTTGCTGGATTTGCCGATGGCGCCCATGCATTCCCCGGAAGACTGCCAGGCGGGCGGAAATTTCGGCCAGACGAAAACTGTCAAACAAAACGCTTTTAGCGCTCTGGCCGCGCTGAAAACACAAGACTCAAGAAAAATTTAGGAGTTATATCATGGCTGTACAACAGAACAAAAAATCCCCTTCCAAGCGTGGAATGCGTCGCGCGCATGACTTTCTGACTAACCCGCCGCTGGCCGTTGAACCGACCACCGGTGAAGTTCATCTGCGCCACCACGTCAGCCCCAGCGGTTACTATCGCGGCAAAAAGGTTGCAGGTGCCAAGGGCGAATAACCTGCGTTACCTGGCGTCCGGCAAAGGCGGTTAGCTTCGGGCATACATGGATATTACTGTTGCAATCGACGCCATGGGCGGGGATCATGGCCCGCACGTCACTGTCCCTGCCGCTCTGGGTTATCTGAACCGGGACGCCAAAGTCAATATCGTACTGGTTGGCCTGACCGAAGTGATTGAGGCTGAACTTCAATCGCTCAAGGCTTCCGTCTCCCCTCGTTTGCGCATTCATCATGCCAGCGAGGTGGTTACCATGGACGACCCTCCCGCGCTGGCCTTGCGCAACAAAAAAGACTCCTCCATGCGCGTTGCCATCAACCTGGTAAAAACAGGCGAGGCCAATGCCTGCATCAGTGCCGGCAACACCGGCGCGTTAATGGCGATCTCCCGTTTTGTCCTGAAAATGCTGCCGGGGATCGAACGACCTGCGATTGCCGGGATGATTCCAACATTGAACGGCCACACCCATGTCCTTGACCTCGGCGCCAATGTGGATTGCACTGCCAATCACTTGCTTCAATTCGGAATCATGGGGGCGATGCTGGTTTCTGCAGTGGAACACAAGGAAAATCCTACAGTCGGCTTGCTCAATATCGGCGAGGAAGACATCAAGGGCAACGAGGTGGTGAAACAAACTGCCGAATTGTTGCGCCAGAGCCATTTGAATTTCCATGGCAATGTAGAAGGCAACGACATCTACAAAGGCACCGTCGACGTAGTGGTGTGCGATGGTTTTGTCGGCAATGTCGCGCTAAAGTCATCGGAAGGTCTGGTGCAGATGCTGGCGACGTTTTTGCGCCAGGAATTCAAGCGCAACCTTCTGACCAGGTTGGCCGCCCTGATAGCCTATCCAGTGCTCAACGCCTTCAAGAAACGTCTCGATCATCGTCGCTATAATGGCGCGAGCCTTCTTGGACTGCGGGGCGTCGTGGTGAAGAGCCATGGCTCGGCAGACAGCTTTGCCTTTCAATTTGCCATCGAGCGCGCCGTTGAAGAAGTGCGTAACGGTGTATTGCGCCGGATCAACGATCAAATGACCCTGCTAAACGAAGTGAAGGTCTAAAAATGTATTCACGCATTATCGGTACGGGCGGCTATTTGCCGGAAAAAATCCTGACCAACCATGATTTGGCGCAGATGGTCGAAACCTCAGATGAGTGGATATTTTCCCGCACCGGCATCCGCGAACGCCACATCGTCGCAGAGAATGAAACAACCAGCGACCAGGCTTTCGAAGCGGCAAAGCGAGCCATCGAAATGGCCGGTATCGATCCTCAGAGCATTGATCTGATCCTCGTTGCCACTACCACCCCGGATTTAATATTCCCCAGCACCGCCTGTATTCTTCAGGAAAAACTCGGCATCAAAAGCGGTGGCCCGGCCTTTGACATTCAGGCGGTTTGCAGTGGTTTTGTGTACGCGTTGGCGACCGCCGACCAGTTCATTCGTGGCGGGCAGAGCAAGTGCGCCCTGGTCGTGGGGGCAGAAACCTTCTCCCGGATTATGGACTGGACCGACCGCAACACCTGTGTCCTGTTCGGCGACGGCGCAGGAGCGGTTGTTTTAACGGCCAGTGAGTCCACGGGTATCATTTCCACCCACCTTCATGCTGACGGCAGCTATGGCCACCTACTGTCTGCGCCAGCCTGCCTGGACGGTGGGAAAATTCAGGGCAAGCCATTTATAGAAATGGATGGCGCCGGCGTGTTCAAGTTCGCCGTCAGTGTGCTGGATTCGATCGTGGAGGAAACGCTCGCTGCCAATGACATGCAGAAGTCGGACATCACCTGGCTGGTGCCGCATCAGGCCAATATCCGTATTATCCAGGCGACAGCCAAAAAACTGGGGATGAGCATGGACAACGTTGTGGTTACGGTGGATAAGCACGGCAACACTTCGGCCGCCTCCATTCCTCTGGCCTTGGATGTGGCAGTTCGGGATGGGCGGATCAAACCCGGCGACACCATCCTGATGGAAGGCGTAGGCGGCGGATTTACTTGGGGCTCGGCGTTACTTAAATGGTAAAAAGGTAAGAAGTCATGGGATTTGCATTCGTATTTCCGGGACAGGGCTCGCAGTCGGTCGGCATGATGAGTGGTTTCGATGGCCTATCCGCCGTGCGGGAAACCTTTGAAGAGGCTGGAGATATTCTCAATCAGAACTTGTGGGAGATGGTCACCAGCGGCAACGCCGAGGAACTTAATCTCACCGTCAACACCCAGCCGCTAATGTTGACTGCCGGGGTTGCGGTTTTCCGCGCCTGGAATGCGTTGCAGGGCAGCAAACCGGCGATGCTGGCCGGCCACAGCCTGGGCGAATACACCGCACTGGTTGCTTCCGGGGCGCTGTCCTTTGCGGATGCGTTGCCGCTGGTACGGTTTCGTGCACATGCAATGCAGGAAGCTGTGGCCGAGGGGGTGGGCGGCATGGCGGCCATCCTCGGGCTCGATGACGATGTAGTGGTCGCCGTTTGTGCCGAAGCGGCCCAAGGCGAAGTGCTGGAAGCGGTTAATTTTAACTCGCCCGGCCAAGTGGTGATTGCAGGTAACAAAGCGGCAGTGGAACGTGGCATGGCTCTGGCCAAGGAGAAGGGGGCGAAACGTGCGCTATCATTGCCAGTCAGCGTGCCATCCCACTGTGCCCTGATGCGGCCGGCGGCGGACGCTCTGACGCAACGCCTGCAAACCATTTCAATCAAGGCACCACAAATTCCGGTGTTGCACAACGCCGATGTGAAAAGTTACAGCGATGAAGCCGCGATCAAGGACGCGTTGGCCCGTCAGCTTTATAGTCCGGTGAGATGGGTGGAAACGGTCAGGAGTTTTGCCAGCCAAGGCATTGCCATGCTCGCAGAATGCGGGCCAGGAAAAGTGCTGGCCGGGTTGAACAAACGCATCGATGGCAACATGCAGGCATTTGCGCTGGCCGATGAAGCGGCGTTACGCCTGGCAATGGATTCGTTGAAATAACTGGGGGAACGATAGATGCTGGATGGCCAGATAGCTTTAGTAACGGGTGCCAGTCGTGGAATTGGCCAAGCGGTCGCATTGGAACTCGGCAGGCAGAGGGCAACCGTTGTCGGCACGGCGACCGGCCAGTCCGGCGCGGACAATATCAGCAGCTATCTGAGCCAGGCAGGAATCAAGGGCAGGGGATTGGCGCTGAACGTAAACGATGTGGCACAGATTGAGCAAACACTGCAAACCATTCGTACACAATTCGGTGAAATCTCAATTCTGGTCAATAATGCCGGCATCACGCGCGACAATCTGCTGATGCGGATGAAAGAAGAAGAATGGGACGACATCATGGATACCAACCTGAAGTCCGTATTCCGCCTGAGCCAGGCTGTTCTGCGCGCGATGATGAAGGCGCGCAACGGCCGCATCATCAACATTGCCTCAGTAGTCGGCGTTATGGGGAATGCAGGCCAGACCAACTATGCCGCTGCCAAGGCAGGCATTATCGGCTTCAGTAAATCGTTGGCACGCGAAGTCGGCAGCCGCAATATTACGGTAAACTGCGTCGCCCCTGGCTTTATCGACACAGACATGACCCGCGCCCTGAGCGAGGAGCAGCGCAAGGTATTGCTCGGTCACATCCCGCTGGGACGCCTCGGCTCGGTCGAGGACGTCGCTGCTTCGGTCGCATTCCTCGCCTCAACCCAGGCGGGGTATATTTCCGGCACGACATTGCATGTCAACGGCGGCATGTACATGACTTAAACAGAAGCGAACTTCACTGTTTGGTGAAGTAAGCAATTTTTGGTAAAATGCGTCAGCTTTTTTCATAGCGGTTTACAGAGAGGGTACTTAGATGGAAAACATCGAACAACGCGTCAAAAAAATCGTTGCCGAACAACTGGGCGTAAACGAAGCAGAAGTAAAAATAGAATCCTCCTTCGTCGACGACTTGGGCGCTGATTCCCTCGATACCGTCGAACTGGTTATGGCGCTTGAAGAAGAATTCAACTGCGAAATCCCCGACGAAGAAGCGGAAAAAATCACCACCGTCAAACAGGCTATTGATTACGTCAACGGCCACCTGAGCTAATCTACCAATCTGTAACCACTCGTAACCGGAGTCGCCTTGTCTAAACGCAGAGTTGTTATCACCGGCCTGGGTATTATCTCACCTGTCGGCAATACCGTTGAGCAGGCGTGGTCGAACATCCTTGCAGGAAAATCCGGGATAACCCGGATCACCCGATTCGATGCTTCAGCCATTGCCTCCCAGATTGCTGGCGAGGTCAAGGAGTTCGATGTCACCCAGTATATTTCCGCCAAAGAAGCTCGTCGTATGGATGTTTTTATCCATTACGGCCTGGCAGCAGGGATACAGGCCATCAAGGACTCCGGCCTTGTAGTTACCCCGGAAAACGCTGAGCACATCGGCGTCAACATCGGCTCCGGCATCGGCGGCCTGCCGATGATCGAGGATACCCATAACACCTATCTGGAAGGTGGCCCGCGCAAAATTTCGCCTTTTTTCATTCCGGGCACGATCATCAACATGATTTCGGGCAACCTTTCCATCATGTACGGACTCAAGGGTCCGAATCTGGCGATGGTCACGGCCTGCAGTACGGCGACGCACTGCATCGGCGATTCGGCACGCTTGATCGAATATGGCGACGCCGACATCATGATTGCAGGCGGCGCAGAATCCACCGTTACGCCACTGGCGATTGGTGGTTTTGCGTCAGCTCGCGCCTTGAGCACGCGCAATGATGACCCCGAAACGGCAAGCCGGCCATGGGATACCGGACGGGACGGTTTTGTACTGGGTGAAGGTGCAGGAGTTCTGGTGCTTGAGGAATATGAGCACGCCAAGGCTCGTGGCGCCAGAATATATGCCGAGCTGCCCGGCTTTGGCATGAGCGCCGACGCCAATCACATGACGGCTCCCTGCGAGGACGGCAGTGGCGCTGCCCGTTGTATGACCAATGCACTGCGCAACGCCGGCATCGCACATGACCAGGTCGATTTCATCAATGCCCATGGCACTTCCACTCCACTAGGTGACTTGGCCGAAACCAAGGCAGTCAAGCTATGCTTCGGCGACCATGCCAGAAAAATTGCGGTCAACTCGACAAAATCCATGACCGGCCACCTGCTTGGTGCAGCCGGTGGTGTTGAAGCCGTGTTTTCGGCGCTGGGCATGTATCATCAGGTTTCTCCGCCGACCATCAATATTTTCGAGCAGGATCCCGAGTGCGATCTGGACTATGTACCGAATGAGGCTAGAAAGATGAAAATCGACGTCGCCTTGTCAAATTCCTTCGGGTTCGGCGGCACCAACGGTACCCTGGTGTTCCGCAAAGTCTGAAACCCCGGCCGTGATGAAGCGGCTGCCCCTTTGTGTTTTTCCTCGTCATTGAGGTAGTCTGTGCCTGTCATCCAGCTTCCCGGCACGCCCGACCTGCTTGGCCTTCATGCGGCCAATCCGCAGCGCTACCCGTTCCTGCTGCAAACCCTGGGATGCTCCGGTTGGGATATTCTTTTCGCTTTCCCAAGCCGGCAGCAACTCTTTCCTTTCGACCCCGGCAGACGAGAAAAAACATTTTTTTCTGCGCTGGAGCAGGAATGGGCTAAAAACAGGCATCCACCAAGCCCGGAGGAATTAACTCTTCCTTTTCATGGCGGCTGGTTTGTTTATCTCGGTTATGAATTACTGCACCAGATGGAACCCTCGGTCGCGGTCAAGCCGCAAACGCAAACAGGCGGATTCCCGCTGGCTGCACTGGTGCGTATACCTGCTGCAATCATGGTCGACCATACGGAAGGGCGAACATTCATTTTTGCCGAGGAATCCTCTTCGGATCTTCTGGAAATCCTGCGAACAGATTTGGACAATACTGACGAATACTCGGGCGCTGCGGTGAAAGTTGAAGCGCTTGAAGAAGAAAACGAGCAGATTTTTCTCCAGGGCGTGGAAAGGGTCAAACACTATATCCGGAATGGGGATGTGTTTCAGGTAAATCTTGCGCGCCAGTGGCGGGTGAAAGTCGAATCAGGAAGCAGCGCTGCCGACATTTATGCACGCTTGCGCGAAAGCAATCCGGCGCCGTTCGCCGGCATCGCTGATTTTGGGGGCATGCAGATCATCAGTTCCTCCCCGGAAAGATTGGTGAAAGTGCGCGATGGCATGATCGAAACCCGCCCGATAGCTGGCACGCATCCGCGCGCTGCATTGCCCGAAGAGGATCGGCGGTTGCGCCAGCAAATGATCGCCAGCCCGAAGGAGCGTGCCGAGCACATCATGCTGGTCGATCTGGAGCGCAACGACCTAGGGCGGGTGTGTATACCCGGCAGTGTCGAAGTCAGCGAACTGATGGCAGTGAGCAGCTATGCGCACGTTCACCATATCGAATCCAGTGTGCGTGGCCATCTGCGTGAAAACACCACGCCATCCGAAGTGATGCATGCCCTGTTTCCGGGGGGTACCATTACGGGTTGCCCCAAAGTACGCACCATGCAAATCATCAGCGAACTCGAAGCCACCCCGCGTTGCGCCTATACCGGCAGCATGGGATATCTTAATCTTGATGGCAGTATGGATTTCAATATCCTGATCCGCAGCTTCATGCTCGATAGAGACATGCTGACTTTCAAGGCCGGAGCGGGAATCGTAGCCGACTCCGCCCCCTTGCGCGAACTTGCCGAAACTCGCGCCAAGGCAAAAGGGCTGCTCAGATCGCTGGGAGCAGGCTGATGGTGCTAATTAATGGTCAGCCGACCGAACATATCCGGGTTTTCGACCGGGGCTTGCTGTACGGCGATGGCGTATTTCGCACCATGCTTGTGAAAGCAGGCCGCTCATTGTGCTGGCAGCGCCATTATGACAAGCTGCACGGGGATTGCGCGGCACTCGGAATCGCTTGCCCGCCGGAAGCTATTCTGACTGAGGAAATGTCGGAAGTAATCAAAAAAAATCCCGACTGCGTGCTGAAAGTGATGGTTACACGGGGGGAGGGACCGCGTGGCTACGTCGTTCAGGAAGGCATGGCGCCGACTAGAATTCTGATAACGAGCCCGATTCCACAGCATCCACCCAGCCATTATTCGGATGGGGTGCGGTTGCATCTATGCGCGACACGACTTGCCATACAACCCAGTCTGGCCGGGATCAAGCACCTCAATCGCCTGGAAAATGTTCTGGCGCGGCGGGAATGGAGTGATCCGGGAATTGTCGAAGGATTAATGCTCGACACGGATGGAAATGTCATTGAGGGAACGATGAGCAATCTGTTCCTTTTACAGGGAAGCACTTTATACACGCCTGATCTTGGCGGTTGTGGCGTATCTGGCGTACAGCGTGCACGTATCATGGAAATGGCCGGCGGGCTCGGCATGACAGTCAAGGTTGAAAATCTGGCATTGACCCGAATTTACGATGCGGATGAGATCGTGCTTTGCAACAGCATAATTGGGGTCTGGCAAGTCAGGGAACTGGCTGAAAAAAGATGGCTCACTGGTGGGCTGGCAGTGCGCTTGAGGAGTTTGTTGGAAGATGACCGTCATTAAACTTGTTATGAAACGTGTTATGGCTGTGCTCATATTGTTGAGCGTGTTGGCTGTTGGGTGGATGTTCTACTTTGCCAATACTCCGTTGCGTCTGCCTCAATCACCTTACGAGTTTGCACTCAAGCAAGGTAGCAGCTTGCGCGCCATCGCCAAACAGTTCCGCGCTGAAGGGCTGCTGTCGGAGCCTTGGAGCTTTATTGCGCTGGCAAAAGTCTTCGGTAAGGAAGGGGACATTAAAGCCGGTAATTACCAACTGGATAAAGAAATTACACCGTTCCAGCTGGTTCTGAAAATCACCAGGGGTGATGTTAGCCAGAGTGGAATCATATTCATCGAGGGGTGGAATTTCAGGCAGATACGCAAAGTTCTCAACGAGCATCCGGCCATCAGACACGACAGCATCGACCTTAGCGACAAGGATTTGCTGAATCGCCTGGGTATACGGGAAGATAATGCAGAAGGGCTCTTTTTCCCTGATACCTACTATTTCAGTAACGGGATGAGTGATTTGTCCCTGCTCAAGCGCGCGCACCAAATTATGGCGCATCGACTGGACGAAGCCTGGCGTGGACGCAGCCCTGGTCTGCCCTATTTCACGCCTTATGAAGCTTTGATCATGGCTTCCATCGTCGAAAAGGAAACCGGGCGAGCCAGCGAACGCCCGATGATTGCCGGAGTATTCATCAATCGTTTGCGTATCGGCATGAGATTGCAAACGGACCCGACCGTGATTTACGGCCTGGGAGAAACATTCGATGGCAATTTGCACAAGCGCGATTTAATTGCCGATAATGCCTATAATACTTACACACGTGCTGGACTGCCGCCCACCCCGATCGCCATGCCGGGATGGGCGTCAATACAGGCAGCGCTTCACCCCAGTGCGACTTCTGCGCTATATTTTGTAAGCAAGGGGGATGGTTCCCACCAATTTTCACGCAGCCTGCAGGAACATAATCAAGCAGTGACGCGTTACCAGAAAACGCCAACTAGAAACAAGATTAACAATACTGCACAATAGAATGATTAATAATAAATATAACTCAAAATTTATCTCCCTGGAAGGGATCGATGGAGCGGGGAAAAGCACTCACCTTAATTGGCTAGCGGAACATCTGCGCCACCGCGGCCTGAATGTCCTTGTAACCAGGGAGCCCGGCGGAACGCCACTTGGAGAAGCCTTGCGCGAGATGCTCCTGCATCAGGCCATGCACCTCGAAACCGAGGCGCTGCTGATGTTTGCAGCCAGGCGGGAGCACCTTGATAAAGTAATCGTTCCGGCTTTGCAGGAGGGTACGTGGGTCATTTCAGACCGCTTCACCGATGCCAGCTTTGCTTATCAGGGCGGAGGGCGGGGGCTGGATGAGGCCAAGCTGAAAACGCTTGAAGCATGGGTGCAACAGGACTTGCAACCGGATCTGACGCTGTTGTTTGATGTGTCCGTCGAAGTTAGCCAGCAGCGCTTATCCCAAAATATTTCCCTGGATCGTTTCGAGCAGGAAAAACAGGATTTTTTCCAGCGCGTGAGAGATGCTTACCTGAAACGCGCGAGACAGTTCCCGGAACGAATCCGGGTGATTGATAGCGGACGAACCTTGTCCGAAATCCAGGCTGATCTCGAACATGTTTTTTCATCCATCTGAGTTGATATGATTTATTCATGGCAGCAGGATATCTGGCAGCGGCTGATGGCAGCCAAGCCGAGCTTGCCCAATGCCATTTTGCTGCAGGGCCGGATCGGGATCGGGAAGCTCCATCTGGGCCGCACACTGGCGCAGGCATTGCTGTGCGAATCGCCCTTGGCCTCGGGGGAGCCATGCGAGCATTGTGGTGCATGCAACTGGTTCAAGACGGGCAACCACCCGGATTTTCGCCTGCTTGAGCCCGCCGCCGATGCGATTGGCGAGGCGGAGGAACAAAGCAAACCGGCCGATAAAAAGGCCAGTCGGTTTATAACCGTAGCCCAGGTTCGCGAGCTGGCGGATTTCGTCAACCTGACAACCCACCGCAATGGCCTGCGCATCATTCTGGTTCATCCGGCGGAAGCGATGAACGTCAATGCCGCCAATGCATTGCTGAAAACATTGGAGGAGCCGCCGCCCGATACGCTGTTCATCCTGGTGTCGCATCATTCTCAACGCCTGTTGCCAACGGTTCGCAGCCGCTGCCAGAAGATCGACATCCCCCTTCCGGAGCGCAAAACGGCATTAAGCTGGCTGCGTGAGCAGGGCGTAGTGAAAGCCGAGTCATGCTTGTCGCAATCTGGTTGCAGCCCGCTTGCCGCTTTGCTGTTAAGCGCAGAAGATTATCAGCTTAAACGAGAGCGGATACTGGATCAGCTTGGCGATCCGACTCGGTTCGACCCTCTTGCTCTGGCTGAACAAAGTGAAAAGCTGGAGTTGGCATGGGTACTGGATTGGGTGCAGCAATGGGCATATGATCTGGCGAGTATCGGCATGACGGCGCAAACACGATACTTGGTCGATCCGCCGGCACAAATGATTCGCTTGGCAAAAGCTGTCAACTTGATAGAATTGCTACAGTTCCAGCAAGAATTACTCGTTGCACGGCGCGCCGTGCAACACCCATTGAACAACCGGCTAGTGCTGGAACAATTGTTTCTTTCCTATGGGCAACTCGTAAATCGTCAGGATGCCGCTTATGTCTGATCTGCAGGTTCCCGTCGCACCGCGCCCAGGGGTGCTTTCCCTGAGCATTAAGGAAAAATCCGCGCTGTATGCGGCTTATATGCCCTATCTAAAAGGTGGAGGAATCTTCATACCAACCGCCAAGCCCTATCAATTAGGCGACGAAGTTTTCATGCTGCTATCCCTGATGGGGGATCCCAATAAGCTGCCGGTAGCCGGTCGCGTCGTCTGGATTACCCCGGAGGGCGCGCAGGGCAACAAGGTTCAGGGCGTAGGAGTACAGTTTAGCGACAACGAGAGTGGAATTACCGTACGCAACAAAATTGAAGCTTTGCTTGGAGGCAGCAAGACCTCCCGGCCAACCCATACCATGTAGCTCTCCGTCCACTCACCCTCGTATACCGGCAACACGCCACCAGAGTCATGCTAGTCGATTCCCACTGCCATTTGAACTTTCCCGAGTTCGCTTCGAATTTGCCTGAAATACTCGCCAATATGAAAAAAAATGGCGTTGGTCTTGTGCTGTGCGTAAGCGTCAATCTGCCGGATTTTAAGGAGGTTATCGCCTTGGCGGAAAGTTATCCGCAAATTTATGCATCGGTTGGTGTACACCCGGATTACGCGGACGAGAAAGAACCCACAGTGGAAGAACTGGCTGGATTGGCCAATCATCCCAAGGTAATCGCGATCGGAGAAACTGGTCTGGATTACTTCAGGTTGAAAGGTGACCTGGAATGGCAGAGAAATCGTTTTCGCAACCATATTCGCGCCGCAAAGCTATGCGGAAAACCACTGATCGTCCACACTCGTGAAGCGGCAACGGATACATTGCGCATTATGGAGGAGGAGGGCGCATCAATAGTGGGTGGAGTGATGCACTGTTTTACTGAAACCCTGGAGATTGCAGAACGAGCAATTGCTCTGAATTTCCATATCTCGTTTTCCGGCATTGTGACCTTTAAAAAAGCAACTCAAGTCAAGGAAGTCGCACAAAAAATTGCACTGGAAAGAGTGCTGATCGAAACCGATTCGCCCTATCTTGCTCCCGTCCCGTACCGGGGGAAAATCAACCAGCCGGCCTATGTAAAGCATGTCGCAGAAGAAGTCGCGCGGCTACGGGGGATCACTGAACAGGAACTGGCCGAGGCCACCACCCAAAATTTCACCAGACTTTTCAGAACAAATGTCATATAAAACAATATATAAAGTTATATTATTACTTTTATTTATTAACAATAATGCGTTTTCAGATGATCATATAGATGATTTTTTCGCTGCCTTAAACATGGGCAACGCAGACGTCATCCAAAGTCTCCTGGCGCGAGGAGTCGATGCCAACGTGATGGACAGCCAAGGCAATACCGCGATGATGATTGCCGCGCGCGAGGGGAATGACACCATTTTGCGGAAGCTTTACAAGTCCGGCGCGAAGATCAATGCTAAAAATCAATTTGGCGAAACGGCAATTATGCTTGCGGCCCTCAAAGGGCACGCGCAAGTCGTCAACACCTTACTTGCCTTGGGGGCGGATACGTCGGCAAATCACCAGGGTTGGACGCCGATGTTATACGCCGCATTTTCCGGCCATGATGGCATCGTTGAACAACTGTTGAAAAATGGTTCGAACGTAAACGCGGTGCTCGGCAATGGTATGACCGCATTAATGCTAGCCTCAAAGAACGGGCATATTGAAGTCGTAAAGGTACTGATCAAATATCGCGCCGAGGTCAATAGTCAAAACAAGAATGGCGTTTCGGCTTTGGATTTGGCACTTGAAGGCGGCAACACCGATATCGCAAACTTGTTAACAGCGACGGCAGGGAAGCCGCCCATTCATGATCGTGCATCGGGAACGCGTACCCCATGAAAAGCGAATCGGCTTAAATACTTCGCATAATGTATATTATGTTAAATAATAAGCCCGCAAAATCCATCAAGATCATGAGCCGCTCTCAATCCCAATCCATTGCACAGCAAACTTGACCAATTCAGCGGCATTACCCAAGTTCAGCTTTCCCTTGATATTGGCTCGGTGCGCCTCAACGGTTTTTATGCTGCGGCCTAGCTCAGCGGCAATATTCCTGGTTTTCAGGCCCATGCCGATGAGTCGCAGGACTTCAAGCTCCTTATCGCTTAGATGAGAAAGCGGAAATGCCGAAGCATCAACCCGATGTTCAATGACCCCCCGCAGTATTTTCATGTGCATCTTGTCGCTGACATATACCCCGCCATTCAATATCTGTCTGATCGCGGCAAGAACTTTTTCGGATGCTTCCTGCTTCATGATGTAGCCCTTGGCGCCAGCCCTCAACGCCCGCTCTGCATAGAGCGACTCATCATGCATGGAAATTACCAGGATATGCATCTCTGGCATGCGTGTGCGCAGGATTTTGACAAGGTCAATACCAGAAGTGCCGGGAAGCGACATGTCAACAAGCGCAATATCAGAGGAACAGCGACCCATGCATTTTGCATGATTTTCAATAACCTCATCCGCGCTCCCCGCTTCGCAACAAACCCGCAGATCATCTTCACGATTGATAAGTTGGGCGATGCCCTGACGCACGATTGGATGGTCATCGACAATCATGACGTTACGTTTTTCGGATTTGCCGGGCGCTATTTCTGCAGGGATCATAATATCTACACGGCAAGCATCGCCTATTTTGTCTTACCCAATGATGTCAGTGTATACCGTAAATAGCGGCAACACCGCCATCAGCGCCAGAAAGATGTTATATACGCTTCATTATAATGAAGGGCGCCATTCACGGATTACAGTTAGGGAAACACAACCAGAGTTGTCAGACTTCGCGGCGCTCAAGAAGGGCCTGCGCCAGAGTGCCGCTATCAACATGTTCGAGTTCGCCACCTACCGGCAGGCCGCGCGCGATGCGGCTGGCTTTTACTCCGCGCGAGTGCAGAATCTCACCGATATAGTGAGCGGTGGCCTCGCCCTCGACAGTAAAATTGGTAGCCAGGATAACTTCTTTCACTACGCCGTCCGAGGCACGCTGGACCAGCCGGTCGAGATGAATTTCTTTGGGGCCGATGCCATCAAGCGGGCTAAGCCGACCCATCAATACGAAATACAGACCGTGGTAGCCTTGGGTCTGCTCCATCATCAACAGGTCGGCTGGCGTTTCCACCACACACAGCAAGGAAGTGTCGCGCCGCGCCGAGCGGCACAGGGGGCAGATTTCTTCTTCAGTAAAGCTGTTGCACAAACGACAATGAAGGATGGTATCCAGCGCATGCGTCAGCGCACCGGCCAGTTTCAGGGCGCCCTTCTGGTCGCGTTGCAACAGATGGTAGGCCATGCGCTGGGCCGATTTTGGGCCGACACCGGGCAGGCAGCGCAGAGTTTCAATCAGATTTTCAAGGCTGGAAGGTGCTTTCACTTTCAGAATGGCAGCTTCATCCCCGGCGGCAAACCCAAACCAGATGTGAAGCCACTCATTTTTTCCTGAGTGATGGTTTCGACGCGCCGCACTGCATCGTTCACCGCGGCAGCAAGCAGGTCTTCCAGCATTTCCCTGTCTTCGCTCATCAGGCTGTCATCGATGCTCACCCGTTTCACGTCATGACGGCAGTTCATTACTACCTTGACCATACCGGCGCCAGCCTGCCCTTCCACTTCGACCGTGGCCAGTTTTTCCTGCATTTTCTGCATGTTTTCCTGCATTTGCTGGGCCTGTTTCATCAGATTGCCCAAACCGCCTTTTAACATCTTGCTCTCCTGGTTTGCTATAGAGGTTTAATCGAAGATTCAATGACTTTCGCGTCAAAATTTTCAACCAGATCGCGAACAAATGGATCCTGCTCGATCGCAGCCACTGCCAGAGACTGTTTTTCCTGTTTCTCGCGGTTTTCAATCTGAGCTGGGGTGTCGCCGGTTATGTCGCCCACGCTAATGTTGAGCCTGACTGGATCGGGAAAATATTCAACCACGGCTGTTTTCAATTTATCCTGATAAGGCTTGTCCGCCAAGTGACGATGTTCCTGCGGCACACATAATTCCAGCAGGCCATTGTCAAAGGATTTAAGTTCGCAGTGCTGGGCCAGCATTTTTGCCATGCCGCCCAGTTTGAGGCGATTCACCAGAGTGTGCCAATTGCCGTCAAAATGGGGATTTTCCTGTTTCATGGCCTCTGCTCTAGCGACGGGAGCGGGCCTTTCGGCTGATTGAGGGTCTTCACGTTGGGCCAACGTAACCGGTTTTTCCGCTGAACGCACATCTTTGCGCACAGAGGATAAGGCCGGAGCCGGGCGCGGCGCTTCGCGGTGAGTTGGAGCTTGCGACGATTCTTCCAGGGTAAAAGCCAGCATACGCAGCAGGGTCATGCTGAAGCCGGCGAATTCGTCCGGCGCCAGATGCAGGTCGCGCCGACCATGCAGGGCGATCTGGTAGAATAGTTGCACTTCCTCGGCATCGAAAATCTGCGCCAGTTCGAGCAATTTCTCCCGTTCCGGCAATTCCTCTCCAAGCGCATCCGGCACGGTTTGCGCCAGGGCAATTCTGTGCAGCAGCACGCCCAAGTCCTGCAGGGCCGCCTCGAATGACAGACTGCGTTCCTCCATCCTTTCGGTCGCGGCAATTAGAGCCGGGCCGTCCTTGGCGGCGAGCGCGTCAAGGATTTCCAACAGATAGGTCTGATCGATCGAACCGAGCATATCGCGCACCAGCCCCTCCCCAACCTTGCCGCCGCTATAAGCGATAGCCTGGTCAAGAAGTGACAGCGCATCGCGCATGCTGCCTTGGGCGGCGCGCGCCAGCAATTGCAGTGCCGGCAATTCGAATGGGATGTCTTCTTTCTCCATAACGCGCTGTAAATGGCTGACAATCGCCAGAGGCGGCATCTGTTTGAGGTTGAATTGCAAACAGCGGGACAGCACCGTGACCGGGATTTTCTGTGGATCGGTAGTGGCGAGAATGAATTTCACGTGCTCAGGCGGTTCTTCCAGCGTTTTCAGCATGGAATTGAAGGCCGCCTTGGACAGCATATGCACTTCGTCGATCAAATAGATTTTGAAACGGCCGGCGGTGGGCGCGTACTGCGCGTTATCCAGTACTTCGCGCATGTTGTCGATACCGGTATTGGAGGCTGCGTCCAATTCAAGCAGATCGACGAAGCGACCGCTGTCGATTTCACGGCACGCCGAACATTCACCGCACGGCGTGGCGGTAATGCCAGTTTCACAGTTGAGCGCCTTGGCCATGATTCGCGCCAGAGTCGTCTTGCCGACGCCCCGCGTGCCGGTGAGCAGATAGGCGTGGTGCAAACGCTGCTGCGTGAGCGCATTGGAAAGCGCCCTGACGACATGCTCCTGGCCGACCAGATCGCCAAAGGTTTTAGGGCGCCATTTGCGCGCAAGGACTTGGTAACTCATGGAAGGAAATTGTACCAGAATCCGCCTCGCCCGGCAGGGCGGCAAGCGGTTTAGGGGTGGCGAGCCCAACCCCCGGCACTTGCAATAAGTAGCTGTGGCTGCTTCCTTCCGGACCTGACCAGGTTCGCCACCTTGCAATGCGGGGAGGCCCGCCATAAATCTGGCGGAGAGGGGGGGATTCGAACCCCCGTCAGGATATTATCCTGAACACGCTTTCCAGGCGTGCGACTTAAACCACTCATCCACCTCTCCGAAGAGCCGGCAAGGATAAACCAGAACCCGGCCGGAATCAATATTCAGCAGGAATTAATTTCCTTCCGGCAGCGGTTCTGGTGGGCGCATCAGCAGCGCGGGGATAGGCTTCTTCCTGGTCTGGCGCGTATCGGGTACAGGTTTGGTCGCAATTTGCTGCGCCGGCGGCGTAACGTATGGCAAATCCAGAGGATTGGTGGCAGGTTTACGCGGAGAAACTCCGATGCCCCGCCCTCCCCCGCTCTGACGACCAGCGGGGCGCGACTCGCGGCGCGGACGGTCTGAAAATCCAGCGCGCGCCTCGATCTGCGCGACCGCTCCAGGCTCGAAGCCGGGTTCGGTTTTCCTGGGCAGTTCGCG
>DATKUY010000009.1:0-22956 GCA_035530375.1 Sulfuricella sp. | reverse complement strand
AGCCGGATTCAGGATACGGACTTCGCGGCGGAAACGGCCAGCCTGACCCGCAACCAGGTTCTGCAGCAGGCGGGTGTGGCGATGTTGGCGCAAGCGAACGCGCTGCCTAACCAGGTATTGAGCCTGTTGAAGTAATCGCTTGGGATGAGATTGTCGCTAACGGACAATCCCGGTTCATCGGAGGGCGGCAATTTTTGCCGCCCTCCGATTCTTCTTCGGCGTACGCCATAACCGTAAATATCAGGCTGAAGCCTGATCCGCATCATTCTTCCCCCAGTGGATATTGGTTGGCACGTTTTCTGCTTGCTAATGATTCAGGATTCATTCGTTTTGAATTGGCGGGGATTGAAATGAAATTATTTGCAAAAATCTTGCCCCTCGTGGTGGCCATGTTGATTACCTTGCCAGCCCAGGCCGAGCGCATCAAGGATATGGCCGACATTCAGGGGGTGCGTAGCAACCAGTTGATCGGTTATGGGCTGGTGGTGGGGCTGGACGGTAACGGTGACCAGACAACCCAGACGCCCTTCACGGTGCAAAGCGTCGTCAGCATGCTCGGCCAGCTTGGCGTGAACTTGCCTGCCGGCACCAGCCTGCAACTGAAAAACGTGGCGGCGGTGACGGTGACGGCAACGCTGCCACCCTTTGCCAAACCGGGCCAGATGTTAGATATCACCGTATCCTCCATCGGTAACGCGAAAAGCCTGCGTGGCGGCACCCTGTTGATGACGCCGCTTAAAGGTGCGGATGGCCAGATTTACGGCATGGCGCAGGGGAATCTGATGGTCGGCGGTGCGGGCGCATCGGTCGGTGGTGGCAGTGCGCAAGTGAATCAGTTGAGCGTTGGCCGCATTCCCAATGGTGCTACCGTGGAAAGGGCCGTGGATATGCCGCTGGGCCAGGGCGATTACATTACGCTGGAATTGAAGGATTCCGATTACACCACCGCCAGCCGGGTGGTTACGTCCATCAACCGTTCTTTTGGCGAGGGCACCGCCAACGCCGAGAACGGCCGTGTCATCAAGGTGCTGGCGCCGCGCAACATTAATCAGCGGGTTTCTTTCCTGGCGCGTATGGAAAATCTGGCGGTGATTCCCGGCGAATCCATGGCCAAGGTAATCATGAATGCGCGTACCGGCTCGGTAGTGATGAACAAGTCGGTGATGGTGGATGCCTGCGCCGTCGCGCATGGCGGCCTGACTGTGACGATTACCAGCGAGCCCAAGGTGAGCCAGCCTGCGCCACTGTCCAGGGGGGAAACGGTGGTGACCCGGCAGCCCCAGATCGAGGTCAAGGCGGAAAAAGGTGGGCTGGCTATGTTGCCGAGCAGTGCTTCGCTGAATGACGTGGTGAAAGCGCTTAACGCGGTGGGCGCTACGCCCCAGGATCTGCTTACCATTCTTCAGGCAATGAAGGTGGCGGGCGCCCTGCACGCCGAGCTGGAAGTGATTTAGAGAAATCATGATTTCTGCTCAGGATATCTCATCCCGATTCGCGCTTGACGCGCAAAGCGTCAGCAAGCTGCGCCTGCAGGCAAAGCAGGACCCTAAGGCCGGGCTTAAGGCCGTGGCGCAGCAGTTCGAAGGGATATTCCTGAACATGATACTCAAAAGCATGCGTGACGGATTGCCGGGTGACCCGATATTCGACAATGACCAGAGCAAGCTCTACACACAGATGTTCGACCAGCAGTTGGCGCAGAAGCTTTCAACGGGGAAGGGCATCGGCCTGGCGGACATGATCATAAAGCAGATGAGCCGCCAAACCGTGGCGCCGGATGGGATTGACAAGATGCCGGTGGCGCCGGTCGAAGCCGGGCAGTTGCCGCCCCGCACCCTGTTTTCCCAGCCCGTGGCGTCCGTTCCAACAGTAGAGAAAACACCGGCGATTTCCTCTGCCCAGGAATTCGTTGACAATCTGTTGCCGCATGCCGGTGAGGCTGGGAAAGCCCTGGGCGTTCCGCCGCATTTCCTGCTGGGGCAGGCAGCGCTCGAAAGCGGCTGGGGGCAGCGGCAAATTCTTGCCGCCGACGGCAAGAATAGCCATAACCTGTTCGGAATCAAGGCGGGTAATGGCTGGACGGGAGACGTGGCGGCCGTGACTACCACCGAATACCAGAATGGCATGCCGCAAAAGAAAACCGAGTTGTTCCGTGCTTATTCCTCCTACGCAGAAAGCTTCCGCGATTACGTCAAGCTGTTGCAAAATAATCCGCGCTACCAAGCGGTTCTCGGCCAAGGGCGTGATGCGGCTGGTTTTGCGCGTGCCTTGCAGGATTCCGGCTATGCCACCGATCCACACTATGCGGACAAACTGACCCGCGTTTTGAATAGCCAGATGATGCGTCAGGCATCGGTGGGTTAGCCGCACCATCTTTTTGGCTTCCTGGAATGGTTGTTGCTTCACATAAAGTTAAGCCTCGGCACATTTGCTATTCAAGGAGTAAACCATGAGTTTCCAAAGCAGCATCAGCGGATTGAGCATATCCGCACAGAAACTGGATTTGATCGGCAACAACGTTGCCAATGCGTCCACGGTAGGTTTCAAGGAGACAATAGGCAGATACACCGATCTCTACGGAGCGGCAACCGTCAGCGGCCAAGCCGGGATGGGAGGGATGTCCATGGTCGCGGTGCAGGAGTTCAGCCAGGGCGGAATCAATCCGACAGGTAACCCGCTGGATATGGCGATCAACGGCAAGGGATTTTTTCAGGTAAAAAGCAGCGATGGATCATTGGCTTATACCAGGAATGGGCAGTTCCACCTGGATAAGGATGGTTATGTCGTGACCAATAACGGCGAGCAGTTGATGGGAACTTCCGGCCCGGTAAAAATCGACAAGACGGTCTGGGCGGATTTCCGGATTGACGCGAGCGGCGTCATTAGCGGTACAGACGGGAAGACGCGCGGTCCAAGTGTGGAGTCCCCCGTCGGCAGTGGCGTTTTCGTTCCCGGCCCCCTGATATACCAGAATATAGCGACAATCGGGCTGTCCGATTTCAGGAACCCTCAGGGGCTGGAATCGCTGGGCAACAATCTGTGGCAGGCGTCGCTGGCTTCCGGCACGGTGATTTCCGGAACTCCTGCTGCAAAAAGTATGGGCTTGTTGCAATCCGGTGCGGTGGAGGGATCGACTGTTGACCTGAATAACGACCTGGTCAACATGATTATTACCCAGCGCGAATATCAGTCAAATGCTCAAGGCATAAAAACTCAAGACGAGATGATGCAGCGGTTGATGAACATGTAATCCCTGGGCTTGCGCTTGTGGTGAATAGCGAAACGTTGCGGCAGGCGCTGGCCGGTTAGCCTCAAGTTTTGCCCGTTTTTGCCGATAACATTTTTATAAAATAACCTGAACATGGCGCGGGGCGGTAGGACAGTCCTGCACGCCAAGAACCGCAGGTTATTTAGGAGAGCGAATTGGGAGACAGTATCTTTGGAATTGGGTTGTCCGGTCTTAATGCCGCCCAGGCTGGTTTGATTACGACCGGCCATAATATCAGCAACGCCAATACTCCCGGCTTCCATCGCCAGCAGATCGTTCAGACGACTGCCCTGCCCCAGTTCACCGGTGGCAGTTTCCTGGGGCAGGGCGTGCAGGTTGATACGGTCAAGCGCCTCTATAGCGATTTTCTCGACAGCCAGGTGACGCAGGCGCAAACGCAGAGCAGCAGCCTGGATACCTACCTTTCGCAGATCCAGCAGATCGATAACATGCTGGCTGACCCGAGCGCCGGATTGTCACCCGCGTTGCAGGATTTTTTTACTTCGGCCAACGACGTGGCCGCCAATCCTGCCTCTGCGTCTTCGCGGCAGTCGATGTTGGGTGGCGCGCAGGCTCTTGCGTCCCGGTTTCAGGCCCTGAACGACCGCTTTCAACAAATCCGTGATGGCGTTAACACTCAGATCACCGCCAGTGTTGACGTAATCAACTCCTACGCCCAGCAGATCGCCAGTCTCAATAAAGGCATCATGCTCGCCGAAAGCGGCGGCAGCCAGCCGGCGAACGATTTGCATGATCAGCGCGAACAGTTGATTGCCGATCTCAGCAAGGAGGTCAAGGTATCCGTGGTCAAGCAGGATGGCGGTGACTACAGCGTCTTTATTGGCAGCGGCCAGCCCCTGGTGTTGGGGCAACAGTCGTTCACCCTGACGGCAGCACCTTCCACGGACAATCCGCAGCAGCTCGATGTCGCCTTATTGACGGGAAGCTCCAAGATTATGTTGTCATCCAGTAGCATTCAGGGAGGGAATTTGGGTGGGTTGCTGGCGTTCCGCAGCGAAACGCTGGATAGCGCTCAGAATGCGTTGGGACGTGTGGCGATCGGCTTGGCGCAGACCTTCAACGACCAGCACAAACTCGGGATGGATCTAAATGGGGCGCTGGGAGGGAATTTCTTTAATGTCGCCAACCCGAACGTCATTCCCGGCGGCTCCAATACCAGCGCTGCCGTGGTTGCTGTCGGCTTTTTGGATGCCGGAGCGATCACCACCAGCGATTACAGATTGCAAGCCAATGGCGGGGGTAATTACACCCTGGTTCGACTGTCAGACAATACCACGCTGTTTTCAGCGGCAGCCCTTCCACAATCTGTGGATGGCCTGACGATAAGCGAGACTACCCCCGGGTCAGTTGCCGGGGAAAGCTGGCTGATTCAACCAACTCGTAACGGTGCCAGGGACATCGGCGTGGCAATTACAGATACATCAAAAATTGCCGCTGCGGCACCGATTAGCACCAATGCGACGCTTACCAACACAGGCTCGGGAACGATTGGCGCCGGCAGCGTTAATTCTTTCAACGATAATGTGACGCTCAAGTTTACTTCACTCACTGCTTTTGACGTCGTGGATAACACCACTGGCGCTACCCTGGCAAAGAATGCGGCGTTTACCAGCCCGCAAACCGTGGCATTCAATGGCTGGTCGGTGAATATTACCGGTGCTCCTGCAATAGGCGACACTTTTACCGTCGACAAGACTGTCACCTCGAAGAACTCGGCCGGCGCGACAATTAGCTCGGCGACACTGGCTTCGCCCTCGCCCGTCGATCCGAACCTGGGCAACAATATGCAGATTGTTTTCGGCAGTTCGAATACCTATCATCTTGCCGGTACGACCAATAATTTCACCGGCACAAGTACGATTGTAGGCACAAATGGATTTATGTCGGCGGCGTCCCTTGCGGCTGCGGTCGGAGCAGGTGGGAGCAATCCTGGTTTTACTGGCGTTGCCGCCGGCGCGACAACTATCGGCACCGCAGGCAGCGGTAGTTACGGTGCGACGGGTACGACCACGACCATTTCCGGTGGCACCATTAGCGGACCGGTAGGGACTGTGTATACCATTTCCGGCGCAACCCTGACGGTTGGGGATGGGACGTCGGCCAATACGACTACGGTCAGCGGACTGACGATCTCGGTTGATACTGCCGCTGCCGGTGGTACGATTACCATTCAAGACCCTGCCGCAGCTACATCCCCAATCGCGTCCACCTTTACCTATACGGGCAAGCCGGCGACCGGAAGCTATACGTCCGGCCAGCCGATTTCATTCAACGGGTGGACGACGCAGATTAGCGGTGCTCCGGCAGCCGGCGATACCTTTACCGTCGGTCCGAACACCGGCGGTGCATCGGATAATCGCAACGCCTTGCTGCTGTCCGCCCTGCAGATCAAGAACACCATGGCCGGGCAGACTACGTCCTATCAGGGGGCATACAGCCAGTTGGTAAGCCAGGTGGGCAACAAGGCTCGCGAAGTGCAGGTGACCGGTACGGCGCAGGCATCCCTGGTTTCTCAGGCACAGATGGCACAGCAAAGTTTATCGGGGGTCAACCTGGATGAGGAAGCGGCCAATCTCATGCGGTACCAGCAGGCCTATCAGGCCGCCGGAAAAATGATTCAGATCGCTTCCACGCTGTTCGATACGCTGCTCAGCTTGGGTAAGTAAGGAGGACATCATGCGGATCAGTTCCAACACGATTTATGATTTGGGCGTAGGCTCGATTCAGCAGCAAACGATTGACATGCTGCATACTCAGCAGCAGGTTTCCAGCGGACGTCGAATTCTTGCGCCCTCGGACGACCCGGTAGCCGCTGCGCAAGTGCTCGACGTGACGCAACTCAGTGACCTCAACAGCCAATTCAACGCCAATACCACAACGGCTACGAGTAGCTTGCAAATGGAAGAAAGCATTCTAAGCAGCATTACCTCGTTGATCCAGGACGCCCAGACGCTGACGGTCAATGCCGGCAATGCAGCACTGTCCAACGTTGATCGCGCCAGCCAGGCAACGGAACTTCAAGGCAGCCTCAAGGCGCTGCTGGGTTTGGCCAACAGCACGGACGGCGCTGGGCAATACATGTTTGCGGGTTATAAGGGGACGACAACGCCATTTACGGAAGTAGCGCCGGGAAATATTGCTTACAACGGCGATCAAGGGCAGCGGTTAATTTCCATTACTTCCAATCGTCAAGTTGCCGTGAGCGACTCGGGATCGGATGTATTTCAGCGCATTAAAAACGGCAACGGTACTTTCGTGACCGCGGCCAGCGGCACCAATACGGGCAGCGGTATTGTTAGTCCCGGAGTGGTGGTGGATGGAACCAAGTGGGCTGCCAGCAAGCAGAATTACCAGATTGTTTTCGCCGTGGACAATACCGGTTCCTTGCCGGTAACCACTTACGACATCATTGATCCAACCACCAATAATTCCATGGTAACCGGTGCTCCCTCGCAAGCGCTCGCAAGCGCAACGGGGGGAGCACGCTTTCCAAGGGTCTATACGAGCGATTCCGTCATTAGCTTTAAGCAGCTAGCTACCGACCCCGGGCAGCCGCAATACCCCGCAAGCCAGCCTGCTGGATTCGCGACAGCCGCCGCATGGGATTATGGGAACACAGTCAGCATTAATGGCGTGCCTGCAAGTAGCCAGGCGGTTGGTTTGTATGCTCCTGCGCCAGGCATTGATTCCTTTACCGTCAAGGCCAGCACCAATCAGGACCTGTTTACGACGATAAACAACCTGATTACCGCGTTGCAAACGCCGACAACCGTTACTTCCGGTCAAGCCGGGCTTACGAACGGGCTGAACACGGCCATGTCTAATTTGGACTCGGCGCTGAACAACATCCTGACCGTTCGTGCATCTGTTGGCGCCCGCTTGAAAGAAATCAGCGCTGTGCAAAATACCGGGGGAGATCTTTCGTTGCAGTACCAGCAGGTGACTTCGCAGTTGCAGGATGTGGATTATGCCAAAGCCATCAGCGATCTCACCCGTCAGCAGACCAACCTGGAAGCGGCGCAGAAGTCCTATTTGAAGGTGCAGGGGCTGTCGCTGTTCAGCATGATGCCTTAAGCCGCTACGGATCCGTGTAAATCTGCGTTAATTCTTGGCTTACTTGCGTTATCCAGTACGTGCGACACCAGGCCGTCCGCCAGTTTCGGCTCGAACCAGGTGGATTTTGGCGGCATCACCTCGCCCGCATCGGCCACCGCCATCAGGTCTTCCATGCGGGTCGCGAACAGGGCGAACGCCGCCGTCATTTCACCGCTGTCGACCCGTCTTTCCAGTTCCGGCAGGCCGCGGATGCCGCCGACGAAATCGATGCGCTTATCGCGGCGCGGGTCGTTGATGCCGAGAACGGGCGCGATCAGGTGGTTTTGCAGCAGACTTACATCCAGGCGGGCTACCGGGTCAGTCATGGGAATAAGTTCAGGACGAATCTCCAATCGGTACCACTGTTTGGGCAAATAAAGGCCGAACTCGCCGGGCTTGCCTGGTTTGACCGGCGCGCCACTGGCCTGCACCGAGAATTTCTCCCCGATATTTTCAAGAAAAGCCCTCGTGTCCAGACCGTTCAGGTCGGTGACGACGCGGTTGTAGTCCATGATTTTCATCTGGTGGTGGGGGAAGATAACGGAGAGGAAATAGTTGTAGCTTTCGTCGCCTGAATGCTTCGGATTGGCCGCGCGCCGCGCAGCCGCAACGCGCGATGCGGCTGCCGAGCGATGGTGGCCGTCGGCGATGTAGAGGGCATGCATGGCATCGAAAGCGGCAGTGAGTTTTGCCCGCGTTTCGTTATCGCGTATCACCCACAGGCTGTGGCGGATGCCGTCGTCTGCGGTCACATCGGCATCCGGCGTGCCGCATGAGGCGTTCGCCAGAATCTCATCCACCTGCGGCGCGGCCGGGTAGGCCAGCAGTACCGGCCCGGTCTGGGCGTTGAGGGCGCCGATCTGCCGTACCCGGTCATCCTCCTTGTCGGGGCGGGTGAATTCGTGCTTGCGGATGCGGTTGCTGTCGTAATCCGCTACCGAGGCAGCGGCCACCAGGCCGGTCTGGCTATGGCTGCCCATGAT
This sequence comes from Sulfuricella sp., assembly GCA_035530375.1. Taxonomy (GTDB): domain Bacteria; phylum Pseudomonadota; class Gammaproteobacteria; order Burkholderiales; family Sulfuricellaceae; genus Sulfuricella. The sequence goes on along the minus strand of DATKUY010000009.1, from coordinate 14,589 downwards.
CAGGCGATAGATGTAATAGCAGGGCGCCGGATCGCGAATCAGGACGCCTTCCTCCAACATTTTCTTCAAATTCTCCGCCGCCTTGGCGTAGACCTCCGGCGCATAGGGATCAGTGCCCTCCGGCAGATCGATTTCCGGCTTGGAAATATGCAGGAAGTTCCACGGCTTGCCTGCGGCGCGCACACGCGCTTCCGCGCTGGAGAGCACATCGTAGGGCGGCGCGGCAACTTCGGCGGCACGGCAAGGCGCGGGTCTAAGACCGGCAAAAGGGCGGATCAGGTGCATTGTCTTCCTTATGAGCTAAGTTCTTTCAGCAAAGCGCTAATCTGCTCGACGCGATTCCTCGCTTCAGGCATCTCCCGGCTGATTTTCAACCGATCAGGACCGGCCAGCCTGCAGTCCGGCTTGCTCTGGATCATCTGGATGATTTTAACCGGATCGATCGGCGGATTGGGGATGAATTGTAGCAAGATACCGTTGCTGCTGGCGTCGATTTTGGCGATGCCGAGCGGTTTGGCGAGGATGCGCAGGCGATGCGTGTCGAGCAGCGTGCGGGCGTGCGCGGGCGGCAGGCCGAAGCGGTCGATCAATTCCTCGTTGAGCTGATCCAGTTCCTCCAGAGAGGCGCAGTTCGCCAGACGTTTGTACAGGGTCAGGCGCTCGTTGACGTCGCCGCAATAGTCATTGGGCAGCAGCGCCGGGCTGTGCAGGTTGATTTCGGTAGTGACGCCGAGCGGCTGGGCGATATCCGGTTCATTGCCCGCCTTGAGCGCCTTCACTGCCTGGTTGAGCATTTCGGCGTAAAGGTTGAAGCCGATTTCCTGCATTTCCCCACTTTGGGATTCGCCCAGGATTTCGCCGGCACCCCGAATTTCCAGGTCGTGCATGGAGAGGTAAAAGCCTGCGCCCAGGTCTTCCAGCGACTGGATTGCTTCCAGGCGCTTTTTCGCCTGCGTGGTGATACGGTTTTCCTCACCGGCGGGGGTCAGGAGGTAGGCGTAAGCCTGGTGATGGGAGCGTCCTACCCGTCCGCGCAACTGGTGCAACTGGGCCAGCCCGAACTTGTCGGCACGGTGGATGATAATGGTGTTGGCGGTAGGGATGTCGATGCCGGTTTCGATGATGGTGGTGCACAGTAGCAGGTTGAAGCGCTGCTGGTAGAAATCGCGCATCACGTGTTCCAGTTCGCGTTCGCGCAACTGGCCGTGTGCTACCTCGATGCGTGCTTCGGGCAGTAGCTTGACGAGCTTTTCCTGCACGTTGAGGATGGTTTCCACCTCGTTGTGCAGGAAATAAATCTGTCCGCCGCGTTTGAGCTCGCGCAGCACCGCTTCGCGGACGATGCCATCGCTGTAGGCGCTGACGAAGGTTTTGATGGAGAGGCGGCGCTGCGGCGCCGTGGCGATGACAGAGAAATCGCGCAGACCTTCCAGCGACATCGAGAGCGTGCGCGGGATCGGCGTGGCGGTCAGGGTCAATACGTCCACCTCGGCGCGCAGCGCTTTCAACTGCTCCTTCTGGCGCACGCCGAAGCGGTGTTCCTCGTCGACGATGACCAATCCCAGATTCCTGAATTTGACATCCTTCTGGATCAGTTTGTGGGTGCCGATGACGATGTCGATCCTGCCTTCGGCCATGCCCTTCAATGCTTCGGCCTGTTCCTTGGCGGAGCGGAAGCGCGACAGTTCGGCGATTTTCACCGGCCATTCGGCAAAGCGATCGGAGAAGTTCTGGAAATGCTGCTCGGCGAGCAGGGTAGTGGGCACCAGGATCGCCACCTGCTTGCCGTCGGCCACGGCGACGAAGGCGGCGCGCAGCGCCACTTCGGTTTTGCCGAAGCCGACATCGCCGCAGATCAGCCGGTCCATCGGCTTGCCGGACGTCATGTCCTCGACCACGGCCTGGATTGCGGCGGCCTGGTCCGGCGTTTCCTCAAACTCGAAGCCGGCGGTAAATGCCTCGTAATCGTTCGGCTTGATCTGGAACACATGGCCCTGGCGGGCTGCCCGCTGGGCGTAAAGATTAAGCAGTTCGGCGGCGGTATCGCGTGCCTGCTTGAGCGCTTTCTTCTTCGCCTTTTCCCACTGTCCGCTGCCGAGCCTGTGCAGTGGTGCGGATTCCGGCGATGCACCGCTGTAGCGGCCGATCAGGTGCAGTTGCGAAACAGGTACATAGAGTTTGTCGTGTCCCGCATATTCGAGAAGGAGAAACTCCGTTTCCCCTTCGCCCAGATCGAGATTGACCAGCCCCAGATAGCGGCCTATGCCGTGCTGTTCGTGCACCACCGGATCGCCGACCTTGACTTCGGACAAATCGCGCAGCATGTTTTCCACGGTCGACTTGCGCGCCGCGTCGCGGCGACGGCTCTGGCGCACCTGGGTGGCATAGAGCTCGGTTTCGGTGATGAACGCCTGGCGCTGCTGTGGCAGGATAAAACCATTGCTGAGCGGGCCGACGCCGAGCATGAATTTTTCCTGGCTGGCCAGGAAGTCGGCGTAGCTTTCGCAGACCACAGGGTTAAGACCGTGCTCCGCCAGGAATTGCGCCATGGTTTCACGCCGCCCGAGGCTTTCCGCGAGCAGCAGGATGCGGCCATCGAATTCAGCGGCGAACTGCTGCAAACGGCTGACCGGGTTGTCGGCGCGGCGGTCGACCTGGATAGTAGGCAGGGGTGTACTGATGGGTTTGGCGGATTCTTCTTCTGCATTCAGTTCGATGCGCGGGTATGGCTTGATCGTGGCGAACAGCGTCTCAACCGGGAGAAACAATTCCTGCGGCGGCAACAGAGGCCGGTCGCGGTCGCCGCGCAGCAACAGATAACGCGACTGGGTGTCGCGCCAGAAATTCTGCGCGGCGGATTCCAGTCCATGGTACTGGCAGATCAGCGCGTCCTGTGGCAGATAGTCGAATAGCGTGGCGGTGTTCTCAAAGAATAACGGCAGGTAATACTCGATACCGGGCGGTGCGAGCCCCGCGCTGACATCCTTGTACAAACGGCTTTTGGAAGGGTCGCCCTCGAATTTTTCGCGGAAATTGCGCCGGAAAGTGTCCTGACCGGTTTTGTCGAGCGGGAATTCCCGCGCCGGCAGCAGGCGGATTTCCCTGACCGGGTAGATGCTGCGCTGGGTGTCGGCGTCGAAGGTGCGGATGCTCTCGATCTCGTTATCGAATAAATCCAGGCGGTAGGGCAGCGGACTGCCCATCGGAAACAGATCGACAATCCCGCCGCGCACGCTGTATTCGCCGGGGCTTAAAACCTGGGTGACATGGGTATAACCGGCCAGTGTCAACTGACTGCGCAGGGCGTCCAGATCAAGCTGAGTGCCCTGTTTCAGGAAAAAAGTATGCGCAGCCAGAAATTCCCGTGGCGGAAGGCGGTAAAGCGCGGTGACGGCCGGAATGATCGCGATATCGCAGGCATTTTGCGAAATCTGGTAGAGCGTTGCCAGGCGTTCGGAAATCAGGTCCTGATGCGGGGAGAACTGGTCATAAGGGAGCGTTTCCCAATCGGGCAGCAGATGTACCGAAAGTCCGGGAACAAAATAGGCTATCTCGTCGTGCAGGCGCTGGGCATCCCAGGCTGTTTCGGTGAGGATAACCAAAGGCCTGGTTTTTTCCGCCAGTTGCGCCAGCGCCATGGCGTCGCCAGAGCCATGGGGCCTGACATGGCGTTTGCGTGATCCGGGGGTTGGAAGAGGTAGTCTGAGTAGCATGTAATGCCGCGAAAGGCATACATTATAAAACAATTTATGCTAGATTTCAGAACGAGGCAGCATGAATTATTGAGAAGGAGACAGTCGTGAGCGAGAACAACCCGAACATTCTTTCACCTGATGAAATCAAACAGGCGGTGAGCACTTCGGTTGAACAGGGAGTGGACATCCGCGAGAAGGTCAGGAATCTGACGCTGCAGGCACTGAAAACCAGAAAGCTGAGCGTTGACGAGATCAAATCGGTGATCGGTCCGGTGGCCGAGGGGATCAGCTTGGGCGCGGTAAAACGTGTCGGCGAGGTGAAGTCCGCCGTGACTGAAGGCTTGGCGGGACTGGACGAAGCGTTGTCGAAAGCGGCGGAAGCAACGCAATTGGCGCTGCAGCAACTGACATCCCAAGCCAGGGATTTTTCGGAAAGCGATATGGACTGGGCGCTGGTCAACCTCAAGCGGCTGGAGGAAGAATTTCTCGGCACCGTAAGCCAGGTGGCGGATTCCGCAACGGGCATGATCAAGCAGGAGATGAAAGACCTGGTTGCCCATGCACGGCGTGCGGGTACCGACACCGGCGCCAGAGTTGCCGAAACGGTGAATACCCTCGGCAACAAGGTTTCCGCAACACTGCATGAGGGCAAGGTCACAGGCAAGGAAGCCGCCCGCGAGATGAGCGTGCGGTTGGCCGCGCTGGCAGGAGGAATTCTCGCCGGCATGGCGGATGCGCTGCACGAAAAGGCGGAAAAGCTGAAAAAAAGAGATTAATCCCGAACCTGTATAGCTCATGATCTGGGAGACCCTCAGTGTAGTGCGCGACCTGCCGCGCCTGCATGAAATTACCTCTATCCTGATCCGCTATGGCATGGCGGATATCGTGCGCGCGCTGGGAATTGCCACCCTGCTCGAACGGGCGGGGCGCTTTCTGCACTGGAAGGCGCAGAGTGATGTCATGCACCTCGATGCCCCGGTGCGAGTGCGGCGCGCGCTCGAGGAACTGGGGCCGACATTCGTCAAACTCGGGCAGGTGATGGCGACCCGTGTGGACGTATTTCCGCCTAGCTGGATCACCGAGTTCGAGAAGCTGCAAAGCAGCGTGCCGCCACTACCTTTCGAAGTCCTGCTGCCACAGGTTGAGGCTGCTTTGGGCTGCTCACCCCACGATGTTTTTCGGGATTTGCAGACCGAAGCTGCGGCGGCGGCTTCGATTGCGCAGGTGCACCATGCCAGACTTCAGGACGGCACGCCGGTCATTCTCAAAATTCGCCGCCCCGGCATCCGTGCCAGGATAAATGCGGATTTGCGCATACTGATGCATCTTGCTCGTCTGATCGAGCATGAAATGCCGGAACTGCGGCGTTATCAGCCGATTCAGATCGCTTTGCAGTTTTCCCGCTCAATCCGGCGCGAACTGGATCTTGCCGCCGAGGCTCGCAATATTGATCGTTTTGCAGAAAATTTTGCCGGTTCGGACACTATCGTTATTCCCAAAGTGTTCTGGCAATGGACCAGCGAATCGATGAATGTGCAGCAGTGGGTGGATGGGGTGCCGGGCAATGACCTGGCTGCGACCGAGGCGGCAGGACTGGATCGCAAACAGCTTGGCGCGCGCGGCGCCGATGCAGTGCTAAAGATGATCATGGTCGATGGTTTTTATCATGCCGATCCGCACCCCGGCAATGTGTTTTACCTGCCCGGTAATCGTATCGCGATAATTGATTTCGGCATGGTGGGACGGTTGACGGATCAACGGCGCAACCAGCTTGTCGATCTGCTTGCGGCTCTGGCCGGCAAGGACGACGAGGCAATGCTCGATGTCTTGCTGGAATGGACCGGTGATGCGGCGGTGGACGAGCCGAAGCTCGCCGCAGACGTCAACGAATTCGTTTTCAACTATGCCAACGTGCCGCTTGGGGGGCTGCGTCTCGGCGCATTGCTGGGCGAACTGACCGTAATCATGCGCGACAACTGTCTGGTAATGCCTGCCGACCTTGCCATGTTGTTCAAGGCGCTGGTTACCCTGGAAGGCCTTGGCCGCCAGCTTGATCCGGATTTCGACATGGTGGAGCACCTCACGCCCTTTGTGCAGCGGGTGATCTCCGATCGTTACACGCCGGATGCGTTGCTCAAGCGCGGCAAGCGCAATTTTCACGAGGTTTTTTCCCTATTTACCAGCCTGCCGCGCGATGTCGCGCGTCTGATCAAAGAGGCACGGCGAGGGAAGTTCAAGATCGATCTCGACCTCAAACGCCTGGAACGCTTTTCCCATCAGATCGACAGCAGCGTCAACCGCCTGACGCTCGGCATTCTGACGGCATCGCTGGTGATCGGTTCCTCGATTGTGATGACGGTGAAAGGCGGCCCTACCCTGTTCGGGTTGCCGCTGTTCGGACTGCTCGGTTTCGTGGTGGCTTTCTTCAACAGCGTCTGGCTGATTCTGTCGATTTGGCGATCCGGTAAAGATTAGCTACCATGAATAAATAAAAAGCGCGGAGACCCTCCTCATGCAGCAGCCCGAATCCCCTGACCTTTCGCGAATATTGACGCCGATTTTGGCGCGGCATGGCAGCGATTCCACACAGCTCCTGCAGGTTTTGCGCGATGTGCAGGATGCGTGCCACTACATCCCTGCCGATGCGATTGACCAAATTGCTGCCCATCTTGGCGTACCACGGGTGACTGTGGAAGGGGTGGCCGGCTTCTATTCCTTTCTTTCCACCCAGCCGGTCGGCCAGTACCGGCTGCTGTTCAGCGACAACATCACCGATCAGATGCTGGGCAAGGACGAGCTGCTCCAGTACCTGTGCAACAAGCTCTGGGTCGAGCAGGGCAGGGTATCCGAAGATGGGCTGGTCAGTATGGATAACACCTCCTGCACCGGCATGTGCGATCAGGGACCCGCTGCCCTGATCAACGGTTGGCCCCTGACCAATCTCGACCACAACCGGCTTGACCTTATTGCTGAACTGATCCGCTCGCAAAAGCCGGTCGCAGAGTGGCCGCCGATGCTGTTCGAGGTGGCGGACAACATCCGCCGCACCGATACGCTGCTGGGTGAACCTTGTGTGCCGGGCACTGCGATCAAACAGACGTTGGCGCGCGGTGCGAGGGAAACCCTGGCCGAGATGGATAAATCGAATTTGCGCGGCCGTGGCGGCGCAGGATTCAAAACCGCATCGAAATGGTCGTTCTGCCACGCCGCCATTGCCGAAGAGGAAGGCAGCGTAATCTGCGATATTGGCGGGCGCCCGGAGCGCTTCATCGTATGCAACGCCGACGAGGGCGAGCCGGGCACCTTCAAGGATCGCGTGCTGCTCAACAGTTATGCAGACCTGGTATTCGAAGGTATGACGCTGGGTGCCCATGTGGTCGGCGCGAGCAAGGGATTCCTCTATTTGCGCGGCGAGTACCGCTATCTGCTGAAAAAGCTCGAAGGGGTGCTGAAGCGTCGCCGTGAGGCCGGTTTGCTGGGCAACGATATTCTCGGTCATGCCGGCTTTTCCTTTGATATCGAAATCCATCTCGGTGCCGGTGCCTATATTTGCGGCGAGGAATCAGCCCTGATCGAATCGCTTGAAGGCAAACAAGGCCGTCCGCGCAACCGTCCGCCTTTTCCGGTGACCCATGGCTACAAGGGCAGGCCGACAGTGGTGGATAACGCGGAAACTTTCGCCTGTTCCGCCCGGATCGCGGAAAAGGGCGGCGCATGGTTCGCCGCCATGGGCACGCCCCAGTCCACCGGTACCAAGTTGCTTTCCGTTTCAGGCGATGTTGCCCGCCCAGGCATCTACGAATATCCGTTCGGCGTAACGGTGCGCCAGATACTTGACGACTGCGGTGCGGAAGAACCCTTTGCCGTGCAGATCAGCGGACCGTCCGGAACCATGGTTTCGTGGAAGGAATTCGACCGGAAAATCGCCTTTGAGGATCTGCCTACAGCGGGCGCCTTCATGGTGTTCAAGCGCAAACGCGATTTATTTCTGACAGCGCGCAACTTTGCGCACTTCTTTGCACATGAAAGCTGTGGATTTTGCACCCCGTGCCGCGTCGGCACACAGTTGCAGAAAAAAATCATGGACAAGATTTACGGCGGCCACGGCACGATTTGCGACATGGAAGAATTGAAACGGCTCGGCCACATTCTCAAGAGCATGAGCCATTGCGGCCTGGGGAGTAGTGCGGCCAACCCGATGCTGGATGCCATGGAAAAATTTCCCGATGTATTCGAACGCAAGCTGAAAGCGCTGGCGTTCGAGCCCGCCTTCGATCTGGATGGAGCGCTGGAAACCGCGCGCAAGATTACCGGGCGGGATGACGAATGGGCGCACCTATGAGCAAGACACTTACCATCGACGGGCGGTCGATCCCGTTCAAGGACGGCCAGACCATCATGGATGCGGCGCTGGCGGCGGATGTATACATTCCGCACCTGTGCCACAACCCTGAATTCAAGCCGCATGGTAGCTGCAAGCTGTGCACGGTCAAGGTCAACGGCCGCAACGTCGCTTCCTGCACCATGCCGGCGGTGGAAGGCCAGCAGGTGCTGAGCGACACGCTGGAGCTGAACGACGAGAGGCTATCGCTGACGCAGATGCTGTTTGTCGAGGGCAATCATATTTGCCCATCCTGCGAAAAGAGCGGCAACTGCCAGCTTCAGGCGGTGGCCTACTACCTCGGCATGATGAGTCCCAATTACAACCATTTCTATCCGCAGCGCGAGGTGGACGCCTCTCACCCCGATATCCTGCTTGACCGCAACCGTTGCATTTACTGTGAACTGTGCGTGCGCGCAAGCCGGGATGTGGACGGCAAGCACGTGTTTGGCTTGTCCGGACGCGGAATCGAAACCACCCTGATCGTCAATTCCGCCAGCGGCCTGTTGGGCGACACCAATCTTGCCGCAACTGACAAGGCAACCCGGGTTTGCCCGACCGGCGCGCTGCTGAAAAAACGCCAGGGCTTTACCGTGCCGATAGGGCAGCGCATCTTTGACCACCACACCATCAAGGATGTGCAACTCGGAGGCGAACATGAGTGACCCGAAGTCAAAGGTGCGCGTCGCCACCTGCTCGCTGGCGGGCTGTTTCGGCTGTCACATGTCCTTCCTCGACATCGACGAGCGCCTGCTGGGGCTTCTTGAACTGATCGAATTCGACCGCACCCCGCTTACCGATATCAAACATTGCGGCCCGTGCGACATCGGGATCGTCGAAGGGGGCGTGTGCAACGCGGAAAACGTCCATGTGCTCAAGGAATTCCGCAAGAATTGCAAGGTACTGGTCGCCATCGGTGCATGCGCCATTACCGGCGGCATTCCGGCGATGCGCAACAACATCGATCTGTGGGACTGTTTTCAGGAGGTCTACCAGTACGAGGGCGGCCTGGAGGGACACCAGGTGCCCAACGATCCCGAACTGCCATTGCCGTTCGACAAGGTGCATCCGATCTACGAAGTGGTCAAGGTGGACTACTTCCTGCCCGGCTGCCCGCCGTCGGGCGATGCGATCTGGCGCTTCCTGACCGACCTGTTGAACGGTCGGGAGCCGAAGCTGGATTATGAGATGCTGCATTTTGACTGAGTGTGAAAAATGACTTTTGAACTGGAAACTGCGGCCAAACCCGAAGGACTCAAGCGCGTGGTGATCGAGCCGGTATCCCGGGTGGAGGGGCACGGCAAGGTCACCCTGCTGCTGGACGACGATAACCGCGTGCATCAGGCGCGCTTCCATATTGTCGAATTCCGGGGCTTCGAGAAATTTATCCAGGGGCGCCCCTACTGGGAAGTGCCGGTGATTGTGCAGCGTTTGTGCGGAATTTGCCCGGTAAGCCACAACCTGGCGGCCTCAAAGGCGCTGGACATGATCGTCGGCGCGCAGTTGACGGCCACCGCAGAGAAGCTGCGCCGCCTCATGCATCTTGGCCAGATCCTGCAATCCCACGCCCTGCATTTCTATTACCTCGCCTCGCCCGACCTGCTGTTCGGCTTCGATAGCGATGTGGCAAGGCGCAACATCGTCGGCGTGGCGGCGGCCTATCCCGATATTGCCAGGCAAGGCGTGGCCTTGCGCAAGTACGGCCAGGAAGTCATTCGGATCACGATGGGCAAGCGTGTTCACGGCACCGGCGCGGTTCCCGGCGGCGTGAACAAAAACCTGTCACGGGAAGAACGCGACATCCTGCTGAAGGATATCGACAACATCATTGCCTGGAGCCGGGCGGCCGTAGAACTGATCAAGAAGGTCTATACCGGCAACACGGAATTCAATAACGGCTTCGGTTATTACAAATCCAGTTTCATGGGCCTGGTGCGGGAAGACGGCGCCATGGATCTCTATCACGGCGGCCTGAGGGCTATCGACGAACATGGTCAGACGATTTTCGATCACGTCGATTACAGCCATTATTGGGACTATATCCACGAGGAAGTCAGGTCGTGGTCTTACATGAAATTCCCCTTCATCCGGTCAAGAGGCAGGGAAGAAGGCTGGTACCGGGTCGGCCCTCTGGCGCGGGTCAACAATTGCGATTTCATTCCGACCCCCCTGGCAGAAGCCGAAAGAAAAATCTTCAAGGAATTCGACGGAGGCAGCGCGACCCAGGCTACGCTGGCCTACCACTGGGCACGCATGATCGAAATGCTGCACGCCGCCGAAGGCATTCAGGAACTGCTGCTGGATGGCGATTTGCAGGGCGATGACCTGGTTAATAAGGGCGAGCCGGCACTGCGCGGCGTCGGCGTGATCGAGGCGCCGCGCGGAACGCTGATCCACCACTATCGCGTCAACGAGGACGAATTGGTCGTCCGCGCCAACCTGATCGTTTCCACCACCCACAACAACCACGCCATGAACGAAGCGGTGCGGCAGGTCGCCCTGCAATACCTGGACGGCCAGCAGGTGACCGAGGGGCTGCTCAACCATATCGAAGTGGCGATCCGCGCCTTCGACCCCTGCTTGTCATGCGCTACCCATGCCGTGGGCAAAATGCCGCTGGAAGTGGAACTGGTGGACGCGGGTGGCAACGTGATCGACCGGCTGACCAAGAACTCTGACGGTCGGTGTGACGTTTGACCGCACCGCTGCTGGTTTTCGGTTATGGCAACCCAAGCCGGGGCGATGACGCGCTTGGCCCGCAACTGCTCGATCTCCTTGCCGCACACCGGGAACGCCAGCCGGAATGGCCGGAAATCGAGTTGTTGACCGATTTCCAACTGCAAATCGAGCATGCGGCAGACCTGGAAAACCGCGAGCTGATCCTGTTCATCGACGCCAGCGCATCCTGCCCGGCGCCTTTCCTCCTTTCCCGTCTTCAGCCTTCGCAGGACATCAGCCATACCACTCATGCCATGTCGCCGGCAGCCGTGTTGCAGGTTTTCGAGCGGGTATACCGCCGCCCTGCGCCCCCGGCCTTTCTGCTTGCTGTGCGCGGCGAGAGCTTCGAATTGGGCGAGCCGCTGGGCAGGCAGGCAGAGCAGAACCGGGATGCCGCGCTGGAATTGCTGATACAATTGTGCGCCCGGCCTTATCCCGATGTCTGGCAGAACTGTTCCCGATAAATGCTCGATCTTGATTCCATTTTTGCCGAAGACGGTGTGTTGGCCCGCGCCTTCAAGGATTACCGCGTTCGCAGCCAGCAACTGGAGATGGCGCGAACCATTTCCACGGCAATCGAAAAACATGAAATCCTGGTGGCCGAGGCCGGCACCGGCACCGGCAAGACTTACGCCTATCTCGCCCCGGCACTGCTTGCCGGCGGCAAGGTGATTATTTCCACCGGCACCAAGACGCTGCAGGACCAGCTTTTCTTCCGCGACATCCCGGCCATGCGCGAGGCGCTGAAAGTGCCGGTGACGATCGCGATGCTCAAGGGCCGCGCCAATTACGTCTGCCACTTCCACCTCGAGCGCGCCAAGAACGAAGGGCGCTTCATGACGCGGGACGACTCGCGTTATCTTTCCCTGATCGAGCGTTTTACCAAGTCGAGCGACAGCGGCGACAAAAGCACCCTGAGCGAAGTGCCGGAAAATGCCGGCATCTGGTCTTATGTCACCTCGACGCGGGAAAATTGCCTCGGCCAGGAATGCGCGTTTCACAAGGACTGCTTTGTCATGGAGGCGCGCAAGCGCGCGCAGGGGGCGGACGTGGTGGTGGTCAACCATCACTTGTTTTTCGCCGACGTGATGCTGCGCGACGAGGGCGTCGCCGAACTGCTGCCCGCCAGCAATACCGTGATCTTCGACGAGGCGCACCAACTGCCGGAAACCGCCAGCCTGTTTTTCGGCGAAAACCTGGGCACTTCCCAGTTGCTTGAACTGGCCCATGACGCTCATGCCGAGGGGGTGGTTTCGGCCAAGGATTTTGCCGCGCTGCCAGAAGGCGCCGCCGCACTGGAAAAGGCGGCGCGCGACCTGCGCCTGGTGTTTCCGCAGGACAGCGTGCGCCTGCCGCTGGCTGCGGCGCAGGCAGCGCGCGGCTTTGTGGACGCCCTGGCCGAGGTTAAAACCAGACTCGATGCACTGAACAAGCTGCTCGAATCGCAGGCTGCTCGCAGCCCCGGCCTGGAAAACTGCTGGCAGCGCGGCACCCAGTTCGCGGCACAATTGAAGCGCTGGATGGACGAGGAAAACAGCGGCAGCGTGCGCTGGGTGGAAGTGTTCAACCGCGCCATGCAGCTCAATGCCACGCCGCTTTCCATCGCCGAGATATTTCGCAAGCAGATCGACGGTCAGACCCGTGCCTGGATTTTCACCTCCGCCACGCTGGCGGTGAAAAAGGATTTCAGCCATTACCAGAGCCAGATGGGATTGCTCGAAGCGGCTACCGCTTACTGGGACAGCCCTTTCGATTATGAAAATCAGGCGGTACTCTATGTCCCAGCCGGGATGCCGGAGCCGAACAGCCGCGAGTATACCGAAGCGGTGGTGACGGCGGCTCTGCCGGCGATCCGCGCCAGCGGCGGCCGGGCATTCCTGCTGTGCACCAGCTTGCGCGCCATGCGCGAGGCGCATGAGTTGCTGAAAGAGGTATTCGAAAAAGAAGGGCTGGAGTTTCCTTTGCTGCTGCAAGGGGAGGGAACCCGCACCGAACTGCTGGAGCGCTTCCGTCGCCTCGGCAACGCCGTGCTGGTGGCCAGCCAGAGCTTCTGGGAAGGCGTGGACGTGCGCGGCTCGGCGCTGTCGCTGGTAATCATCGACAAGCTGCCGTTCTCGCCGCCGGACGACCCGGTGCTGGCGGCACGCATCGAAAAAATCAACCGCGAAGGGCGCAACGCCTTCATGGAATACCAACTCCCCCATGCCGTCATCACCCTCAAACAGGGAGCCGGCCGGCTGATCCGCGACGAAACCGACCGTGGCGTGCTAATGATCTGCGACCCGCGCCTGCTGACCAAGCAATATGGCAAGCGCATCTGGCAGAGCCTGCCGCCGATGAAACGGACGCGGGAAGTGGTGGAAGTGGAAAAATTCTTCGCGCAGCGAGCGGTATAACCCCCCTCGCCCCCGAGGGGGGAGGGCTGGGGAGAGGGGTAAAATTCATGCGGTTACGTCTGGTTGCGGCGTTGTTGCTTGCGGTTTCCTTCTCCTTGCCGGCCAGCGCCGCCGAGCCAGGCGCAAACGCCAAAATCCTGCTGCAAAACTCTCCGCTTGCCGGGTTCCGTTACTACGAAGGCAAGCGACTATGGCTGGAAATGAAGGTGGGTGACGCATTGCAACTTATCCGCGAACCCGATAATTCCCACGACCCCAACGCCGTGCGCGTCGAATGGCAAGCCCACAAGCTCGGCTATGTGCCGCGTGCCGACAACGCCGCCCTGGCGCGTTTCATGGATCGCGGCTCGAAGGCGGAAGCGCGCATCACCCGCCTGAAGAAAAGCCGCAACCCATGGCAGCGAATGGAATTTGAAGTCTATCTGGATCTTTGATCTTACGATAAATAGAACAATGTAATACACTGTCCGCTCCATCCATTGCCCAAAGGCGATACCCCATGGATCGCTTGCGACGCATCTACCAGTTGCACCAAATCCTCAAGGCACATCGCCATCCCGTGGCGCTGAGCGCCCTCCAGGAAAGGCTGGAATGCTCCCGCGCTTCCGTCAACCGTATTATCCGGGAGATGCGGCTGTTTTTCGATGCCCCAATCGAATACGACCGGCAAGGCAACGGCTATCACTACGCCCAAACCGGCAACCATTCCTTCGAATTGCCCGGCCTGTGGTTCAATGGCCGGGAACTCCATGCCCTGATGAGCGCGCAGCAGTTACTGAGCAGCGTCCAGCCCGGACTGCTCGACAACATGCTGGCGCCGCTACGCGACAAGATCGGGAAGATTCTTGCCCTTGAACACCTCGGGCAAACCGAGATTTCGCGGCGCGTCCGCATCCTGCGCATTGCCGGACGCACGACCGGCGAGGGAAATTTCCAAACCGTGGCGGATGCCGTGCTGCGCCGCAAGCGCCTGGCCATCCGCTATTTCGGCCGTGGCAGCAACACCGAAACCAGCCGCGAAATCTCCCCCCAACGCCTCATCCACTACCGCGACAACTGGTATCTCGACGCCTGGTGCCACCAGCGCAACGCCCTGCGCAGCTTCGCCGTCGAAAACATCAAGGCGGCCCAAATCCTCGACCAGCCCGCCGCCGAGCTTGCCGATGCCGAACTCGACGCCCATTTCGCCGCCAGCTACGGCATCTTCGCCGGCGCACCGCAAAATACCGCCATCCTCCGCTTCACCCCTGAACGCGCACGCTGGGTGGCCGATGAACAGTGGCATCCCGAGCAGCAGGGACGGTTCCTGGAAGACGGCGGCTATGAATTGCGGATACCCTATTCCGATCCGCGCGAACTGGTGATGGACATCCTTAAATATGGGCCGGACGTGGAAGTG
>DATKUY010000008.1:0-32379 GCA_035530375.1 Sulfuricella sp. | reverse complement strand
TTCTGCGCCTGCTCCTCCAGCGATTCGGCGGCAGCGGCGGCTTCTTCCACCAGCGCCGCGTTCTGCTGGGTCACCTCATCCATCTGCGTGATCGCCTGGTTGACCTGCTCGATGCCGGCGCTCTGCTCCACCGAAGCCGCCGAAATCTCGGCCATGATGCTGGTGACACGACTGATGGACATGAGGATTTCCTCCATGGTTTGGCCGGCTTGCCCCACCAGCTTGGAACCACTTTCCACATTTCCCACCGACTCTCCGATCAGGGTCTTGATCTCCTTGGCGGCGGCCGCGGAGCGCTGCGCCAGGTTGCGCACTTCGGCAGCCACCACCGCGAAGCCGCGGCCCTGCTCGCCGGCCCGTGCCGCCTCGACCGCGGCGTTGAGCGCGAGGATGTTGGTCTGGAAGGCGATGCCGTCGATCACGCTGATGATGTCGACGATCTTGCGTGAGGATTCGTTGATTGAATCCATCGTGTAAACCACTTGGGCGACCACGCCGCTACCCGATGCGGCCACGTCGGAAGCGTCGATGGCGAGCTGATTGGCCTGCTTGGCGTTGTCGGCGTTGGCCTTGACGGTGCTGGTGAGCTCTTCCATGCTGGAGGCGGTTTCCTCCAGGCTGGAGGCCTGTTCTTCGGTGCGCTGCGACAGGTCGGTGTTGCCCTGGGCGATTTCCTTGGAGGCGGTGCCGATGGAGTCCACCGCTTCCTTGATTTCGCCGACCAGTTGCTTGAGGTTGTCGATCGAGGTGTTGGCGTTGTCCTTCATTTCGCCGAAGGTGCCTTGATAATCGCCGGTCACGGCCTGTGTCAGATCTCCCTTTGCCAGGGCGGAGAGGGTGAGGTTGATTTCATCGACCACCCTGGAAACGTTTTCCGTCAGCAGGTTGATGCCTTCGCTCAACTGCCTCATGAAGCCTTCCTTGCCTTCCAGGGAGATGCGTTCGGTCAGTACGCCCTGCAATGCCGCAGTCACGATGTTGTTGACCTCTTCCTCGATTTTGACTTCCGCCGTGGCGTCGATCCACTCCACCGAAGTGCCGAGCCGCTCGCCATCGGCGCGGATGACCGGGTTGGCCGCCAGATAAAAAGTGCGGCCGCCGAGCTTGACTGTCGCCTTGTAGGTGGCGGTAAGACTGCTTAGCAGGTTGCGTTGGTGGGCGGGATTTTTGTGGAAGCGGTCAAAACTGCCGCCCAGTAAATTGTCTGCATCGAAATTCGGCAACTCTTTGCGGATATCGGACTCGGCGTTTTTCATCATGGCGAGAACGGGCTTGTTCATGTAGATGATATTCCCATCCCGGTCCGCGATCATGACATTGGTGGTGGCATTGTCCAGCGCCACCTTGATGCGCATGGTTTCGTTCGCTGCGCGCCTGGTTTCGGCCACCTCGAAGCCGGTCTGGATCTGCATGGATTTCAGATTTTCAAGCAAGGCGCCGATCTCGTTGTGCTGATCGATCTCGATCTTGTGCTGGAATTCGCCTTGTGCCACACGGTCGAGTTGCTCATTGGCAATCCGCAGTGGCTTCATGATGCTGCGTATGATGAATACCGCCCATGTGGCGCCGAACAGGATCGCCAGCACGACCGCAACCAGGGTCGAAGTTTTCTGGACGCTGAAAGTTTCGGCGGAGGTCTTGCTGGCCTCGCTCAAACGGGCCTTCGCTTCGGTCTGGATGGCCTTGACGATGCTGTCGATCATGTCGGTGGGAGCACGGTCCATGCCTTTCACCATCTTGTCCACGATGCCGGCGCTTTCTTTCTTGTCTACATCGTAGGATTTCAGCGCCTGGTGATATTTTTCCTCCAGTTCGCTGTGCGCCTTCAGAGCGGCATCTACGGAGTTGGACGGGATGCCGAGCGTCGCCATGTGCGTTTTGGCATCGTTCAGGTTCTTCCTGACCTTGGCGCCTTCCTGGTCGAAAGCCTTGGAATATTTATCGAATGCAGCCGGATCGTTGCCGCGCAGCAGGGTATCCTTCCATTCCTGGATCTGCTTCTTGAAATCGACCTGAGCCTGCCGGGTGGCATCGACAGCGCTGACCAGGGTGGAGGAGATATTGATGGTTGCTTCCATCGACTGGTTCATGCCGGAAGCGCCATACAGCCCGTATCCGCCCACGCCGGCCAGCAGCAGGGAGAAGAACAGGGTCAGGAAGCCAAGGCGTAATTTGATGCTGGTGTTCCTGACCGTGCGGAGTAGCTTGTTCAGCAGGCCAGGCCTGATCAGTTCGCCATGGTGAATCCTGAACTTGCTGCGGCCCTCGCGCATCTCGCGGTAGAGCTTCTCGGCTGCTTCGATCTGAACACGGGCCGGCTTGCTGCGCACCGACATGTAGCCGGTCACCTTGCCGTGTTCGCTGACCGGCGTGGCGTTGGCCTCGACCCAGTAATAGTCGCCGTTCTTGCAGCGGTTCTTGACCATGCCGGTCCAGGGTTTGCCGCTCTTCAGGGTTTTCCAGAGATCTTCGAAGGCCTCCGGCGGCATGTCGGGGTGGCGCACGATGTTGTGCGGCTCGCCGATCAGCTCTTTCTGGGTGAAGCCGCTGATGTCGATGAATTCCTGGTTGACGTAGGTGATCTGACCCTTCAGGTCGGTCTTGGAAACAATGAATGCGCCATCGCGGAGTTCGATCTCTACGTTGGTGACAGGTGTGTTATTGCGCATACACAGGTCCTCCAGGAATCATGATGGTTTTATATTTTCGAATCGGCCGCTTCATTAATTGCGGCGCGCTGTCATTGCTGGCTCATCTTCACCAGCGCGGCGATGTCCAGGATCAGCGCTACCCTGCCGTCACCCATGATGGTTGCGGCGGAAACACCCGGCACCCTGCGGTAATTGGTTTCCAGCCCCTTGATGACGACTTGGTGCTGGCCGACCAGTTCGTCCACCAGCATGGCGGCTTTCTTGCCTTCCGCTTCGAGCAGGACGACGATGCCCTGATGGGGTTCGGTGATTTTGGACTGGATGCCGAACACCTCGTGCAGTGCCAATAACGGAAGGTATTCCCCGCGCACGTGGATGACGCGGCCGGCGCCGGCGATGGTCTTGACTTCACTCTCGCTGGGTTGCAGCGATTCGGTGATGAAGGTCAGCGGTACGATGAAGATCTGGCCGCCCACCGCAATCGACATGCCGTCCAGAATCGCCAGCGTAAGCGGCAGGCGGATGGTGATCCGGCTGCCCCATCCGGCAGAGGACTCGATGTCGACGCGGCCGCCCATGGCAAGGATGTTTCTTTTTACCACATCCATGCCAACGCCGCGGCCCGATACATCGGTGACGACATCGGCGGTGGAAAAACCCGGCGCGAAAATCAGTTGCCAGATTTCGCTGTCAGGCGAGGCGTCGTTCACCGGTATCCCTTTTTCCTTCGCCTTGGCGAGGATTTTTTCGCGGTTCAGGCCGGCGCCGTCGTCACTGACCGAAATAACGACATTGCCGCCCTGATGGGCAGCCTGAAGCGTGATGGTGCCCTGTGCCGGCTTGCCGGCGGCGATGCGCTGTTCCGGCAATTCGATGCCGTGATCCAGGCTGTTGCGCACCAGGTGGGTCAGCGGGTCGGAGATTTTTTCGATCAAGCCCTTGTCCAGTTCGGTACCCTCGCCGATGGTAACCAGTTCGACTTTTTTCTTCAGCGTGGAGGCCAGATCCCTGACGACGCGCGGGAAGCGGCTGAATGCGAAGCTGATCGGCATCATCCGGATCGACATCACCGATTCCTGCAGGTCGCGGGTATTGCGTTCCAGTTGGGAAAGGCCGTTCAATAATTTTTCATAAATTACCGGATCCACTTCGGAAGCGGTTTGGGCCAGCATGGCTTGGGTGATCACCAGTTCGCCCACCAGGTTGATGAGTTGATCCACCTTGTCGATGCCAACCCGGATAGAGGCGGATTCGGCCTGTGTGCTGAAGGGCGCCTTGTCGGTGGCACGGCGGTGTGGCGTTTCCGGCTGGCTGGGCACCCCCGGGCTTGGCGCTGGCGCTACGGCGCTGCCGGAAGCTCCGGCTTCGGCAGTAACTGCCGGCGGGGTGATTTCATGGAAGAAGCCATAACCCTCGCCGTCCTGGGTTGATGGTTTTGTCCCCGGTGTCGAGATGTCCACAAAGAAGCCGTATCCTGCATCGCTTTCTTCAGCGGCGGTGGGTTCATCGTTGAAAAATCCATAGCCGGGATCTTCCCCGGCTGTGCTTGCCTGCTGCGGCACCGGTTCGACTTCGATTTTGACCTGCTCCGGCTGCGCGAAGTAGGAAAAAATGTCGATGATGCCAGCTTCGTCTGTGGTGGTCTGCAAGGTCATCCGCCAGACGGAAGGCCCGACTTTTTTCCCTCTTTTCGGTTTGGCGGGCGGTTGCTCGGTGATTTCCAGTTTTCCCAAAGAGCCAAGATCGGCAAACAATGGATCCATGTCCTTGATTTGTTCAAGGGTCTGTTGATCGGGTGTGAATTCGATATGGTAAAGATATTCGGCCCGAACTGGGGCGGGTTGCGGAGCGGCAGCAGGCGGGGCGGGTTGCGCTTCGGCAGTTGTCGGGTTGTCGCTAGCCAGACTGTTGAGTTTCGCGCACACGTCGGCGGCGGCCTGAGGATCCACCTCCCCGTTGTTCTGGTGGCCGTTGAGTTGCGCGCGCAGTACGTCGCCGGCTTCGAGAAACGCGTCCACCATTTCGCTGCGTAATGCCAGTTCGTTTTTACGCAACCGGTCCAGCAGGGTTTCCAGAATGTGCGTCACGCCGGTCATGTCGGTGAAGCCGAAGGTGCCGCTGCCGCCCTTGATCGAGTGCGCGGCGCGGAAAATGGCGTTGAGATCGTCCGGGCTGGGGGCGTCGATGTCAAGGCTGAGCAGGAGCCGCTCCATTTCAGTCAGGTGCTCCGCGGTTTCGTCGAAGAACACTTGAAAAAACTGACTCATATCAATGGACATGTGTACCTCTTATAGAAACCAGGGGGTAGTCTCTGACCGCCCAATTCGTTACATTGTCGTGACTGGAAATATTGAGAAATCAAAATCCTTGCCACAGATGACGCAGAGAAACCCAAACGGTCGGTATTTTCATTTTCTCGGCAGCTAAATTTTATTGAGTGGGGGATTTCGGCTCGCTCAACTCAGGGGGGCAGGGAAAGGCCGCTGATGTTTAACCGATAACCTTCTTCACCACTTCCAGCAGCTTTTGCGGGTCGAATGGTTTGACCAGCCAGCCGGTGGCACCTGCCGCCTTGCCTTGGGCTTTCATCGCGTCACCCGATTCGGTGGTCAGCATCAGGATCGGTACGGTCCTGTACTGTGGCGTGGCGCGTAGCGTTTTGATCAGGGTCAGGCCGTCCATGTTGGGCATGTTCTGGTCGGTGAGGATCAGATTGATCGTCTTGCTTTTGGCTTTATTCACGCCGTCCTGTCCGTCCACCGCTTCCACGACTTCGTAGCCTGCACCTTTGAGAGTGAAAGCGACCATTTGTCGGATAGATGCTGAATCGTCCACCGCAAGAATTATTTTTGCCATTATTCGGTAACTCCACTCAAACGTTATGTTGGCACGAAATGTTTTTATGACAACACTTTATCACGAAAAAAAACCGCAACCAAAAAACACCGATGAAGATGCAAAAGAATTTTAAAAAATTCAGCGAGCGGGTGTCAGGTGGGGAGAAGGCGGAGCGAAGAAACGGGAATGCCTATGGAAGTACATGGAGATTCTGGACGCCGCCCGACTCTGCATTACGCCCGCATAGCATTTTTTAACAGCTTCTTAAAACAACTCGATATCTCCGGAGTCCATCTGGCTTTGCGAAACGGGATTGTGCTTGGCCGACTTGACCAATTCCGATGCCTGGTCTATCGCCACATGGAAACATTGCAGCCGGTGGATGCATTCGCTGCGCGTATCCATGTCATTGACCACATCGGCGACGGGTATCGCCGCGATGCTGTGGATGATCGAGCCCATGTTTTCAATGCGCGTATTGATGTGTTTCAGCAGTTGGGATGCCAAATCCTGGAACTGCAGCGATGTGACCGCAATGTTTACGTTGATTTCAACTTCGCCGGCGATGGTGGAGAGCTGATTGACGGTATCGCCCATCTTTTCGTTGAGTTGTCGAATTTCACCCATGGTTCCCTGGACCTGGTTTTTCGATTGCAGGGCAAAATTCATGTCGCGCGAGGCCATCTGGGTGATGGTCTGTTCTGCGGCATGCACCGAATGGTAGACCGAGTCCATGTGCGTCCGTATTTCGGTGCTGAACTGGTTTGACCGGTTCGACAGGTTGCGCACTTCATCCGCCACCACCGCGAATCCCCGTCCGGCTTCGCCGGCACGGGCGGCTTCAATCGCAGCGTTGAGAGCGAGGAGGTTGGTCTGTTTGGAGATCGCCTCGATTTCGCCGAGCACGCCGACAATTTTGTCTACATCGGCGCTGATGTTATCCATCATCGCCACCAGTTCCATGCCGGTCTTGCTGGTTTCGATAATGGAATCGACGAACTGGGACAGGGTGTCGGAAGTTTCGTGGACAAAATCCTCAAAACTGACTGCGCTGCCGTTGTTTTCATGGTGCGAGGTCATCGCCAGCGCCAGATCCTGCTGTTTGCGCGTGCTGGTCTGCATGCCGGTGAAACTGGTCAGCAACTTGTCGATGGCATCGCGCAGCAGATCCTGCATTTGCGCGATTTCGGAGTTGGTGGTCACCATTTGTTCGTTGAATTCGGCGGAAAGCTGGGTGAACAGCTCATGGGTACGGTGGCTGAGGTCGTTGATTTCCGTGTCGGCCGTTTTCCATTCCCTGGAAACCTGTGCCTCGAAGCGCCGCAGCGTAAGCAGAAACACCGCCATCCAGCCGAAATACACGGTGCCGATCAGGTAAACATGGGGGTCGCGGAACAGAGACATCAGGTCGCTGAATCGGACGAACGACTCCGTGCGCCATGCCAGCAGCACGGCGGCCAGGAAGATGATGAGGCCGACGGCCATGCCGTTGATGAAGTAACGTGTTGATTTCGATGAAGAATATTTTACCATAGCTTCTTGGTGTTTCATTCGAAGTTCGAATTATCTGGATATATCTTCATGAATTAAAGCAGGCCGTTATCCGCCGATATTAAAGTTGTTTGCATTGCGGCGCTTTCTGATTCCATAATTACATACTAAGCGGGCCAATCAATCAAGAGAAAACATGGCGGTAATGCAATATCCATCAGAACGGCAGGGGCCTTCTGCGAAATTCGCTGCAACTTTGCTGTTACTGATGGCAGTCGGAGCAATGGGAAATTACTTCACCCTGCGCCTTTTCCCGGGTGCCGAGTACCTTTTTGGTAGTATCGCTGTCCTGCTGGTTATCCGTCTGTTCGGCCCGGTATGGGGAATCATTGCTGCGGGTGTTTCTGTTCTCCCCTTCATTTTCTCCGGGCATCACCCTCTCTGGCTGATTCTGCTAAGCGCCGAGGCGCTGGCAGTCAGCTTGGCCTATCATCGCACCGGGCATAACGTTGCATTGCTGAGCAGTGTCTACTGGCTGTTTATCGGCATGCCCGCTACCTGGCTGCTACATCGCTACTTCGGCGGTGATGGCAGCGGAGATGCCGCGGTTTATTTCATGCTGCGCAACGGCATCAACGGCATCATCAATGCCTTTCTCGCCGGCTTGATACTTCAACTCCCGGTTCTGCTTGGCCGGCCACTCACCGAAAAAAACAAAATACCGTTGCGCCAGGTTGTGTTTACCCTGTTGGTGTCGTCGGCGTTGGTGCCTGCACTGCTTCTGACCGTTGTGAACATTCGCCAGCAGCAGGCGGTTGTGGAAGATGGACTCGTCAGGGAGTTTGAAAGTACTTCCGCAGAGGTGTTCAATAACCTGGCCGATTATGCCGAACTGTTAAAGGGGGAGTTGGCGCCCTCTGATTATTCCCGGATTTCCAGGAAATTATGGCAGCACTCGCACAACGGCGAACTGCAGATCACCTTGCTTGACCGGTCCGGGCGGATCATTGCCGCGTCGCGCGGCGATCTTTCCCCGGGACAGGTTTATGCGCACGACAAGAATATCAGCTTGCTGGCTACCCATCCGGGGAAACAAGCCTGGGCGCATCGGGATGAAACGGCTGATACGCTGCACGGGGAATATTTCCATTACGAGCTGGAAACGCCTTTGCCCGAAAACGGCAACCTGGTCCTGCTGGTGGAAATTCCCGCCGCGTCCTATCAGCAGGCAATCCGGCAATCCCTTGCCGGCGCCCTCCTGCTGATGCTGGGGGTCAGCATGCTGGCTTTTTTGCTTGGAAGGCTCTTCAGCGGCAGGTTGACCAGCCCGCTGGCCAAACTCGCGGAGGCATCGACCAGCCTCAGGATGAAAGTGATCGAAGGGGATGTGCTGCATCTGCCGGCCAGTCCGATTGCCGAGGTTGATATGCTGGTGGAAAATTTCAGCGACATGGCTGTCGGACTGGGAGGGAGTTTCAAGGAAATTTCACGCTCTCATGATGAACTTGAGCAACGTGTCAATGAGCGCACCCAGGCTTTGTTTGAAACCAACCGGCAAATGGAGGTTGAAATCGCAGAGCGCAGGCTGTTCGAGGCCAAGTTGTCGGAACACTCGCTCATGCTTGAAAAAGCTTTACAGGAATTGGAGGCCCAGAAATTTGCCCTGGACCAGCACTCGATCGTGGCGATCACCGACCGTAAGGGCAGGATCACTTACGTCAACGACAAATTATGCGAGGTCAGTCAGTACGCCCGCGAAGAACTGCTGGGGCAGGATCACCGCCTGCTCAATTCCGGCTACCACCCGAAAGCATTCTTTGCCGAAATGTGGGCGGCTATTGGCCGTGGTGAGGTGTGGCGGGGCGAGATTCAGAATCGCAAAAAGGATGGCAGCTTTTACTGGGTCGACACCACTATCGTCCCGTTTCTGGATGCAGCAGGAAAACCTTATCAATATGTGGCGATTCGCACCGACATTTCGACGAGCAGGCAGGCGAAGACGGCATTGATCAAACTCAACCGCACCCTGAAAACCCTGAATGCATGCAATGAGGCGCTGGTGCGCATCGAAAATGAAAACGATCTGCTGCAGGAGATTTGCCGGATTTGCGTGGAAACCGGTGGCTATCGCATGGCTTGGGTAGGATTGGCCTTGCATGACATTGAGAAGACGGTGCTTCCGATTGCGGTGGCGGGGATGAATGCAGAGTATCTGGATAAGGCGACAATTATCTGGGATGCCGATGATGAACGTGGCAGAGGACCTGTCGGCGAGGCCATCCAAACGGGC
The DNA here is from genome assembly GCA_035530375.1 of Sulfuricella sp. Taxonomy (GTDB): domain Bacteria; phylum Pseudomonadota; class Gammaproteobacteria; order Burkholderiales; family Sulfuricellaceae; genus Sulfuricella. Next base: position 23,109 of record DATKUY010000008.1, on the reverse strand, counting down.
CGGTATCGCGTGGTTCAGGATATTTCCAGCGATCCTGTCATGTCACCCTGGTGCAACGAGGCGAAGGTGCAGGGGTTTGCCGGAGTCATGGCGTTGCCGCTGCTGCTCGACAGTGTGCCGATTGGCATGCTGGCTGTTTATTCCGCAACCGCCAACGGCTTCGATCAGGAAGAGGTCGGCCTGTTATGCGAGCTGACGGGGAATCTCGCTTATGGCATCAAGGCCTTGCGTCTGGCCGACGATAACCGGCGCGCCATGGAACGATTGAGGGCGTCGGAAGAGCGCATATCGAAAGCATTTAATGCCAGTCCGGAGGTTTTTACCATCAGCAGTCTGACGAATGGCAGATTTATCATGGTTAATGAGGCGTTCGTCCACTTTTCCGGCTGCCAGCCTGAAGAAGCCATTGGCCGGACAGCGTTGGAACTGGGGATCTGGCCAGACCCGGATAAATATCACAAGATGATCGCCCAGTTGCTGCATTATGGTCATCTGCGCGACTATGAGGTGGTATTCCGCTCGAAGTTCGGCCGCATGCGGGATGTCTTGTTATCGGCGGAAATTGTCGAATTTCATGGCGAGCGCTGCATGCTGGCGATCAACCACGACATTACCAGCCGTAAACAGGTCGAGCAGGAATTGCTGCATGCCAAGGAGACGGCGGAGCAGGCCAACCGCGCCAAGTCGGAGTTTCTGTCGCGCATGAGCCACGAACTGCGCACGCCGCTCAATGCCGTCCTTGGTTTTGCCCAATTGCTGGAAAGCGATCCAACGGAGCCGTTGACGGCCTCGCAGGATGCCAGTGTCAAACACATCGCCAAGGCCGGCTGGCACTTGCTGGAACTGGTTAATGAGGTGCTCGATCTCGCCAGGATCGAAGCTGGCAAGATGCAACTGCATCTGGAAACGATAGCGCTTGATCTGACATTGCAGGAGTGTGTAGATCTTGTCGTGCCCCTGTCGAATGAACGCCATATCAAGATAGAAGACCGGATGTCCGGTTGCGCGGGGGTTTATATCCGGGTCGATCGCACCCGCCTGAAACAGGTGCTGCTTAACCTGCTTTCCAATGCGGTTAAATATAACCGCGAGGGCGGCACGATCACGCTGGGATGTTTGCGTCTGGACGGCGATCGGTTGAGAGTCCGCATTACCGATACCGGCGCCGGTATTCCGAAAGGAAAACTGGGCGAGCTGTTTACGCCATTCAGCCGGCTGGACGCAGATAAATCCCAGGTTCAGGGCACAGGCGTCGGGCTGGCCGTCGCCAAACGGCTGGTGGAACTGATGGGGGGCAGGATCGGGGTTGAAAGCCGGGTGGGGGAGGGTAGCACCTTCTGGATCGACCTGCCGGAACAGCCCAGACAAATGGAGCAGGATGTCGTTGCTGAAGTGTCCGAGGCCGAGTTGCCTGTTCATGTCACCCATACCCTGCTGTATGTTGAGAACGATGAGGCCGACCTCGCATTGGTGACCGATATTCTGAAAAAACAGCGTCCGGGCATCAGGCTGATTTCGGCATCGACCGCGGAGCAGGGCGTGGAGCTTCTGCGCAGCGTCAAACCGGACGGTATCCTGATGGACTTGAACCTGCCTGGTATGGGTGGTTTGGTGGCGCTGGGTGTGTTGCGAGAGGATGCATCCCTGTCTTCCATTCCGGTAATCGCAGTGAGTATCAGTGAGGCTCCTCACGAAATTGCATTTGCGCTGGAAGCGGGGTTTTCTGATTATGTGGCCAAGCCGATCGAGATCGGCAAGCTGCTTGCCGCAGTCGACCGGGTGATAAACCCTGATGCCGGGTCTTGATAAATTGAGTTCCGGACTAAACTGAAAGCCGTTTTTAGACACGGATTAACATGGATGTACACAGATAGAATGCGGCCATTGAATTGTCGCCGGTATGGAACCGTTTGTTTTTATCCGTGTAAATCTGTGTACATCCGTGGCTAAACTGTTTTTAAGGTTAAATATCAATGCTTGACTGGCCTTCTATTCAGAGTGTTTTCCTCGACATGGACGGCACTCTGCTGGATCTGCATTTCGACAATCATTTCTGGCTTGAGCACGTGCCGCTGCGCTATGCCGAGAAGCACGGCCTGAGCCATGAGGCGGCACGGAATGCGCTGGCGCCTGGATATCGCAAGGTGGCGGGCACCATGGACTGGTATTGTGTGGATTACTGGTCGCGCGAGTTGGATCTGGACATTGCCCGGCTCAAGGAAGAGGTAGAACACCTGATCGCTGTACATCCCCATGTCACCGGTTTTCTGGAAGCGGTGCGTGCCAGCGGCCGTCGCAACGTGCTGGTGACTAACGCCCATCACAAGAGCCTGGCGCTGAAAATGAGCAAAACCCGCCTGGACGGTTATTTCGATGCGGTGATTTGTGCCCACGACATCGGTGTGCCCAAGGAGCATCCGGAATTTTGGGGCAGGCTGCAGGCAGTGGAACGCTTCGATTCCGTCCGTACGTTGCTGGTGGACGACAGCCTGCCGGTGTTGCGTTCGGCGAGGAATTACGGCATCGCCCATTTGCTGGCGGTGCGCCAGCCGGACACGCGCCAGCCGGAAAAGGATGTGGAAGAATTCGACGCTATCGGCAGTTTCCGGGAGATTTTCCCCTAGAGTATCAGCGCAGCCGCCACTTTCCGGTCTTCCGACGCGAGGATGTTGTAGGTGCGGCAGGCAGCCGGCGTGTTCATCACTTCGATGCCGATTCGCGCACGGATCAACGCCTCGGTAATGCACGGGTGGGGAAAGCGCAGAGTATCGCCCGTGCCGAGCAGCACAATCTCCGGCTGGAATTCCAGAATGAACTCGAAATGCGCAGCCTCAAGTGCCGCGAAATCCTGCGGCGGCCAGTCTTCGACGATCCGGTCCGGCAGCACGATCAGGCTGGTCTGGTAGCGCTGGTGATTGACTGCGACATAATCGGCATCGTAACCGGTGAACAGGTTTAATCCGGCTGCATTGTCCAGATGGAGTTTCAAGGCGGGCCTTTCAATTGCGGGACAAGGGGCGGTCGGGTAAGATTATACCTTGAAGAGCCTATTTCAGTCGGTTTCATACCCCACGACGCAACGGCCCTCCGGGTTGCGCCTAGCAGACGCGCTTTCTGGTCACAACGCGGGGTATGAAACCGACTGAAATAGGCTCTAACTGTGAAGCAACAATGCCGCCAGCGAAAGAAGGGGCTCAACGCCATGCAACCCGTACTCAAATCCACCAAGCTCGCAAACGTCTGCTACGACATTCGTGGCCCGGTGATGGAGCGCGCCCGGCAGATGGAGGAGGATGGCCACCGCATCATCAAGCTCAATATCGGCAATCCGGCGCCGTTCGGCTTCGAAGCGCCGGAAGAAATCCTCCAGGACGTGATCCACAATCTGCCCAACGCTTCCGGTTATTCCGAATCCAAGGGACTGTTCGCCGCGCGCAAGGCGATCATGCACTACACTCAGGAAAAGAAAATCCGTGACGTGCAGATGGAGGACATCTACATCGGCAACGGCGTGTCCGAGCTGATCGTGATGGCGATGCAGGGCCTGCTCAACAACGGCGACGAAGTGCTGGTGCCGACGCCGGACTACCCGCTGTGGACTGCCGCAGTGACCCTGGCGGGCGGCACGGCGCATCATTACATCTGCGACGAACAGTCCGGCTGGCTGCCCGATCTCGACGACATTCGCGGCAAGATCGGGCCGAACACCCGGGCGATCGTGCTGATCAACCCGAACAACCCGACCGGTGCGCTGTATCCGGAGGAACTGCTGCTGGAGGTCGTCGAGATCGCCCGCCAGCACCAGCTCATCATTTACTCCGACGAGATCTACGACAAGGTGCTGTACGACGGCGCGACCCACACCTCGATTGCTTCGCTGGCAGACGATGTGCTGTTTATTACTTTCAACGGCCTGTCGAAGAACTACCGTGCCGCCGGTTACCGTGCCGGCTGGCTGGTCGTGTCGGGCGAGAAGCGTCACGCCGGGGATTATATCGAAGGGCTGACCATGCTCGCCTCGATGCGGCTGTGCTCCAACGTGCCGGCGCAATATGGCATTCAGACCGCGCTCGGCGGCTACCAGAGCATCAACGACCTGGTCGCGCCCGGCGGTCGTCTTGCCAAGCAGCGCGACCTGGCATGGCAGATGCTGACCGACATCCCGGGCGTTTCCTGCGTCAAGCCGAAAGGGGCGATGTATCTGTTTCCCCGGCTCGACCCGAAAATGTACCCGATTGCCGACGACCAGGAATTCATTCTCGAACTGTTGCTCGAAGAGAAAGTCCTGCTGGTACAGGGCAGCGGCTTTAACTGGCCGAATCCCGATCATTTCCGGGTAGTGTTCCTGCCCAACATGGACGACCTCACCGATGCTATCGGGCGCATTGCGCGCTTTCTGGAAGGCTACCGCAAGCGCCACGGGACGTAATTGATAAAAAACGGTTTGGCCACGGATGCACACAGATTTACACGGATAAAAACACACGATTCCATACCGGCGGCAATTCAATTGCCGCATCCTATCTGTGTACATCCGTGTTAATCCGTGGCTGATTTTAGAATTTAAAATTTGAGTTATTAAAAGAAATCAACATGAAACCCATCAACGTAGGTCTGTTAGGCTTGGGTACCGTCGGCGGCGGCACGCTCACGGTATTGCGGCGCAACGCCAAGGAAATCACCCGCCGCGCGGGACGCGACATCGTGGTCAAAATGGCCGCGGTGCGCGACCTGGAAAAGGCGCGCAAGATCGCCGGCAATGAACTGGAAATCGTCACCGATCCATTCGCGGTGGTGAACAACCCCGATATCGACATCGTGGTGGAACTGATCGGCGGCTATACTCTGGCCAAGGAACTGGTGCTGAAAGCCATCGCCAACGGCAAGCATGTGGTCACCGCGAACAAGGCGCTGCTGGCCGTGCACGGCAACGAAATCTTCCTGGCGGCACAGGAAAAAGGCGTGATGGTAGCGTTCGAGGCGGCAGTGGCGGGCGGCATCCCGATCATCAAGGCGCTGCGCGAAGGACTCACCGCCAACCGCATCGAGTGGATCGCCGGTATCATCAACGGTACCACCAATTTCATCCTTACCGAGATGCGCGACAAGGGGCTGGCGTTCGACACCGTGCTGGCCGAAGCGCAGAAGCTGGGTTACGCTGAAGCCGACCCGACTTTCGACATCGAAGGCATCGACGCCGCGCACAAGCTCACCATCATGGCGGCGATCGGCTTCGGCATCCCGATGCAGTTCGACAAAGCCTACACCGAGGGCATCAGCAAGCTGACCAGGGAAGACATCGCCTATGCTGAGGAGCTGGGCTACCGCATCAAACTGCTCGGCATCACCAAGCGCACCGACAAAGGCATCGAGCTGCGCGTGCATCCCACCCTGATTCCGGCCAAGCGCCTGATCGCCAACGTCGAGGGCGTAATGAACGCGGTGCTGGTGAAGGGCGACGCGGTCGGCGCGACCATGTACTACGGCCGCGGCGCCGGCGCCGAACCCACCGCCAGTGCGGTGGTGGCCGACCTGGTCGATGTGACGCGGATGCTCACCTCCGACCCGGGAAACCGCGTGCCGCACCTCGCCTTCCAGCCCGATGCACTGTCCGACGCGCCGGTGCTGCCGATCGACGAAGTGCGCACTTCCTACTACCTGCGCCTCAAGGCGTTCGACAAGCCGGGCGTGCTGGCCGACGTGACGCGCATACTGGCCGACCTGGAAATCTCTATCGACGCCATGATCCAGAAGGAGCCGGCCGAAGGCGAGGATCTGGTGGACGTGATTCTGCTCACCCACCAGACCGTGGAGAAATACATCAACCAGGCGATTGCCAAGATCGAGGCGCTGCCTTCGATTTCCGGCAAGGTGACGCGGATACGGCTGGAAGAGCTGGGGTCTAATTAAATCAACTGCAATTTGAACCGCAGAGGCGCGGAGGCGCAGAGGGTTACAAGCGATTTTCTCTGTGCCTCCGCGTCTCTGCGGTGAGGTTTTAAATATGAAATATTTGAGCACTCGCGGCGGCATGCCGCCCAAGACCTTCACCGAAATCCTGCTGGGCGGGCTCGCTACCGATGGCGGGTTGACCATTGCCGAATCCTATCCCCAACTGACGCGGGACGAACTGGCGGCATGGCGCGGCATGAGCTATGCCGAACTGGCGTTCGAAATCATCCGCCGCTTCGCCGACGATATCCCGCCCGCCGACCTCAAGGCCATCGTCGACAAGACCTATACCGCCGACATCTTCCACAGCGCGGACATCACCCCGGTGAAGACGCTGGAGCCGGGCCTCTTCATCCTCGGCCTGTCCAACGGCCCGACGCTGGCGTTCAAGGACGTGGCGATGCAGTTGCTCGGCAACCTGTTCGAGTACGTGCTGGCCAAGGATGATGCCGAGATCAACATCCTCGGCGCCACCTCGGGCGACACCGGCAGCGCGGCGGAATATGCCATGCGCGGCAAGCGCGGCATCAAGGTGTTCATGCTTTCGCCCGTGGGCAAGATGAGCCCGTTCCAGACCGCCCAGATGTATTCGCTGCAAGACCCGAACATCTTCAACATCGCGGTCGAAGGCGTGTTCGACGATTGCCAGGACATCGTCAAGGCGGTGTCCAACGATCTGGAATTCAAGGCGAAATACAAGATCGGCGCGGTCAACTCGATCAACTGGGCGCGCGTGACGGCCCAGGTGGTGTACTACTTCAAGGCTTATTTCGCGGTAACCAAGAGCAACGACGAGGCGGTGTCGTTCTCCGTGCCTTCCGGCAATTTCGGCAACGTCTGCGCCGGCCACATCGCCCGCCAGATGGGCCTGCCGATCAAGAAGCTGATCGTCGCCACCAATGAAAACGACGTGCTCGACGAATTCTTCCGCACCGGCGTCTATCGCCCCCGTCCCCAAACACAGCACACCAGCAGCCCGTCGATGGACATTTCCAAGGCTTCCAACTTCGAACGCTTCATCTACGACCTGGTCGGGCGCGACCCGGCGGTGGTGAACGCGTTATGGCAACAGGTCGATGCGGGCGGCAGCTTCGATCTGTCGCAAACGCCGTATTTCGCCAGGGTAAAGGATTTCGGCTTCGTCTCCGGCGAAAGCGGCCATGCCGACCGCCTGGCCACGATCCGCAAGATTTACCAACAGTATGGCGCGATGATCGACACTCACACCGCCGATGGCGTCAAGGTGGGCCTCGCGCACCGCGAAGCGGGCGTGCCGCTGGTCTGCCTGGAAACCGCGCTGCCGGCCAAGTTCGAGGAAACCATCCGGGAGGCGCTGGGACGCGCTCCCGAGCGTCCGGCCGGACTCGACGACCTGGAAAAACTGCCGCAGCGCTTCGAGGTGATGAAGGCGGATGCGGAAGCGGTCAAGCGCTATATTGTTGCCCACACGGGCTGATGTCATGAGGTGCGCGGCGCACCCTACCTGAATGACCAACCTCATCCTGCTCGTCGCCTGCTTCCTGTTCGGCATGTTGCTGCGTCGTTCCGGACGCCTGCCGGACAGCGCGCCCGCCGCATTCAACAGCTTTATCATCCACATCTCCCTGCCGGCGCTGACGCTGCTCTACATCCACGAGATTCATCCGGAGCCGGCGTTTGCCTATGCCGCCGCCATGGCCTGGCTGCACTTCGGGCTGGGCGCCGGGTTCTTCTGGGCAATGGGAAGGGTCTTGCACCTGCCGCGGCCTACCGTGGGTGCGCTGATGCTCACCGGCGGCCTGGGCAACACCTCGTTCTTCGGCCTGCCCATGATCGAGACATTCTACGGGCACGAGGGGCTGGCGACCGGCATCATCGCCGATCAGCTCGGCTCGTTCCTGACCCTTTCCACCTTGGGCATCGTCACCGCCGGGCTGTATTCTTCCGGCGCGCCGGACGCGCGTGCGATCCTGCGCAAGATCGTGTTGTTCCCGCCCTTTATCGCCCTGGTCGCGGCGCTGCTGCTGATCCCATTCGATTATCCGGCGTGGGCGATGGGCGTGCTCAAGCGCCTGGGCGATACGCTGGCGCCGCTCGCCCTGGTTTCGGTGGGATTCCAGCTGCGGCTCGGACACCTCGCGGGCAATGGCCGGAATCTCATGCTAGGATTGGTATTCAAGTTGCTGATTGCGCCTTTTTCGCTGTATCTGTTATTGACAGGAGTTTTTGGCGCAAAGGGGCTGGTGGCGCAGGTCACGCTGTTCGAGGCGGCGATGCCGCCGATGATTACCGCTGCGATCATTGCTGCCGAGCATGATCTCGACCCCCAGTTGGCCAACCTGATGGTGGCGGTAGGGATCGTGCTGTCTTTTTTTACGCTCACCGGATGGTGGTGGGCGCTACGCGGAATATGATCTACACATAATCAAATTCACAACAGGCACAGGCATTAATGAAACCGAAAATCAGCACCAGCGACCAGCAGCAGATTGACGGCATTCTCGCTAGCGGGATCTGCATCCCTTCTCAACCGGTTATCCTGCAGGAGCTCGATAAGCTGGTCAACAAGCCGGGAAACAGCCTGGTGGCCATCGGCAACCTGATTAACAAGGATGTCGGGCTGGCTGCCGCAGTGTTCAAGGTCGTCAACTCGTCGTTCTACATGCCGAGTTCACGGGTAGAAAGCATCACCAAGGCCATTACCATTGTCGGGCTGGCACAGGTGGTCAATATCATCAAGGGTGTGTCGCTGCACAAGGTATTGGGCGGGCAGGAGCCGGCCTATGATAAATTCTGGGAACGATCCGGCGAAATCGCATCTCTCAGCGCCATCATTGCCGGCAAACAGATTTCAGTCTGCAACATTGCGGCTGACCAGGCCTATATGGCCGGGCTGTTTCACGAATGTGGCGTACCGATCCTGATGCAGCGCTTCCCCGAGTATTGTGGGACGTTCCGTTTGAATCAGGGAATCAACTGGCCGAATTTCAGGGAGGAAGATCGGCGCTTCAATACCGACCACACCGTGGTCGGCTATCTGGTGGCCAGGCACTGGGGTTTGCCGGATTTCATCTGCAAGGCCGTGCGTTTCCATCACGAAAGATTGTACGTCGGCCATGCTGCGCTGGCACTGGTATCGATAGTTCAAATGGCGCGCCATCTTTATAATTTTCTTCATCAGTTGCCTGATGCCGAATGGCCGGACATGCGGCAGCAAATATTCGAAGAAATCGGTCTGGGAGAAGAAGGCGCGCAGGAATTCGAGGAAGATGTGCTGGATACTTTCCGGCAGCAGTAATTTTTCCGATTGAAACGGGAAAGGGATCAGGCGGCGGGTTTACCGGATGATGCCTCGAAGCGCATCGACAAGTCCACTGCCCTGATATCCTTGGTCAGGCTGCCGACGGAAATGCGATGTACGCCGGTTTCGGCGACGGCACGCACGGTTTCCAGCGTGATGCCGCCGGAAGCCTCCAGTTCCGCGCCTGAACCTGCCTGCCTCACCGCTGCGCCCATGGTTTCCAGGTCGAAGTTGTCGAGCAGGATCAGTTTGGCGCCGGCTTTCAGCGCCTGCTTCAGCTCATCCAGGCTTTCCACCTCAATCTGAATCGACACGCCCGACGGCGCGATTTTTACAGCCTGTTCCAGCGCCTGGCGGATGCCGCCTGCTGCCATGATGTGATTTTCCTTGATCAGGATACCGTCGTAAAGCCCCACCCGCTGGTTATTTCCGCCGCCGCACGTGACCGCGTACTTCTGTGCCAGGCGCAAGCCGGACAGGGTCTTGCGGGTATCCATGATCCTGGCTTGAGTGCCCTTGACTGCATCCACGTATTGTCGCGTGGCGGTGGCGGTGGCGGACAGGGTTTGCAGGAAATTCAGCGCCGGGCGCTCGGCACTCAACATGGCGCGCGCGTTGCCGCTGATTTCGGCCAGCGTTTGCCCGGCAGCAACCGTTTCTCCGTCGCGGACAAGCCATTTGATGGCGATGTCTTTATCCAGCTTGTGGAAGCAGGCGTCGAACCAGGCTTTGCCGCACAACACTGCCGCTTCGCGGCTGATGACCGTGGCGCGGGCCGTCTGCGATGGGGGAATGAGTTGCGCGGTCAGATCGCCGCTGCCGATATCTTCGGCTAGCGCAGTTTCAACGTTGCGGCGGATGGTGTCAGCGAGGTCGGGTGCGATGGTCATTTTTCAAAATAGATCACGCCCGGTATGGCGGAGAAATGTTTGTCGGAGGTGACAAGTTGTGCCGATGTTCTCTGTGCGGTGGCGAGGATGATCGCATCTGCCATGGCGAGTTTGTGCTCGAATGCCAAGCCCGCCGCCTGCAGGGCAAGCGGCGTGTCAAGCGGGATGACGCTGGCAGCGGCCTCGGTGACACCAATTACATTGAGTGCTGTCGCCTCGTCGCGTTCGCGGCACACCCATTTGTAGAGCTCGAACTGTATCAGTGTGGGAACGATCAGGCTGGTCTGATCCGAAAGGCAGGGTTCGAAACGGGAGGCGAGCGGGCCATCCATAAGCCATTCAATCCAGCCGCAGGTGTCCACCAGGAAAAAACTCATGGTCGGTCTTGGTGGTCGCGCACATCTTCGGAATTCGCACCTTTCAGCAGCCCGCGCAATTGCTTCAAATCCTGTTTGGGCACCAGGTTGATGATGTTGCCCTTGGTAACGAAAACAAACTGCTGTCCGGCTTCCAGATGGAGTTGCTCACGCAATGCCTTGGGGATGACGATCTGAAATTTACTTGACAGGGTGGCGCTGGTCATTTTACTTTCCTCTTATCGTTCAGCATAACGTAAGATTACGCGCTGATGAGGAAAATTTCAAGTGCTTCTCATAATCCCGCACCCTAAGGTTTTCCAAGCAATTCGGTTATTTTTGCCACGTATTCTGGCGCGTCCCATTCAGCGCCGCCTTGCAAAGTGTAGCGGATCACACCTTTGGGATCGACCAGAAAAGTGGACGGAGCGACAAAGACTTTCCAGTCGGCGAGTGCCTTGCCGTCTTTGTCCATGAGGATGGTGAAATCGGTTTTAACCTTGGTGAGAAAGTCCTTCACTTCCTTGTCCGTTTCGCCCATGTTGACGGCGAGAATAGTGAAAGGCTTGCCCTTGAGTTTTTGCTCCAGCCGCCCCATTGACGGCATTTCCTTGAGGCAGGGCGAGCAGTAGCTGGCCCAGAACTGCACCATCACCACCTTGCCGCGGTAATCCCTGAGGTCGTGCGACTTGCCGCCCAAATCCTTGAGCTGGAGGGCGGGAGTCGTGGCACCGGCATAGGGTTTCAGTTCATCGGCGGATGCCGCCTGTCCGATGCCCAGAAGCAGGCATAGCGTGCCCAGCAAGAGTCTTTTCATGGTTTTTCCCCTGTCATGGCTTGTTCCCCGTCGATTGCAAATGATTAAGCGCATCCCGCAGCAGTTCCGGCAAACGTTGCGCCATGGCGTTTTCCTCGGGGGTGGCGTCCTGGCGGCTGTAGAAGAAGCCGCGGATGCCGGGCAGCACCAGGCTGTCCACCCGCTGGCCGTTTTTCCTCAATTCCACCTTGAGATGTTCCAGCCACCAGCGGCCCGGCGAGCGCTGGCTATGATAGATAAACAGCGGCAGCGGGTTGCGGGCGACCTCGGGGGCGTATATGGCTTCCACGCCGGGGGCGGGAGTGACGGCATACAGTTCGGGGTAAAGCAGAATTCCGCCGGCCAGCGCAGGGTTGTCGGGATGCTTCCATTGCCATTCGATGGCGCCGCGCAGGACGAGCAAGGAGGCAGGCCCCGCTGCAACCAGATAAATCTTTTTTTTGCCGGATTGGGTTCGGACATGCTCGATCAATAAGGCAATTTCTTCGCCGGAAATCTGTTTGATGCTGCTCGGCGCCAGCGGCAGGAAATGGGCGCCCAGCAGGTCGGATAGCCATACTTCGATGCCGCCCGCCGCCAGGGCTTGCGCTGCTTTCGGCTCCCATGTGCCGTGCCCTTCGTCGCAAGCCAACCACAGTATCAGGGTATCGCCCCCGGCGGGGAAAATACGCAGATCCGCTACGGAGCCATCGGGAAGTTGCAGATCGGTCGGGGCGGCAAAAAGGGGTGAACAAAAGGTAGCAGCCGCCCACAGCAAAACGGTCAGGAAAGCAGTTTTCGAAAGATGAACCATAATTGAAACTAGGGGATCGGTTTTTTCAAATCCGAGTTTAGCGTAAAGGAAGCTTCCGTGTCACTTCGCGGGGTTGACTTGAAATTGCTGTGACTCCCCCAATCTAGGTCGTAACCAATTTTTTCAAAGGGGTTATTATGCGTTTCGACAAATTGACCACCAAGTTTCAGCAGGCCATCAATGAGGCCCAGAGCCTTGCCGTCGGTCAGGACAACCAGTTCATTGAGCCGCAGCATCTGATGCTGGCCCTGCTCAACCAGGACGACGGCGGCACTGCCTCGATCCTGCAGCGGGCGGGGGCGAATGTGGGCGGACTGAAGCCCGCCCTGGTGAAAGCGATAGAGCGTCTGCCCAAGGTGGAAGGGCATGGCGGTGAAATAAGCATTTCCCGCGACCTGAACAATCTGCTGAACCTCACCGACAAGGAAGCGCAAAAGCGCGGCGACCAGTTCATCGCTTCGGAGATATTCCTGCTGTCCGCCGCCCAGGACAAGGGCGAGATCGGGCGTCTGCTGAAAGAGCACGGGGTTGCCCGCGAAGCGCTGGAGCAGGCCATTACCGCCGTCAGGGGAGGCGAAGCCGTGCAGGATGCAGAAGCCGAAGGGCAGCGCGAGGCGCTGAAAAAATATACGCTGGATCTGACCGAAATGGCGAGAAAAGGCAAGCTCGACCCGGTGATCGGACGCGACGACGAGATTCGCCGCGCGATCCAGGTTTTGCAGCGGCGCACCAAGAACAACCCGGTGCTGATCGGCGAGCCGGGCGTGGGCAAGACAGCGATCGTCGAAGGCCTGGCGCAGCGCATTGTCAACGGCGAGGTGCCTGAAACATTGAAGGGCAAGCGCGTGCTGGTGCTCGACATGGCGGGGCTGCTGGCGGGCGCCAAGTATCGCGGCGAATTCGAGGAGCGGCTGAAATCGGTATTGAAGGAAGTCGGCCAGGACGAGGGCCGCATCATCCTGTTCATCGACGAGCTGCACACCATGGTCGGCGCGGGCAAGGCGGAAGGCGCGATGGACGCCGGCAACATGCTCAAGCCGGCTCTTGCGCGCGGCGAGCTGCACTGTATCGGCGCCACCACGCTGGACGAATACCGCAAGTACATCGAGAAGGATGCCGCGCTCGAGCGCCGTTTCCAGAAAGTGCTGGTGGACGAGCCTTCGGTCGAGGACACCATCGCCATCCTGCGCGGCTTGCAGGAGAAGTACGAACTGCACCACGGCGTGGACATCACCGACCCGGCCATCATCGCAGCGGCGGAATTGTCACATCGCTACATCACCGACCGCTTCCTGCCCGACAAGGCGATCGACCTGATCGACGAGGCGGCGTCCCGCATCAGGATGGAAATCGACTCCAAGCCGGAATCCATGGACAAGCTCGACCGCCGCCTGATCCAGCTCAAGATCGAGCGCGAGGCAGTGAAGCGGGAGAAGGATGAGGCTTCGAAGAAGCGGCTGGCGCTGATCGAGGAAGAAATCGCCAAGCTGCAGCGCGAATACAACGACCTTGAGGAAATCTGGAAAGCGGAGAAAGCGCAGGTTCAGGGCAGCCAGCATATCAAGGAAGAGCTGGACAAGCTCAAGGTGGAGATGGAGGCGGCTACCCGCAAGGGTGACTGGCAGCAGGTATCGGAAATCCAGTACGGCCAGATCCCGCAACTTGAAGCGCAACTGAAGCACGCCGATAGCGCCGAGCAGGCAAACAAGCCGGCCCACCGGTTGCTGCGCACCGAGGTCGGCGCGGAAGAAATCGCCGAAGTGGTGTCGCGCGCCACCGGGATACCCGTCTCCAAAATGATGGAAGGCGAGCGCGACAAGCTGTTGCAAATGGAAGATGCGCTGCACCAGCGCGTGGTTGGCCAGGATGAGGCGGTGCGCCTGGTGGCGGATGCGATCCGGCGCTCGCGCGCCGGGCTGGGCGACCCGAACCGGCCTTATGGCTCGTTCCTGTTCCTCGGCCCGACCGGTGTCGGCAAGACCGAACTGTGCAAGGCGCTGGCCGGATTCCTGTTCGATTCAGAGGATCACCTGATTCGCATCGACATGTCCGAATTCATGGAAAAGCACAGCGTTTCGCGCCTGATCGGCGCGCCGCCCGGCTATGTCGGTTACGAGGAGGGCGGCTACCTGACCGAGGCGGTGCGGCGCAAGCCTTACAGCGTGATCCTGCTGGACGAGGTGGAGAAGGCGCACCCGGACGTGTTCAACGTGCTGCTGCAAGTGCTCGACGATGGTCGCATGACCGATGGCCAGGGTCGTACCGTGGACTTCAAGAACACCGTGATCGTGATGACTTCCAACCTGGGCAGCCAGATGATCCAGCAGATGGCCGGCGACGACTATCAGGTCATCAAGTTGGCAGTGATGGCCGAGGTGAAAAACTACTTCCGGCCTGAATTCATCAACCGCATCGATGAAGTGGTGGTGTTCCACGCGCTGGACGAGAAGCATATCAAGTCCATCGCCGCGATCCAGATGCAGTACCTGACACGGCGTCTGGAAGCCATGGAGATGAAGCTGGAGGTGTCGGATGCCGCGCTCACCGAACTCGCCACTGCCGGCTTCGATCCGGTGTTCGGCGCACGGCCCTTGAAGCGGGCAATCCAGTCGCATCTGGAAAATGCCCTGGCGAAAGAAATACTGGCCGGGCATTTTGCCGCAAAGGACACCATCGAGGTCGATTTCCGGGATGGCAAGTTCAGCTTCACCAAGGGGTGATATTCGTGGCGAGGGCGACCGCTCCTGCATGATATGGCAACAATGGCCGGCAGGGATGTAAAATGCATTCTTGTCGGCTTTTTTATTGTTGGTATTCCATGCGCCAGATACATCACCAGATTTCAGTTTCCACCCCGGGCAGGGGAATGCACGAGATTACCCAGGAAATCCGCCAGTGGGTGCGTTTAAGCGGCATCCATTCGGGCATGCTGACGGTGTTCATGCGCCATACTTCCGCCAGTCTGATGATCCAGGAAAATGCCGATCCCAGCGTACAGGCCGATCTTGAGCGATTTTTCGCGCGGCTGGTGCCGGATGGCGACCCGGTTTTTCAGCACCGCCAGGAGGGGAAGGACGATATGGCCGCTCATGTGCGCACCGCCTTGACCCAGATTCATCTTTCCATCCCCGTCGTCGACGGTGCGCCGGTGCTGGGCACCTGGCAGGGCGTTTTTGTTTATGAACATCGCTACGAATCGCGGTCGCGCAATGTCATGCTGCATTTGATCGGCGAGTGAGCCGGTGGCCGGAATGAATGCCTGCTCAAGATGTCGCCGCAAAGTATGCCTGCGTGTTCGTAGCGCTGGGTTTTGCGCTTCAGCGGGTTTTAAAGCGGTTGCAATGCTCGTGTCCGGGCTTTTGTCTCCGTCGATCCAATAATCAACTCATAAAATGCATCTACCGGCATTGGACGGCCGAAGTAATAACCCTGCGCCATGTCGCATTTGTGCAAATGAAGGAATGCCGCTTGCTCCTGCGTTTCAACTCCTTCTGCCAGCACTTTGAGGCCGAGGCCGTGAGCCATTGCGATCACAGCCTGCACGATGGCGGCATCGTTCGGGTCGGTGGTGATGTCACGGACGAATGACTGGTCGATTTTTAACGTATCGAGGGGAAATTTCTTCAGGTAGCTGAGAGACGAGTACCCGGTGCCAAAGTCGTCGATTGAGATGCGAATTCCCGTTTTCTTTAACGCCTTCAGTATCGCAGCGGCTTCTTCCGGGTTCTGCATGGCCGCCCCCTCGGTCAACTCCAATTCCAGGCAGCGAGGGTCAAGGCCAATGTCTTGCAGCAGGCTACCGATCAATTCCGCCAACCCTTTCTGGCGGAACTGCCGTGTGGAAAGGTTGACCGCCACACGTAGCGGCGGCAAACCCCGCGTCTGCCACACCTTGTTTTGCAGGCAGACCGTTTGCAGCACCCATTCTCCGATAGGGATGATCAGCCCGCTTTCCTCCGTGGCCGGAATAAATTCCGCCGGCGAGATCATTTGATCGTTGCGTCGCCATCTCAACAAGGCTTCGGCACCGCAGATTTTTCCGTCATCGAGCGCCACCTGGGGCTGGTAGTACATCAAAAACTCGCCGCGATTCAATGCGGCGCGTAAGTCGCGCTCCAGAGCCAGGCGCTCTGTCGCATGGATGTTCATTTTGTCCGTATAAAACTGGAAGTTGTTCTTGCCCTGGCTCTTGGCGTGATACATGGCCGTATCGGCATGCTTCATCAGCACCTCCGGCGTGGTTCCGTCATCCGGGTAAAGGCTGATGCCTATGCTGTTTGTAATGCACAGATCCTGCCCTCCCAGGGCGACAGGAAGGGACATCGCAGTCATGATCTTCTGCGCAATCGCGGCGGCGCCCTGCTCACCGTTTATGCCCTCTAACAGCATGGTAAATTCGTCGCCTCCCAAGCGCGACACGATGTCATCTTCGCGAATGTTGTGAGTAAGCCGCTCGGCCACGGCCTGTAACAGCGCATCTCCCTCGGAGTGTCCGAGTGAATCGTTTATGAATTTGAAATTATCGATATCCAGGAACAGCACGGCCAATTTTTCGCCGCTGCGATGTGCGTGCGCAATGGCCTGGTTAAGGTGTTTCTTGAATAGCGTCCGGTTGGGCAGGCCGGTCAATTCATCGTGAAATGCCAGGTGGTGGAGGCGTTCTTCCGCTTGTTTTATTTCCGAGATGTCGGTTAGAACCGCAATATAGTGATCTTCTTCCAGCAATTCGTTTCGCACAGCAGAAATGCTCAGCCATTGCGGGTAGACGTTGCCGTTTTTTCGCTTGTTCCAGATTTCTCCTTGCCAACGGCCGATCTGTTTAAGGCGGCCCCACATTTCCGCATAAAAGTCCCGGTCATGGTGGCCGGACTTGAAAATGGCTGGGGTTTGCCCGACCAGTTCCATCATGTCATATCCGCTAATAAGGCAGACACTGGGATTGGCCGCTAAAATTTTTCCACTATCGTCCGTGATGATTATGCCCTCCAGAGCACTATCAAATACTGCGCCTGCGAGCGTTAACTCTTTTGGGGCCGTTTCTATTGCAGCAAACTTCCGCAACATCGCTATGGCGAAGCTGATGTCCCGCGCCAGCAGGTGAAGCAGCGCCTGTTCCTGGCTATCGTCATCCATGTCCCTGGTGTGGACCGAAATCACCCCTATGCATTGCGTCCCGACCATGAGCCGTTGCGAAAGGATTGAGCCGGCCTGGAATTCCCTGGCTGGTTTTTTGCAAGGCATCAGATTCAGGCTGCTGGAAATCTCCACTGAGATCACTGCTGGTTCCGGCAGATAATTTGGCATGTTGCTGCTCGAGAGACAGTCGTTTCCGCTCCCGCAGGCGATTTCTTTTTGTTGCGGCACAGCCTCGGCCGCCTCCGCCACGATTGTTGTTTCGCCTTCGGCGGCTTGTTTTTTCACCCACACCATGCGATAGGGGCGCAATTCAATCAGCCTGTCGCAAATTCTTTGAAACAGCGCCGTTTCATTCGTATCACGGGTCATCAGGATGGAATGTATTTCCAGCAGAACTTTGAGCTGGTCCTTGCACAGCAAATCGATGATGGAGGTGTCCATGTCGCGCATTCTTTGCCCCGTTAAAAAAGCGTAATGCCGGAATCGTCACAGTGCTGGCTGCAAACTTGAAAGCGACTTTGCTCAAGCCCGTCGTCATGAATGACAGTTTGCAATCCTGCCAGTAGACCATCGATGTCGATAGGCTCCTGGTTGTCGCCACCAAGCAGTTGCTGCCGATTGTTCGCAAAATGGGCCGGCAGGCTGCTGATACTGTCCCGCACATGAGCCAATATTTGATTGAATCTGTCATAGGATTGCAGTTCGACCACCAATGCCGAGATTTCCGTCTTGATGCCGTCGCTTTCACGTCGCAGGATATCGTCCGACTCGACCAGCCCGTGCGCGAAGCCTCTCAGACCATCCAGCGCCCCATGCACGATGGATTCCGACTTGGCAACCAACTCTCCATCATGTGCCGCAGTCTGTTCAGCCGCGTGGCACGCCGAAGATATGGCCGTGCTGACTACGCCGACCTTGTCGCTGATCCGCTTGCCGGTCGTGCCGGAAAGCGCGGATAATTTTCGTACTTCATCCGCCACCACGGCGAACCCCCGGCCCGCCTCACCGGCACGGGCGGCCTCGATGGCGGCATTAAGCGCCAACAGATTGGTCTGGCCCGCGACCTTGGCTACATCGGTCGCCATGCTGTCGAGTTCGTCGATGAATTGAGACAGGCGCTTGATTTCACCGAGCATAGACTCCCGGTCGCGCGTCGCGGTTTTCAGGAAATCGACCACGGCCTTCAGGTCGGTTTCGCTTTGGACAAGTGCGGCAACCAATCCGGTCTCGCCGCTTTCAGCCATTGTGCCGCCTGCGGCATGACCGGAAACGGCAAGGGCATTCTCGATCTTCGCAGTCATTTCCAGGAAACGCTCAACAAGCGAGAAGATCGTATTCTCCATTTGTTTTCGGGCATCTTCGATTTGCTTGATCCAAACAGGTGTAACGCTGCCGCAAAAGCGTTCAAGGCTGACAATGAAATCGGTTGCCGATGCGTGCCGCGCGTTCTCTATTTTGCGTTTTTCTTCCTCGATGGCGATGGCTATTGCCCGTTGTTGTCGCATGGACAATCGACGCCCCGAGAGCATCCCCAAAAAAACCATGGTGCCCACCAATACCATGTTGGTCCACGCGATACCACCACTGACCAGCAAGAGAATGGCCGCAAGCACCCCAAGCGGCAGGGGATGCAACCAATATAATTTCACTGGCTGCATTCAGGATATCCAGTCAGGCACGTTATGCCCCGGGAGGCTCTTTGCGCATGCTGCCTCCCCAGATGTTCCAGAACGGTTTTCAACATCATGGGGCCTATCGATTTATCGAAAAAATAGTCCGCGCCTGCACGATGGGCCTTTAACTGGTAATACACATGCGAATGATTGGTCAGGACGATGGTCCTGGCCTGTGGCTGCATGCTCCGGATGTCCGACAAGAAGTCAGTCCCGCATCCGTCCGGTAAATGCACGTCCAGAATGACAATATCCGGATTGATTGACCGGAGAATCGTCGCCGCTTTTCTCAGGGTCTTTGCCAGTTCCACGGCTTGCAGACGATATCCGTCGGCGATTATTTCGCTTACCCAGTCACGAACTTCCTCGGATTCATCAACTATCAGCAATTTCATCGAGATCCATTTCGCGTTGTCAGGATCTTCAGATATTGCCTCCGGCTTTTCCGAGGAGTCGGTAAAGGGCGCGTTATTCTTGAAGTGACGGCCTGCCATGAAATTTTCGGAGAACCTGGCATGATCGCGGGCAATCCCAGCGGCAACCGACAACCAGGCTTTTCAGGGTTTCCCGAACCTTCTCCAGGATCACAAGCTGGCTCTCAATCGTTTTCAGTTTTTTTTCCGCCAGCATCTTGGCTGCATGGCAGTTCTTGCTGTCCGTATGGGCGATCAGCTCCGCGATTTCGGCCAGGGTAAAACCCATCCGCTGGGCTCGCTTGATGAAGTGGATCCGCTCCACATCATTTTCGGTGTAGGAGCGGAATCCACCTATTTTCGGTTTGCTGGGTTGGTTCAGCAGGCCGCGTTTTTGATAATAGCGGATGGTCTCAACGCACACTCCCGCCTCACGGGCTAGCTTGCCGATGGTAAGCGTAACCTTTCCTGTCATGGCTCATCCTCACTCCTCTTGCTCCGCATAATCCAGGTTACTTTTCTACAAGCGTAAAGCCTAAACTCCGTACCATGGTGCAGAGTCAAGTGGATATGGCGATGTCGTCAGTTCAGTTGCTGTGGAGGTTTCGCGCAAGCCAGTGGGAGGATGCGGCCATAGCCGACAAGAATAGTCTACTATTAAAAGCGAGAAGGCGCGGTTAATGACAAGGTTTTATAACCACGGGAAGGGGGATGGGCGCTTGTCTAGGCGCGGATGGCGCTTGACTCTGCACCATGGTACAGAGTTTAAATCGGCAAGTATCGTGACACATAGGGGCAGCCTCTGGAATCAAACGGGCATCAGGAGTCAAAAGAAATGAGGGATTGCCATGTCGAAGAAATGTCCACTTACCATTGGTACATTGGCCCGTGAGGCGGGAGTGTGCGTTGAGACCATCCGCTATTATCAAAAACGCGGCCTGCTGGATTGTCCTGCCAAGCCCCTGATGGGAGGCTTTCGCTGCTATTCCGACCGGGATGTGGGGCGGGTTCATCTTATCAAACGTGCCCAGCAATTGGGATTTACCCTGGCCGAAATCGCGGAGCTGGCGCCGCATGTAGATACCGCGAATTGCAAGGCGGCCAAAATGCTGGCTGAAAAGAAATTAAAGACCATCGAGAACCAGCTTGTGGTGCTGGAGGAAATCCGGACTACCCTGAAAGGCCTGGTTGCCGACTGCAGCAAGGATTGCACGCAACGCTGCACAATCAGGCTGGGGCTTCTGGCAGTGCCCAGGAAAGATGACCACCCGGAGTTGATTGCATCGAACGAATCGAAAGATTTGGCCCGCTTAGGGGATTGAACCATCACCAAGCGGACGGCTTTCGACGCCAATAATTGCGAGAAACGCCACCCATTTCAGCGACAGGCATTCCACTCGCGGTAAAACAGCTAGAGTCAGCCCGGCAATGAAATATTCGCCTAGGATTCTGGCGTTTCCTGAATGCTCTTGGCGATTGTGGGGGGCTCGCCGCTCGGAGGCCGCAGGGTGCGGCGGCGGTCCAGCCACCAGGCGAGCAGTGGCAGCAGGATGAACGATCCCGGCAAAACCAGCAGGATGAGGTAGGGGCTCAGAGTCGAAAGCTGCCGCATGTAGCGCAGGATTTCCTCGCGGTCGGCCTGGCTCCAGGGTTCATTGTTGCGCGGTTTCATCAATAGCGGCATCAGCCCCCTGATTTGCAAGACTTCGCCGCGCAGGCGATGTTTTTCCCGTTCCTGCAGATCGATCAGCGGCTTCAGGACAGTCGTGCCGGCGTTTTTCAGCCGGGTAAGTCTTGCTTTAGCCATCATTCAGGCCGTTCTGTATCGATTGTTTTCATAAAATTCATTCATGAGCAGAATCCGCGGCTCTTTTCTGATTCCCATCCTCGTCGCGCCGTGTTCGGTCATGACCAGCGGTTGGTTTTGTACCCCGAATTTTGCATTGTTGTTCCGGGTTTGTGCAAATCCAGTAAAATCAGGCTTTCCATCTGATTTGAATTGTAGCTGACATGATATCCCCCTTTTCCCTTTCTGGCTTGCCCCGGATCGTCTTCGGCGAGGGCAGCATCGATCAGGTGCCGGGGCTGCTCCGGCAATTCGGCCGTCGTGTCCTGATCGTGACCGGCGGCAAATCGTTCCGCGCCTCGTTGCATTGGCAGGCCCTGATCGACGCCATGAAGGGGCAGGGGCTGTCGTGGGAGGATATGGCGGTGGTGGAAGAGCCGTCTCCTGGCTTGGTAGATCAGGCAGTCAGGGTGTATCGCCATGCCGGCATCGAAGTGGTGCTGGGCATCGGCGGCGGCAGCGCGCTGGATGCCGCCAAGGCGATCGCCGGGCTGCTGCCTCACGGCAATTCGGTGATGGATTATCTCGAAGGCGTCGGCCCGGAGTTGCCTTATTCGGGGCCGTCGCTGCCGTTCATCGCCATGCCGACCACCGCAGGCACCGGTTCGGAAGCCACCAAGAATGCCGTGCTCAGCCTGCATGGGCCGGATGGATTCAAGAAGTCTTTCCGCGATGATTTGCTGGTGGCCCGGTATGCGGTGGTCGATCCGGCGTTGCTCGCAAGCTGCCCGCCTGAACTGATTGCCGCCAATGGCATGGACGCGTTGACCCAGTTGCTGGAATCCTTCGTCTCGACACGCGCCAATCCCGTGACCGATGCGCTGGCATTGAGCGGCCTGGGATATGTGCGGGACGGGCTGCTGGACTGGTACGACGGCAACGAAAAGAGGGCGGATGGCCGTTCCGGCATGGCCTATGCCTCATTGCTTTCCGGCATCACCCTGGCCCAGGCCGGACTGGGCTCCGTGCACGGATTGGCGGCGCCGCTCGGGGCATTCTTTCCTATCCCTCACGGCATCGCCTGCGGTGCGACCCTCGCCGTGGCGACGGAAATCAATATCAACGCGCTGGAAGAACGGGAACCGGATAGCCCGGCGCTGGCAAGATACGCTCAGGTCGGCCGCCTGTTTAGCGGCAAGTCCCATATGGATGATATCGAAGCGCGGGCGTTTCTGGTGCAAACGCTCAAGGAGTGGACGGCCAGGATGAAGGTGCCGCCACTGTCCGCCTATGGCATCCGCGAAACCGATCTCGACCTGATCGTGGCGAATTGCCGTGGCAGCAGTATGAAGACCAATCCCGTCGTGCTGACTGACGGGGAGGTCAGGGAAGTTTTGCTGCGCTGCCTGTAATTCCAGCTGGGCACTGCCGGGCGAGGGTGATTTATTTGGTGTTTGAAATACGGAGTCTGAATTGTGCGACCTATCTATCAAGCATTACACCGGCGCATGGGCAGCCTGGGCCACCAAGCGAACTCCCAAGGCTGTACAAACACGGCTGATGGTGTCGAAACGTGGTTGCGCACCAGGCCGTAACGCTTTATACAATGCCTCGCGGGAGATGCCGGACGCCTTGGCAATTTCGCCCATACCACGAGCACGAGCAATATCCCCAAGCGCCGAAGCTAGAAGCGCTGGATTGTTTGCCTCAATAATATCTGTCAGGTAAGCTGCAATCGCCTCTTCACTGCCAAGATACGGTGCAGCATCGAACTCAGGTAAGTCATCCACTTTGATTGGTTTCATCGTTGTCTCCTCATGGCTAAACCAGCTGCGCAGCCAAGTCTTTGGCTCGCTTGATGTCGGTTTTCTGGGTGCGCTTGGAGCCGCCTGCCAGTAATACGATCACCTCTTTTCCACGTTGGGTAAAATAAATACGCCAGCCAGCTCCCAAGTGAATACGAAGTTCCGATACGCCCCCTCCAACAGGCTCTACATCGCCCATTAAACCTAG
>DATKUY010000007.1:0-75692 GCA_035530375.1 Sulfuricella sp. | reverse complement strand
CGCAACAATGAATTCGGGCTGAACGAACTGGAAACCGGCATTGCCGAGGCGCATGCGCTGGGGAAAAAATTCTACGTCGCCAGCAATCTGACGCCGCACAACGCCAAGCTCAAGACTTATCTGGCAGACATGGCGCCGGTGATCGCCATGCAGCCGGACGCCCTGATCATGGCCGACCCCGGCCTGATCATGATGGTGCGCGAAACCTGGCCGGAAGTGCCGGTCCACCTATCGGTGCAGGCCAACACCGTCAATTACGCCGCAGTCAGATTCTGGCAGTCTCTGGGACTGACACGGGTGATTCTGTCGCGCGAAATTTCCCTGGATGAAATCGCCGAAATCCGCCAGCAATGTCCGGACATGGAACTCGAGGTATTCGTCCACGGCGCCCTGTGCATCGCTTATTCCGGACGCTGCCTGCTGTCCGGCTATTTCAACCATCGCGATGCCAATCAGGGAACCTGCACCAACTCCTGCCGCTGGGATTACAAGGTCAAGGATGCGCAGGAGGATGCGGCAGGCGTGATCCGCGAAGCGGATTTCGACATCAACCAGGCCATGGCGGAGTCGGGTCTCACCGCCTGCGGCAACCAGCAGCGCCACCCCCTTGCAGACCGGGTCTGGCTGATCGAAGAAGGCGACCGCCCTGGCGAACTGATGCCGGTGCTGGAGGACGAGCACGGCACCTATATCATGAATTCCAAGGATCTGCGCGCGGTGGAGCATGTCGCTCGGTTGGCGGAAATCGGCGTGGATTCGTTGAAGATCGAGGGGCGCACCAAGTCCGCCTATTATGTGGTGCGCACCGCCCAGATTTACCGCCAGGCAATTGATGATGCCGTGTCAGGGCGCGCCTTCGATCCGTCACATTTGGGCGCACTCGAAAACCTGGCCAACCGGGGCTATACCGATGGTTTCTACCAGCGCCATCACACTGTCGAATACCAGAACTACCTTACCGGCCAGTCTGAAAGCAATCGCCAACAATATGTCGGCGATATCGTCGGTTACGATGCGGCATCAGGCATGGCGGAAGTGGTGGTGAAAAACCGGTTCGCCGTCGGCGACAGACTGGAAATCATCCACCCTGCCGGCAATCGCGAAATGGTGCTGGCGCAGATGCTGAACAAAAACGGCGCCCCCATCACTGAAGCTCCGGGCAACGGCTGGGTGGTGCGCATACCGCTTGTCGACAACGTGAACAGGGCGATGCTGGCAAGATACCTGTAAAAAATTTAGTTGCCTCGCATAATCCCAACCAGCCCTGACTCGGTTATCATTTAGAATCGCTTTCATAGAGCCTGAAAAATGATCAAGAGAATCAGTGTTCAGCAGCTAAAACCCGGCATGTTCATCCACGACATGAACTGCGGCTGGCTGGAACATCCCTTTCTAATCGGCACCCTCAAGGTCAAAAGCGACAAGGAAATCAAGAAAATTGTCAGCTTCGGTATCCGCGAGGTGTACATCGACACCGGCAAGGGCATGGACGTGCAGGATGCACCGACTGAAAGCGAGGTCAGGGCCGAAATCGAGCATGAACTGATCGAAATCGCCCAGAAAGCCATGCCCGTCGAGTCCGCCTCGCTGCGCGACGAGCTTGAGAAATCACTCCGGGTGCACAGCGAAGCCAACAAGATCGTGCGCAACATCATGCAGGACGCGCGACTCGGCAAGCAGATCGAACTGGAGCAGATCGATCCGGTAGTCGGACAAATGACCAGCTCCATCTTCCGCAACAAGGACGCCCTGCTCAGCCTGTGCAGAATCAAGAGCAAGGACGACTATACCTTCCTGCACTCGGTCAGCGTCGGGGCACTGCTGATTTCATTTGCCCGCGCCCTTGAGCTCGACCGCGATATCATCCAACTGCTGGGTGTGGGCGGCATGCTGCACGACATCGGCAAAATGAATGTGCCGGATAAGGTGCTGAACAAGCCCGGCAAGTTTACCGATGAGGAATTCCAGCTCATGAAGTCGCATGTGATGGATAGCCGCACCATACTAGAAGCAACACCGGGCATCACCCAGGTTTCGATCGACGTGGCCGCCCAGCACCACGAGCGCTTCGACGGCAGCGGCTACCCGTTCGGATTGAAAGGCTCGGAAATGTCGATCTATGGCCAGATGGCGTCGATTGTGGACGTCTATGACGCGCTCTCCTCGGACCGCTGCTACCATAAGGGAATGGAACCGACTGATGCTCTGCGGAAAATCTTCGAGTGGAGCAAATTCCATTTCAATCCAGAACTGGTGCACGCATTTATCCGCACCATCGGCATTTATCCGGTCGGCACGCTGGTGATGCTGGAAAGCGGCAGGATCGGCATCGTGGTCGAGCAGTGCGAGAAAAACCTCGCGCTACCGCTGGTGCGTGTCGTCTTCAACGCCAAGAAGGGTTATTACATCACGCCTAAAAATGTTGATCTGTCCAGGCCGCTGGGCCACGGCGGCGGCGACAAGATCGTCAGCCACGAGTCCCCTGAAAAATGGGGCATCGACATACCGAAATTCATGTAGGCAGGGCGGAGCAACCCGCCATGCCGATCGCAGCAATAAAGCCTGTCGGGGGGAGGGGGAAGCCTCGAAGACCCATTCCAGCGAGCGGCGGTGCCGATGATTCTCCTTGGTGGGCGGCTGGCAGTCATTCAACGATGCCGCCTTTCTTGATCAAGCGGCCCGAGTTTGGCTTTCATCGAAGGCGTTTTCCTCCAGCCGATTGACGCCGCACACCAGCGCCTTGATCGAAGCCGTAACGATATTGGCATCCATGCCCACTCCGTAGCATTCATACCCGCTACCGGAACGCGTCATTTCCATGAAGGCACAAGCCTTGGCATTGCCGCCTTCGAGGCTGCTCTCCATGGAGCGCTCTTCATAGCTGCGCACCTGGAGGACGATACCCAAGCTGCCCAGCGCATGAACGGCCGCGTCAATCGGGCCATTGCCCTCGCCGGCAAGCAACTGGCGTGTCCCATTCATTTCCACAGTCAAGCGAATGCCCTGGGCGCCGCCGAGTTCGAGCAGATGATGTTCGACGTAGCGCACAGGTTCGCTGGCGGCGAGATAGGTCCGGGCGAACAATCGCCAGATATCGGCGGCGCTCATTTCCCCGCCATGGGTGTCCATATGGCGCTGCACCTCGCCGGAAAATTCGACCTGCAAGCGACGCGGCAATACCACGCCGTATTCGGTTTCCAGCAAGTAGGCGATGCCGCCCTTGCCGGACTGGCTGTTTACCCGAATCACGGAATCGTAGCTGCGGCCCAAGTCGGCAGGGTCGATCGGAAGATAGGGAACGTTCCAAAGGGCATCGGATTTCTGCACGGCAAAGCCTTTCTTGATCGCATCCTGGTGCGAACCGGAAAAGGCCGTGAAGATGAGGTCGCCGACATAGGGATGGCGCGGATGGATGGACAACTGGTTGCAGTACTCCACGGTACGCGCCACGGCATTGATGTCGGAGAAATCGAGGCCCGGAGAGACTCCCTGGGTGTAGAGGTTGAGAGCGAGGGTGACGATATCCACGTTCCCGGTGCGTTCCCCGTTGCCGAAGAGACAGCCTTCGACACGCTCGGCACCGGCCATCACCGCCAGTTCGGCGGCAGCCACCGCCGTACCGCGGTCATTGTGGGGGTGGACGCTCAGGATGACGCTGTCGCGGCGGGCAAGATGGCGGTGCATCCACTCGATCTGGTCGGCGTAGACGTTCGGCGATGTCACTTCCACCGTCGTCGGCAAATTGAGGATGACCTTGTTGTCTGGCGTCGCCCCCCAAGCGGCGGTCACCGCATCGCAGACTTCAAGCGCAAAATCGAGTTCCGTGGCGGTGAAGGTTTCGGGACTGTATTCGAGCACCCATCCGGTCTCCGGTTGCTCCTCGGCCAACCGCTTGACCAGGCGCACGGCGGAGACGGCCATATCCACGACTTCCGCCTTGCTCATCCCGAACACGATCTCGCGGAAGGGCTTCGAGGTGGCGTTGTAAACATGGACGATGACCCGGCGCGCGCCCTTGAGGGACTCCATGGTGCGGCGGATAAGATGCTCGCGGGCTTGGGTGAGCACTTCGATGGTGACATCTTCGGGGATGTGATCGCCCTCGATAAGCTGGCGCACGAAATCGAAATCGGTCTGGGAGGCGGACGGGAAAGCCACCTCTATTTCCTTGAAACCAATGTCGCAGAGGATGCGGAACATGCGCATCTTGCGTCCGGCATTCATCGGCTCGAAAAGTGCCTGGTTGCCGTCGCGCAGATCGGTGCTCATCCAGATAGGCGGCGTGGCGATGGTCCGGTTCGGCCATTGCCGGTCAACGAGATTGACCGGTGGGAACGGGGTGTACTTGCGGCAAGGGTCTTTCAACATGATGGCGGGCTCCTGAATTTTATGGCGGCTGTTCTTGACGAGAAACATGGTACGCAAAACAGCCCGGCAGATGCTTGCTTTTTATGCGAAGAGCTTGTGCAAATTGGCAGGATATTTCAATATATGTATAATATGGCAAACTATTTGCTATATTTAAAAAACAATGGGCAATATTGTGGAAATAGATCGTTTTGACCGCCAAATTCTGCAGGTACTGCAACAGGATGGGCGCATCAGCAACCAGGAACTGGCGGACCGTATCGGTTTGTCGCCGTCCCCCTGCCTGCGCAGGGTGCGCGTCCTTGAAGAATCCGGCCTCATCGCCGGCTACCGTGCGCTGGTAGACGCCAAGGCGCTAGGATTGTCGCTGATGGCCTTGATTCACATTTCCATGGACCAGCACACGCCTGAGCGTTTCAATCACTTTGAAGCGGCAATCGGCGAGATTTCAGAAGTCATGGAATGCCTGCTGATTACCGGCCAGGCGGCCGACTACCAACTCAAGGTGGTGGTGAAGGACATGGATGCCTATCAGGAACTGCTACTGAATCGTATCACCCGGATAAAAGGTGTTACCGGCGTGCATTCGAGCTTTGTTCTGCGTCGGGTGGTGGACAAGACGGCGCTGCCTGTCGCTGGAAAATAACGGGTAAATTCCGGCGCCACGGGCCCGTGGCGCCATATTCATCGCACTTACCACGAAAAGTACAGGGTTGGCGTACTGGTTATGACATCGTTTGGGAGGGCTGGGTGAAAAACCTGTTTGCTTATTCTCAGGTTGCACCCTATTAGCTTGGCGAGCCAATTCTCATGCAATCTTCCGACGGGCTTTAAAATTCGATTCTTCGACAGATTTTAATTGCAATGGATCATGCCTGCTCGAATCCTAAGCCTCGCCCTCCGGGGTCGCGTAGATATTGTGGATGCTGATATCGGCGCCGTTGTATTCTTGCTCCGGGTCGAGGCGGATGTCCACCAGTTTTTTCAGCAGTCCATAAACCAGAAAACCGCCGGTTAGTGCGATGCCAATGCCGAGCAGAGTGCCGATCAGCTGCGCGGCAAAACTCACATTACCGACGCCGCCCAGCGCCTTGAGGCCAAATATTCCGGCGGCGATCCCGCCCCACGCGCCGCACAGGCCGTGTAGCGGCCACACACCGAGCACATCGTCAATTTTCCATTTGTTCTGGGTCAAGGTGAACATCCACACGAACAGCGCCCCAGCCACCCCACCGGTAATCAATGCACCCATCGGGTGCATCAGGTCAGAACCGGCACACACCGCCACCAAGCCGGCAAGCGGGCCGTTATGCACGAAGCCGGGATCGTTCCTACCCACCACCAGTGCCGCCAGGATGCCGCCTACCATCGCCATCAGCGAATTCACCGCCACCAGGCCACTGACTGCTTCAATGGTCTGCGCCGACATGACGTTGAAGCCAAACCAGCCCACTGTCAGAATCCACGCACCCAGAGCGAGGAACGGGATGCTTGACGGGGGATGCGCCGCCACCATGCCTTCCTTGGTGTAACGGCCGCGTCGTGCACCGAGCAGTAGCACCGCGGGCAACGCGATCCAGCCGCCCATGGCGTGCACCACCACGGAGCCGGCGAAGTCGTGGAACTCTGCCCCGAAAGTCGCTTTCAGCCATTCCTGCACGCCGTAATGGTGATTCCAGACAATTCCTTCAAAAAATGGGTAAACGAAGCCGACCAGAAGAAAGGTTGCCGCCAGTTGAGGATTGAAGCGCGCCCGCTCTGCGATACCACCCGATATGATCGCCGGAATCGCTGCGGCAAAAGTCAGCAGGAAAAAAAATTTGACCAGTTCGTAGCCGTTTTTCTGTACCAGCACCTCAGCGCCGGAGAAGAAATTCACCCCATAGGCAATGCCGTAACCGATAAAGAAATAGGCGATGGTGGAGATGGCGAAATCCGTCATGATCTTCACCAGCGCGTTAACCTGATTCTTCTTGCGCACCGTGCCCAGTTCAAGGAAGGCGAAGCCTGCATGCATCGCCAACACCATGATCGCGCCAAGAAGTATGAACAGTACATCGCTACCAGTCTTGAGATTTTCCATCACCACTCCAGAAATAAATATCTCACCACTGAGAGCAATAATCGGGCCAGAATAAAATGCACTGTTATTGAAAGGAATAGCACCAACTCGGTGCAGCAATGGCGCACCGAGTTGGTGCCTGCACACAATATTCGCACCTAAACGGTGCCACATCGACCGCGAGGAGCAGGTTACAAATTATGCAATCGGCTGCTAATTCGAATCGCTGATAACGATTTTTCCGGGCAGACCTACTATTGGTCGCCAAGACGACCAGCGTGCTGCAACGGCAAGATCATAACGTATTACACTACTTCAAACTGGCCATGGCTATGGGTTCGCGCAGTTACGAACCCAACGAAGGCGCGCCCTTCCCTGACCGCCATCGCCATCTCAATTTCGGCATTTCCCTGAATATTTCAGAAATCCTGAGGAACCCCATGTTTCACGGTTCCATCTCCCCATGCCACGCAGCCAAGGCCTGACCGAAGCCGTCCTCTGGAATACGTCCGGGCGGCACCCTGGTCGATCACCGGTTATAGGCTACGAACCGATGTCCAGCCCAAAACGATGGGTGTGGTTGATCACGTTGAGCAAGGGTTTGAAAGGGATGTTCGGTCCGAATCTCTTGATGATCTCCATAAATGGCAGATCGGGACCATTCGGGTCAAACTGGTAGGTGCCGTTGACCATGGTTTCGTACATGCCGCGCAACTCCTTGTCCATGGCATCCACCCAGGGCAGGATCATGCCCTTGCGTTCTTCGTCCTCTTCGACGACCGCACGCAGTTCGTCTACTTCATAAACGGCCTGGTGCACCAGGTCGATGTATTCATCTAGCGTTTTTGGATTTTTCATGGCCACTCCTTTTGCTTCTACAAAACAACTGGGGGCGACCCGCAGGACGCCCCCAATTCACTGTCATAAAGATTTTTATTTTTTACTTCTTGGCGATATCCTCGAGCTTGGTAGCGCGGACCAACTGGCCGTCCAGCGCTGCTTCGGCCGCAGTGCCACCATAAGCGACGGTGATCAACTGCGAGTAGTAGGTCACCGGGATATTGAACTTGGTGCCAAAGCGCTTGTTCACCTCGCCCTGATAGATCTCGACGTTAGCCTGGCACAGCGGGCAAGGCGTAACGATCATCTCGGCACCATGATCATAGGCTGACTCGATGATATCCTTGATCTGCTTCTGGCTTTTTTCCGGCTCGGAGAAGGCCAGCGCACCGCCGCAGCAGGTGACTTTCTGGTCGTAGGGCACAGCTTCGCCGCCCATCGCCTCGACCAGATTGTCAAGATACGTCGGGTTCTCGAACGATTCGCCGGCAAGACCGAACGGACGATTAGTCTGGCAGCCGACGTAGCCGGCAAATTTGATACCCTGCAACGGTTTTTTCACGCCTCGTTTCAGTTCATCGAAACCGAAATCTTCAACCAGCACCTCCGCCATATGGCGTGCCGCCTGATTGCCTTTATAGGTCAGGCCGGCCTCTGCCAATGCAGTATTGGTTTCGGCCAATGTCTGCGAGCTATGCGCGATGCGCTCCTTGGCCTCGCGGGTGGAGAGCCAGCATGCGGCGCAAGTCGCGACCAGATCCATGCCCGGATTATGCTGCTCTGACAGTGCCATATTGCGGGCGGACAGCGTGATGCGCGGCAGTTCGCCACCCTCGGCATAACCGATGGAAGCGCCGCAGCAATTCCAGTCCGGAATTTCCTTCAGCTCGATGTCGAGGTATTTGCACATCGAGTTGGTCGACTTCAGGTAGTTGTCAGAAGACGCCTTGGTCTGTGACGAGCAGCCCGGATAAAACGAATAGGTTTTTTTTGCCATCATTGACTCCTTAGGCGAAATTCTTGCGGCGGTCTTCGATCTCGCGCGCTTTTTTCAGCATGGCATGAAAGCCGCTCTTGTCCTTGATGCCATGCCCACCAAACAGTTCCATCGGATTCAGGCGCTTTGCCTTTACCATGCCCAGACCGACGCTCTGCATTGCCATCGCGTTCTTGATGCCTTGAGCAAAACCGTCCTTGAAATACATGCCCAGGGAGAGCTTCAACTCGTTGACGCGGCCGGTCTGCGCCAGGTTATTCCAAAACATTGAAGCAAATTTCTGCGTGGTCTGATTCTTCGGCGACAAGCCCAGACGATAAGCCAGGTTTGCCAAGCCATGCATGATATGGGTGATCGGCAGCTTGCGCGGACAGCGTACGACGCAGTTGTAGCAGGAAGTGCACATCCACATCGAATCGGAAGTCAGCACTTCCTCACGCTTGCCGGCACGGATCATCATGAAGATCTCCTGCGGCGGATGCGCCCAATGCGGGCCGAGCGGGCACGATCCGGCGCAGACACCGCACTGCATGCACATCTTGACCCAGTGGCCTTCCTCGACTCTTTCCTCGACTTCCTTGAGGAAATTATTACGGTAGTTTTCGCTCATAATGCCGTCTCCTAGAAGCCCTTCATCGGGCTCATGCCGATTTTCTGGATCAATGCCGCGTAATCGTTGATCAGCTGCGGCACACGCTCGATGTCGGTAATGGCCACCTCGAAGGTGGAAACCCGCTCTTCTTCCAGGCTCATATTTTTCAGAGTGTCGCCGATCTTGCTCATACGGATATTGGCAAGTTCGGAGCCCTTGACGAAATGGCACTGGTAGTCGTCGCCGTGCTTGCAACCCATCATCATCACGCCGTCGTAACCGCTGCTGAGCGCGTCGTTGATCCAGATGGTGTTGACAGAACCGAGGCAACGCACCGGGATGACACGCACGAAAGCACTGTAGACGTTGCGGTTCATCGCCGCCATGTCGAGCGCAGGATAAGCGTCGTTTTCACAGGCCAGAATCAGGATGCGCGGTTTCTCGGAAAACTCGTCGGGCACGTCAACCGCCTTCAGCTGCGAACCGACGGTATCAATCGAGTAGTTTTCGAAGGAAATCACGCGCACCGGGCAGGCACCCATGCAAGTGCCGCAACGACGGCAACGTGACTGGTTGAACAGCGGGAAGCGCTTCTCATCTTCGTCGATAGCACCGAACGGGCATTCCACTGTGCAGCGCTTGCACTGAGTACAACCTTCAAGGCGCACCTTGGGGAAGGACAGGTCGCCAGAACGCGGATGGGCGGCACGGCCCAGACCCGCATTTTCGATCGCCTGAATCGCCTTCATTGCAGCGCCGGTTGCATCCTCCATCGCCTGCACCATGTCCATCGGGCGGCGCACCGGACCGGCGGAATAAATACCGGTGCGGCGGGTTTCATAAGGGAAGCAAATGAAATGCGAGTCGGTGAAGCCGTATTTCAACTGCGGCACGTCCGGCCCCTGACGGTAGGTCAGGTTAAGCATGGAAATCGGCTGAACCGCACCTTCCTGCTGCGAAGCGTTGTAGGCTTCCATCAGGGAGTTGTCGCCAGCCGCAGCGGCGATTTCCGCTTTCAGCTTGGTATCGATATCCACGCCGGAATTCGGCACCTGGCCGGTGGCGAGAACCACCAGATCGGCATTGTCGATTACAGCCTGGTCGTTGAGGATCACATCATGAAAATTCACCTTGCACTGGTTACCCGCAGCTTCGACGCCAGAGACCTTGCCCTTGGTGAAAATCACGCCCTTTTCCTGACCACTGCGATAAAAATCTTCACCATTACCGGGCATGCGCAGATCGGTGTAGATCACCACCGTATCGATATCGGGGTTGGCTTCCTTGAAATACATCGCCTGTTTGACGGAAGTCAGGCAGCAGGAGCCTGAGCAATAAGGCAGATGCTGGCCGGATTCATCACGCTGGCCCGCGCATTGCACGAACACGACAGTTTTGACTTCGCCGCCGTCGGAAGGACGCTTGATCGGGCTGCCTTTAGCTGCCTTGGCAAGTGCTTCCAGTCCAGCCTGATCCACCACGTTGGCAGACTTGCCATAGCCGAGTTCCGGCAGTTTGTTGGCATCGTACAGCTCGAAACCCGTCGCCTGAACGATCGCACCGACTTTCTCGATTGCGGTGGCACCAGACTCGGTGCTGATCTCGATCTCGAAACGACCGGGCGCGCCGCTGGTTTTACTGGTAATCGCGTTGAGGTAAACCTTGATATTGACGTCGGCCTCAATCGCCGCAGCCATTTCAACCACCGGAGTATCCTGTGGGTCCTTGTAGGGGGACTTGCCCGGCGTGCGCTTGTGCAGCCTGGCAGCCCAACCGCCAAGGGCGCCGGATTTTTCCACCAGCACCACCTTGTAGCCCGCCTTGGAAGCCTCCAGTGCCGCGGTCATGCCAGACACACCGCCACCCACCACCAGCAAGGTGCGCTCAGTCACAGCTGCCGGATCCCCTTGGGGCAAGGTCATTTTCTTGACTTCGGCGCAGCCCATGCGGATGTAGTCTTCCGCCATCTCCTGCGTAGTCTCGCGCGCCTCGTCGGTTTCGGGCTGGGTCCAGATCACGCCCTCGCGCAGATTGGCGCGGGATACGCAAACATCGGTAAAGCCAAACGCTTCGGTTTTGGCACGGCGCGAGCAGGCGCCGATCATGACATGGGTGACGGCTTCGTTGGCGATGTCGTCACGGATCATCTTGATGCCTTCGGCGTTGCACAGGAACTCATGCTCCTTGACCAGGGCGGCCTTGCCTTCCTTTTGTGCCAATTTGGCCAAAGCGGCCGTATCCAGGCGATCGCCCAGACCGCAGCCCTGGCAAATATATGCTGCTACTTTCATGTCTGCCATTTACACACCCTCCACTCTGGCAACACGGTTAACCACCTGAATCGCACGCAACGCCGAAGCAGTCGCACTCTGCACCGCCCGGTTCACGTCCAGCGGATTGGATGCGCAGCCCGCGCCGAAGAAAGCGTGGTTGGACGGATCGGCTTCGATGAAGCCGCTAGAATCCGACACGATTTCAGCCGGCAAATTCACACCCATGACGGACGGCTCCATGCCGACTGCCAAAACCACGAGATCGTAAGGGGTGGCATAGCGGTGATAACCTTCGGTATTTACACCATGAAGGACGACATCGCCGGTCTTCTCATCCTGGACCGCCTTGGCGACCTTGGACTTGATGAAACTGACGGTCGGGTCCTTCTGCACTTTCTGGTAGAAGTCCTCGAAACGGTCAATCGCACGAATATCAATGTAATAGATCGTCGACTTGCCTTCGTCGCCGTAGGCTTCGCGCACGTAGTTGGTCTGCTTCAAGGAAGCCATGCAGCAGATGCGCGAGCAATGGCGCAGATGGTTCTCGTCACGCGAGCCAGCGCACTGGATGAAAGCGATGTTCCTGGCTTCCTTGCCATCGGATGGTCGCAGGATCTTGCCTTTGGTCGGGCCGTGGATATCGGCCAGACGCTCGAACTCGACACTGGTGATGACATTGGAGAAACGGTCATAGCCATAAGGCTGAATCCTGGCCGCATCGTATGGTTTCCAACCCGTTGCCCAGATCACTGCGCCGGCTTTCAGCTGAACCAGTTCCTCTTTCATGTCGAGGTCAATCGCGCCGTATTTACAGGCGGCCTTGGCCTTGTCTGCATCAGCGGTGCCGATGATCGACGGATCGATCACATAGCGTTGCGGATAGGCCATCTTGTGCGGCAGATAGGCAGCCTTGACTTTGCTGAGGTTGTAGTTGAATTCGTCCGGCACTTCTGCATCAACCGCTTTACCGCACTCGCCGCAGGCGGTGCAATTTTCGTTGACGAAGCGCGGGGCCAGCTTGAGGGTAGCGGTGTAATCGCCTTCACCACCGGTGATTTCTGTCACTTCGGCCATGGTCAGGACGCGAATGCGCGGATTCTGCTTAAGACGGCGCTGGTTGATTTCAAGGCCGCATATCGGGTGACACAGCTTGGGGAAATAGCGATACAGCTGGGAAACGCGGCCACCGAGGGCCGGGTTTTTTTCAACCAGCACTACATTCTTGCCGCACTCAGCTGCCTCCAGGGCTGCTGTCATGCCGCTGATACCGCCACCGACGACCAAAATGGTCTGGTTGGTTGCAATAACGTCCGTCATCAGGTTACCTCCGTCACGGATACTTTAGGGCTTCGGCACAGGTTTGTACCTAGGCCGGATTAGGCATTAGTTGAATTTTAGACCGGGTGCAATATTACTCCGATTCAGGCACCCAATCCACCGCACTGCCCACAAAATAGAATTGAATTTTCTTATGTTTGAATAGATTAAATAAATAAGACCTGCCTATCCCATAGCAGGAACCGGAACAACCTCGAAGGTCATCGCATCGAGATCACCGAGAATATAGGTCGGCGGCTTGCCCACCCCCCCCACCGTACCCGGATTCACCAGCCAGGTCTTGCCGCCGCGGATATTGTCCACTTGGTCGATCGCCACACGGTGATCGTGGCCACAGCAGACCATGTCCCACTCTCCGGTGCATGCCATGGCGCGAGCGTAATGCGGGTAGTGCACGATAAAAATGGTGCGGCCATGCAGGGTAATGCCCGCATCCTGGCCGTAAAAATGGATCAGGTTGCCCGACTCGTGCGCCATGCGGGATAGCGTGTAGAGGTCGCCGGTGTTGTTGCCGTAAATAACGTGCGCCGGCATCTCAAGCTTCTTGAATATCCCCAGGGTATTGGCCGCAACAATGTCGCCGCAATGCAGCGTGGCGACCGCGCCGCGCGCCTTGGCGTCCTCAACGGCAGATGCCAGCAAATCGCGGTTGTCGTGGCTATCGGAAAGAATACAAAGTTTCATTAATAATCGTGTGAGGGGTAAGGCGTGAGGAGTGAAAGGGAAAAAACAACCTCCAAACGCCTCACGAAAGTTAAAACATCGGTTTAACGGCAGCTTCCTGATATCGTTTCACCCCGGCCATAATCTCAGCCTTGGTCTCCTCCGCCCCGACCCAGCCTTCTACCTTGGCCCACTTACCCGGTTCCAGATCCTTGTAGTGTTCGAAGAAATGGGCAATCTGCGACAAGGTCAACTCAGGCAGGTCGCGTGGCGATTCAATGTTGCGGTAGAGATTGCACAACTTGTCGATCGGCACCGCCAACAATTTGGCATCCTCCCCGGCCTCATCCGTCATCTTGAGCATGCCGATCGGGCGGCAGCGCACCACCACGCCGGTAATCAACGCCACCGGCGTAATTACCAGCACATCTACCGGGTCACCGTCATCCGACAGGGTGTGGGGGATGTAGCCATAGTTGCAGGGATAGTGCATCGCCGTCGACATGAAGCGATCCACGAACATCGCGCCGGTTTCCTTGTCCACCTCGTATTTGATCGGGTCGCCATGCATCGGGATTTCGATGATGACGTTAAAATCATTGGGCAGATCATGCCCGGAACTGACTCGGTCAAGATTCATGGATTAGACCCAAAAAATAAAGCCGGCATTATACCGGCTTTATTTTTCTCAACCTAATTGCGGTGGTATTGCTCCATCAGTGGAGTAATCACCACGAGGCAGAATCTGCTCGGAAATTTCCGTGTAATGCAAAGGTGCCCCAGCTTCCGCTGAGCACTTTATTCATGGCATCTCGCCAAGATTTCTCCACAGAGCTCTCCGAAAATTAAAGTCGGATGTAAATCGCAATCAGTGTACCAAAAAAACAGGCCGGCATTCGCCGACCTGTTTTCTCATGCAACCACAACGACTACTGAATTACATGCAGCAGCGGCACAATCATCAGCGCTACGATGTTGATGATCTTGATCAGCGGGTTAACGGCGGGGCCGGCGGTGTCCTTGTAGGGATCGCCGACGGTATCGCCGGTCACTGCAGCCTTGTGGGCTTCGGAACCTTTACCGCCAAAATTGCCTTCCTCGATGTACTTCTTGGCGTTATCCCATGCGCCACCGCCGGTGGTCATGGAAATTGCCACGAAGATGCCGGTGACGATGGTGCCGACCAGTACGCCACCCAGTGCTTGCGCACCAAGGGTCAGGCCGACGATTACCGGAACGGCAACCGGCAGCAGCGACGGGATGATCATTTCCTTAATCGCGGCCTTGGTCAGCATGTCGACGCAGGTGCCATATTCCGGCTTGCCGGTACCCTCCATGATGCCGGGGATTTCCTTGAACTGGCGGCGCACTTCGACCACCACCGAACCGGCGGCGCGACCGACTGCTTCCATGCCCATGGCAGCGAACAGATAAGGAACCATGCCGCCGATGAACAGGCCGATGATGACCATGTGATTGGACAGGTCGAAAGTCATGGGAATCGCACTTGCATCAAGAGCCAAAGCCTTGACATTCAATGCGTGAGTATAGTCAGCGAACAGCACCAGGGCGGCCAGACCGGCGGAGCCGATGGCGTAGCCCTTGGTCACGGCCTTGGTGGTGTTACCCACGGCGTCGAGTGGGTCGGTGATGTTGCGGATGGAGTCGGGCAGGCCGGCCATTTCAGCAATACCACCGGCGTTGTCGGTGATCGGGCCGTAAGCATCAAGCGCCACGATGATGCCAGCCATGGACAACATCGAGGTTGCAGCGATGGCGATGCCGTACAAGCCACCCAAAGCGTAGGCGCTATAGATTGCCAGGCACACAGCCAGCACCGGCGCGGCAGTAGACTTCATCGATACGCCCAGGCCGGCGATCACGTTGGTGCCGTGGCCGGTAGTGGAAGCCTGAGCAATGTGGCGCACCGGGTTGAACTCGGTGGCGGTGTAATACTCGGTGATCCACACCATCGCAGCAGTCAGCACCAAACCGATCAGGGAAGCCAGATACAGGTTCATTGACGTTATCATCTTGCCGCCGATCATCACGCCCTCGCCCAGGATCCAGGTGGTCACGGGGTAGAACGCGATCACCGCCAGCACAGCGGAAACGATCAGACCGCGATACAGCGCGTTCATGATCTTGCCGCCTTCGCGCGTATTGACGAAGAAGGTGCCGATAATCGAAGCGATAATCGAGACGCCGCCCAGCACCAGCGGATAGATCACCGCTTCCGGGGAACCGGTGATTAGCAGGCCGCCCAGCACCATGGTGGCGATGATGGTCACGGCATAGGTTTCGAACAAGTCGGCAGCCATACCAGCGCAGTCACCGACGTTGTCGCCAACGTTATCGGCAATAACGGCAGGGTTGCGGGGGTCATCCTCGGGGATGCCGGCTTCGACCTTACCCACCAGGTCGGCGCCGACGTCAGCGCCCTTGGTGAAGATGCCGCCGCCAAGACGGGCGAAGATGGAAATCAGCGAACTACCAAAAGCCAGACCTACCAGAGAGTGGGTTGCTTCAGCGGCGTCGACGCCGATTACCAGGGTCAGGAAGGAATAGTAGCCGGCCACACCGAGCAGGCCCAGACCGACAACCAGCAGGCCGGTAATGGCGCCGCCCTTGAAGGCGACGTTAAGCGCGGCATTCAGCCCTTGGGTGGCAGCCTGCGCGGTGCGTACGTTAGCGCGTACCGATACGTTCATGCCGATGAAACCGGTCAGGCCGGACAGAAACGCGCCGAGCGCGAAGCCGACGGCGGTTTGCCAGCCCAGCGCGACAAAGATGACAACCAGCAGAATTACACCGACCATGCCGATGGTGGTGTATTGCCGGCTAAGATAGGCCTGTGCGCCCTCCTGCACTGCAGCGGAAATTTCCCGCATTTTATCGTTACCGGTCGGCAGACCCAAAATCCATTTAATCGAAACCGCTCCATACAGGAGCGCCGCAATTGCGCAAACCAACGCAAATATGAGACCTGTTGACATGAACTTCCCTCCCAGTTAAACCGGCCGATCAGGGCCGGCCAATCGCCCTAACACCAAAAAATCAAAATTACCCTATTAGAAACCCTGATCCGTGACAGATAACATATATCCCGAACACGTCTTTATTCCCAGAAAAATTCCCTGAAACACGGCCAGTAAGCAATGCTTCAGGGAAGGAGCTTGCCATTGAGTCCGTAAACTATTCATTGGCAGTGGCGGATTCAATTTTCAGATCAAATCTTGAAGTCGCCCAACTTCTTCGGCACCGCCACATTTTTCAACGTGACATATACTGGCAGGCCGTCCTTGTATTTCGGATAATCCTCACCCTGAATCAACGGCACCAGATAGCGCTTGCACTTCTCTGTAATACCGAAACCATCCTTGGTGATGAAACTCTTGGGCATCATTTTTTCGACGTTGGCCACATCCTTGAGGTCGGCAACGCCGATCTTGTACTTGTAAGGGGTATCGGAGATGCGGTCGACAGTCGGCATAACCGAGTTCCGGCCTTTGAGAGCCAGATCCACTGCCGCCTTGCCGAGCTGGTAGGCCTGTTTGACATCGGTTTTGGAAGCCACGTGACGCGCTGCGCGTTGCAG
The DNA here is from genome assembly GCA_035530375.1 of Sulfuricella sp. Lineage (GTDB taxonomy): Bacteria > Pseudomonadota > Gammaproteobacteria > Burkholderiales > Sulfuricellaceae > Sulfuricella. Next base: position 58,961 of record DATKUY010000007.1, on the reverse strand, counting down.
ATAATCGGCGACTGCCCAATGGAACTTGTAACCCAAGGCATCCTTGATCATGTTGGCCACGACCGGTGCGGCACCGCCGAGCTGGGCATGACCGAAGGCATCGCGAGTACCCTGCTCGGCCAGGAAGCGGCCATCGGGGTAGTGGCAACCTTCGGATACCACGATGGTGCAGAAACCATGTTCCTTGACGTTCTTGTCCACCTTGGCGAGGAATTTCTCCTGATCGAACTCAACCTCAGGAAACAGCACCACCACCGGAATGCCATGATCTTCCACCAGGCCGCCGGCAGCAGCAATCCAGCCGGCATGACGACCCATCACCTCAAGAACGAAAATCTTCGTAGAAGTCTTCGCCATCGACTTTACGTCGAAGGAAGCTTCCAGCGTCGACACCGCAATATACTTGGCGACAGAACCGAAGCCCGGACAGCAATCGGTAATCGGCAGATCATTGTCCACGGTCTTCGGCACGTGAATCGCCTGGATAGGGTAACCCATGGCCTCCGACAACTGCGAAACCTTGAAGCAGGTGTCTGCGGAATCGCCGCCGCCGTTGTAAAAGAAGTAACCGATATTGTGGGCCTTGAACACTTCGATCAGGCGCTCATATTCGCGCTTGTTGGCTTCCAGGCTTTTCAGCTTGAAGCGGCAGGAGCCAAAAGCGCCGGAAGGCGTGGAGCGCAGAGCGGCAATCGCCGCATCCGATTCCTTGCTGGTATCGATCAGATCTTCGGTCAGCGCACCGATAATTCCGTTACGGCCGGCATATACCTTGCCAATTTTGTCCTTGTGCAGACGCGCAGTCTCGATCACACCGCAGGCGGATGCGTTGATCACCGCGGTCACACCGCCGGACTGTGCATAAAATGCGTTTTTCTTCGCCATATTTTTACACTCCCAAAAGAATTACTGATTCTGCTGACGCTTGGCCTCGTGATCCGCCTGAAGCTTGAGCAGGGCAACCACGCATTCAAGCAGGTCGTCGTACTCCGTCTTGCCGGTGCCATACTGCTCGCGCACCGAATAGAAAAACTGGCAGCGGAAGCGGTTATCACCAACCTTGGAAACCACGAAACCGGCACCCCGTTCCTTCCACACCAGCGCGGGACAAATCGTCAACTCCGGCACTGCAGGGTCGAGGCGCAATTCAACATCAGCCTGCTGCATCTCCACCGCATGGCCATAGCGTTCCTTGAGAGTGGCGTCGACCACCCAGCGCTCGGTTTCGGTGAAGTCCGGGATGCCGCTCATGCTTCGTCAATTAACCCAATGCGGCAAAAATAGCGTCGCGAATCTGTTCCACTTTACCGGTACCGGAAACCTTGACGCACTTCGGTGCGCCGGCAGCGCCGGAAGCGGCCCAATCGGAGTAGTACTTCACCAGCGGTTCGGTCTGGGCGTGGTAGATGTCCAGGCGTTTCTTGACGGTTTCTTCCTTGTCATCGTCGCGCTGGATCAGGTCTTCACCGGTAACGTCATCCTTGCCGGCCACCTTGGGCGGATTGAAAATGACATGGTAGGTGCGGCCGGAGGCCAGGTGGGCGCGACGACCGGACATGCGTTTGACGATTTCCTCGTCAGCCACGTCGATCTCGACCACGTAGTCGATCGGCACACCGGCGGCCTTCATCGCGTCAGCCTGCGGGATGGTGCGCGGAAAACCGTCGAACAGGAAACCCTTGGCACAATCCGCTTCCTTGATGCGATCCTTCACCAGACCGATGATGATGTCGTCGGACACCAAACCACCCGCGTCCATGATCTTCTTGGCGGCAACACCCAATTCAGTGCCTGCCTTGACTGCGGCACGCAGCATGTCGCCGGTCGAAATCTGTGGAATGCCGTACTTTTCCTTGATGAAAGTAGCCTGAGTGCCTTTGCCGGCGCCAGGGCCGCCCAATAGAATCATACGCATGAAAATCTCCCGTTATCGTTAATTTAATGTTGCGGTTTAACCGAATATAAAAACGGTCAAAATATTTTTTTACCCAGCTTGTCGTCAAGGATATTCAAAAACTCTTACATATGCTCATTCAAATTTTGTATCCGCCCATAAAAACTTGTTAAGGGTGCAGCGAGACCAGCCTGCGCACCCTTTCCAGATCTTCTTCCGTATCCACGCCGGCTGCGGGCGCTGCATCGACCACCGCAACGCCGATGCGGTAGCCATGCCACAGCGCCCGCAACTGCTCCAGCGCCTCGAACTGCTCGATGGCGGCAGGTTGCAAGTGATTGTAGATTTTCAGGAATGCGGCGCGGTAGGCGTAAATGCCGATGTGGCGGTACGCCGGCAACCCCTTGGGAAAACCGTCAGGCGAAGCAACAAACCCATCGCGCGCGTAAGGAATCGGCGCACGGCTGAAATACAGGGCATAACCGTTGCGGTCGGTCACCACCTTGACTACATTCGGGTTGAACAAATCATCGCGCCGGTGGAGACCATGGCAGGCGGTGGCAATGGCAGCCTCGGCATGGTCATGGAGGTGTTGCGCCACTTGCCGGATCAGGAAAGGCGCGATCAGCGGCTCATCGCCTTGCACGTTGACAACGATCGTCTCATCGCCCCAGCCGCGCAGGCTCGCCACCTCTGCAATACGGTCGGTGCCGGAGAGGTGGTCGGGCGAAGTCATACAGACCTGGCAACCATGATCGCGCACGGCATCCGCAATACCCTGATGGTCGGTCGCCACCCAGACTTCATCCGCACCGCTTTCCAGAGCCCGCTCGACCACATGCGCCACCATCGGACGTCCGCCAATGTCGAGCAGCGGCTTGCCGGGCAGGCGGGTGGAAGCGAAGCGAGCCGGGATGACGACTTTGAAGTTCATGGTAATGGGTGATAAGCGATGCGTAATGGGCGGCACATTACCCATTACTCATCGCCCATTACACCTCTTCCTCGGGCGGCAACCTGCGCGCTTCATCTTCCAGCATCACAGGAATATCGTCGCGTACCGGATAGGCCAGCCTGCAAGGCTTGCAGATCAGCTCCTGCTCCGTTTTCTTGTAGACCAGCGGTCCTTTGCACAGGGGGCATACCAGAATCTCAAGCAATTTTGCGTCCATCAATATCCCTTAATTTTTTGCAACATCAATTGTCCGAAAGCGGGCGGCAGAACAGCGCTCACCGCCAGTGCCCAGTAACGTTCGTCGGCGAATATCCCGCACTTCACCGCGTCTTTCTCAGTCATCAACAACGCGTCGGCGTCATCGTAAAGCAGGTCCTGCGGCCGATAAACGCAGTGGTCCGGGAAGGCATGCTCCTCGAACTCCAAACCAAGCCTGCGCAAGTGAGCGAAAAACCGGCGGGGGTTGCCGATGCCGGCCAAGGCATGGAGCCTCCTGCCGCGCAGGCCCTCGGCCTCGATATGCCGATCCGGATTGCGCAGGTTGTAAAACACCCGGCCTTCCAGCCGCATTTCGAACTCGTTGCGAAGCGGCGCACCCGACCGAAGGCTGCCGCCATTCGCCACCACAGCGTCTACCGAACGCAAACGCGAAACGCTTTCACGCAGCGGCCCGGCGGGTAGCGGCAGGCCATTTCCAAAGCGGCGCTCGGCATCCACCACCACAATTTCCACGTTGCGGCCGAGGCGGTAATGCTGCAAGCCGTCGTCGCTCAACAATACATCGCACTCCGGGTGCGCCGACAACAACGCCTCCCCCGCCGCGACACGGTCGCGGCCGACCCAGACCGGACAGCCGCTCTTTTTTGCCAGCAACAGCGGTTCATCACCCACCATGGCCGGATCGCAACTTGCATCGACAGACATCACGCGATCTGCGCTGCCACCGTAGCCACGGCTGACGATCCCGGGACGAAATCCGTGCTGCCGCAAAAAGTCGGTCAGCCAGAGCACCAGCGGGGTTTTTCCGGTACCGCCGACACAGATGTTGCCGACCACGACCACCGGCACCGGCAGCCGAATAGTGCGCAACAGTCCGACGCGATAAAGCGACCGTCGTAGCGCCGAAACCAGCCAGAACAGAATGCCCAGAGGAAGCAGGACGAAATGCCAAGGCGTCAGGTGCTGCCATTGTCGTTGCAGCCAGCTCATGGTGCTCATGTCATGCGGGATCGACTCAACCTCTATTTTGCGCGGCTCGCCTGGGTGGCAAAGGTGATATGACTGTAGCCTGCCTGGCGCGCAGCTTCCATCACATTCACCACCGCCTGGTGTGTCGTCTTGGCGTCGGCATTGATAATGATCACCGGGTCGGGCTTGCCTCCTGCGGCACGTCGTAGCGCAAGGCTGATCGCTTCAACGCTGGAATCGGCCATCGCAGAACTGTTGATCAGATATCGCCCGCTGGCATCCACTGCCACATTGATGGAGGCAGGTTTATCCGCCGGTTTTTCGGCTTCGGCAGTGGGCAGGTTGATCTGCAATTCGGCGATCTGGGAAAAGGTGGTGGTGACCATCAGGAAGATCAATATCACCAGCAGCACGTCGATCATCGGGATCAGGTTGATCTCGGGCTCCTCTTTGGCCCTGCCGCGCTGGAAATCCATCTCACTTGCGCTCGCCGTGAATGATTTTCACCAGTTTTATCGCCTGCTGTTCCATTTCCAGCACCAGCGCTTCGGCACGGGCGCGAAGATAGCGATAAAAAATCATGCTGGGAATTGCCACGATCAGGCCCATGGCGGTGTTGTACAGTGCCACCGAAATGCCGTGCGCCAGTTCGGCGGGGCTGCCGCCGCTCGGCCTGAGCGCGCCGAAAATTTCCACCATGCCGATTACCGTGCCGAACAGCCCGAGTAGCGGACTCACCGAGGCGATAGTACCAAGCGTGTTGAGCGAAACCAGGAAAGACAGGCCGAATTTCAGGCGGGGCTGCTCGATCTCGTGGGCGACCCGCCGGCCGACTTCCTCGATCTCCTCCTGCATCACCTCGCGCGAACTCTTGGTGTTCCTCAAACCTGCCGCGAAAATTTGACCCAGTGGGGAATGCCTCTCCAGTTGCGCCAGCTTTTCGGCGTTCACCGTGCCCTGTTTGACCCATTCCTGTACTTGCGGCAGAAGTTCCTTGGGGGCAACCAGGTTGAACGTCCACAAATGCCAGCCGATGATCGTCAAGGAAATCACCGATGCAATGATAAGCGACCAGATCGGCCAGCCCGCTGCTTGAATAATGGATAACACTCGCCCTTCTCCCTAATTGATTCCAGCCCGGTTAAACGCCCGTAACTTTAGCCTGCCTCAGTATTTTCGGCAAGCATGGTTAAACATGACATGAGAAAACACGGTTAACCTATTGCCACCAAGGCAAATTTATTGCTATCCACAAATGTTGTGGATAACACTGTGGGCAAATTGTATGTATTTGCCTTAACCCACCCGGAGAAAAGAAGAATTTCCTGCCGGTTAAAAATTAAACAATGTATTTTTTATTTAAAATCAATGAGATAATAAATACACAATAATCTCATGGAGATAGCGATCCATAACCACGGGCATACGCCAAGCTTGTGGATTAATGTAGAATGCAAAAATGCATTTGCCCCCTGCACTTACAGTGGAGTCTCCAGTCATCGGCGTCAGCGAACTGAATCGCCGCGCAAGACAGTTACTGGAGCAGAATTTCTCTCTGACATGGATCTCCGGTGAAATATCCAATTTTACCGCCGCTGCGTCGGGGCACTGGTATTTTTCCCTCAAGGACAGCCTTGCCCAAGTGCGCTGTGCGATGTTTCGCCACAAAAATCAATACCTCGACTGGCTGCCGCGCAACGGCGACCAGATCGAGGTGCGCGCCCTGGTAACCCTGTATGAACCGCGCGGAGAATATCAGCTCAACGTCGAAAACATCCGGCGTGCCGGACTGGGAGCGCTGTACGAAGCTTATGCAAAACTCAAGGCACGCCTGGAAAAGGAGGGGCTATTCGACGAAGCGGGCAAAAAACACCTGCCCACCTTTCCCGGACAGATCGGCATCGTCACCTCCCCCACTGCCGCCGCGCTGCGCGATGTGATCACCACCCTACGGCGGCGCATGCCCTCGATCCCGCTTATCCTCTACCCCACCCCGGTACAAGGGGAGGGTGCGGCAGCAAAAATCGCCGAGGCGATTCGCACTGCCGCCAGGCGCGACGAATGCGACGTGCTGATCGTCTGTCGCGGCGGCGGCAGCATCGAAGACCTGTGGGCCTTCAACGAAGAAACCGTGGCACGGGCAATCCATACCTGCACCATCCCGGTCGTCAGCGGCGTCGGCCACGAAACCGACATCACCATCAGCGATTTCGTCGCCGACCGGCGCGCACCCACTCCGACTGCCGCGGCAGAACTGGCCAGCCCCAGCCGCACCGACCTGCTGCGCCGGCTTGAAGCCGTGCATAGCCGCCTGAGCCGCCGCCTGCGACAGAAACTCGAGCAGCATATGCAGCAGATGGATTATCTGTCGCGCCGGCTGGTCCATCCAGGTGAGCGGCTAAACGCACGCCTGACACACCTCGGCCACTTGGGCCAACGCCTGAATAACACCGTTGACCACGCACTTGCCGAACAAGGGTGGCGGCTGCAAAAACTGGCCCATCGCCTGGCCACGGCAAAACCCGACATCGCCGCGCACGAGGCGCAGCAGCGAGAATTGGCGCAGCGCCTGCGACATTCCCTGGCCCGCCAGATGCAGGGCCACCAAACCGCACTGCAACGACTGCAGGCCAGTCTCGCCCATCTCAACCCGCAATCGGTACTCGAACGCGGCTTCAGCATGGTGCGCTCGTCTGATGGGAAAATTGTCCGCGACAGTGCTGAAATTGTGCTGAACGAAGTACTTTCCATCACCTTCGCACGCGGCAGTGCCGCCGCCGGAGTAATTAGCAAGGAGGATGGCCGATGAATTTCAGATTCTGGAAAAAGAAAGCTGTGGCCGAAGAAAATGGCGAAGGCGCCACCGACGAAACCATCGCTGCCGATGAAGCCGGCCAGGAGCCAGTCAAGCCAGGCTGGTTCACACGCCTGAAAGGCGCTCTGCTGCCCTCCCGTAAAAAGAGCGACCCCGATGACAAGGAAGAGCCTGAAACCCTGATCGAACATGCTGCCGGGAAGCATCCGCCGGTTGAAATGATGTCTCTCGACAAAAAGATGGAAAAACCCGCCAGCGCTGCCGAGCATCATAAAGACGACAAAAAGCTTCAGCCGGATGAAACAATCACCGCGGAGGAAACCGAATCCGAACCGGTCAAGGCAAGCTTGCTTGCCCGCCTGAAAAAAGCGCTGCAGCCCTCACGCAAAAAAAGCGAATCCGATGATGCGGAAAATGAAACCGAACTTCCTGCCGGGCGCACAAACAAAAAGCAGCCAGATGAAGAACAGGAAGAGCCGGTCAAGCCGGGCTGGCTGTACCGGCTGAAAAACGTCCTGCGGCTTTCCCGCAAAAAGAACGAGCCCAATGAGGAAGACGTATCTGAACTCCCTGCCAAACACGCAGATAAAAAAACGCCGGATTCGCGCCTCAGGAGCTCTGGCGGACGAGTGGACAAAAAACTTGAAGAAGATGAAGAGGAATCAGAACAGCCCACCGGCAAACATGGGAAAAGAAAATGGATTGTGCTTGTACTTCTGATCATGCTCATAGGAGGCGGTTTTGGCGCCTGGAAATGGCTGCAGCCGCCGCATCAGAAAGCGCCACCGCCTACGGCACAAAAAGAAAAAAAACCAGCCGAGGCGCTCGCACCAAAACCGACTGATGCCGCAGCACTGACTGAAGCAGCAGCAAAAGCACAGGCCGAAGCAACAGCCCTGGCCGAAGCAGCGGCACAAGCACAGGCCGGGGCAACTGCACAGGCTGAAGCGGCCGCGCAGGCTGAAGCAGATGAACAGGCTAAGGCAGCGGCACAGGCTGAGGCAACTGCGCAGGCCGAGGCAACTGCGCAGGCTAAAGCAGAGGCCGCAGCACAAGCCACGGCCGCGGACCTTGCCGCTGCGGAATCTCGGGCTGCGGCTGCCCCCGCATCAGCCAACACCGACATCCAGGCACAGATCGAAGCATTGCGAAAACAAAATCAGGAAATGCAAGCACAAATCGAGGAGCTGAAGAATCGGCGCTCCCCCACTGCCAGGCAGGCAGGCGCTTCGGCAACCGTGCCCAGAGGAGGGGTGCTGATCATCAACGGCAAGAATACCAAGGAAAGCGCGCAGGGGCTGAAAAAAGTAATCGAGGAAATGAATGCCGCGTCCGGAGTCAAAAACGAGCAGAAGCCTTCAAAATAACTTCAGGGGAAAGTCTGTTGAACCGCATGAGGACGCGGGGGACGCCGAAGAGTTCAGAGGCCGATGATTTATGCTCAACCATCCGTGTTAATCCGTGTGCATCCGTGGCCGAGCCGTTTTTAGCTTCACAGTTCCCCACTGAGCCAGTCGAATACCGCAGCAGACAAATTCCGCTCCAGGCAGTCGAACGAAACCACGCTCTCCATACCGCGCAACCAGGTCAGCTGCCGCTTTGCCAGTTGGCGTGTAGCGGCAATGCCCTTTTCGCGAAGTTCCGCCAAGCTAAATTCGCCATCCAGATATTGCCATGCCTGGCGGTAGCCGACGCAACGCATCGACGGCATGGCAGGGTCTAGCGCGAATTCCCGCCTCAATTGCTCCACTTCCTCAATCAATCCCTGTGCCAGCATGGCGTCGAAACGCTGCGCGATGCGCTCGTGCAATATGGCGCGGTCGCCCGGTTGCAAGGCCAGGGCAATAACGCGATAGGGCAATTCCACGGCGTTTCCCTGCCCGAACAACTCCGACATCGGCCTGCCGGTTATTTGGCAGACTTCAAGAGCACGCTGGATACGCTGCCCATCGGCAGGGTTAAGACGCGCGGACGTCACCGGGTCGAGTCGCGCCAATTCGGCATGCATTGCGGGCCAGCCGTTTGCCGTGGCCATCGCATCGATTGCGGCGCGAATGGCCGGGTCGGCTTGCGGCAAGTCGTCCAGCCCCTGCTGCAAGGCCTTGAAATACAGCATGGTGCCGCCGGTCAGCAGGGGAATATTGCCGCGCGCGGTGATCTCCGCCATCAGGCGCAGTGCGTCTGCCCGGAATTGCGCAGCGGAATAGCTTTGCGTCGGATCGATGATGTCGATCAGATGGTGCGGCGCCAACGCCAGCGTCGCCGCATCCGGCTTGGCGGTACCGATGTCCATGCCGCGGTAAACCAGGGCTGAATCCACGCTGATGATCTCGCACGGCAAGCGCTGTACCAATTCCACCGCCACCCCGGTCTTGCCGCTGGCGGTGGGGCCCATGAGGAAAATTGCCGGCGGCGATTGCGGGGAATGGTGAATGGGTGACGAGTGGTGAGTTGACATATATTTAAGCCATCAGCCTAAGCCGGGCAAGCCGAAAGCCAAATGGAGTGAGGAGGATGATCGAATGGTTTTCATCACCCATTCCTCATCATCACCCATCACCGTTATTTCCCCCGCATGAACAAGCCATCCAGTTGTTCCATGGAAATTTCGCGCCAGGTGGGACGGCCATGATTGCACTGATCGGCACGCTCGGCAGCCTCCATTTCCCGCAGCAGCGCATTCATTTCCGGCACAGCGAGCTTTCTGTTGGCACGAACCGAGGCATGGCAGGCAAGCGTCGCCAGCAATTCGTTGCGCCGTTCGGCAAGCACCCGTGCGGCGCCTGATTCATGCAACTCCTTCAACACATCGCGCGCCAGCAAAACCGGGTCGGCATCGGCAAGCAGCGCCGGCAACGCACGCACCGCCAGCGTGGTGGGCGACAGTGCCGCAATTTCAAAGCCCAATTCGGCCAGCACCGCGCCATGTTCCGCTACTGCGGCGACATCCAGCGCGCCGGCATGAAACGACACCGGGATCAGCAAGGGCTGCATGGCGACGCTGTGGCTGTCGAGAACCGCTTTCAGCTTTTCATAGGTAATCCGCTCATGGGCGGCGTGCATGTCGACAATCACCAGCCCTTTCGCGTTCTGCGCCAGAATGTAAACCCCGTGCAGTTGCCCCAGAGCGAAGCCCAGCGGCGGCATTTCCTGCTCCGGCTGTTCGGACTGGGGCGCCGCTTCCGGCTTGCCGATTCGGCCGAACATGGTTTCATAGAGGTTGGCGCGCTCCGCCACGCCGAGCGACATTTGTGTCTGGTGCGGCTGAGTGGCATAGGAAGACACTCCCCCGGTGTGAAAGGTGGTTGACGGGGGTTTGACGGGCGCCACCTGCCGGGTTCTGATCGGTGCCGACAAGGCCTTGTTCAGGGCGTGAAAGACGAACTGGTGGAGCGCACGGGCATCGCGAAAGCGCACCTCGATTTTGGTCGGGTGCACGTTGACGTCAACCGCTTCCGGTTCGATTTCGAGGAACAGGACAAAAGCCGGGTGGCGGTCGTGGTGCAGGATGTCCTTATATGCCTCGCGGATCGCATGGCTGATCAGCTTGTCGCGCACGAAACGGCCATTGACGTAAAAATACTGGGCATCGCGCCCGCCGCGCGTGAACCCCGGCAGACTTGCCAGCCCCCACAAGCGCAGGTTTCCCGCGCGTTCGTCCAGCACCACGGATGCGGCGGAAAACTCGTCGCCGAGCAGGGTGGCGGCTCTCCGCCCCATCGTCCCAGCCGGCAGATGCCAGACCTTGCGCGCGTTGTGCTGCAAGGAAAAGCCGACTTCCGGATGGCCCAGTGCGATGCGTCGGAACATCTCCTCGCAATGGCCGTATTCGGTCGCTTCGGCCTTGAGGAATTTGCGCCGCGCCGGGGTATTGAAATACAGATCCTGCACCTCCAGCAACGTGCCCGAGTCCAGCGCGGCCGGCTGCAGGCCGCCGATCTCGCCACCGGTCGCCTCTATTTTCCAGGCATGGCGCTCATTCCGCCGCCGGCTGGTTAGCGCCAGACGCGAGACTGCGGCGATGCTGGCCAGCGCCTCGCCACGAAAGCCAAGGCTCTGCACCGACTCCAGATCGGTCAATGAAGTGATCTTGCTGGTGGCATGGCGCGCCAGTGCCAGCGGAAGTTCCTCCGCGACGATGCCGACACCATCGTCGGCAACGCGCAACAGCTTGATTCCGCCCTGCGTCAGGGTTACCGCAATCTCACCCGCCGCCGCGTCCACACTGTTTTCCAGCATTTCCTTCAAGGCCGATGCCGGGCGCTCCACCACCTCGCCGGCGGCGATCTGGTCGATGAGTAAATCTGGCAAGATCCGGATAACAGACATGCGATAACCCGCAACAAATGTAATTCCCGAATTATACGCCTTATGCGTGGGCTGTTGATTCTGCGCTGTGCGAAGCATTCAGGCCTGAATGCAAATAATTGTTGACTATTTTTGTTGGTTATAGTCTAATGCCAACACCAAGACACAGTCTAAAAATAGTCATGCGATCAATGTTGACTATTTACAGTCGCATCAGACAATTTTGCTTCTGGCGCGTCTGAATCTATCGGTAACCCGAATTTTTTGAGGAGGTATCATCATGGAACTACCAGAACGTGATGGCGACGGCTATCTTGCTGACATGAGCGCGTGGACGCCGGAAATTGGCGGCGCAATGGCCGAGGCGGACAACTACAAGCTGGACGAAGTGAAATGGGCTCAAATCATGAAAGCCCGCGAATTCTTCGATGAATTCGGCAGCGTGCCGCCGATTCGGAAATTCGCCAAATATATTGGCGAGGAACAGAATGCCGTGTTCAAACTATGGATGACCGGCCCGATGAAACCGATCACCAAGTACGGCGGTCTGCCCAAACCAACTGGCTGCGTCTGATCTTTTGGTTCGCACCGACGCTCGCCGGTGCACCTCTGTTGCCGCTATTTGATACTGGCCATTTTTGAGCGTGCCAGCGGCGGATTCTTGGCAAAATAGAGCTCGACGCCGCCGAGTATGGCTGCCGCAATTTTGTTCTGGTAGTCCTCATCCTTGAGTTTCAGCTCTTCTTCCGGGTTGGAAATGAATGCAGTTTCCACCAGGATAGACGGGATGTCCGGCGACTTCAGCACGGCGAAACCGGCTTGCTCCACCGACCCCTTATGCAGATAGTTGATGCCGCCAAGCTTGCCAAGCACCGCTTTGCCTAATTTGAGGCTATCGTTGATGGTGGCGGTTTGCGACAGGTCCAGTAAGGTCTGCTTGAGATAAACGTCCTTGACGTCAATATTTACGCCGCCGATCAGGTCGGCATCGTTTTCCTTCTTTGCCAGCCAGCGTGCCGCCGCCGATGTTGCACCGCGTTCCGACAGGGCGAATACCGAAGAGCCACGTGCATCCGGCCTGACGAAAGCGTCGGCATGGATTGAAACGAACAGGTCGGCCTTCATATTGCGGGCCTTGACTACCCGTCCATGCAGGGGAATGAAAAAATCTCCGTCACGGATCAACACGCCGCGCATGTTCGGTTCGGCATCCACCTGGGCTTTCAGGCGGCGTGCAATCGCCAGCGTCACATCCTTTTCATTGGTACCATTCTTGCCGTGTGCACCCGGATCTTCACCGCCGTGTCCTGCATCAATCGCAATGGTGATCAGGCGCATCACATCGGGCTTGCTCACTGCCTTCGCGACCTCGGGCGACTTTTCCTTGCCCGGATTTTCCAAGGTTTTGGCGATGGTCAACCCCAAAGCATTCTCATCCGCCCTCTCCTTGTTGGCACCTTCCGGCGGGCTTCCGGCATCACGTTTATCCAGCAACGCCATCAGTGGATCAACCGGCTGCAGCGGGTAAAGATCGAGCACCAGACGATGTCCATATTCGCCGTAAGGCGGTAACGTGAAGATCTGCGGCTTGACTTCAGCCTTAAGATCCAGCACCACCCGCACCACCCCCGGTTTATTGCGGGCGACGCGCACCAGCTTGATGTAGGGATCATTTGCTGCAACCTTGGCAGCGAGGCCTTCCAGTGCGGCGCCAATATCCACGCCTTCGAGGTCGATCACCAGGCGGTCTGGATCCTTGATGGAAAGGAACTGGTATTTGATTGGCGTTGCGGACTCGAGTGTCACGCGCGTGTAATCGGACGCCGGCCAGACCCGGGCCGAAGTGATACTCACCCCGGCATGCGCGCCTGCCGCTACGATCAGAAGAAATGCAAGGCTTACAACAAATTTAAATCTTTCAAGCATTGACCGCCCTTCTCGCTACCCGCTTCCACTGTCACATCGCGCCCCACCTCCCGGATTTTCAGGGAGATTTTGATATCGGGCAGCGGCAGCAGGCCGCCCGCTTTTTCCGGCCACTCGACCAGGCACACCGAGTTCTCGTTGAAATATTCGCGAAAGCCCGCCTCGTGCCATTCATCAGGATCATTGAAGCGATAAAAATCAAAGTGATATAAGTATAAGCTAGAAACCACATAATGTTCAACCAAAGTATAGGTCGGACTTTTCACTTTTTCCACATAGCCGAGCGCACGCAGTATGGCGCGCACCAATGCGGTCTTGCCGGCGCCAAGGTCGCCGCTGAGGGTGACCATCAGGCCCGGTTTCAGCACCTTGGCCAGTTCCGCGCCAAAGGCCTCGGTGGCGCTCTCATCGGCCAGATGGCGGGTTATTTTCGGCGTCATGCGGTTTTCATCTAAACTATGCACGTGGATACACTCACTGATTACTCCCAACTGGATTTACGGCAACTCGTCGAAAATATCAAGGCCTGGGGGATGGAACTCGGCTTTCAGGCAGTCGGCATCGCCGGCACCGACCTTGGCCAGGCCGAAGCACATCTGCTGGAATGGCTGGAACAGGGCTGCCATGGCGAGATGGATTATATGGCAAACCACGGCGTCAAGCGCAGCCGTCCGCAGGAACTGGCACCCGGCACGCTGCGCGTGATCACGGCGCGAATGTCCTACTTCCCACCTCAGGCGCGAGACAGTGCAGCCGTGCTTGAAGATGGCGACAAGGCCTTTGTCTCGCGCTATGCGCTGGGACGCGATTACCACAAGCTGGTTCGCGCCCGCCTGCAAAAACTGGCGGAAAGGATACAGCACGAAATCGGCCCGTTCCAGTTTCGCGCCTTCACCGACAGCGCGCCGGTGATGGAGGTGGAACTGGCCAGCCGCAGCGGGCTGGGCTGGCGCGGCAAACACTCGCTGCTGCTGTCGCGCGCGGCCGGGTCATGGTTTTTTCTCGGTGAACTCTATACCGATCTGCCGCTGCCGACCGACGATCCCGAAGCCAACCATTGCGGCACCTGCACCGGCTGCATCGACGCCTGCCCCACCGGGGCGATTACTGCGCCTTACCGGGTGGACGCGCGACGCTGCATCTCCTACCTCACCATCGAGTTGAAAGGCAGCATCCCCGTTGACCTCAGACCGCTGATCGGGAACCGTATCTACGGCTGCGACGACTGCCAACTGGCGTGCCCATGGAACAAATTCGGCCAGATCACCCAAGAAACCGATTTTGCCATGCGCCACGGACTGGATAGCGCCCGACTGGCCGAGCTTTTCTTGTGGAACCAGGAAGAATTCGACGCCAGGCTGGCCGGTAGCCCGATCCGTCGCATCGGGCACGAACGCTGGCTGCGCAACATCGCCGTCGGCTTGGGCAACGCCCCACCGGCACCGACGATCACTGCCGCACTAGGATTGCGCCTCGACCATCCGTCCGCGCTGGTGCGCGAACATGTAGCATGGGCGCTGGAAAAGCAGATCAGTCGTCGAGCGTAGTCAGATAAGCCAGAATATCGCGGATTTCTTCAGGCTTGAGGAGATTCAGGGTTTCCTTGGTGCGATCTTCGGCATCCTCGTCATGGATACGCTCACCCTTGATAAACTTGTCGATCTGACGCTTCAGGTAGCTCGTATACTGCCCGGCGAGCATGGGCACGTTGCGCTTACCCATTCCGGTTTGCCCGTGGCAGGCGGAAGCGCACTGTTCTTTGTAAAGCTTGGCCCCCGCCTCTACATCCCCCTCGGAACGAGGAATATTGAGCACTTTATCCACTGCCAGCAGACGAGTCAGCGCATCGTCAGTTTCCTTGAATACTGGCAGTTGAGTTTCAAGCTTAAGGGAAGAAAGATAGGCTGAGATATTGATAATATCCTCGTCCGGCAGTTCCCGCTCCTCCGTGTAAGGAAACATCGGGATGTTGATTCGCTTGCGCTCCTTGAACTTGTGCAACTGCTCCGCCAGATATTCTGCATGCTGACCAGCCAGTCGAGGATACACGCCTTTCTTGCCACCCTGACCAGAATCGCCGTGGCAACCCGCGCACACGCCATTGATCTGGCGCCCGGTTTCCATGTCGGCCTTAATCGCCGGTGGCTTGGCCGCCGGTTTATCGGTAGCAGACGCGCTTGCCGAAATCCCCGCCAGACAAACCAGCAATGCAAACAAACAGTTTCTTGAATTAACCATTACCCGAATACACCCCTTAAAATTTAATTGTCCCACGTCAACTTTTTTCAATTTTACGGCAAAAGCCATAATCCGGCCAAATTCCGGCATCTTGACCGGGGCTACCGGAGCCATCAGAATGACAGCCTGCTTTCGTGGAAAATTTTATACCCCTCCCTATGAATCCCAGCCCAAGCAACCCCATTGGTGTGTTCGACTCCGGCGTAGGAGGACTCACCGTAGTGCGCGCCCTGATGGAACGCCTGCCATTCGAGAATATCGTCTATTTCGGTGATACCGCACGCGTACCCTACGGCGTCAAATCGGTCGAAACCATCGCCCACTACACCACACAGATCGCCGAATTCCTGCTCGCCAAGGAGGTCAAGCTGCTGGTCGTCGCCTGCAACACCATGGCAGCCGTGGCTTCACAGATAGTGAAAGACCTTTCCCCGGTGCCGGTGCTGGACGTGATCGATGCCGGCGCGCTCGGCGCTATCGCCACCTCGACCAAAAAACAGGTAGGCGTCATCGGCACCCCCACCACCATCAACAGCAACGCCTATGCGCGGGCGATCCACCAATACGAGCCGGATGCGCGGATTTTTTCCCAAGCCTGCCCGCTGTTCGTGCCGCTGGTGGAAGAAGGCTGGCTCGACCACCCGGTCACGCGGCTGACCGCTCAGGAATACCTCAAGCCGGTACTGGCCCAGGATATCGACACCCTGGTGCTGGGTTGCACCCACTACCCCCTGCTCAAGCCGCTGTTGCAGGAAGTGGTCGGTAGCGGGGTGCGGCTGGTGGACTCGGCAGAGGCCATGGCGGAGGAAACCGCCGCGCTGCTCGCCGAAATGCACCTGGCCAATCCGCAACGCACGCCGCCACATTACGAATTCTATGTCACCGATGTGCCGCTACGGTTCCAGACTATCGGCGAGCGCTTCCTCGGACGAACGCTGTCGAATGTGCATGTCGTGAAGTGGTAGCGGTCACTCGAACTCCCCCGCCTGAACCATCAAACCGGCATTAATTGTTCAAAAAATGATAAAATAATCAGCTCCTTTTTCATTCCAGAGCCTTTAATTACTGACTTGGCCGAATGAATTCAAAGCCCAATTTATCAAAACATCGGGGACAATCAGAGCCTTGTAACCACTTCCGGTTCCAAGGGGCAAGCTCGAAAACGAAGCTGCCGCTATTTATTGCGTGTTCGTGTCAAACCCGCCACTCATTCTGCCAAGAGGCCGCCGTCGATAATGTCGAGTCGGTTTCAGCCGGCAGCCGGTCTGAGCGCTGCGACGGCGCGGAAAATCCACGTTTATGAGGTATAGCATCGGGCTATGAGGTATGACCTAATACTACCGCGTTATCGAATCTTCATCCCGTCGTTGATCGTCGGCCTGTTCCTGTTGGCGGGGATACTGTTTTTTACCTATAACGCGTCTTTCGTCGTCGATGCCGAAGAAGATGAAGAAAAAACCGGCCAGATACTGTTTTACGCCGAGCACTGGTTCTCGGACCTGCAGGCGCTGGAACTCGCGCAAAACAGATACCTGAACAGCGGGGAGCAAGAATATCTGGTGCCTTCCGAAAACGGCATCAACCGCGAGCGCGTAGTGCGACAACTGGAAGATATCAAAGCATCGATCTCGAAACGCTTTCCCGAACTACTGCCGAAAGTAGTTCACTTGGCAAGCCTCCAGCAGAACCATTTCAGCAAAATAGACCATGCCATCGCGGCACGGCGCAAGGGCAAGCCGGTTTCCGCTTCCGAGCAGGACATGAGATTCCTCGAACTGATGCGGGTCGCCTTGAATAGCGTGACCGACCCGGTGCACGAGGAACGAGACAGGATCAATGCCCAAGTCTCCGATAGCGTCGTCCGCGGCAGCATCAGCTTTTCCCTGGTGACGCTGGTGATGATCGCCATTCTGATCATCGGCTACCGTATCACCCGGCGCACGCTCAGAGCGGACGAAGAGAGCCACAGGAAATTGCAGGGCATCCTCGAAACCGCGCTCGATGCCGTAGTAATGATGAATTCCAAAGGCATCATCACCGACTGGAACGGCAATGCGGAGAAGACCTTCGGCTGGTCGCGCGCGGAAGCCGTCGGCCGGATGTTGCACGAAACCATCATTCCGCCCCGGCACCGCGACGGACATGTCAGCGGGCTGACACGTTTCCTTGCCGGCGGCGAAGGACGCATGCTGAATTCGCGCGTCGAAACAACGGCCCTGCACCGCGACGGCCATGAGTTTTTGGTCGAACTGGCAATCACCCCGATCAAGACCGGGGACAAGTACGAATTCAGCGCATTCATCCGCGACATCACCGAGCGCAAACAGACAGAGAAGGCCATGCTCAGGGAGAGCGAGAAGAACCGGATGCTGTTGCAGGCGTCGAGCGACGGCATCCATATCATGGATACGGACGGCAACGTGATCCAGGTGAGCGACTCGTTCTGTCGAATGCTCGGCTATTCGCAGCAAGAGATGCAATCGATGAACGTAACGCAGTGGGACGCGCGGCTGCCCAAGCCGGAACTGCAGGAAAGCGTCGCGCGCCTGAGGAATTCCAGCACCGTGCTGGAAACGCAGCACCGCCACCGCGACGGCCATCTCATCGACATGGAGATCAGCGCCACGGGCGTCGAGATCGACGGCAGGCGGATGGTGTACGCCGCGGCACGGGATATCACCGAACGCAAGCGCATGGACGACGCTCTGCGCAGGTCAGAAGCGAAGCTTGCCGCCATTTTCGATCTCGCCCCCGACCCCACCTTCATTTCCCGGCTGGCGGACGGAGTCCTGCTGTCCATAAGCAGAAGTTTCGCGGCGTATACCGGCTACACCGCCGAGGAAGCGGTCGGACGCTCGATTCTCACCAGAGACCTCTCGCTATGCCACAACAGCGAAAACCGGAAACGCTGGGAAAGCCAGCTTAGGGAACATGGCGAGGTCATCGACTACGAGACGGTCTTCCGCCTCAAGGACGGCACCGAGCGAGACGTTTCGATATCGGGCAGAGTTGTAGACATCGGCAAGGAACCCTGCGTCATCACCATCGTTCACGACATCACGGAGCGGAAAAGGCACGAGGAGCACCTGGAGCAGATCGCCCACTACGACTCGCTGACGCATCTGCCCAATCGACGCTTGCTTTCTGACCGGCTACAGCAGAGCATCGCCCAGAACCAGCGTACCGAAACGATGCTGGCCGTGTGCTATCTCGACCTCGACGGCTTCAAGCAGGTCAACGACACCCTGGGCCACGAAGCGGGGGACAGGCTGCTGGTCGAGGTCGCGGAACGCCTCAAGTCGACTGTTCGCGGCGGGGATACCGTGGCGCGGCTTGGCGGGGACGAGTTCGTCCTACTGCTTTCGGGACTCGCCGACGACGAAGAATGTCAGAGCATACTCAACCGGACGCTAAAGATGATCGCCGCGCCATATTCGCTCCAGAACACTTTGCAACGGGGCATCTCCGCAAGCATTGGCGTCGCCATCTTCCCGCGCGACAGCCTGGAACCGGATACCCTGCTGGGCTTTGCCGACCATGCCATGTATGCCGCCAAGCAGGCGGGCAAAAACCGCTTCCAGTTATTGGATTCGCGCATCGAGCGACGCATCAAGGCGCGCCACGACACGCTGCGGCGGATCAAGAGCGCACTCGACAACGGCCAGTTCCGCCTGTTCTATCAGCCCAAGGTGGACTGCCGGCGCGGGCGGGTCCTCGGCGTCGAGGCGCTGATCCGTTGGGACAACCCGCTGCTGGGGCTGCTGACTCCTGCCGAGTTCCTACCTCTCATCGAGATGGACGAGATGGCGCCGATTGTCGGCAAATGGGTGGTTCACGAAGCGCTGCGGCAAGTGGCCGCCTGGCACAGGAACGGCATCGACCTGCATATCAGCGTGAATGCCTTCATCCAGCAGCTGCAGGAACCGGATTTTGCCGGCCAGCTTGGTACCCTCCTGGCCGAGTATCCCGAAGTGGCACATGAGCGTCTGACGATCGAAATCGTCGAGTCGTCTGCACTAAAAGAGCTGGATACGCTGCGCCGGGTGATCGGCGCGTGCCAGTCGCTCGGTGTGCGCTTCGCCATCGACGATTTCGGCACCGGCTATTCGTCTCTACACTATTTACGTCACGTTCCCGCGCAGGAGATCAAGATCGACAAAACCTTCGTCGGTGGCATGCTCACCGATGCGGAAAATCTCGCCGTCGTGCAGGGAGTCATCGGGCTCGGCGCGGCTTTCCAGCGCTCAGTCGTCGCCGAAGGCGTCGAGACGCCCGAGCAGATAGTGCGGCTGCTGGAACTCGGCTGCGACGTAATGCAGGGCTATGCCCTGGCGCCGCCGATGGAGGCCGCCGATGTTCCCGCCTGGGTGCGCGACTTCCGGCCTAGCCCCACCTGGTCGAAAAAAAAGGGGGCCGCATGAAGCGGCGCAAATATTGGAGCAACCGCCGGGAGCACTCTCATGCACGCCGATAACCCGATTGAATGGAACGATTCACTGCAGACCGGCGTTGCCGTGATCGACGACCAGCACAAGGTGCTCGTCAGCCTTCTCAACGACGCCAACACCAAGCTGGCCGGCGAGCACGGTAGCCGCCTCCTCGAGCAGATCACGCGCGACCTCCTGGCCTACGCCATCTATCATTTCGAAACCGAGGAGGAGCTGATCAAGCGCTACGCCTATGACGCCGAAGCAAGTGCGGAGGCGGAAGAGCACCTGCTGCAGCATCGCAATTTTTCGAAGCGGATCGTGACACTGCGCGGTGACTTGCTCAACGGCAAGCGGATATCGCGCGAGGTGCTGCTCCCCTTCCTCCACAACTGGCTGGTAGACCACATCCTCCATACCGACAAGCTCCTGGCGCAGTTCATCCTTGCCAAGGATGCAGCCCGGAATAGCTAATGAACCCGGCCAACCCGCAACGCATGCCGTTGCGGTTCCAGGCCATCGGCGAACGCTGTCGAATGTACATGTCGTGAAGTGGTAGCGGTCACTCGAATTCGTACCCCTCTTTGAAAAGCTTCAGGCACGCACCCACCGCTGCGGCGTCGTAAAGCTTGCCGCGGTTCTTCCTGATTTCCGCCAGCGCCTTCCTCACCCCCAGCCCCGGCCGGTAAGGGCGATATGAGGCCATTGATTCAACCACGTCGGCAACACACACGATCCGCGCGCCGAGCATGATCTCGTCGCCCTTCAGCCCGCGCGGATAGCCGCTGCCGTCGAGATGCTCATGGTGCTGGTACACCATCTGCGCCACCGGCCAGGGAAATTCGACGTTCTTCAGAATCTCGTAGCCGGCCTGGGCATGCACCTTGATCAGGGCGTACTCGATCTCCCCCAGCTTGCCGGGAAAGCTCAGTATCTCGGCGGGGATATGGATCTTGCCGATATCGTGGATGGTGGCCGTAAGATAGATGCCGTGAATTTCCTCCGATGGCAGGTGCATTTCCTCGGCGATGCGCCGGGCGAGCGCGGCGACGCGTCGCTGGTGGCCGGCGGTATACGGGTCGCGCATCTCGATGGTGGCCGCAATCGCCTGGACGGTCTCCTCCAGGCTCTTCCCCAGTTTGAGCAAGTTGCGTTTGCGCTCTTCCTCGATCCGCTCGCGCTCGGTGATATCCTGAGCGGCGCCGTCCCACACCACGCTGCCGTCCTCCTGCATGACCGGCATGGCGTTGAGCAGGATATGCCTGCACTCTCCCGCCCGCCCGATCCAGCGGAACGCCTGGTTGAGGCGCATGCCGCCCGCCTCGCACCGGGCCAGCGCCGTTTCGTAGGCTTCCCGATCCTCGGCATGGAACGCGCCGCCAAACACCGTTGCATCGGCCAGCAGTTCGTCAGGCGGCAGCCCCAGCACCTCGCGGGACCCCTTGCTGACATAGGTGAAACGGGCCTTGCCGCCGGGGTAGCGCAACATCTGGTAGAGCATTTCCGGAACGTTGTCCGCCATGCTGAGGAAGCGGCGCTCCGAGGCGATGCGGGCCAGTGTGGTATCGAACAGCCCCGCCACGGCGAGATAGACGTTGAGCAGATTCCTCGGCAGCGACTCCGCGCTACGGTGCCCAACCAACATCACGGTCGCCGTGCGACGACCCTCGGCCAGCGGCAGGAAGGCAATCGAACAGGGCTGCGGCAACTTCAGCGTTTCACTCGCCAGAAAACCGCTTTCCAGCACTTGGTCGATGATTTCCTCCGCCGTTCCTGCCAAGCCGGGGCATAAAGACTCGTCGGCCGCGCTGCAGGAATGAATGACGATTCTGCCGTCCGGGCGCCGTCCGGCAAAGGCGACGAGATCCGCACCGAAGAAACGGGTAATCACCTTCCCCAGTTCCGTCCAGATATCCCGGTCGCTGGTCAGGCCCGCAACGTATTGCGCCGTCCTGATCACGGCGTCGAAGTATTCCTTTTGCCCGGCAAACGGTTTGCCCATCACCCCTCCCGCATCGGCTGAAGGTAAAGGTTTTCAAAAAACGCATCCTCGAAACCGGGATACCTGGCCAAATTAAGCAACTGGGCGCAACCGCGCAGCCGTTCCAGCCGCTGTGCCGCCAGCGACGACAGCATGACGTCGCAGCAGCCGGCCAGCGCAGTATTGCCGGCAAGCTCCACCACTGCCTGCGGCAATACCGGCAGCAGCCCGATTGCCTGGGCGCTGCCGACATCGAGATAGCGCCCGAACGCCCCGCCGACGCACACCCGCCGCAACTGCCCGACGCTCACCCCGGCGCTGTCGCATAATGCCCGGACACCGGCTCCAATGGCGGCCTTGGCACGCTGCAGCATATCCACATCGCCCTTGGTCAGGGTCATCACCGCTTCACCCGCATTGAAAGTGAAGCCGGCCTCGCCGCCGGCAAACTTGCCGGCCGGGGTCAACCGTCCGGTTTCGAGCAGGCGCGCGATCAGGTCCACCAACCCGGAACCGCACAACCCCTTGGCGCGGTCGTCGCCGATGATCCGACAGACCACGCCGCCATCCTCGCCCAGCGTCACCCGGAACACCGCGCCGCTTTCCGCCGGCGCCCCGCATCCTATGCCGCTGCTTTCGAAAGCCGGCCCGCCCGCAGCCGAGGTCACCCACAATGCTTCGCCGCTCCACAGCGCGATCTCGGAATTGGTACCGAAATCGATGAACAACGCCGGCGCCTCCTCTTCGACGAGGCGCGTCGCCACCAGGCCGGCCAGCAAGTCGGAGCCGACAAACCCCGCCAGCGGGGCGACCACCTCGACCGCTGCCACCGGGTTGACTCCCCAGTCGTCCGTCCAGTCCGAGGTTTTCAGCGGCAGGCAGTCCACCGGCCGGGTCCAGTAGTCCGGCTGCAACAGCAGCCCGGAATTGCGCCCCGAAAGCAGGGCCAGCATCGCCGTGTTGCCTACCAGCGTGACGTAGACGATGCGACGCAGGTCGAAACCCTCGCGCGTGGCGATATCGAGCAGCCCCTCTCCGATCGCCGCCACCACCAGCCGGCTCATCTCCCGTGCCGCGTCAGGGGACTCGACCGCCGCCGCGAGGCGGGTCACCACGTCTGCGCCAAAATTGGCTTGCGGGTTGCGTCCCATCCGATCCGCCAGCCAGCGGCCATTGGTCAGGTCGAACAGCGACAGGCACAGGTGGGTCGTGCCCAGATCCACCGCCACGCCGCACGGATGCTTGATTCCCGGCGGCAACAGCCGCCCTTCCCGCTGCTGATCGCGGACATTGTGCAGCAACGCCGCATCCGGGGTGGACTTCCAGTTCGACGGCGGCGCGGGGTTGAGGATTTCGATGTGCAAATCGTGCCGCGGGCTGATCTGGCAGGCCAGCCTCACGCCTTGGGAGAGCAGTTCAGGCGGCAGGTGCAGGCGCTCGTTCTGCGTCGGCACGCCGGATTCTCCCCCGGTCACGCGCACACGGCACAGGCCGCATGCGCCCAAGCCGCGGCAGCCGGAACGCACGCGGAAATCGGTCGCATCCAGGATGTCGCGGACGGAGGAACCAGGCTCGAAAGAGATACGATGAGTCTCGCCGTCGATACCGAGAATCAGCTCCGGCATGCTTTACCCTCCCCGGCATGCTGCAACCATGGCAGCGATGTTTTCCGGTTTCGCCTCGGGCGGAATTTCGCAACCGGATGAAAGCAGGAAGCCGCCACGCCCGGCAAACGCCGTCACCAGAAGAGAGGCGGCGGCGCCGATCTCCTCCGGCGCGGCGTCGACGAAGGACAGCGACTTAATGTTGCCGTCCAGGCAAGTGTGCGGCAACAGTTGCTGTGCGCTGTCCGGCGCAACGTAATAATCGAAGTTTGCGATATCCACCCCGGCCTCCGGGTAATAGGGCAGGATGGCTTCCGTAGGCCCGGCGATATTGAGCCAGTTGGCCAACGCGCCGGCCTGCCTGAATGCGACAAAAACCCGTTTAAGCCGCGGCAGCAGCAGCTCGCGGAAAAACTGCGGCGGCACCACCGCCGGCGAGGCGGCAGGGTCGAAAATGATCGGCAAATGCGCCCCAGCCGCAATCTGGGCGGTTCCATAGCGGATGGCAAGTTCGGCGGCAAAATCGAGGATTTTCTCGAACCGCCCCGGATCGTCCGCCGCCAGATAAAGCGCGGTTTCGATGCCGAGCAACTGGGTTGTCAAGGTCATCGGGCCAGCCAGGCAACCGGCCACCAGAGCCGTATCGCCCATCTCGCGGCGCAGTATCCCCGCCGCCCGCAACAGCTCCGGCATGCGCCCGGCGCGAGCCGGGTCGGGTACGATCAGTGCCGACAAATCGCAGCCAGGCGTCAGCACGTATGAAGCCACATCCGGGTATTGGTTTTCGCGGTACAGCAGGATTGAGCCAACCGCCTCGGTTTCAACGGATAAATCCATGAAGGCGAACACGACATCGTGGCCGTAGTGCTTCAGCGCCTCGATCTGGCAACGGGCGAGCAGCCCGCCGTCGCGGAGATAATCCACCAGCGCCACACCGGCCAGCGTGGCGGCGTGGCCGAACAGTTGAGGCACAGCCGGCGTGCGGTCAACCGCATCAAGAACAATCGCGGCCTTAATCCTCTCCAGGCTGTTCATATCTCCCCCCGCACCAAACGGTCCAGATAGTGCGCCCCGTCGAAAGCCGTTTCCGCAACGTAATCCACGTTCAGCGCTTCGGCCGATGACTGCTTCAGCGCCGCGCCGCCCGCCACCACCTTGATGCCGCCCAAGCCCCGTTCTGCCAGAGCGGGCTTGACCTTGCGCACCTGCGCGATCACCGGCGTAATCAGTCCGCTCACCAGCACGGCATCGGCCTGCTCGCGCTGAACCGCGTTCACCAGGTTTTCCACCGGACAGTCCTTGCCCAGATCCACCACCCGGTAACCCTTGCCGATCAGCACCATCCTGGTGATGTTCTTGCCCAAGTCGTGGACATCGCCCTCCAGCGTGGCGATGACGAAAGTAGCCCGTCCCTGCTCCAGCGGCACTCCCTCCGGATAAAGCTCATTCGCCACCGCCGACACCGCGCGCCCGACCAACATGATTTCCAGCAGGTTGAAGCTTTCCACGGTGCACTTGTCGTCGAGCCGGCTCATCGCCGCTTCCATCCCCTCCGTCACAATCCGCTCCGGTGCCACGCCCGCAGCGCGCAAGCGCTTCGCCTCGGCCAAGGCGCCTGTATGATCCCCTTGCAACAGGGTATCCACCAGCTTGTTCATTTCAGGATCGATCATCGCAATCGCATCAAGGCAATCTGAATATTTTCATTGTAACGCCTGGAGCGGCGGCTAATGAAAAAAATGGGGAACGGTGGGGCGCTATCCGACGTGGATGCGGTGAAATGGCGGGGTAGCGGGTTGAACATAGCCACATCATTCTGCCCCTTCCCATCATTCCCGCAAAGACCCCCGAGGCACAAGAGCGAAAATTCAGTAACACACGGATTCCGGGTAGCGCAGTCTGAGCGCTGTTACCCGAAATGACATAGCCGGGTTAATAAACAACGTTGAGGCTGCAGACTTCTCCCAGCATGAATCCGGTTCCTAATCCTGCTCGGGGCGCCACGCCACTATCCGATTGCGCCCGTTCTGCTTGGCTTGGTAAAGGGCTTTGTCACAACGAGCAATAACTTCCTCCACCAAAGCGGAGTCATCCAATAACGATATGCCGAAGGACGCCGTGACCCGCGCCTCAGCGCCGCTGTCTAGCGTGATTGGCATCGCTTCCAGGCCGTTTTTCACTCTTTCCAGGATTTTTTTCGCCTGTTTTAAACTGGTAGCCGGCAAGCAGATCAGGAACTCCTCCCCGCCGTATCGGTAAATCAGGTCGTAATTGCGCAACCAGCCGACGACGAAAGAAACTGCGGCCTGCAGCACATGATCGCCGGCCTGGTGGCCGTAGGTATCGTTGATTTCCTTGAAATGGTCAAAATCCATCATACCGATAACGCAATGACTGTCGGGAGTGCGCCGTACCCGCTGCTGCTCCTGTTGCAGCCTGGAAATCATGCCTTTCCGGCTACTCACGCCGGTAAGCGGATCAATGGCGCTGAGAATATCTCTTACTTCCTGATGCAACCGCCACATCTGCCATTCAAGCAGGTGTGATTGCTCCATGAAAGCATCGAAAACGCTTTGTTCAATTGGCGAGGCACCTTGAGGCTGCCCCAATAGAATCGATGCGTAAGTGCGCACCGCCTGAAGGTGTTTGGCTATACCTGAATAAGCCGGAAGCCCATTTAGAAAACGGGTCGTGCTGTCGCCGGTATACCATTTTTCAAAATCCTGCCAGCCACAATGAATATCTTCCGGAAAAGTAGCCAAGCTGCGCGGGCCACAGGCGATCTGTGACAGCAATGCCTTCGCCCACCCGTTATAGTGGTGCTTAGCCTGCTCGAGCTGGGCTATAATGTCGCTTATTTCGGCAGATGTCAGACGGGAAAGTGGCACAGCAACTACCTGTCTTTAATGGTTAAATTTGGTTGCCGGAAAACAGTTCATTGATGGGCGCCATATGCCCTGAGCTTTTTCTTCATCGCGCTATTAAGCAGCGCTTCCCAACCGTGCAGACAGCGCTTTCACGAATCACAACCCATGCTGTTAACACGATCACATTGCCCGATCCATTCATGTTATTCCCCCAAAACCGTCTTGGAATAATATGGCCGGGATCATACCGACCCGCAGTCGAAAATTGCCGTTTCAAGGAGACAAGCCCGGCATGCAGGTTTATTTACATAACGTCTCGACACGACTGAAACCAGTGCCATACTCGGCGGTCATAATCAAATTATGATACTTGTGGTTACTAATAATAGCAACCATCAGTTACTTATTTGTGCGCATGTTTCCAGAAAATGGAAACCATGAACGAAAAACAAGCATTCAGCGAACGGCTGCTACAAGCAATGCGCCAGGCTAAAATTCAGGTAAGGAGCCCGACCCGGCTAACCCTGGAATTCAATCTGCGTTACACCGGCAAACCCGTTACGACACAAGCCGTAAGAAAATGGCTATTGGGCGGGGCAATTCCGTCCCAGGACAAGATTTTCACCTTGTCCAAATGGCTGAACGTTTCCACAGAATGGTTACGTTTTGGGGAAACCGCCGACACAAACGGAGGGGTGAAGAATAGAATTCACGTTGATCAGGACAGACAAACCTATCTCGTAGGCGATACTGAATTGTTCTCTAACATCGATAAGTTAAATGACGCACACAAAAAAATCATTCGGGAAATGGTGCTAACCTTATTACGGCTGGAGCAAACAGAGAAATGACACCCCGCGCCGTATGTGGGATCACCATAAAGCCAGCCAATCTTCAATAATGGGCGTGGTTCTCGTCTTCGCCATCGACATCCAGCGCCCATAGCTGGTGGGCATCAAGCATCAGCCGGTAATGTGTTTCGGCCGCCTCCAGTTGAGCTATCTCAGCCGAAAGCGTTGATTCCAGCGCTTGCCTACGCGCCGTCAGCACTTCCGGCAGTCCCATCTCGCCCAGCGCATAGGCGCGCGCCATCAATTCGGCATTGCCGCTCATCATGCCGGCCGCGCTCCGGGCGCTTTGCCAGCCGCCATAGGCTGCCTGGGCTGCGGCATAGCTGTTGACCGCTTCGGCGGTAACCCTGCGCAACACGGCAGCCTCGCGTTGCGCCGCCATTTCCGCCAGCGCCCTGTTTTCATCCGCACGAGCCGAGCGCGCGCCGCCGGGAAAAGGAATGGACAATTGCAGGCCGATGATGCGTTCTGCACTGTCGCGCTCGCCCGCGAAACGCAGCCCGACCGAGGGATCTGGAATCTTGTCGGCGGACGAACGCTCCGAGTGCAGGCGTCCGAGCGCGGAATCGTTGCGTGCCACGCTCAACTCGTGGTTATGCTTGAGGATCTCCTCTTTCCAGTAGTCCAGTCCTTGCAGCAGCGGCGCCGGAGCGGAAAGGGTTACCGCCTTCGGCAAGACGATATCCGGAAAGCGCTGGCCGAGATCGTTGGCAGCCACCTGCTCGCGCAGCCGCGCCTGGTGTAGCATGCTCTGTGCCTGCGCCACTGCGGCCTCGGCCAAATCGCTTTCGAGCCGCGGCGCATCGCCGGCACGCACCCGTTTGGCGACGATTTGTGCCTGCTGCTTCAGCAGATCGACCTGATCGGACCATTGCTGCGCCTGGGCACGTTCACGGTTCCAGACAAACCAGGATTTCAGCAGGCTGCGCCCCGCCTCGTGCAGCGCATCTCCGTACAGCGTATGCGAACGCGTTATCTCGGCCTCGCCCAGCTTGCCATCAAGCGCGGCCTTGCCGGGCAGGCGAATCGCCCGCTCCAGCCCGACATCCCATTCACGATAACGCTCCGATGGATTGATGCTGCGCCGCTGCCCCATCACCCGCAAATTGAATTCATGGTCGCCAGCCTGCAAGCGTCGGCTAACAGCCTCTCCAGCTTTAATGCCCGACTGCGCGGCCAGCACATCCGGGCTGTTTCTGATCGCCGCCACGACTGCCGCCGTCGGCGGCAGATCGGGGTAGGGCACAACGGTTTCGACCGCGGCAGCGGGCTGCACCAATGGCGTTGTAATCAGTGCCATTACCACAAATTTTTTCACCTCCAAGGATGCGAAGGCACGCAAGGTAAATCCAAACCTTTCCTTTGCATACCTTCGCGCCCTTAACGGTATAAAGCTTTTCATGCGAACCTCCCGAATTCATTGATCGGCGCAATCCAGTAGGCGATCTCCCGGCTCGGCAGGGATTCCCTGAAATGCGCGATCAGGGTTTGCGCATCATCGCGAGCCATCACCACTTCCATCTTCACCCGCCGCGCCCGCCCCCGTACCTGCTCATTGACGCTGTGGTAGACGGTTGCCTGCCCGTGCCCCTCCACTTCGTAAGTGGTAAAACCGCTTGCCAGCTCGGGGTGTCCGAGCAGATGATCGATCATGTTTTCTTCCAGCCCCTTGGGGAAGACAATGGTCAAACAGCAATCAAGTTGTTTCATTTTTTTACCTCTTCTTCTGTGCCGTTTTTGGCGTCGACGACCCCGAACCGCAGATACAGCAACGGCAGAATGATCAGCGTCAGCAGCGTGGAACTGATCAATCCGCCGATCACCACGATCGCCAAGGGTTTTTGAATTTCAGAGCCGGGGCCGTTGGCAAACAGCAGCGGAATCAGGCCGAAAGCAGTGATACTGGCGGTCATCATCACTGGCCGCAGGCGCCGTTTGGCACCCTCTACCACCACTTCGGCCAGCGCCATGCCCTGTGCCCTCAACTGGTTGAAATAGCTCACCATCACCACGCCATTCAGCACCGCGATGCCAAGCAGGGCGATGAAGCCGACCGACGCCGGCACCGACAGGTATTCGCCCGACAGCCACAGTGCCCACACTCCGCCCACCAGGGCAAAGGGGATGTTGGCAAACACCAGCCACGCCTGGCGCATCGAGCCGAAGGTGGCGAACAGCAGCAGATGGATCAGGCCGAGCGCGATCGGTACCACGATGGCAAGCCGCGCCGCGGCACGCTGCTGGTTCTCGAACTGGCCGCCCCAGGTGAGGGAATAACCGGCAGGCAAAGGCGATTGTTTTGCCACCGCCTGTTTCGCCTCTTCGACGAAGCCGACCAGATCGCGTCCCCGCACATTGGTTTGCACCACGGCATAGCGCTGCGAATTTTCACGGTCGATCTTGACCGGCCCATCGACCCGCTTCAGTTTTGCCACTGCTGCCAGCGGTACGCTCTGACCGGAAGGCAGCACCAGGCGCAGATCGGCAAACAGTGCCGGGGCATCGCGCACGGCATCGCTGCCGCGCAGCAGCACCGGAGTGCGCCGCACGCCTTCCAGAACCACGCCCAGAACCTTGCCTTCGAGCTGGGAACGCAGGCGATCGCCGACCTCGTCGACCGACAGACCCATGCGCCCGGCGGCAAGGCGGTCGATATCGATTTTCAGATACTGTACCCCCTCGTTCATCACCCGGTAGACGTCCTCGCTGCCCTTGATGCCCTTGAGTACGGCCTCGATCTTTTCCGCCTGCTGGTTGAGGGTGGCGAGGTCGGGCCCGAAAATCTTCACCGCCACGTCGCCGCGCACACCGATGACCATCTCCGAAACGCGCATGTCGATTGGCTGGGTAAAGCTGTGGGATACACCCGGAAAATCCTTCAACACCTCGCGCAACTGGTCGGTGAGCCATTCCTTGTCCGGCTTGCGCCATTGGTCGCGCGGCTTGAGCACCAGAAAGGTATCGGTCTGATTGAAGCCCATCGGGTCAAGACCGAGCTCGTCCGCCCCGACCCGCGCAACGATGCCCTTCACCTCCGGCACTTTTTCCATGATCGCGCGCTGGATTTTCAGGTCGAGTTCGAGGCTTTGCTGAAGATTGATCGAAGGCAGCTTTTCGATGCCGATAATGATGTCGCCCTCGTCCATCACCGGCATGAAGGTCTTGCCGATCAGGGGATATACCGCCGCCGTCAGCGCCAGCGAAGCAAACGCGCCGACCGCAACGATTTTCCCATGCTTGAGCGCCCAGCCCAGCGCAGGCATGTAGGCCGCAGTCAGCTTGCGCACCAGCCAGGGGTCTTCATGGCCGCTTTGTTTCAATAGATATGAGGACAGCACCGGAATCGAGGTGAGCGCCAGAATCAGCGATCCGGCCAGCGCAAACACGATGGTCAGCGCCACCGGGATGAACAGCTTGCCTTCCAGCCCCTGCAAGGTCATCAGCGGCAGAAACACCACGATGATGATCACCACGCCCATGGTCACCGGCATCACTACCTCCTTGACCGCCCGGTAAATCACATGCAGGCGCGGAATGTTTTTCTCGCCGGGATCGTGGGCAAGGTGGGATACGATGTTCTCCACCACCACCACCGCCGCATCCACCAGCATGCCCAGGGCGATGGCCAGCCCGCCCAGGCTCATCAGGTTGGCCGACATGCCGAACTGGCGCATCAGGATGAAAGTGAACAATGCAGCCAGCGGCAGCGTTACCGCCACCACAATGGCGGCACGCAGGTTGCCGAGGAACAGCAGGAGCAGGATCACCACCAGCACGATCGCCTCCATCAACGCCTTGGCCACCGTGCCGACAGCCCGTTCCACCAGGTTGCCGCGATCGTAGAAAATTTTGGTCGTGACGCCGGGGGGGAGCGAGGGCGCGATCTCTTTCAGCCGCGCCTTGACGCCAGCCACCACCGTGCTGGCGTTGGCGCCGCGCAAGCCCAACACCAGCCCTTCCACCGCCTCGCCCTTGCCGTCCTTGGTAACGGCGCCGTAGCGGCTCAGATTGCCGATGCGCACCGTCGCCACGTCGCCCACCCGCACTACCTGGCCATCGCGGCTGGAAATCGTGATGGCGCGCAGGTCATCGAGCGTTTTGATCGCCCCTTCGCTGCGCACCAGCAGCACTTCCTCGCCGTCATTCAAGCGCCCCGCGCCATCGTTGCGATTGTTGGTTTCAAGGGCTTTCTGCAACTGCTCGATCGAAATGCCGCGCGCCTGAAGGGCTGCGCTATCCGGCATCACTTCGAAGCTGCGCACCATTCCGCCCAGCGTGTTGACGTCCGCCACCCCCGGCAGGGTGCGCAACGCCGGGCGGATCACCCAGTCGAGCAGGGAGCGCCGCTCCATCTGCGTAAGGTCGCCGCCTTCGATGGTGAACATCAGCATTTCGCCGAGCGGCGTGGTGATCGGCGCGAGGCCGCCGCTGATGCCGGACGGCAGATCCTTCATCACGCCACCCAGACGCTCCGCCACCTGGCTGCGCGCCCAGTAGATATCCGTGCCGTCTTCAAAATCTATGGTGATATCAGTGACCGCATACTTCGATACCGAGCGCAGTATTTTCTTGTTCGGAATGCCCAGCAGTTCAACCTCGATCGGCGCCACGATGCGCGTCTCGACCTCTTCCGGCGTCATGCCGGGCGCCTTGAGAATGATCTTGACCTGAGTCGATGCGACATCGGGGAACGCATCTATCGGCAACTGGTTGAAAGCCACCGCGCCAGCGCCGACCAGCATCAGGGTGGTCAGGGCGACCACCAGCCGCTGGGTCAGGGAAAATTCGATAATTCTGGAAAGCATTTATTCGCCCCCCGCCGACAAACCTTGCAGCATGGCTTTCAGCGAGGAGGTGCCGCGCACCGCGATGCGCTCGTCGCCCTTGAAATCTCCGCTCACCACGCTGCTGTCGGCGGCCTCGCCGGAAAGCTTGACGGGCTGGAGACGGAACCCGGCTGCGGTCTGGACGAACACATAGGGCTGGTCGCGCAAACGCACCAGTGCGGAATTTGGCAGATGCCAGTGTTTGTCGCTGCCATTGACGGCCAGCACCGCTTCGACGAACTGGCCTGGGCGCAGGTTTTCTACACCCAGGCGAATCTCGGCGCGCACTATTATGGTCTGGCTGCCCTCCTCGACGCCACGTCCAATTTGCGTCACTTTTCCGCTGGCCGTGTAGGCCGGCACGCCGACCGCGGCGCCTGGCTGCAGGCCAACAACCTGTGCAATCGGCGCCTGGATCTCCAGCCACAACGGTACAAGCTGCGCCAGCTTGCACAACGGCGTGGCCGCCTCGACACGCTGACCGGAAACAGCCATAGACTCCAGCACCACGCCGCTTACCGGCGCGTTGACCTCGATAACAGAGGACATCGCATGGCTTCTTTCCAACCGCTGCAACGCGGCATCGCCAAAGCCCGCCAAACGGAGAGCCTGGCGGCGCTCAGACAGCGCTGCCCCGGCCTCGGCATAACGGCCCTTGGCGGCAAAGTAGCGGCTTTCGGCGATAATCCCTTCCCTGAAAAGTTGTTCGTCGCGATTCATGCTTTCCTGCGCCAGATGCGACTGGGTTGCCGCCTGCAGGAAACCGCGCTGGATTTCCACCAGGCCAGGGCTTTGCAGCCGGGCCAGCACCTGCCCCTTCTTCACTGCCTGGCCGGGCGCCACCGCCACAGATTCGACCAATCCGGCAAGCGGTGCGCTGATGATGTGCAGTTGGTGATTGGGGACCACCACACGAGCCGGCAAACCCTTGCCGGACTCGGCAGCGGAACTGGAAAGCGCCGCCGTAACCACGCCCATTGCCTTGGCCTGGACGGCAGACAGTTTGATTTCATTATTGGCGAAAAGGGGTGCGGCAGCACAAAGACCACAAAGCAGCAAAACCACACGGCAGGCACGCAGCACTGACGCTTTCAACATATCCATCTCCTTGCAAAACTCGGCACCAGCCGCATCCCGAGCAGGAGCGGCAAACAGATTCTGAACCGGTTAACTTAAGAACAGCTTAAGAAGCTATGAGCGGCGCTTTGGATGACGGCGATCCGGAAAAAAAGGAACTTTCTGGAAGCATAGACCAAAGAGCGGAAAGCAGAAAAACCCGTGCCGGTGGCGGCATAAACCAGCGGCAAGCGTGCGGCGACGCCAAAACAAAACCATTACTCGCCGGGTCGCGCTTGAACTCGCTGGCGGTGCCGACCACGGGGAAGTCACTCGAGTCTGCCGTGAACGTCTGGAAATGCGCGGAATGATTTAAAACCGGCGCTACGGCATGGACATGCGCATGAGATGAAACATGCAGACCGCCAGCACCAGGATCAGGTAGAAAATTTTGAGCTTGTTTTTTTACGGGTGCATTCTAATTCCGGGACCATGCCAGCGGCAATTTTTCAATGCTGGCAAAGCGTGGCAAAGCAAGTTAGGATGCGGTTCGGCGTGCGGCATCACACAATCTGCGGCATATGCCACACATGCCACGCCAAGGCGCATTGATTTAATTGAATCTATTTCTGGCACATCGTTTGCATGAGTCTTGAGACAAAACAACATGGATTTACCAGCCGCGCCGGGAAAACGGCAAACCATCGCGCTTATTGCAGTGCTGCCTGTATTTGAAACACCGGGCAATTGAAGAAATTAACCATGAAAAAAATCTCTATCGGAATCATAGCGGCGCTCGCCCTGCTGCTGTTCTGGGCTCTGGTCATGCGGCAGCCTGCCAATGAAAACGACCAGCCCGGCCCGGCTAAAACCGGGGGCGGCGATTTCACCCTGCAATCAGCCAACGGCCCTGTGGCGCTGCACTCCCTCAAGGGCAAGGTGGTGCTGCTGTATTTCGGCTATACTTTTTGCCCGGACATCTGCCCGACTTCGCTGGGTTTCACCTCCCAGGCCCTGGCTTCCCTCAACAAGGCGGAACTCGATAAGGTGCAGATGCTGTTCGTCACGGTCGATCCGGAGCGCGACACCCTGGACAAGCTCAAATCCTACACCGCCTATTTTCACCCGAACATCATGGGATTGAGCGGCACCCCGGAGGCCATCGCCAAAGCGGCAAAGCTGTACGGCGTGGGTTACGCCAAGCATAATACCGGTTCGACCGGGGGCTACGTGGTAGATCACTCTGCCTATACCTACGTCATCGCACCCGATGGCAGCCTGTTCAAGACCCTTGACCACGGCACCCCGCCGGCACAGATCGTCGATGCCATCCGTGCCGCGATGAAAAAAGGGTAAGCTTCAATTTTATCAACTGTAACAAGGAGAAAAGTATGACCGGCAAATTTCGTTCCATTCGCATCGCAACCTGCATGATGGGCGCCCTGATCGCCGCTCCGGTTCTGGCCGGCCCGGCTGCGGAGAGCATTTCCGTCAGCGATCCCTATGTGCGCATCGTGCCCACCGGCATGACCAACACAAGCGCATTCATGGTACTCAAAAACTCTGACAGCAAAGATCACAAACTGGTCAAGGCAGAAAGCTCCGCCTCCAAGGTAACGGAGTTGCATACCCACACCAACGAAGGTGGCGTGATGAAAATGCGCCCGGTCAAGGACATCGATATCAAGGCCAAAGGCGAAGCCGCGCTCAAGCCCGGCAGTCTGCATGTAATGATGATCGGCCTCAAGCGGGAACTTAAGGAAGGCGACAACGTGGCGATCACGCTAACCTTCGAGGATGGCAGCAGCAAAAAGGTGGAAGTGCCGGCACGCAAGATCCAGACCGAGATGAAGATGGAAATGAAACAGGAAATGGTGCACGATCACAAGAACATGCACTGATCACTGCCTCAACGCCCGCCCACCCTGAGTGGGCGGCGCATCGTCCAGCCCCTCCCTCGCGATACCCTCAAGAACACCGCTAAAAATCCGGATTTCATCCCGGCTGATGAAACTACCAGCCATTCCACCAGGCCGCCAAAAAATGGTAACCAAGTGGCTGGTTATGCAGCGTTACTCATAAAATTTTTCTTATCTCGACTCACTCTATGCTGCGCCGTGAGATTTTATTCGCGCCTTGCGTATGATTCCGATGCTTTTACCCGTAGCGGACTGGTGTCCCCCTGTGGGGTATTTGGGCGAACTCTGAATTTTTAGAGGCACCCTCAATATTTTTATAAAGTGAACTAGAATAAAAGCAGTGGTTCGGCATCAGAAACACCAACGCCTTTGGTCCGGCATAATTTTAATGCGCAAGAGGAGTGGCCATGTGTGTATCCCTTTCAGAACCTTTCGATTTCGATGAATGGATGACGCTCGCCCAATCTGACCCGGATGCTGTTGAGGAGTTGCGTGAATATGCTATCGAAGAGGTTATCGCACTGGCGCCACTGGATATGCAGCCCAGATTGCGCGCCCTGCAATGGCGCATCGACATGGAGCGCGCGCGCGCGAGCACCCCGCTTTCAGCCTGTATCCGCCTCAGCAATATGATGTGGAAACTGGTTTACGATGAGCATGGACTCATATCGGCGATCAGGGATCTAGTACATCAGGAATCCGGGCATCCGCTTCATTCTGCCGACATTTTGGCGTTCGAGCGCCGCAAGCGCACGCCCTGATCGTGCCCTAATGCAGGCTGGGCATGCTTTCGTCGTCCGGCCTGCCTTTGGCGATTTCTTCCCGCGTCGCATCCTTGACCGACACCACGTTCACGATGAAAGTCACGGTCTGACCGGCCATGGGATGATTCGAGTCGACGGTCAGCTTGCCATTTTCGATCTTGGTGACGAAGAACTTCATGGTCTCGCCCTTGTCGTTCTCGAACTCCACCTCGGCGCCGATGCGCCGGAATTCCGGCGGAACGTTGTCGACATCGTCGGTGAAAGTCAGGTCGGCATAATGCGGGCCGAAGCCTTCTTCCGGATTCAGGGTCACTTCGACCCTGTCGCCGGCGACGCGCCCTTCCAGCGCCGCCTCGATCTTCTCAAACAGCCCGCTATTGGCACCATGCACATAGCCGATAGGCATGTCGTACTGTTCGAACACGTTGCCGCGCCCGTCCAGAATCGTGTAAGTCACATGTACCGTCTTGTTGCTGCCGATTTTTTGCTCTGCCATGAATGCAATTCCTGATCGGGTGCCCATAAGGGCACAGGTAAAAAAGGGGGGTAGTATAACCCAGCCCCGCAGGTCGGGTTCACTCTGAAAGGCATAAGAGCCTGGCGTAACTCGACGATTGGCCCGCGATGCGCCGGGTTACGCCCTTCAGGCTAACCCGACTACAGCATCCGGATTGTTCAAGTTATTTTTGCCGGTTTTCTAGGGCCTTGGCAGCACTTCCAGCGCCACCTGCAGTTCACGCTGCATTCCCTCCAAAGGCCATTCCAGCGTCAGCGTCACCGCCTGCATGATTTTTTCGAAGCCGGCTTCGGACTGCGATACGCTGAAATGGGGTTTGCTGACAAGACGCGCCGGCATATTCGAGGTCAGCTTCACTACACCACCCAGAACATCGTCGTCGAGCAGCAATTCCTTCACCGAAGCCAGTTCCATCGCCTGTCCGAAACCGCCCGGAATCTGGCCGGCAAAAATGAACTTTCCAGCCGGGCCATCGCAGCTCGGCATGGCAAGGTTGATCTCGGTGACAAAGGCGCCGCGCGCCCCTGCACTGAAGCGGTAGCCCACTTCCAGACGGTTCTCCACCAGGTGCATCCGCTTCTCCACCCCGTCGCCGGTGAAAGTCATGGTCAGATCCCGCTCCGCCTTGACCCGGTAATCCTGCAGCGCCAGCGGATCGCCATTCTCCGGCCGGATGCTGTCGACGAACAAACCGCGCGGGCGCACATCGACAGCCAGGTCATGCGGCAGAATTTCATGCTTGAACACCACGCGGTCATGCGCCGAGGCGATCCCGGCTCCCTGGTGCCGCGCCTGATCGTCGCGCAGGTGAATTTTGCGGTGGTAGTGTTCGATCTGACGCATCAGGCTGTCTGCAAAATTGTGGCGCAACAGGTAGCTGTCGAACTCGCCCACGCAGGCGTTTCCATCCAGACGCACCACCGCCTGGATGGCGGCATTGTGCATCATCACCTCGTCGTGACCGTCCAGATCGAAATCGAGCTTTACCTTGGCCGGACGCGGATCGCACTGGTCGAGGCTGCTCTCCAGTTCAATGATGGCGTGGTACACCGCGCGCCGCAGATGGGGCAGATACAGTCCGCCGAACAGCCCGTGCCAGTAGGCGTCGTTGGCTTGGGCGCGGTAAAGTGCATCGAGCATGGCCGGCTTTCTTTTGCTCGGCGGCAGCTTGTCCAGGCGTTCCGACAGGCCCAGCATGCGCTTGTGCATCCAGTTTGCTTCGGGGTAGCGGGAGAGGAAATTTTTCCACATGCCGCCGCGCAAAAATGCCTTCTCCCGGTCAAAGCGCCCCTCGGCCTTGGCCTGGGCGACCATGTCGGCATACTGATTGGCAGCCGGGGCCGGCAACGTCCACTCGTTCATTTCGATGTAGGAAGTGGTGGGCAGGTAAACCACGCCACGCGTCCTGGCTGCGGCATGATAATCGCAATAACGTTGCGTACGGATTTTCGACGAAGCCAGCACACCCTCGATAAAACTGACCAGCCAGCCCTTTTCATATACCCATTCATAAGTCTCCGGCCAGATGCCGAATTTCTCGATATCGTCGAAGTACACCGCGGCCTCGTGGCCTTCGTCGGCCAGACGCTCCAGATAGGCCACCGCCTCGTTGGCAGGCGAGAAGGGAAAGCGGTAGCGGAGCGCCTCGGAAATCGGGAACAGGTCGAGCCTGCGGCCATCCTCCTCGGTGGTGTAGAAGCCGTCCAGCTCGGCTGCGGTTTTGCCGCTGCACAGGAAATGGTAATCGTCCACCGTCACGTAGCGTATCTTCGAGTCCGCCAAGGCAGGCACCACCGTTGCCTCCCACACCCGCTCGGTCAGCCAGGCTCCTTCAGGTCGCTGGCCCAGCTTCTTTTCCAGCTTGTCCGACAGCCTGTCTACCTGCCCGACGCGGTCGCGGTAAGGAATCACCGCCAGCACCGGCTCGGTGTCGCCGGCGCCGAACATCTCGACCTGGCCGCGCTTCACCATCTCGCGCAGCAGCGCCATGTCCTCGGGGTAATGCTGAAGCAACCAGTCCAGCAGCCAGCCGGAAAAATGCACGGCAAAATGGAAATCCGGGAAACGGTGCAGGGTATGAATAAACGGGCGGTAGCAGCGCAGGTGCGCATCCTCCAGCACCTCCGGAAAATTGCCGACCGGCTGATGGGCATGGACGCCGAGCAAAAGCGAAACGGGTTTGGTCATTATGTTGGTTTTCAGTTTTCAGTGCAAAAGGGCTGGATTCTGAGTCGTTGTTGCTTCGCTTTCGTTTTTTTCAGCACTCAATGTGCACGCCGCATCGCGCCGCCCGCCTCGGGGCTGCCGCCGCCGTGGCTGATTGGCACGCCGAGTTCTTCCGGAACCGGTAATTTCAACAACCGGTAGAGATTCGCCAGATTGTCCCGGTACAGCTTGTCGAAGCTTTCCACACTATGTTGCGGATTATAATCGCCGAACCACCAGAACCAGTCCGAACCCTCGCAATCCGCCAACTGCTTCTCAGCAAGCTCGATCTCCTGCTTGCTCAAACGACCGCTGCCCATAACCAGGTCGAAGCTCAGCTTTGCAGCGCACAGCAAGTCCCAGGCGCGATTCTTGTCCGGCGACCCGATCCAGGTGGAGAATGTGCCGTACACCCAGCTGCCGGCGACCAGATAGGGCAATTCGCCCATCGCCACATTGTCTCCGGAACCCTTGGACAGACCCAACGACAATTGCCCCTGGATGTTGCTCTCTTCGATGCTATCGTCGAGATAATCCTTGAAGGTGGTGGTATGAATAAAAGGGTGCGTCTCCAGCGCTTCGTACATCTCGGAAAGGAAGTAATAACCGTTGTAAGGATAGTATTCCCAGGCATTTTCCCCATCCATGATGACGCTGACCACCGGGTTTTCGCCTTCCGGCGTATTCTGCCAGATTTTCTCCAGCTCGTGAATGAAGTTGGCCACCGCATCCCTGCCGAACCACTTCGCATATTCGAAGCCGATCTTGTCCGACAAATTATCGTCGCGGAAGAACGAAACAATCTCATGGTCGCCGGTGGCAAGCCGATAGGGGCGATAAAGATAGCTTGCTCGATCCGGTAGCGGATGGCTTCCGTCCAGCCCGCGCAAACTGTTTGCCAGCACGGCCTCGCCGCTTGCCATCCAGCGGCAACCGTACTCGGCGAACACCGTTGCCGCTGCCTGCGATACACCGCCCTCGGCGGGCCATATACCCTGCGGCGCAGCGCCGAAACGGGCGCGATGGCTTTCGATCGCGGACAGGATGTGGAACGATGCGCGCTTGAGACCGCCCGGATAGCACGCAGTCTCGGGCAAAGTGACTCCGTGCATGGATTCCCGCGCCACCTTGAAATCAATCAGTAGCGGCACGATAGGGTGGTAATGGGGGGTAGTGGAAATTTCGATTTGGCCGGAATCAGCCAGTTTGCGGTAACGCGGAATCAGGCCCTGGATGGTTTTCCCGATCAGGTCCAGCAGGTTGCGGCGGTCCGCCAGGGTGAAATGCGAGCTCTTCGTCATCAACCTGACCACCAGTTCGTTGTTGCGCCGCACCGTTTCGCCGCACCAAGCCAGGTGGTACCAGACCAGCAGATCAGCCAGGTACTGCCCGGAAAGAAAATCCAGCGCCGCCTCGCCATGCGGCTCCTGGTATTTGTAAAGCTCGCTCAGCCGCTTGTATGCCGGGTAGGGGTCGACCATCATGGCGCGGTTACTGCGGAAACAACTGTCAAAAATCAGTTTACGCCGCTCGGCGGGAATGCGATCCAGCGCCTCCTCGCCTAAAAGAGCAAGCAGCGGATCTCGCAACTTGCCCTCCTCGAATTGCCGGCTGTAATCCTCCAGTTGATCCAGCAGCACCGGCACAAAGTTGAACACGGCACGGGCCTTGGGATGATTTTCCAGATGGTAGGCCATGTCGGTGTAATCCTTCATGGCGTGCAAATAGGTCCACGGCAGTATGTATTCGCCCGTGGTGAGGTTGCGGTAATCCGGCTGGTGCATATGCCAGCACAGAATCAGGTGGAGTTTTTTTTCAATCATAAATTTCAGGAATTAAAACATGAAGATTGGGGCAACAGGCCGACAAGGAAGCGGGGGAAACGGCGTCACCCCCTCTGCATTCTCTTCACGGTTTTATCTCACACGTCGCAACGGTTGACCGAGCATGTCAGTCGTAATCAGGGTGATCCCCTTGGGGGTCACATAAAAACGCTTGGCGTCCTCTTCATGGTTTTCGCCCACCACCATCCCTTCCGGTATCTTGCAACCTC
Source organism: Sulfuricella sp. (assembly GCA_035530375.1). GTDB lineage: Bacteria > Pseudomonadota > Gammaproteobacteria > Burkholderiales > Sulfuricellaceae > Sulfuricella. Next base: position 18,567 of record DATKUY010000007.1, on the reverse strand, counting down.
TGTCCACCACCACCCGGCTCAACCGTGCGCCGCGCCCTATCTCCACATTCGGCAGGATCACGGAATCCTTCACATTGGCATAACTGTGGACATGCACGTTGGAAAACAGCAGCGACTGGCGCACCGATGCGCCGCTGATGATGCAGCCGCCCGACACCAGAGAGTCCACCGCGGAACCGCGACGATCATCCTCGTCGAACACGAATTTGGCAGGCGGCAGTTGCGCCTGATAGGTCCAGATCGGCCAGGTCTCGTCATAAAGATTGAGATCCGGCGTAACCTTGGTGAGTTCCATATTGGCTTCCCAATAGGCATCCACCGTTCCCACATCGCGCCAGTAAGGCGCATCGCCGGGACTGCCCACGCAACTGTCGGAGAAGCGATGGGCAAAAATCTGGTAGCGCGACATGATGTAGGGAATGATGTCCTTGCCGAAATCGTGCGAAGAATTCGGTTCGTCGGCATCGCGGGTCAGTTGCTCGAACAAGAAATCGGCATTGAACACATAAATGCCCATGCTCGCCAGCGCCCTGTCGGGGCTACCCGGCATGGGCTCCGGATGTTCCGGCTTTTCATGGAAGGCAATCACGCGCTGCTTGGCATCCACCGACATTACGCCAAATTCCCTGGCCTCCTCAAGCGAGACGTCGATACACGCCACCGTCATGTCTGCCGCATTGGCGGCGTGGAAAGCCAGCATTTCGCCATAGTCCATCTTGTAAACGTGGTCGCCGCCGAGGATCAGGACATAGGCCGCCTCGTAGTCGCGCAGAATATCCAGGTTCTGGAAAACCGCATCGGCGGTGCCGCGGTACCAGCTTTCCTCAATGCGCTGCTGGGCGGGCAGAAGCTCGACGAACTCGTTGAATTCGCCGCGCAGGAAGCTCCAGCCGCGGTGCAGATGTTGCAACAGGCTGTGCGCCTTGTACTGCGTCACCACGCCGATGCGGCGAACTCCGGAATTGACGCAATTGGAAAGCGGAAAGTCGATGATGCGGAACTTGCCGGCGAAGGGGACTGCCGGCTTGGCACGCCACTCGGTCAGGTTTTTCAGCCGAGAGCCGCGTCCACCGGCGAGAATCAATGCGACGGTATTTTTTGTCAACACGCTGACAAAACGGGGATATTCTTTTTGCAAGACCGACCTCCCTCTTGAATCTGGAACTACATCAAAACCACCCAGGTACGGCTGGCACAAAGCATCGACTAAACTCCATCATTATAGCAGGCTAAAAACTCCCGCAAATCGCCCTGCAGCCGTTATAATCCAAACATACTCGACCTTATGGAAACATGACATCCCCATGAAAGTCAATTCGCAACTGAAGTCTTTGCTTCAAGCCCGCACGGCTGATCCCTTCGCTTTTCTCGGCGCGCACCAAGCCAAAGGAAGCTGGATTGTCCGGGCATTTTTCCCATTTTCCGAAAAAATCTGGATACAGGTTGGAAATGATTGGGAGGACGTGCAAAAAATTGACCCGCACGGCCTGTTCGAATGGAAAGGGAAGGAAGCGCCGGCCACGCCCTGCCGGCTACGCCATCTGGAAAACGGGGTGCTGAAAACAAGCTACGACACTTATTCATTTCCCAGCACGATCAGCGAGCACGACCTTTATCTTTTCGGCGAGGGTCGGCTGTATCAGGCCTACCGCATGCTGGGCGCGCAGCCGATGGAAAGCCTCGGCATCGAGGGCGTGCGCTTCGCGGTGTGGGCGCCCAATGCGGAGCGGGTCAGCGTGGTCGGCGATTTCAACCGCTGGGATGGCCGCATCAACCCGATGCGCAGCCTGGGAAATTCAGGCGTATGGGAAATCTTCATCCCCGAACTTGCTCCCGGCAGCCTGTACAAATTCGAAATCCGCAACCGCCATAGCGGCCAAGTGCTGGTCAAGGCCGACCCCTATGCAAAAAGATTCGAGCTGCGCCCCAAAACCGCCGCGTGCGTTTCCGCTCCGTGCCACCACACATGGCAGGACGGCGGCTGGCTGGAAAAGCGCAAGAATCTCGACTGGCTGCATGCACCGTTCAACATCTATGAAATCCACGCAGGCTCGTGGCGGCGGCACCCAGACGGGCGCTTCTACACCTGGCGCGAACTGGCGGAAAGCCTGGTTCCCTATATCAAGGAAATGGGCTATACCCACATCGAACTGCTGCCGATTTCCGAGCATCCGCTGGACGAATCCTGGGGCTACCAGACCACCGGATATTTTGCCCCGACCTCGCGCCACGGCGACCCCAACGAACTGCGCGCCTTCGTCGACGCCTGCCACCAGGCCGACATCGGCGTCATCCTCGACTGGGTGCCGGCCCACTTTCCCCAAGACGCCTGGGCACTGGCGCAATACGATGGCACCGCCCTGTACGAACATGAAGACCCGCGACTGGGCCTCCATCGCGATTGGGGCACCCATATCTTCAACTACGGCCGGCATGAGGTGAAAAGCTTCCTGCTCTCCTCCGCCTTCTACTGGCTCGAAGAGTTCCATCTCGACGGCCTGCGGGTGGATGCAGTCGCCTCCATGCTCTACCTCGACTACTCGCGCAAGGCCGGCGAATGGCTGCCCAACAAGTATGGCGGACGGGAGAACCTCGATGCCGTCGATTTCCTGCGCCAGCTCAACATCATGGTGCATGACGAATTCCCCGGCGCGCTCACCTTTGCCGAGGAATCCACCTCCTGGCCGATGGTATCGCGCCCGGTCTATCTCGGCGGCCTGGGCTTTTCCATGAAGTGGAACATGGGCTGGATGAACGACACCCTGTTGTATATGCAGTATGACCCGGTTCACCGGCGCTTCCATCACAACGAACTCACTTTCGGCCAACTCTACGCCTACACCGAAAATTTCATGCTGCCGTTTTCGCATGACGAAGTGGTTCACGGCAAGCGTTCCCTGCTGAACAAGATGCCGGGAGACGACTGGCAGAAATTCGCCAACCTGCGCCTGTTGCTCGCTTACCAGATGACCTATCCGGGCAAAAAACTCAACTTCATGGGCAACGAAATCGCCCAGGGCCGTGAATGGCAGATCGGCGGTGAACTCGAGTGGTGGCTGCTGCAATATGACTGCCACAGCGGCGTTCAGAAAATGGTGCGCGACCTCAATCACCTCTATCTGGATTTACCCGCCCTGCACGAACTCGACTTCACCTCCGACGGTTTTTCCTGGATCGACTGCCATGATTCCGACCAGTCGGTGCTCTCCTACCTGCGATACGCCAGGAATGGCTCATTCGTGGCAACGATGCTGAATTTCACCCCGGTGCCGCGCCACGGCTACCGTATCGGCGTGCCGCAAGCGGGCTTATACCGGGAAATATTCAACAGCGACTCGCAATACTATGATGGCTCCAATCTGGGCAACGGCGCCGGTCTGCCCTCTGAGGATACCGCCTGGATGGGTTACCCCTATTCGATCGTCGTCACCCTGCCGCCGCTGGCGGGGGTGATACTGGCCCTGACAGAATGAAAAAATAAAATATTCGCCGCAGAGGGCGCAGAGGCCATGTCGTTTTCCTCCACGTCCCTTGCGGCAAAAGGAATTATTTATGTCCGCCCTCACCCGCTCGCCTGCCTGGACCGCGCTGAAAGCGCACCAGAAAACACTCAGCGCCACCCACCTGCGCGAATTGTTTCTTTCCGACCCCAAGCGCTTTGACAAATTTTCCCTGGAAGCCTGCGGCATCCTGCTGGATTACTCGAAAAATCGCATCAATGCGGAAACCATGAAGCTGCTGACCACGCTGGCGCGCCAAGCGGACGTCGAAGGCTGGCGCGAGCGGATGTTCGGCGGCGACAAGATCAATTTCACCGAAGGCCGCGCGGTGCTGCACACGGCGCTGCGCAACCGCTCCGACCGCCCGGTCGTGGTCGACGGACACGACGTCATGCCGGAAGTGCGCCGCGTGCTCGACAAGATGCACGAATTTTCGGAAAACGTGCGCTCCGGCCTTTGGAGGGGCCACACCGGCAAGACCATCACCGACATCGTCAACATCGGCATAGGGGGCTCTGACCTCGGCCCTGCGATGGCCTGCCAGGCGCTGGCGCCCTATGGCAAAGCGGGACTGAATGCGCATTTCGTTTCCAATATCGACGGCACCCAACTCGCCGAAACGCTGAAGCGGCTCGCCCCTGAAACCACGCTGTTCATCGTCGCCTCGAAGACCTTCACCACCCAGGAAACCATGACCAACGCGGCTTCCGCCCGCGCCTGGCTGCTCCGCTCGGCGCGGAGCGAAACGGCGGTCGCCAAGCACTTCGTCGCGGTTTCCACCAACGCCAAGGCGGTTGCCCAGTTCGGCATCAACACCGACCACATGTTCGAATTCTGGGACTGGGTCGGCGGCCGCTATTCACTGTGGTCGGCCATCGGCCTGCCGATTGCGGTTTACGTCGGCATGGACAACTTCGAAGCGCTGCTGCAAGGCGCCTTCGAGATGGACGAACATTTCCGCAGCGCGCCGCCGAAAGCCAACATGCCGATGATCCTGGCCCTGCTCGGATTGTGGCATGCCAATTTCTGGAACGCCCACAGCCACGCCGTGCTGCCCTACGATCAATCCCTTGCCCGGTTCCCGGCCTACCTGCAACAGCTTGACATGGAAAGCAACGGCAAGCGCGTGGCACGCAACGGCAAGATCGTGGATTACACCACCGGCCCGGTGATCTGGGGAGAGTCCGGCACCAACGGTCAGCACGCCTTCTACCAGTTGATCCACCAGGGCACCCGGCTGGTGCCGGCAGACTTTATCGCCCCGATCGAAAGCCAGCACCCGCTCGGCGAACACCATGCCATTCTGCTATCCAATTTCTTCGCCCAGACCGAGGCGCTGATGAAGGGCAAGACCCCCGAAGAAGCGCGCGCCGAGCTGGAAGCCGCAAGCATGAAAGGCGCGACACTGAAAGCGCTGCTGCCGCACAAGGTGTTCCCCGGGAACAGCCCGACCAACTCGATGCTGTTCCAGAAGCTCGACCCGAAAACCCTGGGCGCACTGATCGCGCTCTACGAGCACAAAGTGTTCGTGCAGGGCATCGTCTGGAACATCAATTCATTCGACCAGTGGGGCGTGGAACTGGGCAAGCAACTGGCGCAGAAAATCCTGCCCGAGCTTGCCGGCAAGGAGCCGGTCGCATCCCACGATTCATCCACCAACGGGCTGATCAATCATTTCAAGCAGCACAGAACCCGACACGCCCAGGGATAAATTCGCCCCACCGAGCCTGGCTTAAAACAGAGACTTGGCGAACACTCATACCTTGATGTAGACCCAGTCCTGTTTCAGACGTTTGGTGATCTGGTCGATGGCGGAAGTGGCAACCCCGACTTTCGGCAGCAACTGCACATCCACCCCTTTTTCCTGCAACTTTTTAATGGTCTGGCCACAGGCTATGAAATCGAGGTCGGGATATTTTTCCTGCATCAAGGCAATACGTCTTGCATAAGGCGAGGCACCCGCACGCAGCAAATCGACGCCCCCGCCATTGGCGACGACTTCTACCTGGAGTTGCCTGCTGGATCGCCGATAGCTGTCCAGAAGGTTCTCGGTTTCATCCAGCGCGGTCTTGAGCCGAACCGGGTTGGATGAGCCGATATGAACAATGATTTTTTGCGGTTCCGCTCCGACATCGTTGCGCTGCACATTCTGAAGCAGGCGCACCATTTCCCGGTCGCTCCCCGGCCCTGTCCAGATGTGGGCAAGCCAGCCAGAAGCCCCGCCTATGCACAGCAACAAACAAGCGGCCAGGGCCTGCAGATAAGGCGTCTCGAAACGCCGCCCTTTGACTGCCGATCTGTCACGGGCGGGAGGGTGCTCGTAGGCGTGCCGCACCATCTCCTTCAGCCCGCGCAGTTCGCACACCTTTTCCTTCAGCATATTGTCATGCTCGACCGAATCGAATGCGTGACTTTTCTCTGCCGTGTCCAGTTGGTCATCCACAAATGCATTGAGGAATTCATCCGAAACGCCTTGACCATCATGCTTCATTTGACCCTCCTGATTCGACTGAACTGCGCAACCTGCTGCGGGGCAAGTTCATGCAGCATTTCCTTCAATGCCTGCCGCGCACGACACAAGCGACTCATCACTGTGCCGACCGGAATCTCCAGGATAGCCGCAACCTCGGCATAGGAAAATTCTTCCAGATCCACCAGTGTCAATACCTGGCGCTGGCCCAGAGGCAGCCTTGCGACCGCCCCTCGCACTCGATCCACGACCTGCATCTGTGCATGCTCATCTTCCGGTGTGGTTACGTGCGCACAGAGGTAATCCTCTATTTCATCGATATCCTCCATCTCCCGGTGTTGCCGGAAATGGTCTCGCCAGCAGTTGGTCAGAATACTGAACAGCCAGCTGTTCAGCAGTTCCGGTGCGCGCAACTGACCCGCGTTTTTCAATGCCTTGGACAATGTTTCCTGCACCAGATCATCCGCCAGCGCCGCATCATGGCTCCAGGAATAGGCAACCCGGTATAGGCGTATCCGACTTTGCTCCAATTGATCGTGGAAAACATGGGATCGGCAGAACAGGGAAAGGATTTTCATCGTATCGGAATACCGGCCTGAAAATTGTACATAAAGTATACGACGTTGCAGCCAGCGAAAATATTCCATCTTTGGTGAATTATTTAACATTCAAAAAAAACGGAATAAAAGCGCCGCCACAGTCGTCTTCAATTGCAGTGGCGGTAAACCGCTACAACTCAATTATTACAAACTGGAGTCAACACCAAATGAAATACATACGTCAATTCCAAATCATTGCCACCGCTTTCGCTCTGGCACTGTCATTTGCTTCGAGTGGTGCCCATGCCGCCGAAGCATCCGCACGGCAAGCTACCGCGGATAAGCAAAAAGTAGTTTTCCAAGTCAGCGTAAGCGACCCGAAAACATGGAACCTTACTCTCAACAACGCCAAGAATGTGCAGCAGGAACTGGGCACCAAGAACGTGGACATTGAAATCGTGGCCTATGGACCCGGAATCGGCATGCTCAAATTCGACTCGGTGGTGGCAAACCGGATCGACGAGGCGGTCGGGGATGGCGTCAAGATCGTTGCCTGCGAAAATACCATGAAAGCGCAAAAGCTCACCAAGGACGACATGCTCGCCTCTGCTGGCTACGTGCCTGCCGGCGTGATCGAACTGATGAAAAAACAAAAAGAAGGCTACGCCTACATTCGCCCCTAAAACGGCAAAGCGTGCGGACCGCCAAAATTATAATAAATACCCCTTCAGGAGAGAACAATGAAAAAAACCTTACTGGCGGCCGCAATGGTCGCCGCTTTCGGGCATGCGCCCGCCTCATTCGCCACCAACTGGTTCCAGCTACAGAACAACGAGCAGCCGGGCGCCGCGCCCTATACTTTCTGGGGCTTCATCCAGCCCACCTATACGCATAACGAAGGCGGCACAGTCAGCGGCATTCCCGCGACTGTCGTATCCCCGGTAAACGGCGCCAATGTTGCAGTGCCGGCGGGACTGCGGGCTTACAATGGACAAACTGCCCTGTTCAACCTGGTGGGTCCGGATCTCGCCCATAGCGACCAGTTGCAGATGTTCCGCGCACGCCCCGGGGTACGCGGCGTGATTCCCGGAACGAACGAGAAGATCAACTATTTCGCCCTGGCCGAACTCGGCAACAACGCCCTGACTCGCGAAAGACCGGCGGTATTCACTGACGCCACGATGACTTTCAATTACATCCCCGGTGCACGCATCCGCGTCGGTCTGGGCCGCCTCCCGCTCGGCGAGGAAGCCATGCAGGGCGTCCAGATCATGGATTACATCAATTTCACCACCGTCACCGACCAGTTGCTCAACGAGCGGTTCGTGGAACCCTACGCCAATGTAGCGCGGACTCATGCTGCAGTGGTGGGCGCGCCGATGGCGATGTCGCAACTCAAAGGCGCCTTTGGCGGCTATCGCGATGTCGGTGTCGAGGTGTACGACTGGTTCAACCGGGGCAGATGGGAATATGCCTATGCGGTGATGGCCAGCCAGGCCAATGGCATCGGCTTCAGTGACGACCTCAACAGCGGCAATCACGATGTGACGGCACGGGTGCAGGCCGCCTACGTATTCCAGGGTGCCGGCCCGAAACGGGAAGACGTCACGGCTTACGCCTGGCATCAGGAAGGCAAGCGCGCCTTTGGCGGCACCGACTACGCCCGCATCCGCGAAGGCATCGGCGCCAAATACCTGCGCCATGGCGTGCGGATGGCCGGCGAATACATTCGCGCCAAAGGCATGATCTATGTCGCGCCCACGCCGCAATTCAACGACATCGGCGCCCCTGCCTTTGAGCCGGTTGATTATGTGGCGCTTGACTCCAGCAACAAGGCCGACGGCTATTATCTGGAGGCAGGCTGGAAGTTTGCGCCGAAATGGGAGGCTGACCTGCGCTACGACGAACTCAGCAAGATGACGAATTCGGCCTACGACGAGCGCAAAGCCAGCACCTGGACCCTGGGCGGCCAGTATTTCTACAGTCCCAAAATACGCTTTGCGCTGAACTACGAAATCCGTGACATCAAGGTCGTTCACCCTGAAGCGCAAGTTACCAACGGACAAAAAATCCAGGGTACAGCCGCTGGAATTATTGGCGGTTCAGTCGGTAACCGGCTCGACGCGCAGATGACCTGGATTTTCTAGCCACACCAATAGCATCTCTGCATGGGGCCGCGAGCCCAGCCGTCCTGGCTGGGCTCGCGGCCCTTTCCATTGAGGAATTCCAACATGATATAATTCCCCAAAATTAAAGGTGATGCTCATGCGAGCCCCAAGCACAAAAAATCCAAAAACATCCTTGAAAGTTCTTTTCGTCACTCCTGAAATCTACCCCCTGATCAAAACCGGCGGACTGGCCGACATCAGCGGCTCACTTCCCGCCACCCTGCGCGAGCTGGGCAGCGAAATCCGGGTGTTGGTGCCGGGCTACCCGAAAGTGCTCGCCGGCGCCAAAAACAAGCGTCTGCGCCACGTTTTTCGCGGCCTGCCCGAAGCCGCTGAAGTGCGGCTGCTATCGGCCTCGCTACCGGGAAGCGGCGTGCCGTTGCTGATTATCGATTGCCCCGCACTCTATCAGCGCGACGGCAGCCCATACCAGGATCAATCCGGCACCGACTGGCCGGATAACGACCGGCGCTTCGCCCTGCTGTCCAGAGTTGCCGCGATCCTCGGCAGCGAGGCTTCGCCCCTTTCCTTCCGCCCCGACATCGTCCATTGCAACGACTGGCAGAGCGGCCTCGCACCCGCCCTGCTGCACTTTGCGCCGGGCAGGAATGCGGCGACGGTGATGACCATCCACAACCTGGCCTTCCAGGGCATCTTTCCGGCAAAAACCTTTACCCAGGTCGGCCTGCCGCCGGAAAGCTTCAGCATCGAAGGGGTGGAATATTACGGCAACTTCTCATTCCTCAAGGCCGGGCTGTACTACGCCGACCACATCACCACGGTAAGCCCCAACTACGCACGGGAAATCCAGCAGGAACCGCTCGGCTTCGGCATGCAGGGCTTGCTCGCCCGGCGCCACGCCCGCCTCACCGGCATCGTCAACGGCATCGACATGGACGACTGGAACCCCGCCGCCGACCCGCGCCTGGCAAAACCTTACGATGTCGTCCATCTGGCCGGCAAGGCCGCCAACAAACGCGCCCTGCAGCGGAAAATGGGGCTGGCGCTCGACCCGGACATCCCGCTGCTCGGCATGATCAGCCGCATCACCCATCAAAAGGGCGGAGACCTGCTGCTGGAGATCGCCCCGCAATTGCTGCAGGAACCGGTGCAAATCGTGCTGCTGGGAACGGGCGATGCCACCCTGGAAAACGGCTTCCGGCAACTCGCCAAGGCGCACCCGGGCAGCGTCGGCATCATGATCGGCTTCAACGAGGAGCTGTCGCACCTGATCGAAGCCGGTGCGGACATGTTCCTGATGCCGTCGCGCTTCGAGCCCTGCGGCCTGAACCAGATGTACAGCCAGCGCTACGGCACCCCGCCGATAGTGCATGCCACCGGCGGACTGGCGGACACGGTGGAAGACGGAGTAACCGGCTTCGTTTTCGAGCAGGGAACAGCGGCGGACTTTCACGGCTGCATCAAACGCGCACTCGCCGCCTACCGTGACAAGAAAGTCTGGCGCCAGATTCAGCGCAACGGCATGAAGCGGGATTTCAGTTGGGAAAAAAGCGCCGAGAAATATCTCGAACTTTACCGATCCATGTAGGGCGGGTTATGGCCGAGGGCCAATCCTGCCTTCCAGCAAGTAGCAAGTAGCCCGGATGAAGCACAGCGCAATCCGGGAGCGCCCGCCGAAATCCCGGCTTCCATTTCATTACATCCAGGCTACGCTTGCTGCTGGCGGCTTACCAGGCAGTGTTAGGCGTGCGATAACCCGCCAGCAACACTGGGCGCGCTAGCGCTCCCTCCCCGCCTCATGAAACGCCTTCTGCACCGGCGAGAGCAGGTATTCCATCACCGTGCGCCTTCCCTGGTGGATTTCCGCGACCACCTGCATGCCCGGCGAAAGCCGGAGTTTCTCGCCTTCGATCTCAAGGGACTGCGCCCCTAAGCGGACAAGCGCCTTGTAGGTGAGCTGCGGTGCGGCTTTCTGATCCTTGCCCTTGTCCGCCGCGGACTGGGCGCCATCGCTGGCATCGGCACCGACATTAATCACCGTGCCTTCGATCATGCCGTATTTCTGGAACGGATAGGCGGCGAGCTTGATCCTGGTTTTCTGGTTCGGGTAGACGAAGCCGACATCCTCGTTCTTGACCAATATCTCCGCCAGCAACGGCTCGTCATGGGGAACCAGGGTCATCATCACCGTCCCCGGCGAAACCACCGTGCCTCGGGTATGGGTCGCCAAATCCTTGATGATCCCGGCTTGTGGCGCCCTCAGTTCCAGCAGGTCGGACTTGTGTTCGATCTTGGCCCAGTCCTGCTGGAGCTTCTGGTGCTGGGACTCGGTGTCTACCCGCTCGTTCTGCAACTGGCTTTTGTAGTTGGAGGTAATCTGCGCAAGCTTCTTCTCGGAGGCGGAAACGGTGGACTTGAGGCTCGCTACGATGGACTCCTGCGCTTTCAGGTCCTGCTCCTTCTCGATCTTGTCGCGCACTTTTTCCTGTGCAGCCAGTTGGCTGACGAAATTCTCTTTCGCCAGTTTTTCGTAGGCCGCCGCGCTTTTCTGGTAGACGGGAACGACCTGCTGCAACTTGGAGAGCGTTTCCTGGGCAGACCTGAGGTCATACCGTGCTTTGTTGAGGGCGTCTTTCTCCTGGCCAACGGCATCGAGATAGGCCTGGCGATGGGCGCGATACTGGTTTTCCACTTGTCCGTAAAGCTCCGACTTGTCTTCCTTGCGCCTCATCATGGGACGCCCGGCGAGTTCGGCATCGGCACGGCGCAATATGAGGGACTTGAGATTGAGTTCGTTCCGGATGGTTTTCGCGTCGGCCTCCGTGAGCTTGGTATCCATGCGCATCAGCACCTGCCCGGCCTCGACCGCTTGGCCCTCCTGCACCAGGATATCCTGAACGATCCCGGCTTCCGCCGGCTGGACAATCTTGACGTAGGTCTGCGGCACAAGCCGTCCCTCGGCGCTGGCGATAATGTCCAGCTTGCCGAAGATGGCCCAGGCCAGCATGATGAGAAAGAGCGCCAGGACGGTATACATCACCGTCCTGGGCAGCTTTGCCGGCGGGCTTTCCTGGATGGCGAGGAGGCCCGGTGCGAAATCCAGGACGTCCGGGTTCAGTGCCGTGGGCGCGCGAGCCATATCATTCCTTTCATTGCAAAAGTACGATTTAGCTAACTACTGGCCACTTCCCGCCTGGGGCGCAACTGCCGGGTGGTTTTCCACGACAAAACTTCCATTCGGTTGCGGCGTCAGCGCTTTGAAGGCTTTACCGTCGAAAGCCGTCTTCTGCAAATCGATAATGATTTCGGCAGCACCGCCGAAGGGTGCAACGACATCGACCAACCAAAGATGCTCACCCGATTTCCATTCATGGGGTGCGATCTTGGGAATGGATGCACTGAGACGCTCGTCGACCTGGTCATTGACGAAAGCCCAGGTGCAGAACGCCCAGGGAATTTCGTCCTTCATGTAGAGCTTGCACTGATCGAGGATGAGCGGCGGCATGACCAGCCAGTCCTGGTCGGCGATGAAGGTGAATTTTTTCCGTTCGTCCCGTGCAAACAGCCAAAGGGCGGGGCCCAGCATGGGGAGTTTTTTCAGGGAGGCCTTGGCCTCCTGGAGTTGTTGCGCATTCATGTTCATGTGTCGCTCCTGGTTCGATAACTTTTTCAAAAGAGAACCCCAGTCGCGTTGCAGCAGTGCGGCCGGGACATGCATTTAACGCCCGATGGCAATCTCTGCGGTCAACCCCTGGAACGGTTTCAGCGTCTGCATACCGCCGAATCCGGAATCCTTGAGCGCCGTCTGCGCCGCCGAGATGCCGACTTGGGCGAGCGAACCAGACTGGCCGTATTCGTAGGCGAATTCGCCGCCCAGCGCCGCATTGTCGCTACCGCCAAGATGCGCGTCAAGCAAGCCATTCATCAGGTTCCAGCGCGTCAACCCCGGATTCGCCGCACGGGCATGATCAAAGGAATCGACCAGCTTCTGGAAGTCGAAGAGATCCACCTTCTTGTCGTAAACAGTATCGGTGCCGGCCTTGTTGATCATATGATGCGTAACGAAAGCGGATTTGTCCGACGAGATGTGCCAATCATCCCAGTCATCACTTTTTTCCTCGATCGTCTGCAGCGTGAAGAAGGTGCGATTATCCGGCGAGGCATACCAGTCTTTAAAGGTGATGGCGTCGTGATGGCCGGCATCGAGCACCAGGTCATCGCCCGAGCGCATGAAGCCGAGATCGCGGTATTCCAGGTCCTCGCCCAGGGACAAGGTATTGTGGGCACCGGCGGATGCCAGGATGGTGTCGTGGCCATCCTCGCGGTTGAAGGCCACGGTGTTGTCGCCGGCACCGGTGGTGATCGTGTCGTCTCCCCGTCCGCCGGCAATGAAGTCGTTGCCGGCGCCGGCCAAAATCCGGTCATTGCCATTCCCGCCCAGAAGCAGGTTATTTTCGTCCCCCGCGATCAAGACGTCCTTACCTTCTCCGCCGGACAGGATGTCGTAACCGCAGCCGCCGATCAGGGTGTCGGCGCCATTCCCGCCCAGCAGCGCATCGTTGCCGCCTTCCCCGTAGAGCGTATCCTTCCCCGCTGAGGCAAAAACGATATCGTTGCCGGTTCCTGCGTAGATCGTCTCGCTGTTGGCGCTGCCGAAGATCATGTCGTCGTTGCGCCCGGTCACCACGGTGCGGTTTCTCGGGTTGACAGTCGCCACCAGGATGCCGCCCGGCAAGTCGTCCCAATGCAGCCGGGAACCGTCGGTAAGGCGTATCTGTTTAAGCCGCGGATCGTTTTCCTCGTACTTATCAGTGCCGAAGCCGGAATCGTGGTCGCCCTTTCCGGAATGAATCCAGCCCCTGCCGGAGTCGCTGTGATGTCCATGATGGCCGTCACCGTCGTGGTCGGCTTGGCGGCCGGGGCGTACCAGGGTTACCACGGTCTTGATCAGCAGGTCGTCGAAGGTGAGCAATGTCCCGTCGGCGAGACGGAACTGCTCGATCGGCGAAACATAACCGCCGTTGGCGTCCACCCCGACGGCAAAATCGAAACCCTGGTCGTCCATCTCGCAGCCACAATCGTCGAGGGCGCGCACATGGGCAGTGAGAATGCCATTCTCGCTGGTCACGCGCAGCGCCAGGTTATCGAGATTGAGCGCATCGCCGAATTGGACGGTATCGTTCCCGCCCGTATCGGCAATCGTGTCGAGGCCGTCACCCTTGCGCCAGAGGTAAACATCGTCGCCGCTGCCGCCATCGAGGATGTCGTTGCCCGTACCACCATCGAGGACATCGTTTCCGGCGTTGCCGAACAGGCTGTCGTTGCCCGCATTGCCGATAAGACGGTTGTCTGCACCGTTGCCGATGATGATGTTGTCCAAGGTGTTGCCGGTGCCGTCGATAGCATCGCTACCGGTGAGGGTGAGGTTCTCGACATTGGCCGAGAGGCCGTAGCTCACCGAGGACAGCACCGTGTCGATGCCTTCACCGGACTGCTCCGTTACCATGTCATTGACGTTGTCGACGATGTAGGTGTCGTCACCCGCGCCGCCGATCAGGGTGTCGGCCCCGGCGCCGCCGTCGAGGACATTGTTCGCGACGTTGCCGACGATGATATTGTCCAGATCGTTGCCGGTGCCATTTATGGCGTCAAAGCTGGTCAGCGTCAGGTTTTCAACGTTCTGCGGCAGCACATAGCTGATTGATGAATAGACATGGTCGAGGCCCTCGTTGAATTGTTCGACGACGAGGTCGCCGGCATTGTCGACGATGTAGATATCGTCGCCCGCACCGCCCGCCATGCTGTCCGCCCCGGCGGCACCGTCGATGAAGTTGTTGCCGGCGTTGCCGAGGATGGTGTTGTCGAGCTCGTTGCCGGCGCCGGAAAGGTTATCCGTACCGGTAAGCGAGAGATTCTCGACATTGGCGCCAAGAGTGTAGTCGATGGAGGAATAGACCGTATCGAACCCCTCGCTGGCCAGCTCCGTGACCGCATCGCCGACATTGTCGACGATATAGGTGTCGTCGCCCACACCGCCCGCCATGGCATCCGCGCCCGTGCCACCGTCAAGCAGATCATTCCCGCCACTACCGAAGAGCGTGTCGTTGCCGGCTTCGCCCAGGAGCACATTATTGCCGGCATTGCCGATAAGAACGTTGTCCAGGCTATTGCCGGTGCCGGAGAGATTTTCGGTGCCGGTGAGGGTGAGGTTCTCGACATTGGCCGAGAGGCCGTAGCTCACCGAGGACAGCACCGTGTCGACACCTTCGCCGGACTGCTCCGTTACCGTGTCATTGACGTTGTCGACGATGTAAGTATCATCGCCCGCGCCGCCGATCAGAGTGTCGGCACCGGCGCCGCCGTCGAGGACATTGTTCGCCGCGTTGCCGACGATGAGGTTGTCCAGATCGTTGCCGCTGCCGTCAATGGCGTCGGTTCCGGTGAGAGTAAGATTCTCGACGTTGTCGGACAGGGCGTAGCTCATCGAGGCGAAGACACTGTCGTTTCCTTCGTTGAGATTCTCGACCACCACGTCGCCGGCATTGTCGACGATGTAGGTATCGTCGCCCGTACCGCCGATCAACGTATCGGCGCCCATACCGCCGTCGAGAACGTTGGCCGCTACGTTGCCGACGATGACGTTGTCGAGGGCGTTGCCGCTGCCGTTAATCGCATCGGTACCGGTCAGCGTCAGATTCTCGACGTTCTCGGGCAGGACGTAGCTGATCGAGGAGTAGACGTGGTCAATGCCGGCGTTGAACTGTTCGACGACGAGGTCGCCGGCATTGTCGACGATGTAGATATCGTCGCCCGCACCGCCCGCCATGACGTCCGACCCTGTGCCGCCGTCGAGAGTATCGTTGCCGCCGCTGCCGAAGAGCGTATCGTTGCCGGCCTCACCCAGGAGCACGTTATTGCCGGCGTTGCCGACGATCACGTTGTCGAGCTCGTTGCCGGTGCCATTCAGGTCTGCCATACCGGTCAGGGTGAGGTTCTCGACGTTGGCGCCCAGGGCATAGTCGATGGAGGACCGGACGGTGTCGATGCCCTCGTCGGCCAGTTCGGCAACCGTGTCGCCGACGTTGTCGACGACATAAGTGTCGTTGCCGGCCCCGCCGGTCAGCGCGTCGGCGCCGGCCCCGCCGTCGAGGAAGTTATTGCCGGAGTTGCCGACGATCACGTTGTCGAGGACGTTGCCGCTACCGTCGATGGCGTCGATTCCGGTGAGGGTAAGATTCTCGACGTTGTCGGACAGGGCGTAGCTCGCCGAGGCGAAAACGCTGTCGTTGCCCCCGTTGGCGGCCTCGATGATCGCATCATTGGTGTTATCGACGACATAAACATCGTCGCCCGCGCCGCCGGCCATCGTATCCGCACCCAGGCCACCGTCGATGCGATTATTTCCCGCATTACCGACGAGAACATTGTCCAATTCATTGCCGGTGCCGCTCAGGTTGTCCGTCCCCGTGAGAACGAGGTTCTCGACGTTGTCGGCCAGCGTCCAGGAGAGGCTGGAGACCACCGTATCGACGCCCTCGTTGGCCAGTTCGATGGTGCGGTCGCCGGTGTTATCCACGACATAGGTGTCGTTGCCCCGGCCCCCAGCCATGATGTCCGCACCGATCCCGCCATCGAGGATGTTGTCGGCGACATTGCCGGTGAGCACGTTATCGAGGGTGTTGCCGGTAGCGTCGATAGCTGAACGACCGGTGAGCACGAGATTCTCGACGTTGTCGGTGAGGGCATAGCTCACGCTGCTGAGGACGGTGTCGGTACCTTCATCGGGGCGTTCGAACACGATGTCGGCGGCGTTGTCCACCACATAGATGTCGTCGCCCGTGCCGCCGATCAGGGTGTCGGCGCCCAAGCCGCCGTCCAGGGTATCGTTGCCGGCCCCAGCCGTGAGCGTATTGGCGCCGCTATTACCGATCAGCACATTGTCGGCATCGTTGCCGGTACCGCTCAGGTTTTCCGTGCCGGTGAGAGTAAGGTTCTCCAGGTTTGCGCCCAAGACATAGCTGATTGAAGATCGTACCGTGTCGATGCCTTCATCCGGATTTTCGGTGACGATATCGCCCGCGTTGTCCACCACGTAGATGTCGTCGCCCGCGCCGCCAATCATCTCGTCCGCGTCCGCACCGCCGTCCAGCAGGTCGTTGCCGGCTCCGCCGTCGAGCCGGTCATAGCCGTCCATGCCTGCCAGCTCGTCATTGCCCGCACCGCCGAACAGGGCGTCGTTGCCGGAGCCGCCGTACACCTGGTCGTCGCCGGCATCGCCGGAAAGCACGTCGTTGCCGCTATCGCCCGAGATCAGGTCGTTGCCCTTGCCGCCGAAGATCACGTCGTTGCCGCCCTCCCCGAACAGCGCGTCGTTGCCGTCGCCGCCCAGCACCATGTCGTTGCCGAGCCCGGCGAAGACGACATCGTCGCCCGCTCCGGCCATCACCAGGTCATTGTCGGCGCCTGAGTAGATGGTGTCGTTGCCATCGCCGCCGTCGATCACATCGTTGCCGCCATCCTCCATCACCACATCGTCACCCGCCCCGGCGTTAACGATGTTGTTACCGGTCTTGCCGAGGATCAAGTCGTTGCCGTCGGTGCCGTTCAACTCCTCACCGGAGGGCGAGAAGGGGGACCGGGTCACCACTTGGCTGGTGCCGTCCGGGTTGTTGACCAGGATGTCGTTAGTGTAGCGGAGAGTAAAATCAGCTGCATCGAGGGTAGAGCCATCGGTCATGGTAACTTTTGCAACACCCTGTACCGTCGTCCCATTAATTACCGAAAACTGGTTGTCGCTGGTCAGGTTGATCGAATCCACCCCCAGCGCATCCAGGGACTTGAATTCGCCTGGATCGGTTACGCCGTTCTGGTTGGCATCCTGCCAAATACCAAACTTCGACCACTTCTCATCGCTTGCCGAAAAGATTCCATCATTATTGCTGTCGAATGCGCGCAAACCTTCGAGGTCGGACTGTGCTCCGGTCTTGTATGCAGCAAAAGAGACCTCTGCACCGCTTTCGATCTTGCCGTTACCGTCCGCGTCGTAGGCAAGCAAGCCATCTCCGGGCGATACCCAGGACACTTTTTCCTTCCAGCCGTCCCCATTGATGTCGAAAAAGACATTCGAATCGTCAACGTTACTGAAGCCAAAGCCATTGCGATCGAGGTCGATGGAAATCGGGCAGCAACCACCGCCGCCGCCACCGCCGCTTCCGAGGTTCGGGTTGTAGTTGCCATAGTGAACGGAATTGACCTGGAGCGTGGTGCTTGCACCATGGGCATCGGTTACTTGGACAGCAAACGGATCTTGGAAAGGGGGGCTTACCCATACAGAATTTTTAGGCCCTGTGTTGCCATAGACCGCATTGGGATCAGTCGGCCCAAAATCCTTTCCCGATCGGGTATTTGGACCAGACCAACTGAAGTAATGGAAACCGCCGTTTGCATCGACCTCTACATCACCAAATTGCGGCTGGGCAATTACCTTGTAAGTAAATGGCCCATTGGGATCGTCGATATCGCTTGCAACAACGGTGCCAACATTGGGGCCGTCAATGTCCTTATATTCGATGGGTGTACTGTGGTAGCCAGTAAACGCAAGCCAACCTTCAGCCGAATAATCACACCCTTGGTACGGTGAATACTGCGGATTGGACGGCGTATAAACCGGATTTCCATTCTCGTCATAGGTCGTATCCATAGAGGCATAACCATAAATCGCCCGCACATGCTGATCCACCGTCGCCGTCGGCGCATCGTTCACGTTCAGCAGGTTGATATCCACCGTCGCCGTATCCGTCTGCCCGGTAGGCGCCTGAATCGTGTAGCTGAAGCTCGCCGGGCCGTAGTAGTTGGCTGACGGGTTGTAATGGACGAAGCCGTTGCCGTCCAGATAGCCGGTGCCGTGGGTGAAGTTCGAGACCCCGGTG
>DATKUY010000006.1:0-41723 GCA_035530375.1 Sulfuricella sp. | reverse complement strand
GGCTTGAGTATCTTTGTTGCCGTCGCCTGCTCGTAGCTGGGCTTCTTCTTGAAGGTGGAGTACTCGACGATTTCACCGGGCAGCGCGCCTTCGATGAAGATGGTTTTGCCTTCGACGTGGGCGACGCCGCGCCCTTCGTGGTCGAGAGATTCAATGAGGGTCATGGGAGTCATTTCTAAAAAAGCAGTTAGCCACGGATGACCACGGATTACACGGATTGAGATTCGGTAGTCTCTGAGGGTTTATCTGTGTAAATCCGTGTTCATCCGTGGCTAAAAAAGGTTTTCACTGCCACAAAGCCAGGAATTCCTGCCAGTGCGGTGCATCGGATTTTGAAAGGGTGGCGCGCACCAGGTCGCACTCGGACTGCCAGGCTTCGCGGGTCAGAGCGCCGCGCATCAGTTGAAAGCGCAGGTAGACCAGATAAGTATTGGCGACGTCGGTCTCGCAGTAGTTGCGGATGCCTTCGATTTCACCGTTCTGGAACGCGTCCCAGACCTTTGAACCATCCATGCCGAGCTTGCCGGGCAAGCCCAGCAATTGCGCGATCTGGTCGAGCGGCGCGTTGGCTCTGGGCTGGTAGAGCGCGAGCAAATCCATCAGGTCGAGATGGCGGGTGTGGTAGCGGCTGATGTAGTTGTTCCACTTGAATTCGCGGTCATCCTCGCCCATGTCCCAGTAGCGCGGCGCCTGGATGCCGTGGATCAGTGCGCGGTAATGCAATACCGGCAGGTCGAAACCGCCGCCGTTCCATGACACGATCTGCGGGGTGTATTTCTCTATGCCTTCGAAAAAGCGGCGGATGATTTCGCCCTCATCGTCTTCGGGGCTGCCCAGCGACCAGATGCGGAAACTGTCGCGCTCGCGCAGCGAGCAGGAGATTGCCACCACGCGCTGCACATGCAGTTGCAGAAAATCATTGCCGCTGGTCTGACGGCGCTGGTGAAAAGCCAGTTCGGCGACCTGGGCCGGGGAAACCTCGTCTCCCAACCCGTTCAGCCTGCGCAGTCCCTCGATGTCGGGGACTGTCTCGATATCGAATGCCAGGACCGGAATCACTATTTTCTCACCCATGCCCCGCCGTGGTTCTGGTACCACCATCCCGGCGCGGCTTTCTGCACCCAGCGCTGGGCGAAAGTAGAGTGAATCTCCTCCTCCCATTCGGGATGGCCGTTGGCGCGCGCGATCTCGCGGTACAAGGCCTTGCGATCCTGGTTCTCCGCCGCGACCAGGCCGCTCACCGCCTGCCGCTGAGCCAGCGGCACCAGGGCGGCGTCGCGCATTGCCACCAGGCCGTCGCGCGTCAGACCGACCGCGCCGCTGGCATAATAGCTCGCCAACTGGCCGTGACGTGCCTGCATCGCATTTTTCAGGCTGGTAATAGCCGGCGTGTTGATTTCCAGGTCGGCTGCGGCGAACGCCGACAAAGGCAGCCACAGCAACATGGCAACCACCCACAAACGAAGATTCTGGCTGTGCATTGTGACCTCCTATTTCTGTTCGTTCGGTTTGGCTGGGGCCGGCGCATCGCCCTGTTTCTTCAGTTGCCAGACCTCGTCGATAATCTTGTCAGCCGCTTTTTCAGCGGCTGCCGCAGGAAAATAAATGTTGATGGTGACGCACGCCGAAACGGTGCCCGCCAGCAAAACTGTGGCAACCATGAATAATTTTTTCATGCGCCTCCTTTTTAGTCCGAACGCTTCAATCTAGAAGAAGTTAGCCACGGATAAACACAGATGTACACGGATTATTAAAAGCCTGCATGGTATTTACCTCTTACTTGCTTTCGGGAGGAACAGTGTTATTCCTACCACTCATATCTGTGTACATCTGTGTTTATCCGTGGCTAAAAAGATTTTTCAAGTGAGACTTCCTGCTTACTGAATAACCGGCTTGACGTTCTTTTGCGTGATCCGCTTCAACCGCTCCAGCAAGTCATCCCAGCCCACCTGATGATTGTAACCGATTACGCTGATCGCCGGTATGCCGCCCCCCTTCACGATGACATACCCATGCGGCGCCGGTTCGACGCCGTCCATCAGGCACACGCCATTGCGAAGGGCGCAGGAAAGACCGATCCGGTCATAGCCGAACTGCTCGAAAAAATGCAAAAAGCTGCGCTGGATCGCGGCAGCCGCGCCGGCACCGCCCAGGGCCGAGATGTTCTGCACCGCGCCCTGGCTGATCTTCTTCGGGTAGCTGCCGGGGCTGCTCGCCACGGTGGCGTCGAACTTGACCGGGCGCCAGTTGGACAGCTCCAGCCCGGCCACCCCGATGTCGATGCGGCCCTGCATGTTGCCGAAAGAAAAGGTGCGGGTCAGCAGATCGAGGTCAAGATTGCGCATGTCGAGGTTGGCCGACAGCCGCGGCGCCCGACCGAAAGGTTCGTACAGCGAGAGGTCCTTGACCACCACCGTGCCGTCGAAAATCCTGAACAGCAAGGCGCCGTTTACCTTGAGGTTGCCGCCGGCATAGACGACCGATGGAATGATGCCGGATAGCGTGCCGTGCATCGGTGTCAGGCCGAAAGCCGCGCTGAATTGCTCCATCGAAACGGGTGCCAGCCCGCCACTGAAATTCCACTGCCAGGCACCCTCGCTGCGGCTTGCGGAAAAGCCGTCGAAATTGAGCCTGCCGTCCAGCAGCGGCATCGAAAAGCCCGGCGCGCTGAACCGCCAGCCCTGCATCGTCAGCGACACCCGCGTTTCCCCCAGCGCCAGATGCAGCACCTCGCCGCTTTTGAAGCCAATCTCCGCCTCGCGCTGCTCTACATTCGACCATGGCACGCGGGCATCCACGCCATGCAGGGCAAAGCGCTGCTCCTCATCAATCAGCTCGGCATCGCGCAGGTTCAAATCGAAGTCGGCGGTCGCGCCATCGCGGTAGCGCCATGCCAGATCGGCACGGCCCTGTGTTTGCAGCCTGGCGAAAGCGGTCTTTTCCAGGAAGGGCTTGAGCAGCACCCGATACAGCCCGCCCAGATCAAGCCCCGCAGCCTTCAGATCGAAATCGGTCAGGCCGCCGCCCGCCATACTCCAGCCGCCAGAAAGCTGCGCCTCTCCCACCCCGGCCAGCCGCAAATTGCCCTGGTTGACGCGCAGCATGTCCGCCTCCAGGCTGCCCTGCCCGGAGAAATGCTGCCCGCCCCGGGCAAAATACAGCGGTTGCCAGAATACTTCGCCGGATTGCCAGTCCACTTTGCCACGCCATTGCCAGCCAGCCTTCCCGCGCGACATGTTCAGCTTCGCCGTGCCGCCGATTTTTTCGCCGGCATGCAGGCCGCTGGCATCGGTGAAGGCCAATTCCTTGAGCGCCACGTCGGCAACGACGTTTGCCACGCCCGCCTGACCGCCTGCCATGCTGATGCTGCCATCCCAGATTCCGGCAGTGGGCCTGGCGGAGCTCTGCGGCAGAAAACCGGCCAGCCGCTTGACCTGCCCATTTTCGGCCTCGACCCGGATATTCCAGCCGGGCCTGCTCCACCCGGCGCGAACACGCCAGATTTCACCGCGCGGAAAATTCATCGACAGATCCAGCGTCCTGGCCTGCGACTGATAGACGAAGCGCACCGGCAGCTTTTCCGCCAGTACCAGTTCGCCCTGATCGCAGCGAATCGCGCCGTTATCCAACCGGGTTCTGGTGCATGACAGCCGGACATTGCGCCAAGTCTGATCGCGCAGGGAAAGCTCGCCGATGCGCGCTTCGAAATGGGCAAAATCAACCCCGTCCAGCCTGGCGCTGATAGCCTTGGCATGAAATGCCGGGGCGACGATGTCGTCGATGCTCAGGGTGATTTGCCCGGCTTGGGCAAGCGGCGGCAACAGGCAAAGAGCGCAAAAAACAATGCCGCGTCGTAGCGCCAGAACCCGCATGGGGGAAATCAGGCCGGGAATACGCCGGTAGAAAGGTAGCGGTCGCCGCGATCGCACACGATGGATACGATCACCGCATTCTCGACTTCTGCGGAAAGCCTGAGCGCGGCCGCCAATGCGCCGCCCGACGAGATGCCGGCGAAGATGCCCTCCTCCGCCGCCAGCCGCCGCGTCATTTCCTCGGCTTCCTGCTGGCCGACTTCGATCATCCGGTCGATCCGCGTGAAATCGCAGATTTTCGGCAGGTAGGCCTGCGGCCACTTGCGGATGCCGGGTATCTGCGAGCCGTCGCTGGGCTGCACGCCTATGATCTGGATCGCCGGATTCTGTTCCTTGAGGTAACGCGAGCAGCCCATGATGGTGCCGGTGGTGCCCATGCTGCTGACGAAATGGGTGATTTTTCCCTGGCTGTCGCGCCAGATTTCCGGGCCGGTGCCCTCATAGTGCGCAAGGGGATTGTCGGGACTGGAGAACTGGTCGAGTATCACGCCCCGGCCCTCGTCGCGCATCCGGTTGGCGGCGTCGATCGCAGCCTCCATGCTGCCCGCCTTCGGCGTCAGCACGATTTCGGCACCGAAGGCGCGCATCACCTGACGCCGTTCCACGCTCATGTGCTCCGGCATCACCAGCACCATTTTGTAGCCGCGCATCGCCGCCGCCATCGCCAGGGCAATACCGGTATTGCCGCTGGTCGCTTCGATCAGGGTGTCGCCCGGTTTGATCTCGCCGCGCGCTTCCGCCCGCCGGATCATCGAAAGCGCAGGCCGATCCTTGACCGATCCGGCCGGATTATTGCCCTCCAGCTTCACCAGCACGACATTGCCGGTATTGCCCGGCAGGCGTTTCAGCCTCGCCAGCGGCGTGTTGCCGACGAATTCCTCGATAGTCTTAAACATTTTCGTCCATTTCCCTTCGTGGTGCAGACTGGTATAACTGGTCGCATTCTCCGATCACGCCGGCCATGGTTACGCAGTTTCTGCCGCTCTTCTTTGAATGCACGGTCGCTCTCCCCGCGCGGGCAAACAGTTCCTGACGGCCTTCTCCCTGCAACAGCATGGCGACGCCGAAGCTGGCGGTAAGCGGCCTCACCATGGGCAAAATGATCTGGCTTTCCAGTTCCATGCGCAGCCGCTCGGCCAGGATCAGCGCGCCCATTTCATTGGTTTCCGGCAACAGCACGGCAAACTCCAGACCGCCATAACGCACCGCCAGGTCGGTGGCGCGCACCGAACGGGTAATAATCGTCGCCACATGCCGCAGCAGTTCATCGCCCACTTCGCGGCCATAGGTTTCGTTCACCCCGCCGAAATCGTCCATCTCCATCAGCATCAGCCCGAGCGGGCGGCGATAACGCTCCCAACGGCTGATTTCCTCGCTGACCCGGTCATCCAGGCTTTTGCGGTTGGCCAAGCCGGTCAGGGTATCCTGGCGCTTTAGCGCCTCGACCGCTTCCAGTGCCTTTTGCAGCGCCTGGTTACGCCGCGTCAGCGTGCGCTCGGCTTCCTCCAGTTCCCGGCCCAGCCGCTCGACCGTTCCGGTCAACTGCCGGTATGCCGAAACGCCCACCTCGGCGGCGACCAGCCAGCCCGATCCGGCACGATAAATATTGCCGGACAGGGCGCACCGGCCATTCTGCGAATCGGCGAAAACAACGGAGCCGGAGTACACCCTGCCGTCCGGCCCAGCCGCTGCCTGTCCGAGCTCCGCCATATCGGGTTTGGCCAGGCGCACTCCGGCCCCAGCCGCACTCAGTTCCGCCACAGCGTCAAGAAAGCCCAGATTGGATTCGACGGCCAGGCCCGACTCATCCAGCACCGTCATGGCCACCGCGTGAAGTTCCATCGCCCAGGCCGGCACCACCGAGACTCTCGTATCAGACAACTCGCGCTCACTTTCCCGATGAATTATCCAGCGTCCAATTTATCGCATTTATCCGAAACAAACAAATAGCCCCACAAATAGCAACAGCCCCGCGAGCGGGGCTGTTCAGGGTGAAGCGCATAGAAGCGATTACTTCGCTGCGGCGTCTTTTTTGCCGCCATCTTTCTTGCCGGCCTTGCTGCCCTTTTTGGCAGACTTGTCGTCGCCTTTGGCTGGGGCGGCAGCGCCCTTCTTGATATTGGTGGGCGCGGCGCCACCGTTCACGGTTAAATCAGCACGCAGCTTTTCCACCGTTTTCTTGCCGAATCCAGGCACCTTCTCGAGATCATCTACCGATTTGAATGAGCCATTCCTGGCGCGGTAGTCGATAATCGCCTTGGCCTTGACCGGGCCGACACCCTTCAGCGTGTCGAGCTCCGCCTGGGTGGCAGTATTCAGGTTGACCGAACCGGCAAACGCGGCGGCGGCAAAAGCAAAACAGGCAATCAGGATCAGAAACAGTTTTTTCATGGCACTCCCCTTGGTGTTGATCACGTAAGAAACAGACGACTCCCCCATAACGCCAAAATATCAGCCGCGTTGACGCAGATGCCCCACATAGCGCTCCACTCCCTGCTCCACGGTCAGGAACGGGTCATTGTAGCCGGCAGCACGCAGAGCGGAAACGTCCGCCTGGGTGAAACTCTGGTACTTGCCCTTGAGCGCCTCCGGGAAGGCCACGTATTCGACCAGCCCCTGCGCCTGCATTTCGGCCAGGTTCAGCGGCGCCTCGCCCTTGGCCTTGCGGCAACTGTTCACGGCGGCCACGGCCACATCGTTGAAAGTCTGGCTGTTGCCGGTGCCGAGATTGAAGATGCCGGACTGTTCGGGATGATCGAGGAACCACATGTTGACCTTGACCACGTCCTCCACCGACACGAAATCGCGCCGCTGTTCGCCGTTGGCGTAGCCGTCGCAGCCTTCGAACAGCTTGACCTTGCCTTCGGCCTGGTACTGGTTGAAAAAGTGGAAGGCGACCGAAGCCATGCGCCCCTTGTGCTGCTCGCGCGGGCCGTATACGTTGAAGTAGCGGAAGCCGACGATCTGCGCGGTTTTGTTCTGCCACATGCGGCGCACGTACTGGTCGAACAGGAACTTGGAATAACCGTAGACGTTGAGCGGCGCCTCGTGCTCGCGCGATTCGCTGAACACCGTGCCGCCGCCGTAAACGCTGGCAGAGGACGCATACAGCAAGGGCACGCCCTCGTTCTGGCAATAGTCCAGCAGCGACACAGTGTAGCGGTAGTTGTTCTCCATCATGTAGCGGCCATCGGTCTCCATGGTGTCGGAGCAGGCGCCCTCGTGGAAAATGGCGGCCACATCGCCTTCGAAAGCGCCGTCCATTATCAGGTCGATAAAATCTTCCTTGTCCAGATAGTCGGCGATTTCGCAGTCCACCAGGTTCTTGAACTTGTCGGCCTTCTTCATGTTGTCCACCGCGATGATGTCGGTGATGCCGCGGTCATTCAGGCCCTTGACGATGTTGGCGCCGATGAAACCGGCCGCGCCGGTGACGATGTAGTACATAGTTATTCCTCTTGTTTGACCGCGAGCTATTTTAGCCACGGATTACACGGATAAACCAAAGGCTTTAATCCGTGGTAAAGATATAAGCCTTACGCTTCCAATTCCTCGCGGCTCACTACCGCCGTACCCAACTTGCCGACCACGATGCCGGCGGCGAGATTGGCAATGTGCACCGCCTCCGGCAGATCGGCCCCTGCCGCCAGCATCACGCCCAGGGTGGCGATGACGGTATCTCCCGCACCACTGACGTCGTACACTTCGCGCGCAAGGGCGTGCTCGTGCGTCACCCCCTGCTCGCGGTAAAGCGTCATGCCCTCTTCGCTGCGGGTCACCAGCAGCGCCTGAAAATCGAGCTCGCGCCGCAACTGCTGCGCCTTGCGCGTCAGTTCTTCCTCGCTTTTCCAGCTCCCCGCCACTTCGCGAAACTCACTGCGATTGGGCGTCAACAAAGTGGCGCCGCTGTAGCGCCCGTAGTCGTCGCCCTTGGGATCGACCAGCACCGGCTTATGCGTGGCATTGGCCAGTCCGATCATTTGCCTGATATGCGTCAGCCCGCCCTTGCCGTAGTCCGACAGAATCACCACGTCGGCATCCGCCAGCATTTTCTCGAAATCCACCAGCTTGCTGAGCAGCACTTCATGGCTCGGCGAGGTCTCGAAATCGATGCGCAGCAACTGCTGCTGCCGCCCGATCACGCGCAGCTTGATGGTGGTATCCAGACCCTCGTCGCGATGCAGCACCACATTGACGTTTTCGTTGTGCAGCAGGCGGGCCAGGCTGTCGCCCGCCTCGTCCCTGCCGGCCACCGACAGCAGGGAAACTTTCGCCCCCAGCGCCGCCGCGTTACGCGCCACGTTGGCGGCACCGCCCGGCCGCTCCTCGGTGCGTCCGACATGCACAACCGGCACCGGCGCTTCGGGCGAAATGCGGCTCACCTCGCCGAACCAGTAGCGGTCCAGCATGATGTCGCCGACAACTAATACGCGGGCATTTTCGAAGTCAGGTAATTTCATAGAGTTAGCAATGAGTCATGGGTAATGAGTGATGGACGGAGGTTTTCATCACCCGTCCCCCATCACCCATTACGTTTTTTACAATCTCCCAATGGCGAAATACTCGATCCCGGCAGCGCGCACGTCTTTCGGCTCGTACAGGTTGCGGCCGTCGAAGATCACCGGGGTTTTTAGGCTGGCTTTGACGGCGGCGAAGTTCGGCACGCGGAACACTTGCCACTCGGTCACGATGGCCAGGGCATCGGCGCCTTCCAGCGCCGCCATCGGCGCATCCACCAGTTTCAAGCGGGGATCGTCGCCAAAAATTCGCTTGGTTTCATGCATCGCCACCGGGTCGTATGCGGTCACGGTCGCGCCGCGTTCCCACAATCCCTTGATCAGCACGCGGCTGGGCGCATCGCGCATGTCGTCGGTGTTGGGCTTGAATGCCAGGCCCCACAGGGCGAAGTTCCGGCCGGACAGATCGTTGCCGAATCTGGCGGTGATCTTGTCCAGCAGCACTTCCTTCTGGCGCTCATTGGCGGTCTCGACGGCATTGAGTATCCTCAGGTCGCTGCCGTATTCCTTGGCGGTACGCTGCAGTGCCTGCACGTCCTTGGGGAAGCAGGAGCCGCCATAGCCGCAGCCGGCGTAGAGGAAGTGATAGCCGATGCGCGGGTCGGAGCCGATGCCATGGCGCACGTTCTCGATATCCGCGCCCATTTTCTCGGCCAGCAAGGCCAGCTCGTTCATGAACGAGATGCGCGTGGCCAGCATGGCGTTGGCGGCGTACTTGGTCAGTTCGGCGGATTTGATATCCATGATGATCAGGCGGTCGTGGTTGCGGTTGAAGGGCGCATACAACGAGCGCATCAACTCGACGGCGCGGGGGTCGTCGGCGCCGACCACGATGCGGTCGGGGCGCATGAAGTCTTCCACTGCCGCGCCTTCCTTGAGGAACTCCGGATTGGAAGTCACGCTGAATTCAATTTTGGCGCCACGCCCGGAAAGCTCATCCTGCACCGCCGCACGCACCTTGTCGGCGGTTCCCACCGGCACCGTGGACTTGTCGACGATCACGGTGTATTCCTGCATGTTCTGGCCGATGGCGCGGGCCGCTGCCACGACATACTGCAGGTCGGCGGAGCCGTCCTCGTCCGGCGGGGTACCGACGGCGATGAACTGGATCGCCCCATGCCTGGCGCTCTCGGCCAGGTCGGTGGTGAAACGCAAGCGGCCGGCAGCCACGTTGCGCTTGACCATGTCCTCCAGGCCGGGCTCGTAAATCGGGATGCCGCCGTTATTGAGGATATTGATCTTGTTTACGTCCACGTCCAGGCACAGCACGTCGTTGCCCACTTCCGCCAGGCAGGTGCCTGTCACCAGACCGACGTAGCCGGTGCCGATCACACTGATTTTCATTGTCCCACTCCATTAATTTCAAGATTGATTTGCTGTAAAACCTGTAGCGGATCGGCTGCCCTGGTAACAGGCCGGCCAATCACCAGATAATCCGAACCGAGGCGGATTGCCTCCGCCGGCGTGACGACCCGGGTCTGGTCATCCCGCACGGCATTGGCCGGGCGGATGCCGGGCGTCACCAGGCAGAAATCCGTTCCCAGTTCCTGCCGCAGCGATGAAGCTTCCTGCGCGGAACAGACCACTCCGTCGAGACCACTTGCCTGAGCCAGCCTGGCTAGCCGCAGCACGGTTTCGCGGAGTTCCCCGGCAATCCCGAGTTCATTCAGATCTTCACGACCCATGCTGGTCAGCACCGTCACCGCAATCAACCTGGGGCGACGTCCAGTCGCCCCCTCCAGCGCCTCGCGCGCTGCCTCCATCATGCGACGGCCACCCAGGGCATGTACGTTCAACATCCACACCCCGAGTCCGGCCGCAGCCTTGCAGGCGGCAGCAACGGTATTCGGAATATCGTGGAATTTCAGATCGAGAAACACCTCGAAGCCAAGCTCGTTGAGCCTTTCCACCAGACCGGGACCGGCAGCGGTAAACAGCTCCTTGCCGACCTTGAGCCGGCACGATGCGGGGTCGAGTCTTTCCACCAGCGCGAGCGCATCCTGCCGGGTGGAAAAGTCGAGGGCGACGATGATTCTGGAGTCGTTCATATTCACATTAAATTTTCAAGCCGGACTTGTTGCCCAGCACTTCGCTTTCTTCGCTGCGACGCGGCGGGTAGGTTTCCCATTTGCCGCAGGCGGGGCAATGCCAGAAATACTGGCGCGCCCTGAACCCGCAATTATCGCAGCGGTACAGCGCCAGCCCGGCAGAGTGCTGGTGGATCAGGTTGTGAACCAGTTGCAGATCCTGCCTGCGCTCAGCCGGAGCCTCCAGCAACTGCGCCTCCAGCAGCCGATCCAGGCCGCGCATGCTGGGATTGCGCCGCAGCTCGTCGCGCGCCAGCCGGTAAGCGACCGGCGGCCCATCGGTTTCCAGCACCGCCTGGAAAATCACGTTCAGCATATCCAGCGAACCATAGCGCGCAAGGTAGCCGCGCAGCAGATCCATGCCTTCGGCGAACCGGTCGAGCGCGCGATGGCTTACCAGCAAGCGCTCAGCCACCAGGGCGAGGTGTGCGGGATTCTGTGTTTCAACCCGCTTCCAGAACTGTATCGCCGCCTCGTGCCGTCCCTCGGCAATTTCGATGTCCCCCAGCAGGATATTGGCGCGCACGCTATCGCGATTCACCCTCAGCGCCTCTTCCAGATGCTCCCGCGCTGCGGCATGGTCGGAGTGGGCGATCTCGCTGGCCGCCAGTTCGCAATAAAAATGGGCGATCTCGATCTGGTAGGAACGACTGGAAATCTCACCCAGCCGGCGGGCCGCGTCAACCGCCTTGAGCCAGTCCTTCTCCAGCACGTAGATTTCCAGCAGGAATTTCAATGCCGCGCTGGAAGAACGCGTTTTTTGCAATTCACTGAAAACCTGTTCGGCGCGATCCAGCAAACCTGCCTTCAGGTAATCCTGACCCAGCTCGTTCATGGCGGTCAGCTTCTTTTCCTCGCTCAGGTCGCTACGCTCCAGCAGACTCTGGTGCATGCGAATGGCGCGCTCCACTTCGCCCCGTCGGCGAAACAGGCTGCCCAGGGCAAACTGCAGTTCGACCGTTTCGGTGTCGGCCTTGGCGATTTCGATAAAAGCCTCGATCGCCTTGTCGGTCTGCTCGTTGAGAAGAAAATTCAGCCCCTGGAAATAGGAAGCGGGCAGCCGGCGCGATTCCGACAGGACATGCTTGATATCGATTCGCGCCGCTATCCAGCCCAGGCTGAAAAACAACGGAATAAACAGGAGCCACCAGTATTCGAATTCCATAAAAAAGCTGGCTAGCTGCCCTTCACATCATGCGCCTGTGCCCTGGCCCGTATTTCCCGTTTAAGAGACATGATTTCGCGCTTCTGACGAAACAGGAAGCCCAAGCTGGCCACGACACCCACTGCGACGCCAGCACAGAAAAAAGCCAGTATCACCAGAGCCAGCGGCGCCTGCCACTGGTAGCCCAGATAATAGTGAACCACGATCAGGTCGCTGTTCTTGACCGCAAAGCCCAAAGCCAGCAGGAACAGAACAAAACCAAACAACCAGGATATATAGCGCATTATTCCTCAACCATTAAAGGGCGCCTCTAAAAACTCAGATTTCATCCCAACTGCTGCGTTATGGAAAAAATCTCTTGCTTACATATCATCCATATGTGGCGCAGCGAAATTTTTTCCACGCCTTGCATTTGGGCGAACTCTGAATTTTTAGAAGCACCCTAGAACAAGAAAAAAGGCGGCATGATCTTTCGATTATGCCGCCGTGTCTTCCGGTTAGTCAGTCAGCAACCCAACTTGACCGCTTAGCTGGCGTCAACGCGTTCGCGCAATTCCTTGCCGGCCTTGAAGTGTGGCACGTACTTTTCCGGTACGTTCACCTTGCCGCCGGTTTTTGGATTGCGCCCGACCCGGGGTGGCCGATAATTAAGGCTAAAACTGCCGAAACCGCGAATCTCGATCCGCTCGCCCTGTGACAGGCTTGCCCCCATTGCGTCGAGGATCGTCTTCACCGCCAGTTCCGCATCCTTGGTGACCAGCTGCGAATAGCGCATCGCCAGCTTCGATATGAGCTCCGATTTTGTCATTGGCGTTAACCTTCCGAAGGTTGATTGTTATTGGCCAGTTTGCTTCGTATCCATCTTGGCCTTCAACAACGCTCCAAGGTTGGTAGTTCCACTGGCAGCACCAGTATCGCTGGATGACGCCATCTTCTGCATCGCATCGGCCTCATCCGCCATATCCTTGGCCTTGATGGACAGATTGATGTTGCGATTCTTGCGATCGATGTTGATGATCTTGGCCTCGACTTCGTCGCCTTCCTTGAGGTGGGTGCGGATGTCCTCGACACGGTCGCGCGACACTTCGGAAGCGCGCAGATAGCCTTCCACCTCGCCGTCGAGCGTGATGACCGCGCCCTTGGCGTCAGCCGACTTGACGATGCCCTTGACGATGCTATTCTTGTCATTGACGGAAACGTAGTTGCTGAATGGATCGCCTTCCATTTGCTTGATGCCCAGAGAAATGCGCTCGCGCTCGGCGTCGATCGCCAGCACCATCGCCTCGACCTCGTCACCTTTCTTGTAGTTGCGCACCGCCTCTTCGCCCGGCATGTTCCAGGACAGGTCGGACAGGTGCACCAGGCCGTCGATACCGCCAGGCAGGCCGATGAACACGCCGAAGTCGGTGATCGATTTGATTTGGCCGGAAACCTTGTCGCCCTTCTTGTGGGTGACGGCAAAATCGTCCCATGGGTTGGATTTGCACTGCTTCATGCCGAGGGAGATGCGGCGGCGCTCTTCGTCGATTTCCAGGATCATCACTTCGACTTCGTCGCCGAGCTGAACCACCTTGCCCGGATGAACGTTCTTGTTGGTCCAGTCCATTTCGGAGACGTGCACCAAGCCTTCGATGCCCTGCTCGATCTCGACGAATGCACCGTAGTCGGTCAGGTTGGTGACCTTGCCGAACAACCGGGTGCCCTGCGGGTAGCGGCGCGACAGGTTGACCCAGGGATCGTCGCCCAACTGCTTGACACCCAGGGAAACGCGGTTCTTCTCCTGGTCGAACTTGAGCACCACGGCCTCGACTTCATCACCCACGGCCAGCACCTCGGATGGGTGCTTGACGCGGCGCCAGGCCAGGTCGGTAATGTGCAACAGGCCGTCGACACCGCCCAGATCCACGAACGCGCCGTAGTCGGTGATGTTCTTGACGATACCCTTGACGACCATACCTTCTTTCAGGCTGCCCAGCAGATTCTGACGGTCGGCGCCGAGGCTCTGCTCCAGCACTGCCTTGCGCGAAACGACAACGTTGTTGCGCTTGCGGTCCAGCTTGATGACCTTGAATTCCATTTCCTTATTTTCATAAGGGGTGGTGTCCTTGACCGGGCGCACATCCACCAGCGAACCCGGCAGGAAGGCGCGAATACCATTGACCATCACGGTCAGGCCGCCCTTGACCTTGCCATTGACCATGCCGCTGACCAGCGTGCCCTGCTCCATGGCTGCTTCCAGATCCTGCCAGGCGGCAACGCGCTTGGCCTTCTCGCGCGACAGCTTGGTCGAACCATAGCCGTCTTCCAGCATTTCGATCGCAACCTTGACGAAATCGCCCGGCTTGACCTCAATTTCACCTTTGTCATTCTTGAATTCGTTGGCGTCGATCACGCTTTCGGATTTGAGTCCGGCGTTGACCACCACGCTGTCGTTATCGACACGCACGACTTCGGCGGTAATTACTTCGCCGGCGCGCATTTCCTGATGGGACAAACTCTCTGCGAACAGAGCGGCAAAACTTTCGGGGGATTCGGAAACAGAAGGGGAAGAGGAAGCAGTAGTCATTGTTTAAAAAACCTGAAAAAGCCCGTCAATCAACGGGGTTAGTTAGCACTCGCCAGAAATTTCCAACAGCCCAAGGGGAAACATGCCGCAGAAGAAATGTTTCAACCGATAAAACCGTTTTGGAGCTTGAGGCGCCTATCGGACACAAATCTGCCTGAATTGCGCCAGAACCGCATCCACCGCTTCGACAATGGTCATGGAACTGGTATCCAGCAGACTGGCATCCGCACATATTTGCAACGGGGCTACGCTCCGCGCGCTATCGCGCTCGTCACGCTGCCTTATGTCATGCAAAATCCTGTTAATATTAGCATGCATTCCTTTCTCCATCAACTGTTTATAGCGGCGATCCGCGCGCACTTCAGCGCTGGCGGTCAAAAATATCTTGAGCGCCGCATCGGGGAACACCACCGAGCCCATATCGCGCCCGTCCGCAACCAGGCCCGGGGCCTTGCGAAATGCGCGCTGCAGGTCAAGCAGCGTAGCCCGCACCGCCGGATAGGCGGCGACCCGGGAAGCCCCGTTGCCGCACTCCTCGGTGCGGATAGCATCGCCCACGCGCTCGCCATCCAGCCAGATATCCTTCTGCTCGAAGCGTATATCCAGCCCGCCCGCCAGTTTCGCCAGAGCGGCCTCATCGTCCAGCGAAACCTGCCGCCGCATGGCCGCCAGCGCCAGCAGCCGGTACAACGCGCCGCTGTCGAGATAATGGAATCCCAGTTTTTCGGCGACCAGTTGAGTTACCGTGCCTTTGCCCGAAGCCGATGGGCCGTCGATGGCAATCACGGGGATTTTTTGTGCGGCATCGTTCATCTTGATTAAGCTTTCTTCAGGCTGTTTTCACTACCGAGCTCAGGCGCTCGAAATAATCCGGAAAAGTCTTGGCCACGCACTTGGGGTCGTTGATGCGCACCGGCACGCCGCCCAAGGCCACCAGGGAAAAACACATCGCCATGCGGTGGTCGTCGTAGGTGTCGATGGCGACATTGGGAATCAGCTTGGCGGGCGGCGTGACGCGAATGAAATCCGCGCCCTCTTCCACGGTCGCGCCGAGTTTGCGCAGCTCGGTCGCCATCGCCGCGATACGGTCGGTTTCCTTGACCCGCCAGCTGGCGATATTGGTAAGGGTGGTGGTGCCGTCGGCGAACAGGGCCGCCACCGCCAAGGTCATGGCCGCATCCGGGATATGGTTGCAGTCCAGGTTGACCGCCTTCAGCCTTCCATTTATCGGAGCACGCGCCTCGATCCAGTTGTCGCCCATCGCGATTTGTGCGCCCATCTGCTCTAGCGCTTCGGCAAAACGGACATCGCCCTGAATGCTGGCCTTGCCCGCGCCCTCGACCCGCACCGGGCCCTGGCCGATCGCCCCGGCAGCAAGAAAATAGGAAGCACTCGATGCGTCACCCTCGACATGAATCATGCCGGGGCTGCGGTATGACTGCCCGGCACGGATAGTGAATGCCTGCCAGCCTTGACGCTCGACCTCAATGCCGAAACGGCCCATCAAATTCAGCGTAATCTCGATGTAGGGCTTGGAAACCAGCTCGCCCACCACTTCGATAGTCACATCCTGCCGCGCCAGCGGGGCGGCCATCAGCAACGCGGTCAGAAACTGGCTGGAGACATTGCCGCGTATTTTGACCCCTGCCGATGCCCGGATTGTCGCCGGCTTGACGGCAAGCGGGGGGAAACCTTCGTTGCCGAGATAGGCGATGTCCGCGCCAAGCTGGCGCAGGCCGTCGACCAGATCGCCGATGGGCCGTTCGTGCATGCGCGGCACGCCGGAAAGCTTGTAATCGCCGTGAGACAATGCCAGGGCGGCGGTGAGCGGGCGAAAGGCAGTGCCGGCATTGCCGAGGAACAGGTCGGCCCGCTTCACCGGAAACTCCCCGCCCACGCCCTCCACCCGATAGTCCTGGCTGTCGCCGTGCCGCGTCCAGCCTACGCCGAGCATCTTCAACGCTTCCAGCATATGGCCGGTGTCGTCCGAGGCAAGCAGTGCCTTGACCTCGGTGACGCCTTCGGCCAGCGCCGCGAGCAACAGCGTACGATTGGAAATGCTTTTCGAGCCGGGCAACAGAACGGAACCGCTGACACGGGAAATGGGGGCGAGATCGAGATATTCCATATTTAGAAACCTTTTACCGCAGAGGTGCTGAGACGCGAGAGAACCCCGGTTCATGGTTTTCTCTGCGTCTCTGCGGTTCAATCAGAATTTTTTTGAGAAAGCCATTTGTTGCGCGCTGCTCGCGCATGATCGAAGACCTGCTCCAGCGCCGCGCCGTCGCCCAGTTCCAGCATGGCGCGCAAACGCGCGAGTTGCGACTGATAGGCGCCGAGCTCCTGAAGCAGCGCATCGCGGTTGGCAAGGCAGATGTCGCGCCACATCTCCGGCGAGCTGCCGGCGATGCGGGTAAAGTCGCGGAAACCGCCGGCAGCGTAGCCGAACAATTCCTGGCCATTGCTGCGGGAGGCGATTTCGTCCACCAGCGCGAAGGCCAGCAAATGGGGTAAATGGGATACCGCCGCGAAGATCTCGTCATGAACCTGCATGTTCATTTCCCTGACCACGGCCCCGCAGGCCTCCCACATCGCGCGCACTTGCTGCACCGCAGCCGGAGCGCTTTCCGATGTCGGCGTAATGATCACATTGCGGCCATGAAACAGGGAGGCGCTGGCGGCAGCCGCACCGCTTTTCTCCGCCCCGGCAATCGGATGGGCCGGCACGAAGTGCGCCAGGCGTCCCGGCAGATGGCGGTTGGCCAGTGCCGCCACATCGCCCTTGGTGCTGCCCACGTCAGTGACGATGGCCTGCTCCCCCAGATGCGGCGCGATGGCTTCCATAATGCCGCCCATCTGGCCAACCGGCACGGCCAGCAGCACCAGATCCGCGCCCCTTACCGCCGCCGCAACATCGCCTTCAGCGCGATCGATCGCACCGAGCCGCAGGGCATCCTGGAGGTTGGATGGGGAACGACCGACACCGACAATTTCCCTGGCTGCGCCCGCTTGCCGCAGCGCCAAGGCGAGCGAGCCGCCGATCAGGCCGACGCCGAAAATAACCAGTTTGCCGAGTTTAAATTCCATATCAACCGCCGATGAACGCAGAAAAACGCGAATAGCCGCGTTGATTGGTTAATCGGCGTTCATCGGCGTTCATCGGCGGTTAGCCTAGATCGTCCTGCCGATCGCCCCGGCAATTGCGCCCAGGCTGACCATCAGGTCTTTCAGCTCCTGCGCGTTCAGCGCCTGATCCGCATCGCACCAAGCCTCGCAGGGATTGGGGTGCATCTCGACCAGCAGGCCGTCCGCGCCGGCAGCGATCGCCGCGCGGGAAAGCGCCGGCACCATCCACGCCTTGCCGCCCGCGTGGGATGGATCGACGATCACCGGCAGATGGGTTTCCTTTTTCAAAACCGGAATCGCAGTCACGTCCAGCACGTTGCGGTAGTAGGTTTCGAAGGTGCGGATGCCGCGCTCGCAGAAAATGATGTTGTGGTTGCCGCCGGCGGCGATATATTCCGCCGACATCAGCCATTCGGAAATGGTCGCCGACATGCCGCGCTTGAGGATCACCGGTTTGTTGGTTCGCCCGACTTCCTTGAGCAGGTCGAAATTCTGCATGCTGCGCGTGCCGATCTGGATCACGTCGACATCGTATTCGAGAAAGGTATCGAGCTGCCGCGCATCCATCAGCTCGGTGACGATGGGCAGGTTGTATTTCTCGGCCGCCTTGCGGAACATCGCCAGTCCCTCCACGCCATGCCCCTGGAAAGCGTAAGGGCTGGTGCGCGGCTTGAAGGCGCCGCCGCGCATCAGGCGGCAGCCCGCCGCATGCACTTCCTGCGCCGCCAGGGCCATCTGCTCCGGCGTTTCCACCGAGCACGGCCCGGCGATGATCTGCACCTGCTTGCCGCCGAGCGGGATGCCCTTGATGTCGATCACGCTGTCCTGCTTGTGCCATTCCCGCCCGACGATCTTGTAAGGCTTGACCACATGCATCGCCTGCTCGACGCCGGGAAGCGCTTCGAAATATTCCGCTTCCAGCTTGCGCTCGTCGCCGATAGCGCCGATGACAGTACGTTCGGTACCGCGAGAAACATTCGCATCCAGCCCGGCTTCCTTGATTCTTTTAACGATACCGTCGATCTGTTGTTCGGTAGCGTCGCTGCTCATTACGATAATCATTCTTTCAACTCCTCAAGAGCCCGTTCCAGAGCCTGTAAAAATACCTTGTTTTCGCCTTCCAGCCCGACGCTCACCCGCAGGTGTTCCGGCATGCCGTAATTGGCGATGGGCCGCACGATCACGCCCTGCGCAAGCAGGCTGCGATTAATGGCGGCGGCATCGCCCACGCGCAGCGCGACGAAATTGCCGCTGGAAGGAATATACCCGAGGCCGAGGCGCTCGAAGCCTGCCGTCAACTGCGCCATGCCAGCGCGGTTGATCTCGAGACACTCGTTGAGGAAAGCGATGTCTTCCATCGCCGCCACCGCCGCCGCCTGGGCAAAAGCGTTGACATTGAAGGGCTGGCGCACCCGGTTCATCATATCCGCCACCTGCGGGCTGGTCAGCGCATAACCCACGCGCAAGCCGGCCAGGCCATAGGCCTTGGAAAACGTGCGCGTGACGATCAGATTCGGGAACCGCTTGAGCCAGCCGACACTGTCGCTCCTGAGCGCCTCCGGCAAGTATTCGGTATAAGCCTCGTCCAGCACCGCCAGCACATTGCCCGGCATGCGTTCGAGCAGCCCCAGCAGACGGTCGGGCTCGAGCAGCGTGCCGGTGGGGTTGTTGGGATTGGCGATGAACAGGATGCGGGTGGGGGTATCGCTATCGCGCGCAATCGCCGCCAGCAAAGCTTCCGGGTCATGGCCGAAATTGCTGGCGGGCGCCTCGATGCCGCGGGCGCCGGCCGCCTGGGTGGCGAGCGGGTAAACGGCAAAGGCGTACTGACTGTATACCGCAGAAGTCTGCGGCGTCAGGAAGGCGCGCGCCGCCAGTTCCAGCACGTCGTTGGAACCGTTGCCCAGCACGATCTGGTTCATCTCCACGCCGTGCTTCTGCGCCAGCGCGGCTTTAAGCGTAAATCCGCTGCCGTCCGGGTAGCGCGCGACCTCCATCAACACGTTTTCGATGGCCGCCAGCGCACGCGGACTGGCGCCGAGCGGGTTCTCGTTGGAGGCCAGCTTGACGATATCGCATTCCAGCAAATCCATTTCCCGCGCCAGCTCGGCAATCGGTTTGCCGGGCTGATAGGGCGCTATGCCGCGCACATGGGAGGGCGCGAAATCACAATTATCCATAATAGCCATTTGAAGATTCATTAATGGAGCGGGAGGCGATCAAAACAGTTCGATTTCATCGCCTTTGCCGCGCTCCGCATCCGCCCACCGCCGGGATAACTCAAGCGCCTCGTGGATACTCGCGCCGTCCAGAATGGCGTCGAACATGATGCGTTCGGATTCCATGGAATATTTCGAACGGATTTTATTCTGGATCGAAACCCATTCGGCAGGGCTGTACAAGCGACTGCTGTCCGAAATCAGATCGGCCAGCGCATCGATACTGCGGCAGACATGGTCGAGACGCTGCACCATCCGGTCGTAAAACTGAAAAGCCATGATCGCATGCTGCATCTGCCCAAAGACGAACCCACATTTGCTTTCGATGGTTTCGCGCACCAGCCGCGTCGCTTCATCGTCCGGCAAGTCCTGGTTTGCCACGCTGATAGCTGCCACCGCGCCGGACATGGCGGTGAAGGAATTCGTCAGCACGCCGACCGATTCGTCGCCATCGCGCATCACCGCGTCGATCTGCCCGATCGATACGCCCAGCATCAGGATGGTCTCGCGTACCTGGCTCCAGTTCAGGTCGGGGTTGACGGCACTCGATTTCATTGCGGGGAAACTTTTCTTGTCCATATTCGATTTAACCAGTTCTTCTTTTTAAAGAACAGCGATGGGGTAG
This sequence comes from Sulfuricella sp., assembly GCA_035530375.1. GTDB lineage: Bacteria > Pseudomonadota > Gammaproteobacteria > Burkholderiales > Sulfuricellaceae > Sulfuricella. The sequence continues at coordinate 21,546 of DATKUY010000006.1, read as the reverse complement.
GAGCCCAGAATTTTCAGGAAAGCCGCCTTGTCGGCCAGCTCGGATAGTGCCTGAGCAAGCTTCGCATCCTCGCGATGCCCGTCTACATCCACGAAAAAAACATATTCCCACAAGCCGGTGCGCGAAGGACGCGACTCGAGCTTGCTCATGCTCACGCCATGTTGCGCCAGCGGCGCGAGCAGTTCATATACCGCACCGGGGGTGTTCTTCACTGCCAGGATGAGGGAAGTTTTGTCCTTGCCGGAAGGCGCCGCATCGTGGGTGCCGATCACCAGAAAACGGGTGGTATTGTTCGGCTTGTCCTCGATATTTTGCGCCAGCTTTTCCAGGCCATAGCATTCTGCAGCCATTTCCCCGGCAATGGCCGCAGCCATTCCGTCCTCGGCGGCAAGGCGGGCCGCCTCGGCATTGCTCACTACCGCCACCCGTTCGGCATCCGGCAGGTTCTGGTTGAGCCACTCATGGCATTGAGCAAGGGACTGCGCATGCGAATACACTTTCTCTACCTTGCCAGTAGCGCCCGTCTTGCGCAATAGAAACTGGTGCACGCGCAAGTCAACCTCGCCGCAAACCTTGAGCGGGGTGGTCAGGAGCAGATCGAGCGTGGTGCCCACCGCGCCACCGGTGGAGTTTTCCACCGGCACCACGCCGTAATCCACATTGCCGGCTTCCACTGCACGAAACGCCTCGTCGATCGAAGCGCACGGTAGGGTATGGGCAGCATGACCGAAATGTTTGATTGCGGCGGCCTGGGTAAACGTGCCCTGCGGCCCGAGGAAAGCCACCGAAAGCGGTTTTTCCAGGGCCAGGCAGGCCGACATGATCTCGCGGAACAGGCGCGCCACGGTTTCGCCGGAAAGCGGGCCGGGGTTATTTTCCTTGATCCGGCGCAGCACCTGCGCCTCGCGCTCGGGGCGGAAAACCGCACCGTTTTTCAATGTCCCGATCGCCTTGGCATGCTCGGCGCGGCGGTTGACGAGCCTGAGCATCTCGTCGTCGATTGCGTCGATGTCGGCGCGGTGCTGTTGCAGTTCGTCAGCCATGCTTCTGCTCGAATTCGCGCATGAAATCCACCAGGGCTTTCACGCCCTCCAGCGACATGGCGTTGTAGATCGAGGCGCGCATTCCGCCCAGTAGGCGATGACCCTTCAACTGCGCCAGTCCGCGCGCCTTGGACTGCTTGAGGAATTCCGCGTCCAGTGCCGCATCCTTCAGGGTAAACGGCACATTCATGCGCGAACGGCTGTCTTTTGCGACCGGGCAATGATAAAAATCGCCGCTGTCGAGATAATCGTAAAGCAGTGCGGCCTTGGCATTATTGCGCCTGTCCATCTCCGCCAGGCCGCCGAGGCGCTGCAGCCATTTGAACACCAGCCCGGCGATATATAGTGAGTAAGTGGGCGGCGTGTTGTACATCGAATCGTTGTCGGCGTGAATCTTGTAGTCGAACATCGTCGGCGTGCCCGGCAACGTCTGGCCGATCAGGTCTTCGCGCACGATCACGATGCACAAGCCGGCCGGACCGATATTCTTCTGCGCCCCGGCATAGATCAGGCCGAAGCGGGAAACATCCAGTGGGCCGGACAGGATGTTCGAGGACATGTCGGCGACCAGCGGCACGTCGCCGGTTTCGGGTATCCAGTGGAACTCCACGCCGCCGATGGTTTCGTTCGGGGTGTAATGGACATAGGCAGCATCCTTGCTCAAACGCCATTTGTCCTGGGTCGGGGCATAGCTGAATTTTGCGTCTTCCGAACTGGCCACGACGTTGACCGTGCAGAATTTCTCCGCTTCCTCGATCGCCTTCTGCGACCAGATGCCGGTATTGACGATATCCACGGATTTTCTGCCGCGCAACAGGTTCATCGGCACCATGGCGAACTGGCTGGAAGCGCCGCCCTGCAGGAACAGCACCTTGTAGCCGGCGGGAATGCGCATCAGCTCGCGCAGATCGGCCTCGGCCTCGGCGGCAATGCCCATGAATTCCTTGCCGCGATGGCTCATCTCCATCACCGACATGCCGCAGCCGCGCCAGTTGAGCATCTCGTCGCGCGCCTGCTCCAGAACTTCCAGCGGTAAGGCAGCGGGACCGGCACTAAAGTTGTAAATTCGTTCCATAGTACTTGAATAGCAAGCTAAAAATTATTAACCACGAATAACACGAATGTTCACGAAGTTTCACGAATAAATTCGAGTGCATTCGTGTTAATTCGTGCCATTCGTGGTGAGGTTTTACCCGTATTCTACAGCGGTAAAAATCACTCTTCTTCCGCCTCCGAGTCTGCTTCCACCACTCGCTCAAGTCCGATCAGTTTCTCGCCCTTGTCGAGGTTAATCAGGGTCACGCCCTGAGTGGCGCGGCCCATCTCGCGGATTTCGCTGACACGGGTGCGGATCAGCACGCCGCCGGTGGTGATCAGCATAATCTCGTCTTCAGCATTCACCAGCGTCGCCGCCACCACCTTGCCGTTACGCTCCGAGGTCTGGATCGCCATCATGCCCTGAGTGCCGCGGCCGTGGCGGGTGTATTCGGTGATCGAGGTGCGCTTGCCGTAGCCGTTTTCGGTGGCAGTGAGCACGGACTGGGTCTCGTTTTCCGCCACCAGCAGGGAAATCACCTTCTGTCCCTTGCCCAACCGCATGCCGATCACGCCGCGCGAAACGCGGCCCGTGGCGCGCACGTCCTCCTCGTCGAAGCGCACCGCCTTGCCGCCGTCGGAGAACAGCATCACATCATGCTGGCCGTCGGTGATGTCCACGCCGATCAGGTAATCTTCCTCGTCGAGGTTGATGGCGATGATGCCCCGCTTCATCGGGCGGGAGAAATCGGACAGCGGGGTTTTCTTGACGATGCCGCTGGCGGTCGCCATGAAGATGAAGTGGCCGTCGTCGAATTCCTTGACCGGCAGGATGGCGTTGATCTTTTCGCCTTCCTCCAGTTGCAGCATGTTGACGATCGGCTTGCCGCGCGACCCGCGGCTGCCCTGCGGCACTTCGTAGACCTTGATCCAGTAGACCTGGCCGCGGTTGGAAAAGCACAGGATGTAGTCGTGGGTGTTGGCGATGAACAGCTTCTCGATGAAATCCTCTTCCTTCATCGCCGTCGCCTGCTTGCCGCGCCCGCCGCGTTTCTGCGCGCTGTAGTCCTCCAGCGGCTGGGATTTGATGTAGCCGCTGTGCGAAAGCGTCACCACCATGTCCTGCGGCGTAATCAGGTCTTCCAGGCTGATGTCCTGGGCATGGGCCACGATCTCGCTGCGGCGTTTGTCGCCGAACTGCGCCTTGATCGCGGTCAGTTCCAGCACGATGATTTCGGTGATGCGCTCCGGCTTGGCGAGGATATCGAGCAGGTCGGCGATTTTCTCCATCACCTCCCGGTACTCGGACACGATCTTGTCCTGCTCCAGGCCGGTCAGGCGTTGCAGGCGCAGCTCCAGAATCGCCTGGGCCTGGGCGTCGGACAGGCGGTAGCCTTGGCCGGAAAGACCGAACTCGGCCGCCAGCCCATCCGGACGGGAGGCATCGGCCGCCGTCCGTTGCAGCATCTCTTCCACCAGCGGCGAACGCCAGATATTTTCCATCAGCCCCTGCTTGGCGGCGGACGGCGTAGGCGCGGCCTTGATCAGGGCGATCACCTCGTCCACGTTGGACAAGGCCACCGCCAGACCCTCCAGGATATGGCCGCGTTCGCGCGCCTTCTTGAGCTCGAACACGGTACGCCGCGTCACCACCTCGCGCCGGTGGCGCAGGAATGCGTCGAGCATCTGCCTCAGGTTGAGCAGGCGCGGCTGGTTATCCACCAGCGCCACCATGTTCATGCCGAAGGTGTCCTGCATCTGGGTCTGCTTGTATAGGTTGTTCAGCACCACTTCCGGCACTTCGCCGCGCTTCAGCTCGATCACCATGCGCATGCCGGACTTGTCCGACTCGTCGCGCAGATCGGAAATGCCCTCGATCTTCTTCTCGCGCACCAGCTCACCGATCTTGATCAGCAGGTTGGCCTTGTTCACCTGGTAGGGCAGCTCATCGACGATGATCGCCTGCCGCCCGCCCACCTTGTCGATATCCTCGAAATGGGCGCGGGCGCGCATCACCACCCGGCCGCGGCCGGTGCGGTAGCCTTCCTTGACGCCGACGGTGCCGTAGATGATGCCCGCGGTCGGAAAGTCCGGCGCCGGCACGATCTCGATCAGCTCCTCGATATCGGTGTCCGGGTTTTCCAGCAGCAGCAGGCAGGCGTCCGTGATCTCGTTCAGGTTGTGCGGCGGAATGTTGGTCGCCATGCCCACCGCGATGCCGGAACTGCCGTTAATCAGCAGGTTGGGGATCTTCGACGGCAGCACCAGCGGCTCGTGCTCGGAACCGTCGTAGTTCGGGCCGAAATCCACCGTTTCCTTGTCGAGATCGGCGAGCAGCTCATGGGCGATCCGCGCCATGCGGATTTCGGTGTAACGCATTGCGGCAGCGTTGTCGCCGTCGACCGAACCGAAGTTGCCCTGGCCGTCCACCAGCGGATAGCGCAAACTGAAATCCTGCGCCATGCGGACGATGGTGTCGTACACTGCGGTGTCGCCGTGGGGATGGTATTTACCGATCACGTCGCCGACGATACGCGCCGATTTCTTGTAGGCCTTGTTCCAGTCGTTGGAAAGCTCGTGCATGGCGAACAGCGCGCGCCGGTGCACCGGCTTGAGACCGTCGCGCACATCGGGCAGTGCCCGGCCCACGATCACGCTCATGGCGTAATCGAGGTAGGAGCGGCGCATTTCTTCTTCTAGGCTGACGGGAAGCGTTTCTCTGGCGAATATTTCCATATGTGCTCTAAGGGGTTCTACTTAACCTGAATTGGTCTGCGGAAACAAAATGTTCGCAATTTTAGCATGTTGACTCATCCCAAGCCACTCCGCATAAAGATTGAATTTTCGTCACCTTTTAAATTACTGGTATATGATATATAGAGTAATTGTTAAGTGCGTCGCCGGAACCGGCTTTAAACCGCACCTGAACAGCCGAAACGATCAATAATCAAAATGGAGAATCGAAAATGAAAAAAAACCTAGTCAAACAGTTCACCTTGGGCATTATGATGGCAGCCGGAATATCGGCTGCCGGCGCCACCTTTGCCCACGACGTGGCCAACGCCGGCTACCTGATCGACACCCGCGGCAACGTGGTCAAGAACAACTATGGTCAGTGCTGGCGCACCGGCTACTGGACCCCGGCCATGGCAACCGCCGAATGCGACCCGGATCTGGTAAAGAAAGCCGAGCCTGCGAAAGTCGAACCTGCAGCAGTGCCCGAGGCCGGCCCCGAAAAACCTGCCGTAAAAGCGGAGTTCAAGGCTGAAACCCTGTTCGATTTCGACAAGGCCGTAGTCAAGCCGGAAGGCAAAAAAGTGCTGGACGATAAAGTTGTCGACGGCATGAAAGCCCACCCCGAAGTGGAACTGCTGCTGGTAACCGGCCATACCGACCGCATCGGCACTGAAAAATACAACCAGAAGCTGTCCGAGCGCCGCGCTGCGGCGGTCAAGGCTTACCTGGTCAGCCAAGGCATCGCTGCCGACCGCGTCAAGACAGTAGGCAAGGGCGAATCCGAGCCGAATCCCGATGCCGACACCAAAACCAAGTGCCATCGCATGCCTTCCAAGAAGCTGATCGAATGCCTGCAACCCGATCGCCGCGTCACGGTCGAGCCGGAAATTCAGGTTCCGACCCAGAAATAATTTCGGCCCCCGGGCACGAAAAAACCAGCCCCGCCTTGTGCGGGGCTTTTTTATCGGCTAAATTCCTGCGATGCAAGCTGAAAATACACAAATCGACACCTTGATCGACGCGCGCTGGGTCATCCCTATCGAACCGGCCCGGCAAATCCTCGACAGACATTCCATCGCGATTGCCGACGGCATAATCCGCGACATCCTGCCGACCGCCGACGCCCATGCCAAATACACCGCCAGCCGGCACTTGCAGCTAGACGATCACGTTCTCATTCCCGGCCTGATCAACCTCCACACCCATGCCGCCATGACGCTGATGCGCGGACTGGCCGACGACCTGCCGCTGATGGACTGGCTCAACCACCACATCTGGCCAGCCGAGGCAAAATTCGTCTCGCCGGAATTCGTGCGCGACGGCAGCCTGCTGGCCTGCGCGGAGATGATCAGGGGCGGCGTCACCTGCTTCAACGACATGTATTTCTTTCCCGCGGCAACGGCACAGGCCGCCCTCGCAGCCGGAATGCGCGCCGCCATCGGCCTGATCGTGGTCGATTTCCCCACCGCCTACGCCGCCGATGCCGATGACTACCTCAGCAAAGGGCTGGCCGTGCGCGACGAACTGCGCGGCGAACCGCTGCTCACCTTCACGCTCGCTCCCCATGCACCCTACACCGTCAGCGACAAAACCTTCGCCAAGGTGTTGACCTATGCCGAGCAGCTCGACCTGCCGATCCATATCCACCTGCACGAAACCCGCGACGAGATCGAGGAAAGCATCAAGCAATTCCAGATGCGCCCGCTGGAACGGCTGCGCCGCCTCGGCCTGCTCGCCCCCAACCTGATCGGGGCGCATATGGTGCAGGTCACCACCGAGGAAATCCGCCTGCTCGCCGAGCACGGCTGCCATGTCGCCCACTGCCCGAGTTCCAACCTCAAACTCGCCAGCGGCATCGGCCCGGTAGTGGAAAAACTCGCACAGGACATCAACATCGGCCTGGGCACCGATAGCGCGGCGAGCAACAACCGGCTCGACATCTTCACCGAAATGCGCCTTGCCGCCCTGCTCGCCAAGGGCCAGAGCCGCCACGCTGCCGCCCTGCCCGCCCATCAGGCGCTCGCCATGGCCACCATCCACGCCGCCCGCGCACTGGGGATCGACCGGATAACCGGATCGCTCGCCATCGGCAAGGCAGCGGACATCACCGCGGTCGATTTGTCCGCCCCGGAAACCCAGCCATGCTATGATGTTGCCTCGCATCTGGTGTACGCCGCAGGCAGAGAAAACGTCAGCCATGTCTGGGTCAACGGCAAGCCGGTGCTCGACGAACGGCGACTGACCACGCTCGATATCCGCGAACTCAACGCCAAAACCGCCTTCTGGCACGAAAAAATCAGCAGATCAAGATGAACAAATCCACATTGAACGCAGATCAGCAGGAACTGGACAAATTTGCCCAGCTCGCCCACCGCTGGTGGGACCCCAACAGCGAATTCAAGCCGCTGCACGAAATCAACCCGCTGCGGCTCGACTATGTCGACCAGGCCGCCGGCCTCGACGGAAAAACCGTGCTCGACGTCGGCTGCGGCGGCGGCATCCTGGCCGAAAGCATGGCAGCGCGCGGCGCGCAGGTCACCGGCATCGACCTCGGCGAAAAAGCCCTCAAAGTCGCCAAGCTGCATCTGCTGGAGAGCGGCCAGAAAGTGGACTACCGCCTGACCGCGGTGGAAGAGCTGGCGAAACAACAGCCGCAGCATTACGACATCGTCACCTGCATGGAAATGCTCGAGCACGTGCCGGAGCCGGCCAGCGTGGTGCGGGCATGCGCCGAGCTGGTCAAGCCGGGCGGCCACGTCTTCTTCTCCACCCTCAACCGCAACCCGAAATCCTACCTGCTCGCCGTGATCGGCGCGGAGTACGTGCTCAACCTCCTGCCGCGCGGCACCCACGACTACGCCAAATTCATCAAACCCTCCGAACTGGGCGCCTTCTGCCGCGCTGCCGGCCTGAATATCGCCGGCATCACCGGCATGAACTACAACCCCTTCACCAAGACCTACGCGCTCGATGCCGACACCAGCGTCAATTACATGATCCACTGCCGTCCGGAATGATCCAGGCCGTTCTGTTCGACCTCGACGGAACGCTGGCCGATACCGCGCCCGATCTGGGGCATGCCCTCAACCTCCAGCGCGAACGGCACGGCCTGCCGCCGCTGACGCAGGAAACCATCCGCCCCTATGCCTCCCACGGCACACGCGGACTGTTCGAAATCGGCTTCGGCCTGAAGCCGGAGGATGCCCGCTTCGAGCCGATGCGCGAGGAGTACCTCGACCTCTATACCGCCAACCTGTGCCGCCTCACGCGATTGTTCCCCGGCATGGCCGAACTGCTGGAAGAACTCGAAGAAAAAGGCATCGCCTGGGGCGTAGTCACCAACAAACCGGCGCGCTTCACCAACCCCCTGATGGAACAGCTCGGGCTGATCCAGCGTGCCGCCAGCATCATCAGCGGCGACACCTGCCCCCGGCCCAAGCCCCACCCTGAACCGCTCCTCACCGCCGCGCGCGAAATCGGGGTGGCGCCGCAGTTCTGCCTGTATGTGGGCGACGCCGAACGCGACATCGAAGCGGCGCGCGCCGCCGGCATGCCGGCGCTGGTCGCCGCATACGGCTACCTCGGCGCAAATGACTGGCCGGAACAGTGGGGGGCGGACAGCATCATCCGCGTACCGGCGGAAATCCTGGATTATCTATAGATTTCGAAGTGATTTGCCGGCCCGATTCCCCGCCAGCCGCGCAAAAAACTCCCGCCGCGACACTTCCTTCTGCCAGCCGCATTCCCGTTTTTGCTCTTCCATCACCCGGTCGCGGGTCTTGATGACTTCGTTCCAGGCGGCGAATACCGCATCGGCGGAGTCGTACTGCGCCATCGACTGCACCAGCGGCTGCAACAGGAAATGGCCGAGTTCCGGCAGGTAGTTGAGGTGCGCCTTCTGCGTCCCGCCCAGAATGGTGAAATCGAGCAGCGGACCGATGACCTGAAAAGGTTCGGCGGCACGCTCGGCGGCACTCCAGCCGGGCGGAATTTGAAGACCCGGATCGCGCTCGGGCAGGAACACCCGCGCCATCATCCACGGCGTCAGCAGCAGAAACACCGACCAGCCGTCGCTGCGGCGGAAGGCGCGGACTTCCACCGGCAGGTCGTGGTTGACCATGAATTCGCCGCTGAAATAGTTGCGGTAAATCTCGCCGAAGCAGTCGCCCACTGCAGCGATGACCGCATGGTCGTCGCTCCTGGGCAATGCCCCCAGCTTCCAGGCAGCATCACTCATCGAACAGGTTCTCAAGCTGCCGACCGAGTTGCCGATAGAGCGACAGCCCGCTCTCCGCTTGCAGCACTTCACCGAACTGCGGCACCCAGGCCGCCAGATGGTCGCGCCACAACTCCTGCAACAACGCCTTGCTATGGTCGCAGCCCTGCCCCATCAGCCAGGCGGCGCATTCCAGCTGGGTGCCGAGATAATCGGGCGGCGCACCCTCGGCCTCCAGCCCGGCGCGGCGGTAAAGGTCGCTGAGCTGGTCGCAGGCGACGCCGAACATGGCCTTGCCCACGAAGGCCGACTCGAAAGGCGGACAGGCGGTTTTCGGATGGCCGGAGATAAACAGACGCCCGTGCTCCGCCTGCCATTCCTCCAGCGGCGTTTGCACCAGTTCCGCAACCGGTTCGCCCAGCCAGGCATGTTCCACGGCCAATTCACGCAGCACCGCCAGCGAATCGCTACCGGGACTCGCCAGCAGGCCGGAAAGCAGGCGCAGGGTTTCAGGGGATGCGTTCACACTTATTTACCACGGATAGGCATAAACGCCGGCATACATGAAATAGTGCCGCAGCATGTAGCCGCCCATCAGCACCAGCAACGCCGCCGCCACGGTGGGGAAACGCCCGCCCCAGCCCTTGATCACCCCCTTGAGCTCGAGCAGGAACGGCACGATCAGGCCGAAGCCGATGAAACCGACCAGCCAGCCCATGTCGTGCCACAACAACTGCGCCGAGCGATAGCCGGATTCCGAACCGGACAGGGTGTAGTTGAAGAACGAGAACAGGATCACCAGTTCGGTGGCGATCAGGATCACGTCCATGCGCTCATAGCGGTGACGGATGTCTATGTCGTTTTCGTCCGGGATGAACACATTCAGCAGCAGCAGCAAATAGGCGAACGCGGTCGAAAATGCCGACACCGTGAACAGCAGCGGCACGCCGGGGTTGTGCCACAGTGCCACCGCCGGGAACGACTGAATCAGCAGGCCGGTGTATACCGCGGTGCCGATGCCGTTGATGGTGGCAAGCCAGCCGACGATGCGCCGCCGTTTCAGGCAGCAGCCGGACAGCCATGCCACCAGCCGGGACTGCAACAACGCTCCGACCAGTGGCGTGCGCATGAACAGCGGTGTTTCGCGCATGTAGGGCAGCGCGTAGAGCATGCCCCACACCATCATCCACAGAATGAACTGGGTGCCCCAGGCGATCCAGGCATGGGGCTGGTAAAACAGCACCAGCGGATTGAGCACGTAGATCACCGCGACGTGATGCAGCAGGTGGCCGAACAGCACCGCCGAGCTGATGGCCAGCATCACCACGCCGGACAGCGCGCCCCACAAGACGAGCTTGCGGTGCGGACGGCAATACATGTCGGTGAGGAAGCTGACGGAGAGCGTCGCCGCACCCAGTCCGCCGAAGAACAGGTACATGGCGATCCACCAGGTCCAGATGCTTTGAGTTGTATAGGTCATGGCATCCATGGCTTAACCTTTCCGCTTGTTATCGTCGATGTAGTACACGTTCGGCCTGGTTCCCAGATGCTTCATCAGCGGCTGCGCCACCCCGCTCTCCACCAGTTGCGTGACCGGGTCGGAAGGGTTGTCCAGATCGCCGAATTGGCGCGCAGAACCGACGCAGGTTTCCACGCACGCCGGCTTCATCCCCTTGTCGAGGCGGTGGGCGCAGAACGAACACTTGTCCATGCTCGGGCTGGTGCGCTGGAGTTCGCCGTAGAATTCCTTGCCGGTCTTGATGTCGGCGTAAGTCACCTCGTAGCGTGCATCGTAGGGACAGGCCATGGCACAGGCGCGGCAACCCATGCAGTGTTCCGGATCGATCATGACGATGCCGTCCGGCCGCTTGTAGGTGGCTCCGGTCGGGCACACGGTCAGACACGGCGGATTGTCGCAGTGGTTGCACAGGTGCGGAAAAAAACGCCGCCGCACCATTTCATTCGTGCCGATTTCCTTCTCGGGCACATAGGTGCGCCACTTGTCCTTCCATACGGGAGTCTGGTTTTCCATGGCGCAGGCGGCCATGCAGGCGTTGCAGCCGACACACGTGTTAAGGTCTATGACCATGGCGTAGTGAGTCATGCCGTGGCTCCTTTCTCAGAAATCTTCTTGATTCGCACGGTGAACTCCTGTGTACGAAAACCTCCCGTCACGGGTTCGACCGCGTAGGGCACCAGCTTGTTGGTGGCGGTACCCACCCCGAATGAGCGCGTGAGCGACGGGTTTTCCGCACCGAAACCGGAGTAGAAAAACACGGCCTCACGGTGAATAAGCCGGGTGACGTGGGCGTGACCGGTTGCGGCCTGGCCGGTTTTCGAATTGGTGATGAGGATCGGGTCGCCATCTCCGATGCCCAGAAACGCCGCGCGCGCCGGGTGTATCCAGATGTGGGTGTAGATGTCTTTCTTGAACTGATTGATCGCCGCCAGCACCGGGTTGTTATTGTTGGTGGAGGCATAGGACACCGTGGGTGCTTTGCCGTAGGTAAAGTAAAACTCGTCATCCGCCAGGCTACCGGAAGCCCCTTTCCGGCACTCCGTCGGGATGTGCGTGGCGAGCACGTTGAATTGCGGTGCCGTGCCTCCCATGCCGCGCAGGCCGTCGAACAGACTGGAGTAAAACTCCACCCGACCGCTTCCGCTGGGCATCGGCAGTTTCCAGGGCATGGCGTGCTTCTCCAGCAGCTTGTCCTTGGTTTCCAGGATCAGCACGCCCTTATCCCGCAATACCGTATCGAGCTGCTTCACGGTGATGCCCGCCTCCTCGGCGGCCAGTTCGAAGGCCACGTCGCGGTATGCGGCGGAAAAAGGACTTTTTACCCCATCCTTGATTTTCTGGGCCAGCTTCTTCTTGACCGAGGCGGCGTTCAGCCCGGTCAGTTTTTCAACGGTGTCCATGAAAGCGTCGGTCTTGCCGCTGATGATTTCCGTCATCTTCAACAGGATGTCGGGTGCCTCCTGCGTATCGTACAACGGGTCGATGGCCGGATAGCGCGTGACGAGCCCCAGATCGTGGTTTACGCCGTTGGCGTAAATATTGGGTTCGCCGCGCTCCAGATAGGTGGAATTGGGCAGGATCACGTCCGCATACATCGTGGTGTCGCACGGCAATACGTCGATGGCGATGACCAGTTCCATGTTCTTGTGGGAAAGAATCTCCTTCCAGCGGGAATCGGGATAGTAATGGCGCACGGGATTGGCAGCATTAAGCAACACCGCGCGAGTGTTGTAGGGTTCGCCCTTGTAGTTGAGTGTGCCCTCGACCGATTCCTTGAAACCCACGTCCGCCAGCACCGGCAACAACACGTAAGGCCGCCCCGCCGCGCGTTCCTGTTCGGTGTAGGCCCAGGACCAGCCGGGCTTGCCGTGGCTGAAATTCTTGCCGTTCGAAAAAACATCGATGACCAGCTTGGCAAAGGGCAAGCCGACCATGTTGGTGAGCGGTGGCCCCAGTTCCTTGCCTTCCTGCTTCGCCTTGATGGTGTTGGCCTGCTTCTTGTGCACCTCGCCACTCATGATCCAGCCGCCAGGCTTATCGATGCCGCCCGTCAGTGCCTGAATCATGGCTTGCACCCGGCGCATCATGATGATGTTGCCATAACGGCTGCCATGCCAACCGGGATCGATGATGGCGGGACGCGCGCCGCCGAACTCGCGCGCGATGCGCCGAATCGTGACGGCAGAAATGCCGGTAGTGTTCTCCGCCCATTCCGGGGTGCAGGCCCGAATCTCTTCCAGTTGCGCCTGGAGCACGGTCATCACCGGGTGTCCGTCCAGCATCAGACCGTCCGGTGCGTGGAGCGATGGGAAGCAGGGACGGCCTGCCACGTCCAGACCGTTTTCGTTGGTGTAGGCAGGTACGGCACGGATTTCCGAGCTGCGCTCCTGCACCACGCGGGGGTGGCCCTTGGCATCGAGTGCCAGATGCAATTGGCCCTTGCCATCCTTGTAGGTCAGGAAGGGCATGTTGGAATGCTGGCGCAGGAAATCGGCGTCGTAGAGCCCCTCTTCGAGCATGGTCTTGAGCATGGCCAGCAGGAAGTCCAGGTCCGTGCCCGGCCGGATGGAGATCCACTCGTCCGCCTTGGACGCGGTCTCGGACTGGCGCGGGTCGATGGCCACCACCTTGGCGCCGTTTTTGCGGCCCTGGGCGAAACGCACCATGCGGCAGGTTGACACGCCACCGATCGAGGCATTGTTGGCGACGAACAGGATGTACTTGGCGTTGTCGAAATCCGGCAATACCTCGTCGTGAATATTGAAGTTGCCGGTCACCGAATCCGTACCCAGATGGCCGTTGGTAACGCAAGCCTGCATTGGCGAGGCGATGATGTTCGGAATGCTGTTGGCGAGCGCGAATGGCACCGCCCAGTTCATGTAAAAAACGCAGGAGGTCCAGCCGCCCACCATGGTCCATTCCCAAGGCTGGATGTTGGCATCCTTCTGTTTCTTCGCGATGTAGGCGTAGGCCTCTTCCCAGGAGGCGGGGCGGAACTTCATCTCGCCGCGCTTGCTGCCTTCCACCCGGATCAACGGCGTTTTCAGCCGGTCGGTGTCGTAGGTCTGGCGCAGACCCGCTTGGCCGCGCGCGCAAATCTTGCCGCGGTTGAGCGTGGAATTGGGATTACCGTCGAGCTTGACGATACGCTTGACGCCGTTTCTGGTGCGGGTGGTGACGCGGATATTGCACAGGGAGGAGCAGAAATTGCAGATACTGTAAGTGTATCCTTCGCTATCCGTCTCCCCGCCGCTACCGGCAGCGGCGGATTTGCCCAACAAACCGGCAGGCTTCAACAGCGTCAACCCGGCAGCGCCCAACCCCGTCGCCTTCAAAAAGGTGCGACGGGTCAGGCTTGGAAATTTCCAAGTCATGTGCAATCCCCTCCAATATTATAATTCTCTAATTTAACCCGCAAAAACAAGAAGCTAGACAGGCGGATTGATCTGCATCAATCCTAGACAATCTGGAGAAGGATCGTCATTGATAATTCGCAATCGGGCGTAAATTTTCCGGAACCGGGATTGCCATCCCTATTTCTGATAGAATTTGAACATAGGTTGAACTTATTGCTTCCAGGTTCATCTATGTATACAGCATGGGGGCGACCCGGTTTCGACGTGGGTTGCAAAGCAGTGTAGGGCATACCGAGGACCAGTGACCTCGTAAATCCATCTGGAAAACTATAGTCGCAAACGACGAAAACTACGCTCTAGCCGCTTAATTGCCGGTTAGACTCTGCACCGGTTGGTCTCTGGGCCGGCTTGAAGCCGCAAGGTGGAAAGAGCAGAGTCATTAACAGAGACTCGTGTCGGTCCGGGTTGCTTGAACCGATCCTAAACTTAAGGCAACTAGCGTGAATCCAGCCTGTTCGGTTGGCGTGATTCGGGCGAAATCAAATAATCGGACTAAGTATGTAGAACTGCCTGTAGAGGGCTTGCGGACGGGGGTTCGATTCCCCCCGCCTCCACCAATAGCGCATCATCAGTTATACCGTGGCATACCGAAAACCCGCATGTTTAGCTACATTGCGGGTTTTTTGTTGCCCGGAGATATCACGAGATATACCCCAGCATAACTTGACATACCGTACTTTATGGCGGTACTTTTGGCGGTATTCGAGCATACCACCAGGGGAGATACCGTCAAATGGGATTGACCGCGATTGAAGCAAAGAACGCCAAGCCGGCTGACAAGCCCTATAAGCTGGCCGCTGGCAAAGGGCTCTATCTCCTAATCAACCAGACCGGCAAATACTGGCGCATGGACTATCGTTTCGATGGGAAGCGTAAGACCTTGGCGCTGGGTGTCTATCCTGAAATTTCGCTGGCGTCGGCCAACGAGAAACGAGACCTGGCCAGAAAAAAGCTGGCTGACGGCATTGACCCATCAGGTGAGCGGAAAGCTATCAAACTATCCCGCCAGAACAGCGGTGGCAACAGCTTTGAAGCAGTGGCGCGCGAATGGTTCGCCAAATACTCGACGACATGGGCCTCGAATCACGGCGACCGCATTATCCGCCGCCTGGAGCGCGACATATTCCCTTGGCTCGGCGCAAAACCCGCTTCTGACATCATCGCACCCGAACTGCTCGCCACGATTCGGCGAATTGAAAGCCGGGGAGCACTAGAAACAGCTCACCGCGCGCTCGGCAATTGCGGCCAGGTGTTTCGCTATGCTGTTGCTACCGGAAGGGCAACAAGAGATATTTCCAGCGATTTGAGAGGTGCTTTGCCACCCGCACGCGAAACTCACCACGCCGCCATCACTGACCCCCAAGCCATCGGCGGACTATTGCGCTCGATTGATGGCTATCAAGGATCATTCCCGACGAAATGCGCCCTTCGCCTTGCTCCGCTTCTATTCGTTCGCCCTGGTGAACTACGGCATGCAGAATGGAGTGAATTTGACCTGGAGCGCGCAGAGTGGAACATTCCCGCCGAAAAAATGAAAATGAGGCAGGCTCACCTAGTTCCCCTGTCCTCCCAAGTTTTGGAAATATTGCTGGAGTTGAAGGCCATCACTGGCGGCGGCAAATATGTATTTCCTGGCACCCGAACAAATGGCCGCCCCATGAGTGAAAATACGGTTCTCGCCGCTCTACGCCGCATGGGCTATGAAAAAGACGAAATGAGCGGGCATGGATTCAGGGCGATGGCCAGAACCATTCTGGACGAAGTGCTAGGGGTACGGCCAGACTTCATTGAACATCAACTAGCCCACGCCGTCCGCGATCCGAATGGGCGCGCATACAACCGGACAGCACACCTTGCCGAGCGCCGGAAGATGATGCAGCAATGGGCGGACTATCTTGATGAACTGAGGATGGGAGCGGTTATTGTGCCGCTTTGCGCCGCCTAGACAGCTATCGGTGCAATGAACAATCATATTGCATTGCAAACCATGACCCCGATGAAGAGTAGCGTGATATAGGCTGGGACCGATCTCGGCGTGGGGTTTTGGCAATACTGCCGCGAATCCACACTGTGAATCCTGCGTCTTTGTTCCCCAGGTATTGGCAGTCGCGGTTTTGTGCGGCAAAATCCAGAGCAACGTCAACTAAACTTTCATAAAACTGTTAAAGTATGCGCGCAAATCCCTAGGTAATGAGCATGGACCCCATACGAAGAATCAGCATTCGCGGCTACAAATCGATCCGTGCGCTCGAAGATCTCACGCTGACCAATTTGAATGTGTTGATCGGCGCCAACGGCGCGGGCAAAAGCAATTTCATTAGCTTTTTCCGCTTGCTTGCGCGGCTGATGGCTGGGGAGCTAAATTACTATGTGGCAAAAAGCGGCGGTCCCGATGCATTTCTTCACTACGGCCGCAAACGCACCCCACAGATGTCCGCCGAAATGTATTTTGGAAACAACGGTTACAAACTCGCGCTCGAACCAACCCAAGGCAATACCCTAATATTTGCCTGGGAACAGTTCTATTGGGATTACACCGGCCATACTTTCTCGCTCGGTACAGGCCATGCCGAAACGCTTTCAGGAAGTGGTCGCCATCAAAAAGTCGCCAACTACGTTGTGCCGTCGGTCAAGAGTTGGATCGTCTATCATTTTCACGACACCAGCGACTCCGCGCCGATGAAGCAAGCGTGTGCACTCAACGACAATGCTTGGCTACGCCCAGACGGGGCCAATCTAGCGGCTTACCTCTACCGTTTGCGGGAGCAGTACCCCGACCATTACCGCCGGATAGTCGATACGGTGCGACTCGTTGCACCATTCTTCGCAGACTTCCAACTACGCCCGAATCCACTCGATCCGAACTCGATCCAGCTAGAATGGAACGAAAAAGGCAGCGACTTTCCCTTCCTTGGCCATCACCTTTCCGATGGTAGCCTGCGCTTTATCTGCCTTGCAACCGTGCTCCTTCAACCCGACAAGTTGATGCCCGCCACTATCTTGTTCGACGAACCGGAACTTGGACTACATCCTTACGCCATCGAACTTCTTGCCTCAGTCATGCAACAGACAGCAATGAAGCATCAACTGATTATTTCAACGCAATCAGTGGAGTTGCTCAATCAGTTCGACCCCAGGAACGTTATCGTGGTCGATCGAGAAAACGATCAATCAACTTTTACTCGCCTTGACCACGACAAGTTCGCCGTCTGGCTGGAAGAGTATTCGCTCGGCGATCTATGGAAACGCAATGTTTTCGGAGGAAGGCCTGGCAATGTCTTGGATGGGAAGCCACGCTAATGGCAGGCAATAACACACGGGTCAATATCCTCGTCGAAGGACAAACAGAAGAAACCTTCGTGCGGGAACTATTAGTCCCACATCTAACAGGTTTTCAGGTCTGGCTAACACCGCGCATCGTCGAAACCCGGAAGGGTTTTAAGGGCGGGGCCGTGAGCTATGGAAAAATAAAACGGCAAATACAACAATGGTGCCAGCAAGACCCCACCGCTCGCGTAACGACTTTATTCGATGTGTATGGCCTGCCCAGTGATTTTCCGGGTGTTGCACAGTGGAATGCAGGTCTACCGCCGCAAGCTCAGGCTACCGCGCTTGAAACCAATCTGGCTGCCGATGTCGGGCAGGCCAATCTGATTCCCTATCTGCAATTGCATGAATACGAAGCGCTGCTGTTTAGCAATCTGTCGGCATTCAGTTACGCGAATGTTTCACACCAAGCGATTGCAGGCTGGCAATCCGAACTGGCCAAATTCGCTGGCCCAGAGGACGTCAACAATTCCCCGGCGACGGCTCCGTCAAAAAGGCTGATCGCTAGATGGCCTACCTACGAAAAATCTAAGCCTCAATATGGTGTATTGCTAGCCATCGAGATTGGCTTACCCGCGATCCGTGCCGCCTGCCCACGTTTTAATGCTTGGGTAAGTACCCTAGAAGGTTTATAGGCGTCTCCATGCCCTCGGCCAACAATTTAGTCTAATCTTCATTCGCTAACCAATTTACCAAAATCGAGAAATTGGCTAACGACCTCGATCATTATCCTTTCCCTGAGCTTTATCCCGCTCCCTTCGCTGCTCAAGCCTCTCTCGATACGTCGATCCCTTGGCATCAGGGGCGAGCCGGGGTTGTTTCTGGTCGCTCTGCTCTCGCTCTTGCTGCCTACGCTGCTCTAGCTTCTCGCGATAGGTCTGCGGGCGCTCCTGGGGCGCTTCGGGTGCCTGCTCGATGTGAATCTCGGAAACCAGCCCACGATTAGATCGGCCTAGTTCAGTTTCTATACCTCGACGCTCCAGGGCGGTAGCAGCTGGCCCAAGATGCGCGGTCGGATCGCGGTCGATGCCTTGGGCCTTGAGGCTGCGGTGGTCGATGCGCCCATCGAGGCCAGCCCGTTCAAGGCTGCGGTTGGCTACAATCGCCCACCGCTCCCGCCAGTGCATTACCTCCATCGCTCCCCGCGACAATCCGCCCAGCTCTGACTTGTTTGTTTTGTCGTCCAGCTCACGGCTTTTCTCAGTGAAGCCGTTGCGCTCCAGGCGGCGGGTGCTGCCTAGAATGTGGGCATGCAGGCCTTTTACGCCCTTTTCCGAACCGTTCCATGCCTTCAGGTTGTCCTGGTGAATAGCGAAGTCCACTGCAATGCCGTGGCGCTCTACGATCTCCTGTGCGTATTCGCGCACCAGGTCGGCGGCTTGCTCTTGGGAAAGTCCATAGGGGATGGCTACCTCCCACTCTCTGGCCACCGTAGAATTTTTACGCTTCTCCGCTTGTTCTACCGCATTCCAGAGTGAGGCTCGATCATGCGCCCATTCTGGCGCTTGGTCTGGAACGACAATCTCAGAATGGATTACTCCCTGCTTGCGGGTGAAATCGAAAATCTCGCCGGTACGCTCGTCAGCTATTCCTTCGCCTGAACGGTAGGCAATGGCTGCAGTCGCACTGCGACCGGCGCTGCGCGATATGGTTTTTACGCTGCAATGGAAAGTCGGCTGATTCAATTGAAACGAGTGACCAGTTCCGCCTGCGCCGGCACGATTGCCGCCAGAACGGATAACGTCCTGGCCGGCACCTCGGCGCGAGTGCAATGTGTCGAAATCAGATTCAGACATGGGCGATTCCTTGATAAGTTTCGCATGCGAAACCGGCTGGGTTTAGCGGCTAAAGTTTCGCATGCGAAACTGGCCGCGAGGTGTCGGGGCGTAGCCCAGACCCCACCAAAAATCGAATGCAAACGGCACCCATGTGGTGCCGTTTTCATTTGGTGGAGGCGGGGGATATGCGTGGTGCCGGAAGCCAAGACTTACCCGCCAGCCCGCTTGACAGGCCATCCCTGTTTCTTGAGATGTTCGATCACCCGCTCGCAGTGGTCGCCCTGAATTTCAATCACCCCTTCTTTCACTGTGCCGCCTGAGCCGCACGCCGTTTTGAGCTGTTTGCCCAGTTGCGCGAGCGCAAGCGCATCCAGCGAAAGCCCCTTGATCAGGGTAACGCCTTTGCCCTTGCGGCCTTTGGTTTCTCTGGAGACGCGCACGATGCCGTCGGACACCGGCATGGCTCCATTCCGGCTGCAAATACACTCGGTAATGGGTTTGCGGCACTCGGGGCACATTCTGCCGTGCTCGGTGGAATAAAGCAGCCCACCTGTTGTTTTAGTGTTTTTCATAACAGCTCCTGATCTTCCTCGGCGATGAAGCGTAACGACATGAATTCATGCAGTAGCGCATGGCCGTTGGGGCGGCGCCTCTGTGTTGTGTGCCATTGTCTCAAATTCCATCAGTCCGACCGTCTGAAAGGGCTTCTTTCATTGAGCTCGTCCATGTAGAAGCTCATGCCGCGCGTCTCGCGCCGCAGAAAGTCATCCACTGCCTGTGAAAAGCGGGGGTGGGCCAGCCAGTGTGCGGACCAGGTGGTTTCGGGCAGGAAGCCTCGGGACAGCTTGTGCTCACCCTGCGCGCCGCCCTCAAAAATCGGTATCTTGCGTTCGATGCAAAATTCAATGGCCTGATAGTAGCAGGCTTCGAAGTGCAGGCCGGGGTGGTATTCCAGCGCGCCCCATGAACGGCCATAGAGCGCCTCCTGCCGGTAGAAATTGAGCGCGCTGGCGATGGGCTGCCCATCGCGCAGGGCTACCACGAGCAGGATGTTATCCGCCATGCTCGCACCGATGCGCCGGAAAAAATCCAGGTTCAGGGCTTGCGGCGAGTTGTATTGCCGGTGCGTGTTGGCATAACAGCGTTCGAAAAATGTCCAGTGGGCATCGGTGATCCCGCTGCCGGTGACCTGTTCGAAGGTGATGCCCGCCGCCTTCACCTTGCGCCGCTCCTGCTTGATGCGCTTGCGCTTGTCGTGGCTCATGCCTGCGAGATAGGCGTCGAAATCGGCATAGCCCGGATTGCGCCAGTGGAACTGCACGCCCTGGCGCAACATCATGCCTTGCTGCTGCATTTCCTGCGCCTGAGCCTCGGGCGGAAACAAGCAATGCAGCGACGATACGCCCATTTCCTGCGCCAGCCGCAAGGCGGTACGCAATAACTCCGCACGCAATTCCGGCGTGGCCGCCAGCACGCGCAGGCCGGCCACCGGTGTAAACGGCACGGCGCACAACAGCTTCGGGTAATACGCCAGGCCCGCGCGCTGGTAGGCCTCGGCCCACGCCCAGTCGAACACGAACTCGCCCCACGAGTGGGATTTGAGGTAGAGCGGCATGGCGCCGACCAGGCTCTCTCCCCGCCACAGCGTCAGGAACTGCGCGCGCCAGCCGGTTTCCGGCGTGGCGCAACCGCTTTCCTGCAAAGCGCTGAGATAAGCATGCGAGAGAAAGGGATCGCTGCCCGCCAGTGCGTTCCATTGCAGCGCGGGAATTTCACCGATGGACTCGATAATGCGAAGGACAGGAATTTGCGGCAATTTTTTCTCAACCCATAATCAGGACACTTGAATTTTAGCTGAATCGGACAAAGCCTATTAAATCGCCAGGCTGGGCGCGTAAAATCGAAGTTAGTTGCTCATCCTGAACCCGATCATTGACGAGTCGATGCCATGAAACCTTTTGCCGAATCCTGCGAACAAAACCGCGACCCCATCCTGGCCGTGCTGCGGGAATTTTTTGCCGATCGCAAACAAGTGCTCGAAATTGCCAGCGGCACCGGACAGCATGCGGTGTATTTCGGTCAGGCGCTTCCCCACCTGACCTGGCAGACCAGCGAACTGCCCGAGAACCATGCCGGCATTCACGCCTGGCTGGATGAAGCCGGGCTGCCCAATGTGCTGCCGCCGCTAGCCCTCGACGTGAACGACACCGCACGGCCGAAAGAAACTTTCGACGCCATCTTCAACGCCAATACCGTACACATCATTTCGTGGCCGGCGGTAGAGCGGATGTTCACGGCTATCGGAAACTTACTGGCGGCAGGCGGCTATCTCTGCCTGTATGGTCCATTCAACTATGGCGGGGCTTTTACCTCGGAAAGCAACGCGCGTTTCGACGCCTGGCTCAAGGCACGCGACCCGGAAAGCGGCGTGCGGGATTTCGAGGCCATCAACCAGCTTGCCGAAAATCAGGGCATG
>DATKUY010000005.1:0-118615 GCA_035530375.1 Sulfuricella sp. | reverse complement strand
ATTGCAGGCGAACGGCTTCACCATCGCCGGCAGCTATTCGCCCTACCCGGAAACCACGATCATCGTGGTGACCAACGATGAGATGAAGAACACGGCGGCGAAGTCCGAGCATGGCGGTTTTGGCGCCGCTCAGCGCGTTTCGGTGACCAAGGTGGGCAATGAAGTGCAGGTTTCCTACACCAACCCGACCTACATGGCCAATGGCTACCGCATGGCTGGCGATCTACCGCAGACGGCTGAAAAATTGAAGGCCGCTTTGGGCAAGGTGGAGGAGTTTGGTGCCCAAGGGTTGTCTGCTTCGAAACTGCGCAAGTTCCACTACATGTTCGGCATGGAGTATTTCGACGAGCCTAGCACGCTAGCCGAGTATGGTAGCTATGAGGAGGCTGTGAAGGCGGTCGAGGCCAACTTGGCGGCAGGCAAGGGCGGCGTCACCAAGGTTTACCGTGTCGATGTTCCCGGCAAGAAGGAATCCGTGTTCGGTGTGGCCATGAAGGGCGGCGACAAGTACATGGACGACAAGTACGTCATGGGTGTGATCGATTTCAAGGACCTCAAATCTGCCGCGCATCTGCCCTATGAAATGCTGGTCACGGGCAACAAGGTGATCGCACTGTATGCACGGTTTCGCATCGCCCTTGATTTTCCCGACCTGAAGATGGCGGGCGCGAACAGCTTCATGAAAATCATGGACTCTCCCGAAGCGATCCGCAAAGCCTTGGTGGTCGCGGCGGGCGGCAAGGAATAACATCAACAATACGCCGGCAACGGCTTAAAAATAAGAATTGGCCCCGCTTCGGCGGGGTTTTTGTTTTGCGGTTGGAGGATGCGATTTTGCCAGTAGAGCTAAAGTCGAGAGCCTGTTACAGCAATGGTGATTTTGGCAAGCACTGGGTTGTGCGGCAGATCGTCTCGATTTCGGAGGCGGGCCAGGTGACTTACAAGGTGCTGGCCGGGACGGGGCGGCGCCGGATCGAGACTTGCAGCCGCGATGAATTCCAGAGTTGGGCGCGCTATGAAGTGGTTCGCAACGAGAATTCCTGGATACGGCTGACGATATAGCGTGTCCAGAAGTTCTTTGCCCATCTATTTCAGTTTTTCCAATTGCGCCTTCAGTTTCTCAAGCGTGGCGCCGAAGCTTTCCAGCCGCTCCTTTTCCTGTGCCACCACCGTAGCGGGGGCGCGGGCGACAAAGCTCTCGTTGGAAAGCTTGGCTTGGGCCTTGGCGATTTCGCCTTCCAGCCGGGCGATTTCCTTGGCAAGTCGCGCCTGTTCCGCTTCCTTGTCCACTTCGATCTTGAGCATCAGGCGGACTTCGCCCACTACCGCTACCGGCGCATCGGCGGCGGGCAGTTCGGCCTGCACGATTTCGACTTCGGAGATCCTCGCCAGCGCCTGCAGGTAGGGCACCAGTGCAGAGATGTCGCCAAGCGCGATCAGCGGTACTTTCAGGGCTGGAGACAAATTCATCTCGCCGCGCAGGGTGCGGCAGGCATTGACCATTTCCTTGAGCAGCACAACCTGCTGGTTTGCCGCCTCATTTACCCGGCGCATGTCCGCGACCGGATAGGGTTGCAGCATGATGCTCTCGCCGCTTTTGCCCGCGAGCGGGCCAACCTTCTGCCACAGTTCCTCGGTGATGAAGGGGATGATCGGGTGGGCAAGTCGGAGCGTCGCTTCCAGCACCCGCACCAGGGTGCGGCGCGTGGCGCGCTGCCGGGCCTCCAGCAAGGCTCCCTCTCCCCCCGGTGGGAGAGGGTTGGGGAGAGGGGCAAGCTGCACCTTGGCCAGCTCCACATACCAGTCGCAGTATTCGTCCCAGACGAATTCATAGACCGCTCTTGCAGCCATGTCGAAGCGGTAGGAATCGAATGCCTCGGCCACTTCCCTTTCGGCCTGTTGCAACCGGCTGACGATCCACAGGTCGACGTCGGAAAATTCCAGCGGCAGGCTTTCATCCTGGCCGCAATCCTTGCCTTCGGTGTTCATCAGCACGAAGCGGGTGGCGTTCCACAATTTGTTGCAGAAATTGCGGTAGCCGTCGCAGCGCTGCAGGTCGAACTTGATGTCGCGGCCATGGCTGGCGAGGCTGGCGAAGGTGAAGCGGATCGCGTCGGTGCCGAAGGCGGGAAAGCCGTCGGGGAAGTCCTTGCGCGTCTGTTTGGCGATGGCTTCCGCCTGTTTCGGGTTCATCAGTCCGGTTTGGCGCTTGGCCACCAGCGATTCCAGGTCGATGCCGTCGATCAGGTCGATCGGGTCGATCACGTTGCCCTTGGACTTGCTCATCTTGTTGCCGTGCATGTCGCGCACCAGGCCGTGGACGTAGACCTCCTTGAACGGCACTTTGCCGGTGAAGTGTTCCGACATCATGACCATCCGCGCCACCCAGAAGAAAATGATGTCGAAACCAGTGACCAATACGCTGGTAGGCAGGAAGGCGTCGAACTCCGGTGTTTTTTCCGGCCAGCCCAGCGTCGAGAACGGCCACAGCGCGGAGGAGAACCAAGTGTCGAGCACGTCCTCGTCCTGGCGCAGCTTCTTGCTTGCCCCGGCTTGTTGTTGCGCGGCTTCCTGGCTGTGGGCGACGTAGAAATTGCCGTCCTCGTCGTACCACGCCGGGATGCGGTGTCCCCACCACAGTTGGCGCGAGATGCACCAGTCCTGGATGTTCTCCAGCCACTGGTTGTAGACGTGAGTCCAGTTTTCCGGCACGAACTTGACCTCGCCCTGAGCAACCACTTCCAGGCCGCGCTTGGCGAGTCCTTCCATCGCCACGTACCACTGGTCGGTGAGCATCGGCTCGATCACCGCATGGGTGCGGTCGCCGCGCGGCACCATCAGCTTGTGCGGCTTGGTTTCTATCAGCAGCCCCTCGGCATCGAGGTCGGCAACAATTTTCTTGCGCGCCTCATAGCGGTCGAGGCCCTGATATTCGGAGGGTGCCAGATCGTTGATCCTGGCATTGAGCGTGAAGATGCCGAGCGGTTCGAGGTGATGCCTCAGCCCGACCTGGTAGTCGTTGAAATCGTGCGCCGGGGTGATCTTGACGCAACCGGTGCCGAATGCGGGATCGACATAGTTGTCGGCAATGACCGGGATGGTGCGCTGGCAAAGCGGCAGGCGTACATGCTTGCCGATCAGGTGCTGGTAGCGCCCGTCATCAGGATGCACAGCGACGGCCATGTCGCCCAGCATGGTCTCCGGCCGGGTGGTGGCGACGATCAGCGATTCGTCGCTGCCTTCGACCTGATAACGGATGTGCCACATGAAGCCGTCTTCCTCCTCCGAGATCACTTCGAGGTCGGAAACGGCGGTCAGCAGTACCGGGTCCCAGTTCACCAGGCGCTTGCCGCGGTAGATCAGCCCCTGCTCATAAAGTTTGACGAACACTTCGGTGACGGCTTTCGACAGGCCTTCGTCCATGGTGAAGCGCTCGCGCGACCAGTCGCAGGAGGCGCCGAGGCGGCGCATCTGGCGGGTGATGGTGGAGCCGGATTCTTCCTTCCACTCCCATACCCGTTCGAGGAATCCTTCACGTCCGAGATCGTGGCGGGAAACGCCCTTCTGGTCGAGTTGGCGCTCCACCACGATCTGGGTGGCGATGCCGGCATGGTCGGTGCCCGGCTGCCACAGAGTGTTTTCGCCCTTCATCCGGTGGTAGCGGACCAGGGTGTCCATCAGAGTGTCCTGAAAGGCGTGTCCCATGTGCAGCGTGCCGGTCACATTGGGCGGCGGCAGCATGATGCAGTAGGCCGGCTTGCCGGGGTCGGTGGCGGCCTTGAAATAGCCGCGGGACTCCCACAGCGGGTACCAGTGCGCCTCGATGGCGGCGGGCTCAAAACTTTTGGCAAGCTCCATGGTTCGGAATTTATTTAGAGTAATTTGAAGGCGGCAATTATATCAGCCTTCACTCAGCCTTGAGGGGATAGGTCTGGTCTTGCCAGCGGTTACTTTTTTTCGTGCACTTCGTTGACGATTTCGTTGAGGTCGTTTTCCCAGCGCATGAACGTCGCACTGAGCTCGGGGTCCGGGAAAAATTTGGCAAGCACGCTGGGGCGGCTGGTAACCAGTATGGTGCTGTTCTGTTCGGCGAAAATCGCCACGTTGAGCGGCAGATAGGGGATCAGCTCCGGGTGCCTGGAGGCGAGTTGCGCCACTTCTTCCGGCTTGCCGTAGAATACCACCTTGTAATTGTCGGTCTTGTAACCGGTTTTGGATAAGCCTTGATCCACGTTCTGCACGCGTGTCACCTTGTAGCCCCGAGTCGTTATGGCGTTTTGCAGGGCCAGCATCGCTTCGGGAAAGGGCAGGCTGGAACGGATCATGAGCAGTTGATTGGCGCAGGCAGAGGCGGATAAGCCAAGCAGCAGCAAAGCGGCGGCCAGGAGTCGTGTCATGCGGGTCATAGCGCCGCTTCCTCCATGATCGCCAGGTAGCGCCGCGTCATTTCCTCGCACATTGCGTTGAGCTCGGAATTATTGAAAATTCGGCTCAGGCGCCTGGGATTGACCGCCATCATTTTCACCTTCCCGTTTTGTTCCACCACGGTAATGCGGCAGGGCAAAAACAGCCCGACACGCGGGTCTGTCATCAGCGCCTGGTTTAGCATGCTGAAGCTGCAAAAATAGATGATGTGCTGGCGTGGATCTTCCTGACCTTCCGGCACCAGCCCGAAATCAAGCGGCTGCTCGCGGATGAAAATGAAATTGCTGGAGGTGGCCGCCCGTTTCACATTCTCGATGGTGGTTGCAAGATCGTAAGGGGAGTCCATCGTCAGCACCGCTTTTTCTGTTTCGGCCGGGTCGACGCTCTCGGGTTTGAGCGCTTGCTCGAAGCCGCGTACAAAACTCACGATGTCATCGATGTCTTTTTCCTTCAGCCCGTTTTTCAGGAAAGAGACCATCGGCGTGCCTTGGCGTCCCCGCTTCAGGTTTTCCCTGATCATGCTGTCGGTGGCAGAGACGAGAAAGCCGGAATTGTTCAGTGCGGGTGCCATGATCGGAAGGTCACGCGGTCGCGAAAAGGTGACGCCGGTGCCTTTCCCACCCTCGCCGTTGGCGCCATGACAGGTCGCGCAGTGCGCCGCATAAAGCTGCCGCCCATGTGTCGCATCGCCTTTTACGCGCATCGGCGGAAACAGCGGGGCGGGCCCGTAGCTCCAGGAACGGATGAAGCGCACGATGCTCTCGATCTCGGCATCGGGCAGGCTGGATGGCGGCATTACCCTGCCGGGGCGTCCCAGGCGGATGGTTTTATGCAAATAATCATCGCTGATGGCGGCCTGAAAGGAGGGTAGCGATAGCGGGACACCCATCCCGCCGCCGCCATTTTCCCCGTGGCAGACAGCGCAGTTTCGGGCATAGAGTTTTGCGCCATCGGGAGCAGCCTGTGCCTGGATAGTTCCGGCCAGGGCGAGGAAAATAAATATGGCTATCCTATGCATGCTGAAATTATAACCCAAGCCAGTAAGATGTGGTTTTCCACAAGCATCGTATAATCCCAAATTAAAAAACTGCATTTCAATCGCTTTTTCTAGGTTTAAGGATAGTCGAAATGGAAAGATTGACCCTGACCCGTCCCGACGACTGGCATTTGCACCTGCGCGACGGCGAGCAAATGCGTTCGGTGCTGCCGGATACGGCGCATCGTTTCGGCCGCGCCATCATCATGCCCAACCTTCGTCCGCCAGTGGCCACCACCGAAATGGCGGCGGCCTACCGGCAGCGCATACTCGCGGCTTTGCCCGCGGGCGCTCGCTTCGAGCCGCTGATGACCCTGTACCTGACGGATAACACCATGCCTGCGGAAATCGTCCGTGCCAGGTCGAGCGGATTGGTGTACGGAGTCAAACTCTACCCGGCCGGGGCGACCACCAATTCCGATTCGGGCGTGACCGATATCATGAAATGCGCTGCCGTCCTGGCGGAGATGGAAAAACAGGATTTGCCGCTGCTGGTGCACGGCGAAGTCACCGACCCCGAGGTGGATGTCTTCGACCGCGAAAAGGTGTTCATCGACCGTGTGCTGATGCCGCTGGTTCAGCGCTTTCCCGGTCTGCGCATCGTGCTGGAGCACGTCACCACCCGCGATGGCGTGGAGTTCGTCAAGGCCGCGTCGGCGCGGGTTGCCGCCACGCTTACCGCCCATCATCTGCTGCTGAACCGCAATGCCATGTTCGCCGGCGGCATCCGTCCGCATCATTACTGCCTGCCGGTGCTGAAGCGAGAGGAACATCGCCGGGCGCTGGTTGAAGCGGCCATCAGCGGCAACCCGAAATTCTTTCTCGGCACCGACAGTGCACCCCATGCCAGAGGCGCCAAGGAGACCGCTTGCGGTTGTGCCGGCATATACACCGCATGTGCCGGGATTGAACTGTACGCCGAAGCGTTCGAACAGGCCGGCGCGCTTGACAGGCTGGAGGCCTTCGCCAGTTTTTACGGGGCGGATTTTTATGGCTTGCAGCGCAATGCGGGGGTTGTCACGTTGGTGAGAGAAACCTGGACCTTGCCGGATTCATTGCCATTCGCCGGGGAGGATCTGGTGCCACTAAGGGCTGGCGGCGGTGTTTCCTGGCGCTTGCTTGGTTGAAAAATGGAACATTTGCATTTCGTTCCTGCATTGGCAAGTCGTTTTATCAAATTACAGAAAAGGTGAATGCAAGATGGTTGGGCAATGAAAAAACGAGAGTTTCTTTTCTTTATTTGCCTGATGGTTGCGGGGTGTGGAACGCACTTCCCAACCTACGAGGACACGGCGAACAGCAAACTGATCCAGGCAAACAGCGCAGCAGCGGATCGACTATTGGCCTCGCTCAAACAGCCTCTGGACAAGAGCGTTCCGCTTGTCGTGACCGCCTTGTCCAGCGTCGATTCGCCAACTGAGCCTTCGCGCCTGGGACGAATGGCTTCAGAGTATCTTGAAGCGCGTTTGACCAAGCTGGGTTACCGGGTGATTAGACTCGAGCTGCGCGACGCCGCTTTTGTCAAACAACGCAAAGGCGAGTTGCTGCTGTTGCGCGAGGTCATGGATGTCGCGCGCAGCCATGGCGCACAGGCGGTTATTGTCGGCATGTATTCCGAGTCGAAGGAATCCGCCTACTTCGACCTGAAAATCGTCAGCGTGCAGGGTAATATGACTATCGGCGCCTACGACTATATATTCCCGCTGGACAGGGATGTTCAGGCGCTCCTGGCGAAGGGACTCGCACCTTAGCTGAATGATGGGCCGTAATATGAAAAAGCATGATGACTGAATGTTTTTCGGGCGTCCGCCCTGCATTTCTCGGCTTTTCTGGCGGCAACACAGGCAAGCTGTTCTGAAATCATCGGGCGCCGGATGGTATAATGACCATGAAGCTGGCTAGACAGTCGCTGCGCGCGCAAGCGCGGAGAGGAAAGTCCGGGCTCCATAGAGCAGGATGCCGGTTAACGACCGGACGCCGTGAGGCGATGGAAAGTGCCACAGAAAATATACCGCCGATGGCCGCGCAAGCGGATCAGGTAAGGTTGAAATGGCGAGGTAAGAGCTCACCGCGCTCCCGGTAACGGAAGTGGCAGGGTAAACCCCATCCGGAGCAAGACCAAATAGGCAGGCGTTGAGGCGGCTCGTCGAGCCTGCGGGTAGGTTGCTTGAGTTCACGGGTAACCGTGCGCCTAGAGGAATGACTGTCCACGACAGAACCCGGCTTATCGGCCAGCTTCTTTTTTTCTCCGCGTAGTTTCCGTTTTTCCCCGGCATTCTGATTCGGATATGCCGGTTCTATATTTCTTCCCCCTCAGGTTTGCTCCTCACAAACAACTTTCAGTTGCTTTCCTATGTCCTTATTTTTTAAGCGCATTGGTTTTCCGGTATTTGTCCATTAACTTGTTGTCACATAAGAGAAAAACCCGATATTTAGCTTGACCGGCCACTTTTTTTAAAATATAGTGGGAAACAGTGGTGAGAAGTGGGAAATTGTGGGATACCTGCTTCGGTCAAAAAATAAAGGGGAAGCTCGATGTTTCGCGGTGCAACAGCTTTGAATCTCGATGCGAAAGGTCGTTTGGCGGTGCCAAGCAAGCATCGCGATGCGCTGTTGGTTCAGTCCGGCGGGCGGCTGGTGATGACCGCGCACCCCCATCGCTGCGTGCTGCTTTACCCTCAGCCTGCCTGGCTGCCTATCGAAGAAAAAATCAATTTACTGCCGAGTTTCGATCCCGTGTCGAGTTCCTGGAAGCGCCTGTTGTTGGGCCATGCCGAGGAACTGGAACTGGATGCATCCGGCCGTCTGCTGGTCACTCCCGCGCTACGCAAGCTTGCCGGGCTGGAAAAGGAAGTCATGCTGGTTGGCCAGGGCGGACATTTCGAGCTGTGGAGCATGGAGGGATGGAGTGCGCAGATGGAGCAGGCGCTTGCACCCGGCAATGCGATTCCCGCTGCGCTGGAAAATTTCTCGCTGTGAGCCGTGGTTTCAGCCACAAAACGGTTTTGCTGCATGAGGCGATAGAAGCGCTGAATATCCGGCCAGACGGGGTGTATGTGGATTGCACCTTCGGCCGGGGCGGCCACAGCCGGCTGATACTGGAAAAGCTGGGTGAGCGGGGCCGATTGATCGCCCTGGACAGGGATTTGGCTGGAGTGGAGGCGGCTCGCGAAATTGCCGATTTGCGCTTCCAGATCGTGCACAGCAGTTTCAGCCGCTTGCGCGATGTGTTGCAGGAGTTGGGGGTGGCACGGGTCAATGGCGTGCTGCTGGATCTGGGGGTTTCTTCCCCGCAACTGGACGAAGCGGCACGAGGCTTCAGTTTTCGTTTTGATGGGCCGCTGGATATGCGCATGGATACAAGTCGTGGGCAAACCGCAGCTTTATTTTTGGCAGAAGTAACTGAACAACAACTGGGGGAGGTTATAAAAAATTATGGTGAAGAACGGTATGCTAAGCAGATTGCAAGAGCGATTGTTGCGTCTCGATCGGGGGAGCCCATTGTCACCACTCGCCAACTTTCCCAGATCGTGGCAAAAGCGTTCAAAAGCCGCGAGCCACATCAAGACCCGGCAACGCGCACCTTTCAAGCTTTACGGATTTACCTCAATCAAGAGCTTGAGGAGTTGTCGCTAGTGTTACCACAGGGCGTCGATGTTCTGGCGCCGTCTGGCCGCCTGGCGGTCATCAGTTTTCATTCCCTCGAAGATCGGCTGGTCAAGTGCTTCATGCGCGACGCATCGCAGCCCGCACCGCTGCCGCCAAGGCTGCCGGTGCGTGAGGCGGAGCGCTCCATACCGAGATTGCGGCTGGCGGGCAAGCCTGTTCGCCCCTCGGCGGCCGAGGTGTCGGCCAATCCGCGTTCGCGCAGCGCCGTGATGCGCGTTGCGGAGCGGACGGAGGCGCCATGACCAAGCTCAACCTGATCTTGGCTCTGGTTCTGGTGGCTTGTGCGCTGGGCATGGTTACCGCCCAGTACAAGGCGCGCAAAATATTCATCGATCTGCAGCAAGAGCAGGAACTGGCAAAAAAAATGGAAGTGGAGTGGGGGCAGTTGCAACTGGAGCAAAGCACCTGGGCGATGCATACCCGCATCGAGAAGGTTGCCACGACCTATTTGCGGATGCGTGTGCCCGATGCCGCACATATTCAGGTGGTGCAGTCGGCACCGGTCAAGGCCGGGACGCCATGAGCTACGCCATGAAAGATTCCCGGCGGGGAGGGGGCGTGCAAACACCGATGCTGAAATTGCCTGCCGGACGTTCGCATATTCTGGTCGGATTGGTGCTGGCGTGGTTTCTGGCATTGCTGGGGCGGGCGTTTTACCTGCAGGGACTGGACAACCATTTTCTGCGGCAGAAAGGGGACGAGCGCTCCCGCCGGGTGGTCGAACTGACTGCCCACCGCGGCATGATCACCGACCGAAACGGCGAGCCGCTGGCAATCAGTACTCCGGTGGAGTCGGTGTGGGTCAGCCCGAAGGATTTCGAGATTACCCCTGAGCGCATCCGGCAGCTGGGAAAAATTCTGGAAATGAGCGAAGACGATGTGAAGAGCCGCTTCACCCGGAGCCAGCGCGATTTTGTCTATCTCAAGCGTCAGGTGCCGCCGGATACGGCAGAGCGGGTGATGCAGGTCAACGCGCCCGGCGTATTTCTGCAGCGCGAATATCGCCGTTATTATCCGGCCGGGGAAGTGGTGGCGCATATTCTTGGTTTTACCGGCGTCGATGATAACGGTCAGGAGGGGCTTGAACTGGCCTACCAGAACTGGCTGGCTGGCAAGCCGGGCAGCCGCCATGTGATCAAGGACCGGCTGGGCCACATCATCGAGGATGTGGAAAGCGTTCAGCCGCCTCAGGATGGGCACGATCTGGCGCTCAGTATCGACCGCAAGATCCAGTATCTGGCCTACCGCGAGATCAAGGCTGCGGTTGTTGAACACAAGGCCAAGGCTGGCGCGATTGTGGTGCTCGACGTGAAAACAGGCGAGATCCTTGCGCTGGCCAATCTGCCGTCGTACAACCCCAATAACCGCGCCAAGCTTAACCGCAACAGCACGCGCAATCGAGCCATCACCGACACTTTCGAGCCGGGCTCGACAATGAAGCCTTTCACTATAGCGGCGGTGCTGGAAGCGGGGAAATTCACGCCGGATTCCATGATTCAGACCGCGCCGGGCACATTCACCATCGGTTCGGCGACGATCCACGACACCCATGATTACGGCCTGATCGATGTGGCGCAGGTGATCCAGAAATCGAGCAACGTCGGTGCGGCCAAAATGGCGCTCACGCTCGAGCCGGAGTATTTGTGGCGTGTTTTTGACCGCATGGGTTTCGGCAAGGTGCCTCATGCCGGTTTCCCCGGCGAGGCGACCGGCAGGCTGCGCCCATATAAAACCTGGCAACCTATCGAACAGGCCACCATGGCCTATGGCCACGGTATTTCCGTCAGCCTGCTGCAGTTGGCGCACGCCTATATGGCTTTTGCCGGAGACGGAGAAATCAGGCCGGTTTCACTGGTCAAACTGGATGCGCCGCCGGCGGGGGTGAGAGTGATCTCGCCGGAAACGTCGCAAGCGGTTCGCAGCATGCTGGAGATGGTGGTATTGCCGGGCGGCACCGCACCGCGTGCCCAGGTGCTGGGTTACCGTGTGGCGGGTAAAACCGGCACGGCGCACAAGGAGGAAAACGGCTATTACGCCGAGAACCGCTATGTCGCTTCGTTCGTCGGTCTGGCCCCGGCTTCCAATCCGCGCCTGATCGTGGCGGTGATGATCGACGAACCCTCCGACGGCCAATATTACGGCGGCGCAGTGGCCGCGCCGGTGTTTAGCAAGGTGATGGCTGGAGCGCTGCGTCTGCTCTCCGTGCCGCCGGATGCGCCGACCAACAATATCCTGCCGCCGGAAAGCGCCCCTGAAATCAAGGAGGTGGTATGAGCATGGCTGCCAGCGATCAGCAATCAGCGGCCAGCTTTCTTGCCAAGGCGGGGGTGCCGGGCATGACCGTGGATAGCCGCCGCATTCATGGCGGCGAAGCCTTCGCCGCTTATCCCGGCGAGCGCCTCGACGGGCGCAAGTTCATCGCCCAGGCGGTTGCGGCCGGCGCCGGCGCTGTGCTGTGGGAACATAAGGATTTTGAGTGGAATGCCGAATGGCGGGTGCCGAACCTCCCGATTGAAGGCCTGCGCGAAAAAGCCGGTGCCATCGCCAGCCAGGTCTATGGCGAGCCGTCGCGCAAGCTATGGACGATAGGCATCACCGGCACCAACGGCAAGACTTCATGCTGCCACTGGATCGCCCAGGTGCTGACCGCTCTGGGCAGGAAGACCGCCCTGGTGGGCACGCTCGGCAACGGCCTGCCCGGCGGGTTGAAACCATCCTCAAACACCACGCCGGATGCGGTCAGCCTGCATGCCTTGCTGCGCGATTACCTGAATGAAGGTGCTGAATGCATGGCGATGGAAGTGTCGTCGCACGGCTTGGCGCAGGGCCGGGTCAATGGCATGCATTTCGACGTGGCGTTGCTGACCAACCTGTCGCGCGAGCATCTCGATTATCACGGCGACATGGCGTCCTACGCCGCCGTCAAGGCCGGGCTGTTTTCCTGGCCCGAGCTGAAATTCGCGGTACTCAACATGGATGATCCCTTTGGCGCGGAACTGTCCGCCAGGCTCGGATGCGGCGGTGTGCAGGTAGTGGGATACAGCCTCGAAGGCAACAGGGGGCAATGTCATTTCGCCGTGTTGGCGCGCCGCCTCGCAACGGATGCGCAGGGCATTCGTTTCGAGGCGGTGACGCCATGGGGAACGGCGCAAGTGAACAGCGAACTGCTCGGCCGCTTCAACGCCGCCAACCTGCTCGCGGTGCTGGCCACCCTGCTGGTCAGTGGCGTCAAGCTGGAAGATGCGGTGCGCGAACTGGGGCAGGTCAAGGCGGTGGCGGGCCGCCTGCAGCGCTTGGGTGGCAACGGCAAGCCGCTGGTGGTGGTGGATTACGCCCATACCCCGGATGCGCTGGAAAAAGTGCTGGGCGCGTTGCGCGAGATCATGGGCGGCAACGGCAAATTGATTTGTGTGTTCGGTTGCGGCGGCGACCGCGATCGCGGCAAGCGTCCGTTGATGGGTGAGGTGGCGTCGCGTCTGGCGGACGAAGTGGTCGTCACCAGCGACAATCCGCGCGGCGAAGATGCCCAGGCCATCATGGCCGACATTATCGCCGGCATGGGTGCCAATTATCACGCGAATGCCGACCGCGCGGCGGCGATCGATGCCGCCGTGTGCGGGGCGCGGCCGGATGACGTGGTGCTGGTCGCTGGCAAGGGCCATGAGGATTATCAGGAAATCAATGGGGTGCGCCTGCCGTTTTCCGATGCCGATGTGGTGCAACGAGTTCTGCAAGGATATACGCCATGTTGCGCCTGAGCGAAGCCATGACGGCCCTGAATGCACGGCGCAGCGGCGCGGATGCCGCTTTCGCGGGCGTGACCACCGACAGCCGCGCAGTGGCCGCTGGCGACTTGTTCGTGGCGCTGAAAGGCGAGCGCTTCGACGGCCATGATTATGTCGCCCAGGTGATCGCGCAGGGGGCGGCAGCGGCGCTGGTGGACCATATTGATCCGGCCTGGGGCGATTTCCCGCTGCTGGTCGTGGCCGATACCCGGCTCGCGCTGGGCGCACTGGCAGGGTTCTGGCGCAGCCGCTTCACCATCCCGCTGGTGGGGCTGACCGGCAGCAGCGGCAAGACCACGGTGAAAGAAATGATCGCGGCGATCCTGCGCACGCAGGCCGGAGATGAAGCGGTGCTGGCGACCAGGGGTAACCTCAATAACGACATCGGCCTGCCGCTGACCCTGCTCGGGCTGCGCGACAGCCACCGCTATGCCGTGATCGAGATGGGCATGAACCATCCGGGCGAGATTGCCTATCTGAGCCGAATTGCGAAGCCCGATGTGGCGTTGATTACCAATGCCCAGGCCGCCCACCTGGCCGGCCTTGGTACGGTGGAAGCGGTGGCGCACGCCAAAGGCGAAATTTTTGAAGGACTGGCGGCGGGCGGAACCGCTGTGATCAACGCCGACGATCCGCATGCCGCGCTGTGGCAGGTGCTTGCTGCGGGCCATCGCACGATTCGTTTCAGCCTGAATCAACCATCGGAAGTATCCGGCACTTGCCGCCCGCTGTCATTCGGCAGCGAAATCGACATGGTCACGGCCGAGGGCAAATTCACCGTGGCGCTGCCGGTGCCGGGCGAGCACAACGTGCGCAACGCGCTGGCCGCGGCCGCAGTGGCCGTGGCGCTGGGCATCGGCAATGCCGCCATCGCCACCGGGCTGGCAAAGGTGGCCAGCGTCAAGGGGCGGATGCAGAAGAACCCCTGTCTGCATGGCGCCACCCTGATCGACGATACCTATAACGCCAATCCCGCTTCGGTGCGGGCGGCGATCGCCGTGCTGGCCGGTTTGCCGGGCAGGAAAGTTCTGGTGCTGGGCGATATGGGCGAACTGGGCGAAGGCGCGCGCGCACTGCACGCCGAGATCGGCGCTGTGGCGAAGGCGGCCGGCATCGATCATCTGTTCACTCTGGGCGACTTGAGCGCCGCTGCCGCCGAGGCATTCGGCCAGGGCGGGCGGCATTTCGAATACATCGAGGATCTGCTGCATGACATTGAAAATCTGCTGGCGCCGGAGGTGGTGGTGTTGGTGAAAGGATCGCGCTTCATGCAGATGGAACGTGTGGTTAAAAGCTTTGTGCCGCGGGAGGATTCGACATGCTGCTCGCATTGACTCAATGGCTGGCGCATGACGTCCGCGCTTTCAACGTATTCGGCTACATCACGCTGCGTGCCGTGCTGGCGATGCTGACCGCGCTGATGATCTCGTTCATCGTCGGCCCGGCGATGATCCGCAAGCTGGCCGCCTACAAGATCGGCCAGTCGGTGCGCGACGACGGCCCGCAGACCCACCTGGTCAAGGCGGGCACGCCGACCATGGGCGGCGCGCTGATCCTGGTGGCGATGGCGATTTCCACCCTGCTCTGGGTCGACCTGAAGAACGCCTATGTCTGGGTGGCGCTGGCCACCACTATGGGTTTCGGCGCGATAGGCTGGGTCGACGACTGGCGCAAGGTGGTGCACCGCAACCCCAAGGGGTTGCCGGCCAGAACCAAGTATTTCTGGCAGTCGTTGATCGGCGTGGGTGTGGCCGTGTTCCTCGCCATGAATGCCACGCTGCCGGCCCAGACCGAACTGATCGTGCCTTTCCTCAAACTGCTGACGATTCCGCTCGGCGGCGTCGGTTTTGCCGTGCTGGCCTATTTCGTCATTGTCGGCAGCAGCAATGCGGTCAATCTGACCGACGGGCTGGACGGGCTGGCGATCATGCCGACGGTGATGGTGGCGGGGGCACTGGCGATTTTCGCTTATGTTGCCGGCAACTTCGTATTCGCCCACTACCTCGGAGTGCCCTATATTCCCGGCGCCGGCGAACTGGCGGTATTCTGCGCCGCGCTGGCCGGTGCCGGCCTGGGTTTTCTCTGGTTCAACGCCTATCCGGCCGAGGTGTTCATGGGCGATGTCGGCGCCCTGGCGTTGGGCGCCGCGATCGGCGTGGTGGCGGTGATCGTGAGGCAGGAGATCGTACTGTTCGTGATGGGCGGGGTGTTCGTGGTCGAGACCCTGTCGGTGGTGCTGCAGGTGGCTTCGTTCAAGCTCACCGGCAAGCGCATTTTCCGCATGGCGCCGCTGCACCACCACTACGAATTGAAGGGCTGGAAGGAGAACCAGGTTGTGGTTCGCTTCTGGATCATATCGATGATGCTGGTGCTGGTGGGGCTATCTACGTTGAAACTGCGTTGAGGGGTTGGCGGGTGATGAGTAATGGGGAATGGGTGATGGGTGGAGGGTTTGCTCATCACCCCTCATACATGACTCATCACTAAAAAGAATATGGAACTTAAAGGCAAAAACATTCTGGTGGTGGGCCTCGGGGATACCGGGCTTTCCATGGCGCGCTGGCTGGACAGGCAGGGCGCGGTGGTGGCTGTCGCCGATTCGCGCGACAAGCCGCCGCACGCTGCGCGCCTCCAGGCAGAGTTGCCCGGCGTGCCGTTGTTCACCGGCAAATTCAGGGCAGAAGTATTTCTCAACGCCGACCTGCTCGCCGTCAGCCCCGGCGTTTCCCTGCGCGAGCCGTTCATCGCGCAGGCGGTGGCGCGCAACGTGCCGGTCGTCGGCGATATCGAGCTGCTTGCTCGGGCACTCGGGACTCCGCACTTTGCACCCGATACCCGGGTTCTGGCAATTACCGGATCCAACGGCAAGAGCACGGTGACCGAGATGGTCGGTGCGATGTGTAAAAATGCCGGACTGCGCACCGTGGTGGCCGGCAATATCGGCCTGCCGGTGCTGGATGCGCTGGCCGACCTGGAGCAGCGCGGCGAAATGCCGGATGTGTTCGTGCTCGAACTTTCCAGCTTCCAGCTCGAAACCACGCTATCTCTCAATCCCGCAGCCGCGACCGTGCTCAATGTGACGGAAGACCACATGGATCGCTACGCCGGCATGGATGAATACGCGGCTGCGAAGGCAAGAATTTTTGTCGGCAACGGTATCCAGGTTCTGAATCGTGAAGACCGCTACAGCCTGGCGATGGCGAAACCGGGCCGCATGGTGACGACCTTCGGCCTGGACGCGCCGCCGAAGGCCGGGGACTGGGGTTTGCTGGCGGATGAAGGAGGGTTGTGGCTGGCGCAGGGCGAGAACCGGCTGATGGCCGTGGCCGATCTGCCGCTCGCCGGGCTGCACAACGCCGCCAATGCGCTGGCGGCGCTGGCACTGTGCCGCGCCATCGATCTGCCGTTCCACCCGCTGCTCGATGCGCTACGCGGATTCAAGGGGTTGGCCCATCGGGTCGAACTGGTGGCGGAAATCAAAGGGGTGAAGTTCTACGACGATTCCAAGGGCACCAATGTCGGTGCCACGGTGGCAGCGCTGAACGGCATGACGCATAAAGTAGTGCTGATCGCCGGCGGCGATGGCAAAAATCAGGATTTCAGTCCGCTGCGCCCGGCGGTGGAAGAACATGCCCGGGCGGTAGTGCTGGTCGGGCGCGATGGCCCGAAAATCGGAGAAGCTCTGGCGGAATGCGGCGTGCCGCTGTTTGCCGCCATCGACATGGGGGCGGCGGTGCGGATCGGGTTCGAACAGGCGCAATCCGGTGATGCCGTGTTGCTGTCACCGGCCTGTGCCAGTTTCGACATGTTCCGCAATTACGAGCATCGTGCCCAGGTGTTCATCGCCGCAGTCAGGCAACTGGAGGCGAAGGCATGAATCCCTATTCTCCGGTGGCTGTCCAGCACGCCAGGCCCGATTATGACCGCACCCTGCTGTGGCTGGTCATCCTGCTGCTCGGCTTCGGGCTGGTGATGGTGTATTCAGCTTCGATTGCCATCGCCGCGGCGGACCGGCATACCGGCTATCAGGAGACCTATTACCTGGTGCGCCAGGCCGTTTTCCTCGTGGTTGGCGTCATGCTCGGCCTGTTCACTTTCCAGGTACCGAACAAGGTATTGCAGGAAATCGCGCCCTATCTGTTTCTTTCCGGCCTGGTGCTGCTGGCGCTGGTGCTGATTCCCGGCATCGGTCGCGAGGTCAACGGCAGCAGGCGCTGGCTGTCGCTGTTCGTGGTCAACCTGCAGCCGTCCGAATTCATGAAGCTGTTTGCAGTGCTGTATGCCGCCGATTACACGGTGCGCAAGGCGGCCTACATGGACAACGTCAAGAAAGGTTTCATGCCGATGCTGATAGTAATGCTGCTGGTCGGCGGATTGCTGTTGCGCGAACCGGATTTCGGCGCCTTCGCGGTGATTACCAGCATCGCCATGGCAATCCTGTTCCTCGGCGGCATGAACTGGCGTTTGTTTGCCGGCCTGATCGCCATGCTGGTGGCGGGCTTCCTGATGCTGATCTGGATCTCGCCATACCGGATGCAGCGCATCATCGGTTTCATGGACCCCTGGTCCGACCCCTTCGGCAAGGGCTATCAGCTTTCCCATGCGCTGATCGCCTTCGGTCGCGGCGAATGGTACGGCGTGGGTCTGGGGGCAAGCATCGAAAAAATGTTTTATTTGCCGGAAGCACACACCGACTTCCTGCTCGCGGTGATCGCCGAGGAACTGGGCTTCGCCGGCGTCTCCGTGGTGATCCTGCTGTTTGCCTGGTTGACCATGCGCGCCTTCGCCATCGGCCGTCAGGCGGCCGTGATCGACCGCCATTTTGCAGCGCTGGTGGCTTATGGCATCGGCGTCTGGCTTTCCGTGCAGGCGATCATCAACATGGGCGTGAACATGGGTCTGCTGCCCACCAAGGGACTGACCTTGCCCCTGCTCTCCTTCGGCGGCAGCGGCATCGCCGCCAACTGCGCGGCGATCGGCATGCTGCTCAGGATCGATTGGGAGAGCAGACAGGTCATGAAAGGATATTCGGTATGAGCCGCACCATCCTGATCATGGCGGGCGGCACCGGCGGACATGTGTTTCCGGCGCTGGCCGTGGCCGACTGCTTGCGTCTGAAAGACTGGAAAGTGGTTTGGCTGGGCACCCGCGCCGGCATGGAGGCAAGACTGGTGCCGGAAAAAGGCTATGAAATGGCCTGGGTCAAGTTTGCCGGTATGCGCGGCAAGGGCGCGCTGCGCTGGGCTGCGTTGCCGTTCATGCTGTTGTTGGCAATGTGGCAGAGCGCGGCGGCGATTTTCCGCTTTCGTCCCGACGTGGTGCTCGGCATGGGCGGCTTTACCGCCTTCCCGGGCGGACTGATGGCTTCCCTGCTGGGCAAGCCGCTGGCAATTCATGAACAGAACTCGGTGGCGGGGCTGACCAACCGGGTGCTGGCCTGCCTTGCCGATCGGGTGCTGGTGGCCTTTCCATCCGCATTCAACAACGCGGGCGACAAGCCGATCGGTTGCTCCGGCCCGGCCATGGTCTGGTGCGGCAATCCGGTGCGCACCGACATCGCAAATCTGGCCGCGCCGGAACAGCGCCTTGCCGGGCGCCGGGGCAATCTGCGCATTCTGGTGGTGGGCGGCAGCCTGGGAGCGGCGGCGCTCAACGAGGCGGTGCCGCAGGCGCTGGCGCTGATTCCCGAAGCGGTGCGGCCGGAAGTGGTGCACCAGTCCGGCGCGAAGAATCTGGAAAAACTCAAGGCCAATTACGCGGCTGCCGGGGTTGCCGTCGATGCCCGCGCTTTCATCGACGACATGGGCGGGATGTATGCCTGGTGCGATGTGATCGTATGCCGCGCCGGCGCGCTCACCCTGGCTGAAATCACCTCGGCTGGCGTCGCCAGCGTGCTGGTGCCTTACCCCCATGCGGTGGACGATCACCAGACCGGCAATGCCCGCTTTCTGAGCGAAAACGGCGCGGCGGTGTTGCTGCCGCAACGGGATCTGACCCCGGCGGCGCTGGCCGATTTGTTAACGGGCTTCAGCCGCGAAAAACTGTTGGCGATGGCGCAAGCGGCAAGAAAACTGGCCAAGCCGGAAGCAACCGCGACCGTGGCGCAGGCATGCATGGAGTTGGCAGGATGAAACATAAAGTCAAACACGTTCATTTCGTGGGCATCGGCGGCGTCGGCATGAGCGGCATTGCCGAGGTGCTGCTCAACCTGGGCTATGAGGTGAGCGGCTCCGACCTGGGCGATAACGCCGTTACGCGCCGGCTGAAGAGCCTTGGTGCGCAGGTGTATCACGGTCATGCCACCGCAAATCTGGAACGCGCCGATGTGGTAGTGGTGTCCACTGCGGTCAAGGAAGATAACCCTGAGGTTGTGGCGGCGCGGCAGCGCAATATTCCGGTGGTGCCGCGCGCCATGATGCTGGCGGAATTGATGCGCTTCAGGCAGGGCATTGCCGTGGCCGGCACGCATGGCAAGACCACCACCACTTCGCTGATCGCCAGCATTCTCGGCGAGGCGGGCATGGACCCGACCTTCGTCATCGGCGGCAAGCTGGAGGCGGCCGGTGCCAATGCGCGGCTGGGACAGGGGGAATTCATCGTCGCCGAGGCGGACGAATCCGATGCCTCCTTCCTCTACCTGATGCCGGTCATGGCGGTGGTGACCAATATCGACGCCGACCACATGGAAACCTACGGCCACGATTTCGGCCGGCTGAAGCAGGCCTTCGTCGATTTCATCCAGCGCTTGCCGTTTTATGGCATGGCGGTGTTGTGTTCGGACGATGCCAATGTGCGCGAGATCATGCCGCGCATCACCAAGTCGGTCACTACCTACGGGCTGGAGGAGGGCGCGCAGGTGCGTGGCGTGGACGTCAGCCACAGCGGTGGCCGTATGGGTTTCAGGGTGCAGCGCGCCGGCATGCCGGAACTGGATGTCGCGCTCAACCTGCCCGGCCAGCACAACGTGCTGAATGCACTGGCGGCAATCGCGGTGGCGATGGAGGTGGGCGCGCCGGATGAGGCCATCATCAAGGGGCTGGCCGAGTTCGGCGGAGTCGGGCGGCGCTTCGAGCGTTATGGCGAGGTGGCGCTGCCGGATGGCGGCGGTTTCACGCTGGTCGACGATTACGGGCATCACCCGGTGGAAATGGCGGCAACCCTGGCGGCTGCGCGCGGCGCTTTCCCCGGCAGGCGGCTGGTGCTGGCGTTCCAGCCGCACCGGTTTACCCGGACCAGGGATTTGTTCGAGGATTTCGTCAGGGTGCTGTCCTCTGTCGATGCATTGCTTCTGACCGAGGTATATCCGGCGGGAGAAGCGCCGATCGTGGCCGCCGATGGACGGGCATTGGCGCGTGCCATTCGTGTTGCGGGCAAGGTCGAGCCGATTTTTGTCGAGACGCTGGCGGAATTGCCGCAGGCGATACTGGGCGCGGCGCGGGATGGCGATGTGGTGCTGACCATGGGGGCCGGTTCGATCGGCCAGATACCCGGTCAGTTGGTGCGGGGCGGGGCGTGAATCTTGAGGAGATCGAAAAAATGAATATGGCATTGGCGCTTGCGCCCCAGCGACTGCGCGGGGTGATGAAGTTCAACGAGCCGATGAACCGGCACACCAGTTGGCATGTCGGCGGCCCGGCGGAGCATTTCTATATTCCGGCCGATATCGCCGATCTGGCACAGTTTCTGCGAGGGTTGGCGGCGGATGAGCCGGTGTACTTCACCGGGCTGGGCAGCAACCTGCTGGTGCGCGACGGCGGGGTGCGCGGCACGGTGGTGCTGCTGCACAGCGCGCTTAACCAGATTGCGCTGTGGCATGACCAGAAGGGCACGGCGGCCGGTATTTATGCCGAAGCCGGTGTGGCGAGTCCGAAGGTCGCACGCTTCTCGGCGTTGAACGGCTTCGAGGGGGCGGAGTTTCTTGCCGGTATACCCGGCACGGTGGGCGGCGCGCTGGCGATGAATGCGGGCTGCTACGGCGCCGAAACCTGGCAATATGTGACCGCGGCGCTGACCATCGACTGCTTCGGCGAACTGCGCCGTCGCACGCCGCGGGATTTCGATATCGGCTATCGCCATGCGACGCTCAAGGCGGGGATAAGCGGCGAATGGTTTGTCGCCGCATGGTTCGCCTTCAATCGCGGCGACGGTGCGGCTTCCCGGAAAAAGATCAAGGGAATGCTGGAAAAGCGGGTGGCCAGCCAGCCGATCGGCACGCCCAATGCCGGTTCGGTATTCCGCAATCCGCCGGGTGATCATGCCGCTCGCTTGATTGAAGCCTGCGGACTGAAGGGCGCGACGATCGGCGGTGCGATGGTGTCGCCCAGGCACGCCAATTTTATCGTCAATACCGGCACGGCGACGGCAGCGGACATCGAGGCGCTGATC
Organism: Sulfuricella sp.; assembly: GCA_035530375.1. Lineage (GTDB taxonomy): Bacteria > Pseudomonadota > Gammaproteobacteria > Burkholderiales > Sulfuricellaceae > Sulfuricella. Next base: position 97,315 of record DATKUY010000005.1, on the reverse strand, counting down.
GACAAGGTAAGGCAGACGGTCAAGGAGCGGCACGGCGTGGAACTGGTCACGGAAGTGCGGGTTATTGGGGAAGCGAAATAATGTTTTTACCACAAAGGACGCGAAGTAACGCAAAGAAAAGCAAGGCAAGGGGTTTCCGCCGCGTCCTTTGCGGTGAAGAAAAGGTTTTCGAATAATGCAAACACACGATTTCGGCAAAGTTGCGGTGCTGCTGGGCGGGAAATCCGCCGAGCGCGAGGTATCGCTGAAGAGCGGCAATGCGGTGCTGGCCGCGCTCAAACGCCGCGGCGTTGACGCCCATCCGTTCGATCCGGCCGAGCGTGAGTTGGCGGAGTTGAAGCGCGATGGCTTCGAGCGCGTCTTCATCGCCCTGCATGGCGGCCAAGGCGAGGACGGCACGATACAAGGGGCGCTGGGAATGCTGGGCATGCCCTATACCGGCAGCGGCGTGCTGGCCTCCGCCCTGGCGATGGACAAGTGGCGCAGCAAGCTGGTGTGGCAGGCGGCTGGGCTGCCGGTGCCAGCCTTTGAACTGGTTGACGCCGGCAGCGATTTCGCGGCGGTCGCCGCACATCTCGGTCTGCCGCTGTTCGTCAAGCCGGCCAATGAGGGTTCCAGCGTCGGCATCAGCAAGGTGAAAACGGTGGCTGAATTGAGTGCAGCCTACGAGGCCGCAGCGCATTACGACGATCTGGTGATCGCCGAACAATTCGTCGGGGGCGGCGAATACACCGCTGCAATTCTCGGCGGCGAGGCGTTGCCGGTGATCAAGATAGAACCGGCCACCGAATTCTACGATTACGAAGCGAAATATCTGCGCGATGACACCCGTTATCTTTGCCCGTGCGGGCTGGCGGCGGAGCAGGAGTCCGAAATCCAGCGCCTGGCAAAGCGGGCGTTCGCGGTGATCGGCGGGCAGGGATGGGGGCGGGTTGATTTCCTGCGCGATACGGCGGGCAACGCGTATGTGCTGGAAGCCAATACCTCGCCCGGCATGACCGACCACAGTCTGGTGCCGATGGCGGCTCGGGCAGCGGGGTTGAGCTTTGACGATTTGGTAATAAGAGTTCTTGAACTGGCGGATGCGGAATGAATGCCATGAATTCAGGGGACTCGGTATTCAATCTGGAACTGAATTGTGTGGGATAAAACACAAATGACTTTGTGGCTGGCAAACATGCTTTATGCCCTGGCGGGAGTGCTGTTGCTCTATGCCATTCTGTTCCTGGTGGTGCACCTGCCGGTGTTCCCGCTGCGCAGGGTGGACGTCAAGGGCGACTTGCAGCACGTTAATCGTGAGCAGGTGCAGTTCATCGTGACACGTGAAATGAAAGGGAATTTTTTTACCCTCGATCTCAACCGCACCCGTGCCGCGTTCGAGAAACTGCCCTGGGTGCGCAACGTGAACGTGCGGCGGCGCTGGCCCGACAAACTGGAAGTGGCGATCGAGGAGCATGTGGCGCTGGCGCGCTGGGGCAGTTCGGCGCTGGTCAATACACGGGGAGAACTGTTCAGGGCGGCATCGAATGCCGTGCTGCCGGAGTTCAGCGGCCCGGAGGATGCCGTCAAGGATATGACGTGGAATTATGAAGAATTCTGCCGCATGCTTAAGCCGCTCAATCTGCGGCCGGTACGCATGAGTCTGTCCGACCGGCGTGCGTTGCAAGTCAGCCTGAATACCGGCCTGGTGCTGGAGCTGGGCCGGGACAAGGTGCTTGAGCGCCTGGAGAAATTTGCCGGGGTGTACGAGCAAACTCTGGCAAAGCTGGCGCAGCCGGCGAGCTATGCGGATTTGCGCTATCCCAACGGTTTCGCGGTGCACTACACGGAGATCGGGGAGAAGAAGGCGCAGCCGGGGGGAAGGACAGGACGGGAAAGCTTGAGGAAGAAAATCGGGTGGCGCCGTGATGCCGGTTATCTGGCCGCTGCCACCTGACAAGGGAGATAGGGGATGAGCAAGACCAAAGAGCAAAAAAATCTGATCGTGGGCCTGGACATCGGCACTTCGAAAATCGTCGCCATCGTCGCCGAAATCCTGCCGGAAGGCCGGCTGGAGATCATCGGCATGGGCCAGACGCCGTCGCGCGGCTTGAAGAAAGGCGTGGTGGTCAACATCGAGTCCACCGTCAACGCCATCCAGCGCGCGCTGGAGGAGGCCGAACTGATGGCCGATTGCAAGATCCGCGAGGTTTACACGGGTATTGCCGGCAGCCATATCAGGAGCATCAACTCCCATGGCATGGTGGCGATCAAGGACAAGGAGGTAAGCCAGACCGACGTCGACCGGGTGATAGAGACCGCGCGCGCGGTGATCATCCCGACCGACCAGCAGGTGCTGCACATCCTGACCCAGGAATTCATCATCGACGGCCAGGAAGACGTGCGCGAACCGCTCGGCATGAGCGGGGTGAAGCTGGAGGTCAAGGTGCATATCGTCACCGGGGCGATCAGCGCGGCGCAGAACATCATCAAGTGCGTGCGTCGCTGCGGCCTGGAAGTGCGCGACCTGATCCTGCAGCCGCTGGCATCCAGCATGGCGGTGCTGTCGGAGGACGAGAAGGATCTCGGCGTATGCCTGGTCGATATCGGCGGCGGCACCACCGATATCGCGGTGTTCACCGGCGGGGCGATCCGCCATACCTCGGTGATCCCGATTGCGGGGGACCAGATCACCAACGACGTCGCCATGGCGCTCAGGACGCCGACGGCGGATGCCGAGGATTTGAAAATGAAATACGGTTGCGCGCTGCGCCAGTTGGCCAATTCCCAGGAAATGATCGAGGTGGCTGGCGTGGGCGACCGTCCGGCGCGCCAGTTGTCGCGCCAGACCCTGGCCGAAGTGATCGAGCCGCGGGTGGAGGAGCTTTACAGCCTGGTGCAGGCGGAACTGCGCCGCAGCGGCTTCGAAGAGCTGCTCTCATCCGGCATCGTCATCACCGGCGGCAGCAGCGCCATGGAGGGCATGGCAGAACTGGGCGAGGAAGTTTTCCACATGCCGGTGCGTCTGGGGATGCCGCAGTATGTGGGCGGTCTGGCCGAGGTGGTGCGCAATCCGCGCTTTGCAACCGGCGTCGGGCTGCTGCTCGCGGGCATGGATCAGCATCAGCGCCATCACCTGGCTACGATGCAGAACGGTTCGCTGAAGCAGATATTCAACCGGATGGCGAGTTGGTTTCAAGGGAATTTTTGATTTTTTTGGTTTTAACTTTTTGGCGTCACAACGGAGGAGAAAAGCATGTTTGAGATCATGGATACACAAACACAAGAAGCGGTAATCAAGGTGATCGGCATCGGCGGCTGCGGCGGCAACGCGGTAGACCACATGATCTCCAGCGGACTGGACGGCGTTGAGTTCATCTGCGCCAATACCGATGCACAGGCACTGAAGCGCAACCAGGCCGGTGTCATCGTGCAGTTGGGCGGAGCCATCACCAAAGGTCTGGGCGCGGGCGCCAATCCCGGGGTCGGGCGCGAAGCGGCGCTGGAAGACCGCGATCGCATCGCCGAGCTGATCGACGGTGCGGACATGCTGTTCATTACCGCCGGCATGGGCGGCGGCACCGGAACGGGCGCAGCGCCGGTTGTGGCGGAGGTGGCCAAGGAGCTCGGCATCCTGACCGTGGCGGTGGTCACCAAGCCGTTCGGCTTCGAGGGCAAGCGCATGAAAGTGGCGCTGGAAGGCATCGAGGCGCTGTCGCAGCATGTCGATTCGCTGATCGTGATTCCCAACGACAAGCTGATGGAAGTGCTGGGCGGCAAGATCGGCTTCCGCGACGCGTTCAAGGCGGCGGATAGCGTGCTGCACGGCGCGGTGGCGGGCATTGCCGAGCTGATCAAGTGCACCGGCATGATCAACGTCGATTTTGCCGACGTCCGCACGGTGATGTCGGAGATGGGCATGGCGATGATGGGCTCGGCCCAGGCGACCGGTGCCGACCGCGCCAGAATTGCGGCGGAGCAGGCGGTAGCCAGCCCGCTGCTGGAGGATGTCAATCTGTCAGGCGCACGCGGCGTGCTGGTCAACATTTCCTCCAGCGAGGACATGCAACTGGAAGAAGTGTACGAGGTGATGAACACCATCCGCAGTTTTACCGCCGAGGACGCGACAGTGATTTTCGGCACGGTGTTCGACAATACGCTGCAGGACGAGCTGCGCGTAACCGTGGTCGCCACCGGTCTGGGTTCGCCGGTCAACCGCCAGCAGAGCAAGCCGTTGAGCATAGTGAAGACCGGTACCGACAACGAGCCGATGCTGGTGGATTACAACGAACTGGAGCAGCCCGCTGTGATGCGGCGGCGGCGCGATGCCCAGGTCGAGGCGATGAAACAATCCGGCGTGGAACTGCTGGATATTCCGGCTTTCTTGCGTAAGCAGGCGGACTGACAAGGCGTTGCCTTGATCTGAATGACGCCGCCCGAGATGCGGTGAAGAACTTGCTTTGTACGCCAGGATTGGTCTTAACGCGCCTGCCGTGTTAAAATGCTTGGCTATGGTAGCGGGGCAACGCCATGATGCTTATGGGAATATCGTGATTAGACAGCGGACACTGAAAAATATCATACGCGCCACCGGGGTGGGGCTGCATACCGGGGAGAAGGTGTATCTCACCTTGCGTCCGGCCGCAGTCGATACCGGCATCGTGTTCCGCCGCGTCGACCTGCCCGATCCCGTGGACATCAAGGCTACACCGGACAGCGTTGGCGAAACCCGGCTTTCATCCACACTGGTGCAAAATGGCGTCAAGGTGTCGACTGTCGAGCATCTGATGTCCGCCTTTGCCGGCCTGGGAATCGATAACGCCTATGTCGACCTGACCGCGCCGGAAGTGCCGATCATGGACGGCAGCGCTTCTCCCTTCGTTTTCCTGCTTCAGTCCGCTGGTATCGAGGACCAGCCTGCAGCGAAGAAATTCATTCGCATCAGGAAGCCGGTTGAGGTCAGGGATGGCGACAAATGGGTGCGTTTCGACCCGCATCCGGGATTCCGGGTAAGTCTGACCATTGCATTCGACCACCCGGTATTGTCCAACTCCGGCCAGACTGTCGCGGTGGATTTTGCCGACACCTCCTATGTCAAGGAAATCGCCCGTGCCCGTACCTTCGGCTTCATGCATGAAGTCGAGGCGATGCGCTCGCAGGGCCTGGCGTTGGGCGGCAGCCTCGACAACGCCATCGTGATGGATGAGTTCCGCGTGCTCAACGGCGACGGCTTGCGCTACGAGGACGAGTTCGTCAAGCACAAGGTGCTGGATGCCATCGGCGACCTTTATCTGCTCGGCCACCCGCTGATCGGCGCTTTTACCGGTTACAAATCCGGCCATGCCATGAACAACCGCTTGTTGCGCTGCATGATGGCGGACGCGGATGCGTGGGAGTTTGCCAGTTTCGAGCGCGACGAAGACGCGCCGGCTGCGTTCCTGCGTTTCCACAGCCAAGCCGTTTAAGTCATCGTTCTGTCACTAGAACCTTGGAACGGCGGCCAAAACGCAGAGAATGCATTGTTAAGAACAGAGCGTTACGCGAGTCCAGCGACAACCTGTTAGGCCGTGGGCATTTCGCCGTTAAGGTTTTGATTTTCTCCGCAATTTAAGTGCTTTTTTCAGGTTAATGCCTTCTGTTGGACTCCTTAATTTTTTGTCGAATCCGAGTGTCGCCGGATTAAGTTCTGCAACGCATTTTTCAGGGGCGAAGCCGCCAGGCTGCTTTCCAGTTTTTCAAGGCTGGCCAAGGCGTTATGGCTTACTGCCAGGTCTTTCGGCTTCTTGCCGGGGGGCACGGGCTCGACTTGCACGTCTACCCGAATTGCAGTAACCTCAATTCCCAGTGCCTGGAGTTTTGCCAGCAGGGTGGGCACGAGCTGTTTCAGCTTGGCGGCAACCGCGCCGTTGCTGGCATAGACGATCAATGTTTTCTGGCTGACGGCGCCTACCCTGGATGCCGCGGCCAGTGGCCTGGGTGTGATTTCCCCCCATGCCTTTTGCAGCGCCAGCAGTTTTTGCGCCTGCCGAAGAAGCGTTTGCAGGTTCGGCGCGGCGCTCAGGAATGAATATGCAGGGTGTGCGGGCATAAATATAAGAAACGAATAAACAGGGGAGGACTATGAATGTTATTCTAGTTTCCGGTAAATTGGCAAAGGGTAAGACTGTGGCGTTCAGCCATTCCCAGGTGATGGCCATGGGAGCGGCGCTTCTGGTTTTCCCGTTGCTGTTGGCGATGGTCTTCACTTACCTGCTGCTGTTTCATGCGGCGGACATCCCCCACCCCTATCTGCAATCCCTGGTATTGAGCGCCCAGCGCACCCAAGAGGCGAAGAGCCAGGCGTACCTGCGGGAAAATCTCAATGCCATGGCGGTGAAGCTCGGCCAGATGCAGGCCCACGTATTGCGTCTCGACGCATTGGGCGAGCGGCTGGCGAAGCTGACCGGCATCAGCAAGCAGGAATTCGGCTTCGGCAAGCAGCCGGGGCAGGGCGGTGCGGAGTCCAGCATGCCCTCGCACGAACTGTCCATGGGGGAGTTCAACCAGCAGCTCGACCGTTTGATGAAAGATCTCGAAAACCGGTCTGACCAACTCGGGTTGACGGAGGCGATGCTGGTTCAGCAACAGGCGAAGAAGGTCGCCATGCCTTCGTCCCGCCCGGTTTCCGTCGGTTGGTATTCTTCCAATTTCGGCTATCGTATCGACCCTTTCACTGGGCGGAAAGCTTTCCACGAGGGCGTGGATTTCATGACGGATGTCGGTACGCCGATTTATGCCGCCGGCGGCGGTGTCGTGGTTTACTCGGATAGTTATGCCGGCTATGGTAATATGATAGAAATCGACCATGGCAACGGGCTGACTAGCCGCTATGCGCATACCTCAAAAATGCTGGTCAAGGTCGGTGATGTGGTGATGAAGGGGCAGGAAATTGGCGAAACGGGCAATACTGGCCGTTCCACCGGGCCGCATCTGCATTTCGAGGTTCGTCTCCATGGAGTACCGCAGAACCCGGATCTTTATCTGCATTCGGGCTGAACTTAAAAGTGCTTGTTTGAGTCTCATGGCCATCGCCTGGTGCGGCGCTGGCTTTTTGTTTATTTTACTTCCTGAAAATTCATGATATCCCGTCTGGTCAGAAAAATCTTCGGTAGCCGTAACGATCGGCTAGTCAAACAATACGCGCAAACTGTTTGTGCCATCAATGCGCTTGAGCCGGGAATCGCCAAGCTTACCGATGCCGAGTTGCGCGCGAAAACAGATGAATTCAAGCAACGCCACCAGAACGGTGAGTCTCTCGATGCACTACTGCCAGAGGCCTTCGCCGTGGTACGCGAAGCCGGCAAGCGCGTGCTCGAGATGCGCCATTTCGACGTGCAGCTGATCGGCGGCATGGTGCTGCATTACGGCAAGATTGCCGAAATGCGCACCGGCGAGGGCAAAACCCTGGTGTCCACCCTGCCGGCGTATCTCAATGCGCTGTCCGGCAAGGGCGTGCACGTGGTGACGGTGAACGATTATCTGGCCAAGCGCGATGCCGAATGGATGGGCCGCATCCACAATTTCCTCGGCCTCAGCGTGGGCATCAACCTGTCGCAAATGGATCATGAGGAAAAGCAGGCTGCCTATGCCGCCGACATCACCTACGGCACCAACAATGAATTCGGCTTCGATTATCTGCGCGACAACATGGTGTACCAGCCTGCCGAGCGGGTGCAGCGCAGCCTGAATTACGCCATCGTCGACGAGGTGGACTCGATCCTGATCGACGAGGCGCGGACTCCGCTAATCATTTCCGGCCAGGCCGAGGACAATGTCGACCTTTACTACCGAATTAACGATTTGCCGCCGAAACTGACCAAGCAGGAGGCGGAAGACGGCCCCGGCGATTACAGTGTCGACGAAAAATCGCATCAGGTTCTGCTCAGCGAAGAAGGCCACGAACACGCTGAACAACTGCTGGCACAGGCCGGGCTGCTACAGTCCGGCACCAGCCTGTATGATGCTGCCAACATCAGCCTGGTACATCATTTGTATGCCGCGCTGCGCGCCCATGCCCTGTACCACCGCGACCAGCACTACGTGGTGCAGGACGGCGAAGTGGTGATCGTGGATGAATTTACCGGCCGCATGATGACGGGCAGGCGCTGGTCGGATGGCCTGCATCAGGCGGTGGAGGCGAAGGAAGGGGTGCCGATCCAGAAAGAAAACCAGACTCTGGCCTCGATCACCTTCCAGAACTATTTCCGGATGAATCTGAAGCTTTCCGGCATGACCGGCACGGCCGATACCGAGGCCTTCGAATTCCAGCAGATCTATGGACTGGAAACCGTGGTGATCCCCACCCACCGGCCGATGGTTCGCCAGGACCGGATGGATCAGGTCTATCGCACGGCAAAGGAAAAATATCAGGCGGTGATCAACGACATCAAGGACTGCCGTGAGCGAGGCCAGCCGGTGTTGGTCGGCACGACCTCGATCGAAACATCGGAATATCTGTCCAGCCTGCTGGCCAAGGAAAAAATTCCGCATGAGGTCCTGAATGCCAAACAGCATGCGCGCGAGGCCGAGATCGTGGCGCAGGCGGGGCGGCCGAAAGCGGTTACCATCGCCACCAACATGGCGGGTCGCGGCACCGACATCGTACTGGGCGGCAGCATCGAGCGCGAGCTCAATAATATTCGTTATGACGAGAGCCTGGGTGAAGAGGAAAAGGCCGGACGCCTGGCCTCGTTGAAAGGCGAATGGCAGAAAATTCACGACGAGGTACTGGCTGCGGGCGGTTTGCACATCATCGGCACCGAGCGCCACGAATCGCGCCGCGTCGACAACCAGTTGCGCGGACGCGCCGGCCGTCAGGGCGATGCCGGTTCCAGCCGTTTCTATCTGTCGCTGGAAGATCCGCTGCTGCGCATCTTCGCCTCGGACCGCGTTGCTGCCATCATGGACCGTTTGAAGATGCCGGAGGGCGAGGCGATCGAGCACCCATGGGTGACCCGCGCCATCGAGAATGCGCAACGCAAGGTGGAAGCGCGCAACTTCGATATCCGCAAACAGTTGCTGGAGTACGACGACGTTTCCAACGACCAGCGCAAGGTGATTTATGCGCAGCGCAACGAACTGCTGGAAGCGACCGATATTTCCGAGACCATCCAGGCGATGCGCGAGGATGTGATCAACGACCATATCAGCCAGTACATCCCGCCGGAAAGCATGGAAGAGCAGTGGGACGTGGCCGGGCTGGAGAAGTCGCTGCATGCGGAGTGGCAGCTGAGCCTTCCGTTGAAGGAGTGGCTCGACAAGGAGTCGAGCCTGGACGAGCATGGTTTGCGCCGTCGGATTATCGACGCGGCAAATGCCATGTACCAGGGCAAGCTTGAGAGCGTCGGCGGCGAAACCATACATCATTTCGAGCGCGCGGTAATGCTGCAGAGCCTCGATAGCCACTGGCGCGAGCACCTCGCGGCGCTCGACCACTTGCGCCAGGGCATCCATCTGCGCGGCTATGCCCAGAAGGACCCGAAGCAGGAATACAAGCGCGAAGCATTCGAACTCTTTGCCGATTTGCTCGACCGCATCAAGCAGGAAGTCACCCAGATCGTGCTGACCGTGCAGATTCGCAGTGATGAGGATGTGGAGGCGGTGGAAGAATCCCAGGCGCAACCCTCCAATGTCCAGTATCACCATGCAGATTATAACGAAGCGCTGGGAGTGGACGACGAGAAAGCGGATATGGAAGAGGAGCATCATCCTTTCGTCCGTGCAGCAGAAAAAGTCGGGCGCAACGACCCCTGTCCGTGCGGGTCGGGCAGGAAATACAAGCAGTGCCATGGCAAGCTAAGTTAATGCCGGTTCGATGGCGAGTACAAAAAAGCCGGCTGGATGCCGGCTTTTTTGTTGTTGCTCAATTCATCCGATCCTTGCTCAAAAGAGCCGCTTCGCCTATCCGGATTTTGGTTTAAAATAGCCCACAATTTCACGTTCCAGGACACGTCATGCCCGTCAACCTCCTCCCTCCCAACCCCGACCGGCTGTTGCCCGTAAAAGGCATCATCCTCGGCATCGCCGAAGCCGGCATCAAGAAGGCCAACCGCAAGGATCTGCTGGTCATGCGCCTGGACGACAAGGCGCGCGTGGCCGGCGTATTTACGCTGAACCGTTTTTGCGCCGCGCCGGTGACGCTGTGCAAAGCCCATCTGGCGGCGGGCAAGGGCATATGCGCGCTGGTGGTGAATACCGGGAATGCCAATGCGGGAACGGGCGAGGACGGCATGAACCGTGCCCGCAGGACATGCGCCGAGGTCGCGAAGCTGCTGGGCTGCGGCGCGGAACAGGTGCTGCCGTTTTCCACCGGCGTGATTCTGGAGCCGTTGCCGGTAGACCGGATCATCGCCGGTTTGCCCGCGGCAGTGGCGGATTTGAGGGAGGCCAACTGGTTCGACGCCGCGCAGGCGATCATGACCACCGATATCGTGTCCAAGGCAGTGTCGAAGCAGATCACCCTGGATGGCGCAACGGTAACCATCACCGGCATCGCCAAGGGCTCCGGCATGATCCATCCCAACATGGCGACCATGCTCGGCTATGTCGCCACCGACGCCGCCGTGAGCCAGCCCCTGCTGGAGACGCTGGTGCGCCATGCCGCCGACCGTTCCTTCAACTGCATTACGGTGGATGGCGATACTTCCACCAACGACTCCTTCATGCTGATCGCCACCGGCGCGGCGGGCGTGCCGGAAATCGCCGATGCGTCAAGCGCTCACTATGCCGCGTTGCGCGATGCCGTCACCGAAGTGGCGCAGGTGCTGGCGCAGGCCATCGTGCGCGATGGCGAGGGCGCGACCAAGTTCATGACCATCGCCGTCGAAGGCGGCGCTTCCGAGGCGGAGTGCCGGCTGGTGGGTTATGCCATCGCCCATTCGCCTTTGGTCAAGACCGCGTTCTTCGCTTCCGACCCCAACCTCGGGCGAATACTCGCGGCTATCGGCTATGCCGGCATCGTCGACCTCGACGTCGGGAAAATCAAACTTTATCTGGGGGACGTGCTGGTGGCCGAGAACGGCGGCAGGGCGGCAAGCTACCTGGAACAGGATGGCCAGCGGGTGATGAAGGAGGCTGAAATCACGGTGCGGGTCGTACTTGGCCGCGGCGCTGCATCGACTACGGTATGGACCTGTGATTTCTCTTATGATTACGTGAAAATCAATGCCGAATATCGCACCTGAGCTCGCCGCGTTTCTTGCCCGTGCGGAAGGGTTGCTGGTTCGCCTGGAACAATGGCTGCCGGTGCCGGTTGCTGCGCCGGACTGGGGTGCACGGGCGTTTCGCTGGCGCAAGCGCGGCGGCAGCGGCCATCTTCATGCTGTGCCGCACCCCCATCGCATCCGCCTTGCCGACTTGAGCGGGATTGATGAGCAGAAGAAGCTGATCGACCGCAATACCCGCCAGTTCGTCGAGGGCCGTCCGGCGAACAATGTACTGCTGACGGGCGCGCGCGGTACAGGCAAGTCCTCCCTGGTGAAGGCGCTGCTCAATAAATATGCCGCCAAGGGGTTGCGCCTGATCGAGGTGGACAAGCATGACCTGGTCGACTTGTCCGATATCGCCGAGCAGCTTTACCCGCGTCCCGAGCGTTTCATTCTGTACTGTGACGATCTTTCCTTCGAGGCCGACGAACCCGGCTACAAGGCGCTGAAGGTGGCCCTGGATGGAACAGTGAGCGGGGCTGCGGACAATCTTTTGGTGTATGCCACTTCCAACCGTCGTCACCTGATGCCGGAATACATGGCTGAAAATCTGGAGACCCGGCATGTCGACGGAGAAGTGCATCCGGGAGAAGCCACAGAAGAGAAGATATCCCTGTCTGAACGTTTCGGTCTGTGTCTGTCATTTTATCCATTCGATCAGGATCAGTATCTGGCCATCGTCGAGCACTGGCTTGAAATCCTCAAGGCGCAGCAGCGGGATTCCGAGTTGGTGCGACGCGAGGCGCTGCAGTGGGCACTCGCTCGTGGTTCGCGTAGCGGCCGGGTGGCCTGGCAGTTTGCACGCGACTGGTGCGGGCGGCACGGGAAGGTCGGGGCCAAATGAAACTGCTGGAGGTGTCTGCCGCGGTGGTGCAGCGACCTAATGGCGAATTTCTTCTGGCTGAAAGGCCAGCAGGCAAACCTTATGCAGGCTACTGGGAATTTCCCGGCGGCAAGATCGAAGCGGGCGAAACACCCTATCACGCGCTGGTACGGGAACTGCACGAGGAACTCGGGATCGAGGTGGAAGCCGCCTACCCTTGGCTGACTCGCGTATATTCTTACCCCCATGCGACGGTACGGCTGCATTTTTTCCGGGTGATGAACTGGCGAGGCGAGCCTCATGGCAGGGAGGCGCAGCGCCTGTCCTGGCAATACCCCGATGCGGTGGCGGTGGCGCCGCTGCTGCCGGCTAATGGGCCGATCCTGCGCTCGCTCAACCTGCCCCCGGTGTATGCGATCACTCGTGCCGCCGAAATGGGTGTGGAGCCATTTCTGGAGCGACTGGAGTTCGCGCTGCAATCCGGGATCAAACTGATTCAGATCCGCGAGAAGGCCATGGCGGGATCGGCTTTGCATGCCTTTGCGGCCGAGGCGGTGCGGCGGGCGCGCTTTCACGGTGCGCGCGTAGTGATCAACAGCGATTTCGAACTGGCGCGGGAGGTGGGGGCGGATGGCGTGCAGCTGACTTCGTCGCAATTGCTGGCTTTGACGGCCAAGCCTGAATTCGGGCTGGTGGGCGCATCCTGCCATGACCGGATCGAGCTGGAGCGGGCCGCTGCGTTGGACCTGGATTTTGCGGTGCTGTCTCCAGTGAAGCCGACCCAGAGCCATCCCGGAGCACCAGTGCTGGGATGGGAGCGTTTTGCCCATCTCGCGGCAAATATGCCGATGCCGGTTTATGCGCTGGGTGGAGTTTCCAGCGCCGACCTGGATGAGGCGCGGCAGCATGGCGCGCATGGCATCGCCATGCTGCGCGGCGCATGGTGAGTGATTTTCATCCCAAAGTTAACCGTTTTTTTCGGAAGGATTGATAAATGAAAAAATTCTGGCCATTTCTGTTGCTGCTTCTGCCGATACTGCTGGCGCTGGCCTTGCCGCGCTTCATCGGCGGCGACAAGGAGGATCCGGTGCTGGTAGTTCAATGCACGGACCCGGTAAAAGGCTGCCAGGTGCCGCTCCGGGAAGGGGCGGCTGAAGTCAGGTTCATGTCGGCACCGTCGCCTCTCAAGCCGTTCGAATTGATGGTGAAGGCACCCGGCGCCAGGCAGATTGTTGCCGATTTCGCCATGCAGGACATGAATATGGGGCGGAATCGTTATGCATTGCAACGCATGGCAGATGGCGCGTGGCATGGAAATATCGTTTTGCCGGTGTGCGTCAGCGGCTCCAGCCGTTGGATACTGACGCTGGAACTGGATGGCGTGAAGCGGCAAATCTTCTTCGTCGCTACCAGACAGTAGCGACTTTCCTTAATTTCGCGCACTCACTGTTTTAACGCCCCTTCAATTCTCTCGCACAGCGTTCTCAATATCTTGATGCGGGCAAAGTTCTTGTCGTTGGCCTCGACCAAAGTCCACGGTGCGATTTCAATGCTGGTGCGGTCCACCATGTCGCAGATTGCCTGTTCATACTGGTCCCATTTCTCGCGGTTGCGCCAGTCTTCGTCGGTGATCTTGAAGCGCTTGAAGCCGGTCTTCTGGCGATCTTCAAAACGGCGAAGCTGTTCTTCCTTGCTGATGGTCAGCCAGAATTTGACCACCACGATATTGTGTCGCGCCAGTTGGCCCTCGAAGTCGATGATCTCGCCATAGGCGCGCATCCAGTCGGATTCGCGGCAATAGCCTTCCACCCGCTCCACCAGTACCCGGCCGTACCAGGAGCGGTCGAAGATCGTCACCCGTCCGCGCCGCGGGATGTGGCGCCAGAAGCGCCACAGATAGGGCTGCGCGCGCTCTTCCTCGGTCGGTGCGGCAATCGGGACGACCTGGTACTGGCGCGCATCGAGCGCGCCGGTGATGCGGCGGATGCTGCCGCCCTTGCCGGCGGCATCGTTGCCCTCGAACATGACGATGACGGTAATGTCCTTGAACCTGGCATTTCGCGTCAGCAGATTGAGCTTGCCCTGGTATTTTTCCAGTTCTGTCTGGAATTTCTTTTTCTCCAGTTTCTGGGTCAGGTCGAGCGTTTTCAGGATGTGCAGGTTGTCGATCGAGGGCAGCAGCGGCGGCGCGTGAGTTTCCTCGGATTTTTTGGATGCAACGTCGAGGCGCTTGCGGATCGCTTCGAGGATCACCTTGCCGACGGTCAGGCTGCGGTAGCGGTCATCCGCGCCTTCGACGACGATCCATGGCGCTTCGGCGGTACTGGTGTGGCGGATCACGCTTTCATGGACGGAATGGAATTTGTCGTACATCTTGTAGTGCTTCCAGTCGCGCTCGGTGACGCGCCAGCGGGTCTTGGGATTTTTCTCCAGCAGCTTGAGGCGTTTTTCCTGCTTTTCCTTGGACAGGTGCAGCCAGAACTTGATAATCAGCGCCCCTTCGTCAGTCAGCATTTTTTCCAGCCGCTTGGCGCGCTCCAGGCTCTGGTCGAGATCGGCCACCTTGGTTTTGCCGAACACGCGGTTGAGGATCGGCCAGGTATACCAGGAACCGAGGAACACGCCGACCCGGCCCTTGGGCGGCAGCGCCCGCCAGAAGCGCCACATCATCGGCCGCTCCAGTTCCTCGTCGGAAGGTTCGCCCATGCCGTGCGTCTGCACATAGCGCGGGTCCATCCATTCGTTCAGCAGGTTGACGGTCTCGCCGCGGCCCGCCCCATCGACGCCGCCGACCAGGATGATGACCTGGAAATCCGGCGCATTGTTCAGGTCGATCTGCGCCTCGAGCAGCGCCTCGCGCAACGCCGGCACTTCCTTGTCGTAGGTGGCCTTGTCGATCTTGTGACCCAGTTCAGCCGATTCGAACATGCGCTATCCTTTTCCCCAGAAGATTTTTTTCCGTTTAAAATTCCGCCATGCCTGAGTCATGCCGGCAAGCCGGCCACGGGTTTCGCAGGCATTCCAGCCAAATATTACGCCGATCGCGCGATTCCGCAACACATCGCGCCCCCCCGTGCCGACCTGTGCCAGCAGGCGCCTGGCTACGGCGTGGTCGTTGAGCGCGCCCAATTCGTCCTGCAAATCCGTAAGTACTTCCAGATAGCGTTTTGCCAGTCTGCGCGGATAAAGGCCGGAGAAAAACTCTATGGCATAGCGCAGCTTTTTTGCCGCAATCCGCAGCATGTGGTGCTGTTCAAGCGTAAACGAGGCGAGGCCGCGGCTGCGCCGATGCAACTGGCGGTGGCGTTTCGTCAGCATTGACCTGGCAAAAGCCGCCACCGGCTGATCGAGTTTCGCATCCGCCGCGGTTCCTCGCCAAGGCTCGCGCCACAGCCAGCCGCCCAGCGTCAGCAGCAGTTTGTGGAAGCGCTGGGTAGCCGCTGCCTCACGCGCCTGTTTGCGCCCTTTTTCACGCAGGCGGGCGGCCCTGTGCTGCAGCCAGTCCAGCCCTTCATCCCGGGGCAGCGCCGCCGTCACCGGCGGCAATATTTCGGCGAGGAATATATCCCAGTCCCGCGCTGCCCCGAGTTGGCCCGACAGCCAGCGCAATTCTTCGATCAGAAAAGTATTCCTTATGCCGGGCGCGGCGGCGGCGAACAGGCCGAGTGCCGAGCGCAGACGGCGCACCGCCACCCGCATCTGGTGAATGTATTCGGCATCGTAGTTTTGCTGCAACCGGGCCTGGTTGTCCTGCAACTGGCCGATGCAATTCCAGGCAATGGAGCGGAATGCTTCATCCACGGACATGCCCCGCGTTACCTTGGATAGCGCCGCCTTGGCCGGCAACAGGGCCGTTTGCGGTCCGCACAGGAGGTAGCCACGTTCGGCCTTGCTGGCGTTTTCGGCGCGCAACGGCACGGTTTCCTGCAATGCCAGCGCCAGTTCAAAGAGCGCAGCCGGGTTGCCGGCCTTCAGCTCGAGTTCCACCTCGAAAATCGGCGAATGCGCCTGGCCGGCGCGGATTTCGCCCCGGTCCAGCGCCATCTCGATCCGGTCGCCGGATTCTGTTTCCAGCAGCCAGGCCGTGCGGGTAAATTCGGTCGTGAATGCGGGGCGCAGGCGCTGGCGCAGCTCCTCCGCAGCGAATAGCCCGATCAGGCCGGGATCGGTAATCTTGGTGAAGTCCGGTGCATTGCGGGTGACCGGCGCTTCCCATTCGTCGCGCTGGTGCAACCCCGCCTGCACGCTGCCTCCGCCCTTGACGGTCTGTATCCACTTCCTGCCATCGCGCCGCACACGCAGGGCGACGCCATTGTTCCTGAGAGCGAAATCATCGGTATCGAAATAGGTGCTGAGAAGCCTGCGCGTCGTCGGCCCGCCGGGGCATAGCATCTTGAGCAGAGGGTGGCGCCGCAGTTCCGGAATGTCGGCGGGGTCGATCAGGAGCTTGAGTTCGACTTCGGTGGGGGTGTCCATTTTTGACCCAATAAACCAGGAAAAGTTAGCCACGGATTAACACAGATGTTCACAGATTAATTCGGGAGGGTGAATGTTGTTCGTCGCTTACCCTCTGGGAAAGAAACGGAATTATCTAAGCCGAACGCTGTATCTGTGTAAATCCGTGTTAATCCGTGGCAGAAGTCCTTTTAACAAACCACAAACCAAGTGCCAGTTCCCAACGGCAACACGCGGTTAATCGCTTTCCAGCCAGTCCAGCAGCGGTTGCCATTGCTCCAGTTCTTTGGCGGCGCGCGACGGTGCCATGTCGAACAGACTCAGACCCTCGCTGGCGGCCTGGACGTAGATTTGCGCATCGCGCAACATCGTCAGCACCGGGAAGCCCGCTTCGTAAAGGAACAGCGAAAGATCCGACGCCGCGCGGGTGCGTGCATCGACGCGCATCCCGATCATCGCCACTTCGATTTTTGCCTTGCGTACCGGTTTTTCCGCGCACAGTGTTTCAAGAAAGCTTCGTGTTGCGACCACGTCGAACGAAGACGGCTGCACCGGCACGAGTACGCGCTCGGCGCGCTTCAGTGCATTGGTGAGCCTGTCGCCGTGCATGCCGGCGGGGGAGTCCACCACCAGCCAGTCGGGCACGGTTTCGCCCATGGCTTTCTTGTCGAGATGGCGGTTCCAGCCGCGAATCGTGGGCATATCCTCCGGGCGGCGCGCCAGCCAGTCGGTGGCAGAGCGCTGGCGGTCGAGGTCGACCAGCAGCACACGCTCGCCCCTGCAAGCAAAATGGCCGGCAAGATTGGTTGCCAGCGTGGTTTTGCCGCTGCCGCCCTTGGGATTGGCGATCAAAATGGTTTTCATAAAAACTCCGGCGATAACACCGCCCTCAGGACGGTTTGAGTTTCACCCAGGCGGGTACGGTTGCTGAACCACCATATCGAGCCCTTTTTGATGTTCCAGTTTTCCTGGGTATCGGAGAGAAGATAGGCCGCCACCTGGCCCAGTGTCGGCTGATGGCCCACCACGACCACCGCCTCCCTGGCGTCAGGCCAGCCGGCGACACCCAGTAGAGCGGCTACCGACGTGCCCGGCCCCGCCTCCTTGACGACAATGCCTTCCTGCGTCAGCGCGGCGGCGGTTTGCCGCGTCCGCGCGGTCGGGCTGACCAGAATGCGCGCATTCTCCGGCAGGTACGTTTTCAGCCAGGCCGCCATTTTTTCCGCCTGCTTTTCGCCTTTGCCGGTCAGCTTGCGGTCCTGGTCGGGGAGTCCGTCTTCGGCCTCGGCATGACGCCACAGAATCAAGTCCATGCTTGCTCCCTTTGTTGGGATGACCAAACGGCGCTTCGCCGCTTCGCGCCGGAGGTTCGCCAAAGTCACACCCATGATGTTTTTTAAAGCGCGACAGCGTCTCTTCAAAGAATACAGGCTATCAGTTTTGTGGCAATCATGGAATAATCCTCTAACATAACGTAACAACAACAGGAAGCTGCGGGGCGGCAATGAAACTGTCATTCTGGAAAACAGACTGGTTTCCGGGGCTTTTGATCGCCGTCGTGTTTCTTTTCGCAGCCCGCACCGACCTGCTGCAAAGTCTGGAGCGCAAGGCTTACGATCTGGGCGTGCAGGCGTCCAGCCGGATTCCCAGCGACAGGATCGCCGTCATTGCCATCGACGAGCAGAGTATCGCCAACCTCGGACGCTGGCCCTGGTCGCGCGATATTCACGCAAAAATGATCGACATATTGTCCGGGGCGCAGGCCAGGGTGGTGGGCAATACCGTGCTGTTCCTCGAACCGCAGGTAGATCCGGGGCTGATTTACATCGACCGGCTGCTCCAGTTCTATGCATCCTCCTCGCTTAAAAATTCTGCCGTCCCCACCCAGCAAGCCGACGCCGCCAGCCTGGAAGCGCTTCTGCACGAAGCGGAGCGGAAGCTCGACACCGACCATTTGTTGGCGGAAAGCCTGGAAAAATCGAAGAA
Source organism: Sulfuricella sp. (assembly GCA_035530375.1). GTDB lineage: Bacteria > Pseudomonadota > Gammaproteobacteria > Burkholderiales > Sulfuricellaceae > Sulfuricella. The sequence continues at coordinate 78,829 of DATKUY010000005.1, read as the reverse complement.
TGTGCTGCTGGCGATGCTGCTCCAACTGGGAGAGCCCCAGGGAAGACCCGACAAGCCGCTGCCGGATTACATCCAAAAAAACGCTCTTGTCGATGTCAAGGGCGAGGGTGGCGGTGCCTCCGCCCCCCAGCCGCTGCCGGCAATGGCGGTGATCCCGCCAATTCCCGCTGTTGGCGGTTATGCGGCTGCCATCGGCTATCTGAATGCCGTCGCGGATGTGGATGGCGGCATCCGCACCGAACCGTTGGTGGTGCGCTACTATGACCAGTACCTGCCATCGCTGTCATTGATGCTGGCGGCAAAAAGCCTGAACCTGGAACCGAAGGACATCAAGGTCAATCTGGGCCGGGGCATCAGTCTGGGCAACCTGAAAATCGCCACTGACGCGGATTTGCAGATGCACACCTTTTTCTACAAGGACCGGGACGGGAAGCCCGCATTCCCGGTGGATTCCTTCTACGATGTTTACAGCGGCAAGATCCCGGCCAGCAAATACCGCGACAAGATCGTGCTGATCGGTGCCACTGCCGCCGGAATCGGCGCTGCCCAGGTCACCCCGATATCGCCGTCGATGGCGCCGGTTCTTACCTTGGCGCACTCGGTGTCGAGCATACTCAAGGAAGATTTCTACGTCAGCCCGGTCTGGTCGTTCTGGGCGGAGGCGGCGGTTTTCCTCACCGTCGTCCTGTATCTCACCCTGCTGTTGCCCCGCCTCAAGGCCGGCATGGGCGCATTCGCCACGGCGTCTCTGTTGATTGCGCTGCTGGCGGTTCACTTCATGTTGATGGTCTCGCTGGCGATATGGCTGCAATTGATGCTGCCCGCCGCGTTGCTGCTGACCGGGCATCTGCTGCTCACCACCAAGCGTTACCTGTTGACGGAAGAGGGCAAGAGCAAGTCTGATGCGGAGTCGGCGGAATCGAACCGCATGCTGGGCCTGGCTTTTCAGGGGCAGGGCCAACTGGACATCGCATTCGAGAAATTCCGCAAATGCCCGCTCGACGATACGCTGATGGACGTGCTCTATAATCTGGGTCTGGATTTCGAGCGCAAGCGCCAGTTCAACAAGGCGGAATCGGTGTTCCGCTACATGACCGATTTCAATCCAAAATTTCGTGACCTGGAACAGCGCCTGAAGCGTTCCACCCAGATGTCGGAGACCGTCATGCTCGGTAGCGGAGGGGGCAAGACCAATGCCAGCGCGCTGATCAGTGAAGACGGCTCGGTGGAGAAGCCCATGCTCGGCCGCTATCAGGTCGAGAAAGAGCTGGGCAAGGGCGCGATGGGCGTGGTCTACCTCGGCAAGGACCCCAAGATCGGCAGGGTGGTGGCGATCAAGACCATGGCATTGTCGCAGGAGTTCGACGAGGACGAACTGGCCGAGGTCAAGGAGCGTTTCTTCCGCGAAGCGGAAACCGCCGGTCGCCTCAATCATCCCAATATCGTCACGATCTACGATGCGGGCGAGGAGCATGATCTCGCCTATATTGCGATGGAATTCCTGAAGGGGAAGGATCTTGCGCCCTACACCAAGCCCGACAACCTGCTGCCCATGCCGCTGGTATTCTCGATTGTCGGCAGGGTGGCCGATGCGCTCGACTATGCGCACGCGCAGCATGTGGTGCATCGCGACATCAAGCCGGCGAACATCATGTACGAACCGGACAGCGACAGCGTCAAGGTGACCGATTTCGGCATTGCGCGCATCACCGATTCATCCAGGACCAAGACCGGCATGGTGCTGGGTACGCCATCCTACATGTCGCCGGAACAATTGGTGGGCAAGAAGATCGATGGCCGCTCCGACCTGTTTTCCCTCGGTGTGGCCTTTTATCAGATGCTGACCGGACAGTTGCCGTTCCAGGGCGATTCGATGGCGCAGCTGATGTTCAAGATCGCCAACGAGCCTCACCTGAGGGTACTTTCGCTTAGCCCGGGGTTGCCCCCGTGCGCCAGTGCCATCATCGATAAGGCATTGCAGAAGCAGCCGGAGCTGCGCTTTCAAACCGGTGCCGATTTCGCGCGTGCGCTACGTGCCTGTGCCGCTTATGCGGCCAAGGGGAAATAATGGATTTACGCCAATCACTCGAGATCGTCGCCCTGACCGACCCCGGCAAGGTGCGCTCGCACAATGAGGACAGCGTCGCCGCCGATGCCGAGGCCGGCTTTGCCATCCTGGCTGATGGCATGGGCGGCTACAATGCCGGTGAGGTGGCGAGCGGCATTGCCGTGACGATGCTGGCGAAAGGGCTGAAATCGGCGCTGCACGCCGGAATGCCGGAACAGGATGCGGGCCTGGCGCTCGCAAGCGAGATCGGGAAAGCCAATGCCGCGATCTACCGGACGGCGCAAAGCCAGCCCCAGTACTCGGGGATGGGCACTACGCTGGTGTCCGTGCTGTTTCACGATAACCGGGCTACCGTGGCGCATATCGGCGATTCCCGGCTGTATCGTTACCGCCAGCAGCAGTTCGAGCAGATCACTCGCGATCATTCCCTGTTGCAGGAGCAGATCGACAGCGGTATGGTTAGCAAGGAGGAGGCGCGCTTGTCCAGCAACAAAAACCTGGTCACCCGCGCGCTCGGCGTCGACCCGGTGGTGGAGGCTGAAATACAGGAGCATGAGGTATTGCCGGGCGACCTTTATCTGCTGTGCTCCGACGGACTCAACGACATGGTCGGCGACGAGGAAATCGAGTTGACCCTGAATGTGCTCGGCACCAATCTGGAGCTGGCTGCCCTGCAATTGGTGCAAATGGCCAACGACAACGGCGGGCGCGATAATATTTCAGTCGTGCTGGTGCGTATTTTGCGTGATTTTCCGGCCAGCCGCGGCATTTTTGCCCGGCTTTCCGCATGGTTCAAAAACAGATCGGGAATGAGGTAGACACATGGCGAAGCTGATCATCACCCTGGACGGCCAGCAAATCAGAGAGGTCGAGCTCGACAAGGAGCGCATCACCATCGGACGCAAGCCGCACAACGACATCCAGATCGACAACCTGGCGATCAGCGGGGAGCATGCCGCCATCATCACCCGGCATAATGAATCCTTTGTGGAAGATATGGGCAGCACCAACAGCACCCTGGTGAATAATCTCCCGGTCATGAAACAGGCGCTGCAGCACGGCGATGAGATCGAGATCGGCAAATACCGCCTGAAATATGTCAACCTTCAGGCATTCGAAGGGAAAAGGGCTACTCCTGAAGTAGAGGCGCAGGATTTCGAAAAAACCCTGATCCTGCGCAGGCCGCCCGGCGCGGCGTCCCCATCGGCGGGGGGTGCCCGGCCTGCCGATGGCCCGATGGCGAATGCCCCACCTTTGGCCGTGCCGGAAGCCGCTCACGCCGGGAAAGTTGCGCCGCCGGACCCGGCTCCGGCGGAAGCGAAGGGAATCCATGCCGCCATCCAGATATTGAACGGCCCGAACATCGGCAAGGAACTGGATCTGGTCAAGACCTTGACCTCACTGGGCAAGCCCGGCGTCCAGGTTGCGGTCATCACCAGGCGCCCTCATGGTTATTTTCTTACCCATGTCCAGGGCGATCTCCATCCGGCAGTGAATGGCCAGACGCTCGATGCCCGCCCGCGCCAACTGGTGGATCACGACATTATCGATCTGGCTGGCGTGAAGATGGAGTTCTATCTCAAGTGAAGCTGGCCCCGGCCCTGAAAAAGCATGTTATCCCCATCGCCATCGGATTGGCGGTGCTGCTGGTTTTTCTGCTGCATGCGGCGACGGTTATCGAGATTCCCTTTGTCCGGCATATCGAGGCGATCAGCTACGATATGCGTTTGCGGCTGACCATGCCGCGAACGGTTGACCGCCGCATCGTCATCGTCGATATCGACGAGAAAAGCCTGGCCGAGGAGGGGCGGTGGCCGTGGGGCCGCGACAAGCTGGGAGCAATGCTGGACCAACTGTACGACCGCTACCATGTGGCCGTGGTCGGTTTCGACGTGGTGTTTGCGGAGCGGGATGAAAGCTCGGGGCTGGAAGCGCTGGAGCGGCTCGGCCAGAAGGAACTGAAAAACCTTCCGCAGTTCCAGGCGAGCCTGGAGCGGTTGCGTCCGCGGCTCGATCACGACCGTATCTTCGCCCAAAAGCTGGCGGGGCGCCCGGTAGTGCTGGGCTATTATTTCACCAGCAACCAGGATCGGGTTTCCGGCCTGTTGCCCGCCCCGGCTTTCCCCGCCGGTACCTTCAAAGGCAGCCAGATCGCCTTTGTCAGCGCCACCGGCTATGGCGCCAACCTGCCGGAATTCCAGAAGGCCGCCCATGGCGCCGGTCACTTCAACCCCCTGATGGATTTCGATGGCGTTGCCCGACGGGTGCCGATGCTGATGGAATACCGCGGCGCCTACTATGAATCGCTTTCGCTCGCGGTGGTGCGGACGCTTCTCGGCATCCCCTCCGTCCAGGCGGTCTTTGGCGACGACAACCGCGATGCGCTGGAATGGCTGCGCGTAGGAAAAATAAATATCCCGGTGGACGAAAATGTCAGCGCCCTGATCCCCTATCGCGGCCAGCAAGGGAGTTTTCGCTATATTTCCGCAGCGGATGTATTGCACGGCCGCGCCAGCGCCAAAGATCTGGAGGGCGCCATCGTACTGGTCGGCACCACAGCGCCGGGATTGATGGATATGCGTTCCACTCCGGTCGGCGCAGTGTATCCGGGAGTGGAGGTGCACGCCAACCTGATTGCCGGAATGCTGGATCACAACATCAAGCAAAAACCCGCCTTCATCATGGGAGCCGAAATCGTTGAAATGCTGCTGCTCGGCCTGTTACTCGCCTTCGCTCTGCCCTTGCTGAGCCCCATCCGTGCTTCGTTCACCGCAGTTGCCGTATTGCTGCTGGTGATCGGCGTCAATCTCGCACTCTGGCAGTATGCCAATACGGTGATGCCGCTCGCCGCCACGCTACTGATGATCAGCATGCTGTTCATGCTCAGCATGTCCTATGGCTTCTTTGTCGAATCGAGGGCGAAGCGCCAGATCACCGGCCTGTTCGGGCAGTATGTGCCGCCGGAGCTGGTGGATGAAATGAGCGAGAACCCGGGCAATTTCAGCATGGAGGGCGAGAGCCGGGAAATGACTGTGCTGTTTTCCGATGTGCGCGGCTTCACCACGATTTCAGAAGGACTGAACCCGAAGGAATTGTCCTTGCTCATGAACGAGTACATGACGCCGATGACGCGCATCATCCACAAGCATCGCGGTACCATCGACAAATACATCGGCGATGCCATCATGGCCTTCTGGGGCGCGCCGATAAAAGACCCTGCCCATGCTCGCAATGCCATGCTGGCCGCGATGGAAATGCAGCAAGCCATGATCTCGCTACGCGAGCAGTTCAAGGCCAGGGGCTGGCCGGAAATCCGGATCGGTGTCGGTCTCAACACCGGTACCATGAGCGTTGGCAACATGGGTTCGGAATTCCGCATGGCCTATACGGTGATGGGCGATGCGGTGAATCTGGGATCGCGCCTGGAGGGGTTGACCAAGATATACGGTGTCGGCATCATTGCCGGTGAAACTACGCAAAAACTGTTGCCGGATATGGTGTTCCGGGAACTCGATCAGGTACGGGTCAAGGGCAAGGGCGAGCCGGTGGCCATTTATGAGCCGATTGGGCTGGCCGGCCAGGCAGACAAGGCGGTTCTGGATGAACTGGAATTGTGGAAACAGGCGATCAGGTTGTATCGTTCGCAGAAGTGGGATCTGGCGGAAATGCAATTGCTCAACCTGCAGAAGATGTCGCCGCAATCGCTTCTGTATCCCCTGTACCTGGAGCGTATTGCCTATTTCCGTGCCAATCCCCCGGAGGAGAACTGGGATGGCGTGTTTGTGTTTCACACCAAATAGCGAGAGTCGATTGCCATGAAATTGCGAGTTCTGGGTTGTAGCGGAGGTATCGGCAAGGGTCTGCGCACGACTTCATTCCTGCTCGATCACGACATCCTGATCGATGCGGGAACCGGCGTGGGCGATCTGACGCTGGCGGAGCTCAAGTTAATCGACCACATTTTCATTACCCATGCCCACCTCGATCATATCGCGAGCATCCCCTTCCTGGTGGATACGGTAGGCTGGCTTCGTGACAAGCCGATTACCCTTCATGCCACCGGGGAAACCCACCGGGTTCTCAAGCAGCATCTGTTTAACTGGGATATCTGGCCGGACTTCAACATAATTCCAGACCGTGAAAATCCTTTCATGGTCTATGAGGTCATCTCGCTTGGGCAGACGGTGGAGATCAATGGGCGGAAAATCACTCCCCTGCCGGCCAACCACGTGGTGCCCACGGTCGGCTTCCATCTCGACAGCGGCGAGCACAGCCTGGCATTCAGCGGCGATACCACCGTCAACGATGCCTTGTGGGAAGCGGTCAACCAGATCGAAAACCTGCGCTATCTGATCGTCGAAACCGCGTTCTGCGACCGAGAAAAGGATCTGGCCATCCGTGCCAAACACTACTGTCCCAGCCTGCTGGCCGAGGATCTGCAGAAGCTGCGGCGTCCGGCGGAAATTTACATCACACATTTGAAGCCGAACGAAATCGAGCTTACCATGCGGGAAATCATGGTGTCCTCGGCGGAATTCAATCCGCGCATGTTGCGAAACAATCACATATTCGAATTTTGAAAGATAGAGATGAAGCCTGATTTTTACAAGCAATTGGCCGCGGCCATTGTTCTGTGCGTAGCTGCCCAGGCCAGTGCCGGAACCGGGCCGGATATGGCCAAGGCGCAATCACTGCTGGATGCGGGCAAGGCGGCGGAGGCGTATGCATTGCTGGCTCCGGCCGAGTTCGAGATGTCAGGCAATATCAAGTACGATTACCTGTTGGGCATCACTGCGCTTGACAGCGGCAAGCCGGATCGGGCAACGCTCGCCCTCGAGCGTGTGCTGGCGGTTAATCCCGATTTCGCGGGTGCCAGGGTCGACCTGGCAAGAGCCTATTTTGCGCTGGGCGACTACCTGCGCGCCAAAGCCGGATTCGAGGCGGCGATGGAGCAGAATCCCCCGCCAGTCGCTAGAATTGTAATGGAGAAGTACCTTGCGGCGATTGACGACAAGCTAAATCCCAAAACAGCGGTTAGCGGCTACCTGGAAGGCACGCTGGGGTACGACACCAATGTCAACGCCTCAACGAACGCCTCCCAGGTTTTTGTTCCGCTTTTCGGAACGCTCATGACATTGTCCGAAGGGGGCGTGGCGGCGCGGGATAACTATTTGACCCTGGGCGGCGGCTTCGAAGTGGCCCATCCGTTAAGGAAAGGGGTGTCGGCTTTCATCGGGCTGGATGGCAAGAAACGGGTGAATTTCTTCAAGGATACTTTCAACTACGACAGCGTGGATGGACGGGCAGGATTGAGCATCGGCGAGGGTGTGGACGTCGTTCGCGTAATGGCCACGAAGGGTATCTTCTATCTGGACGACAAGTTTAACCGGGATTCTGCCGGCTACTCCGCAGAATGGCGGCACACGGTGAACCAGCGCAACCTGGTCAGCATGTTCGGACAATACAGCATGCTGAGTTACGGGCATGACAAGACGAATTCCGATCTTTCTTCCAACGATATAAATTTGTCCGTGGGCGGGGTCGGCTGGCTGCATTCATTCGACGACCAGGGCCGGAACATCGCATTTGCCAGCATTTATGGCGGCGATGAAGCGGTTGCTTCAATCGGTGCGCCCCGCATGGATGGTGGACAGCGCTTTGCCGGGATAAAGCTCGGCGGGCAGAAATGGTTGAACGACAAGCTGGATTTCTTCGCCTCGTTAGGTGCCAGGGAAGGGAATTATCTGGCGATAAATCCGCTGATCCTGACTTTTCGGCGGGATTACCAGTACGACCTGAATTTCGGTGTGAACTGGAAACCGGTGCAGAACTGGATAGTTCGGCCGCAGCTTACCTATACCCGCAATGATTCGAATTCAGGATTGAACGATTACGACCGGAAAGACCTGTCGGTTAGCGTTCGCCGGGAATTCAGATAGTGCATGATGGACGAGGAAAAAACATGATTAATCGATATCTTCACCGGATAACCTGGGCCGGTTTTTTATTCGCCGCCATTCTTGCTGTCGGGGTTCCGGCGCATTCCTGGGCGGCGGCAGGCCATTTCCAATTCGTCTCCGGCGATGTGCGCGTGGTTGGACGGGATGGCAAGGAGAGAGCGGCCAGAAAAGGCGACGAGATCAATGAAAAGGAGTCCATCTTGACGGGGAAAGGCGGGAGCGCCCAACTTCTCATGGTCGATGGCGGTATCCTGGCAGTGCGCGCAGAAACGTCGTTGCGAGTGGAAGAATACAAATTCAACGGCAAGGCCGATGGAAGCGAACGAGGCTTCTTTTCACTATTGAAAGGGGGGTTTCGCGCGATAACGGGTGTCATCGGTCGCGTGAATCATGCAAATTATGGCATCAGCACGCCAGCGGCAACGATCGGCATCCGCGGCACGGACCATGAGACGGTGCACCTGCCCGTGGCGATGCCGGATTTGCCCGCAGGAACCTATAACAAGGTCAATGTTGGCGCTACATCGGTTAACGGGACCTTTGTCGGCCCTAACCAGGTAGCGTATGCATCCAGTTTGGGGGTTCCGGCGGTCATTTTGCCAACGATGCCGTCTATTTTCGAAGCGCCAAAGGCAAAGTCACAAGGGAAGGAAGACAAGAAGAAACAGGAGGATGGCGGCAAGGGGGATAAACAGAAATCGGGCGAGAAGAAAGCGTCCGCGGCGGGTAGTCCCTCCAGTTCTTCTGACGGGAAAGAGTCTGAACAAAAGCAGGGTGAGGCAGCCCCGGCACCCGAAGCGTCCCCTCCTTTGCCGGCTGCACCCCCGCCACCGTCCGGCGGTTTGATGGAGAGCGTGGTAGTGCCGCCGCCCCCACCGCCCCCGACAATCATTACCACTAACACTTCCACGGGCGGTCTGGTGAGTGGCGTGAACATTTTTGTTGCGCCCATCGGATTCGGCGGCGTGGGCGGCGATCTCAGCTACAGGACGGAATGCATTGGCGCTCCCCCTTGTACCCCTACGTATGGATTGTGGCCCGGGAATGGCAGCATCGTAGTCGAGGGACCGGATCAATACATAGTGCTCGACTCGAACACCAGACTTCCGGTGTTAATCGCCGATTCCGGTGCGGGCAACAATTTCAAATATGTGGCAGGAGCTGCCCAGTTTATTGATACTGGAGCTGCATCGGTTGGCGATGCCAAGGTGGCATGGGGGCGTTATGTCGGCGCCGATACAGTCATCGATAGCGATGGGACGCGCGATCCCAAGACGATGCTCCTGATGTTTACCGACAAGGCGATGAGTTTCATCCAGGCCGCAAATTATTTCGTATCCAATACCAAGACGCTATCAACCCCAGTCGGGGGGAATATCGTGGATGAAAACGGCGTACTGCAAAGCCTGACCACTGGATCGCTGACGGTGAGCGCTGGCGGGGGCTTCGGAGGTAATCCGGTAACGCTGGATCTTGCCGGAACGGGCACGCGGGCTTTCGCTCTTCAATATGCAGGAACATTGCAGCAATTTGCCGGGCAGAATGCCGGGTGCAGTTCGGGGAGCTCATGCGGCGGCATACCGATTCAGGTAGGGAGTACGATTGGTGGAACTGCCACGGTAAAGGGGGAAGCATCCGGTGTCTTTATTGGTCCGAATGCGGCCGGAGCGCTGGTGTCGTTTAGTGGGACAAACAATGCGAGCCAATCCGTGCTCGGTACGGTGTTGCTTAAATAAACCCGGATGCCCATGAACCCACCTCAGTCAGGAGACCACGAAAATCTTGCCGAAATCAGCGACAAGCTGGCTTTCACCAAGAAGCTGCAGGCGGTTACCAATCGGATACATTCCACCCGCAATGTCGACGAGATCATGCTGGAGCTCAGCGCCGACATCTGCGCGCTGTTCGGGGCGGACCGGCTGACGATATACGCGGTCAGCAAGGATGGCGCTTCGATTGTTTCCAAGATAAAAACCGGCCTGACCGGTTTCAAGGATCTGAATCTGCCCATTTCGCCGGCGAGCATCGCCGGTTATGTCGCGCTCACCAAGTCGCTTGTCAATATCGCCGATGTGTACGATGCGCGGGAGCTGGCCGGTTTCAGCCCGAAAATCCGCTTTCTCAAGGAAGTCGACCAGAAAACCGGCTACCGCACCAAGCAGATGCTGGTGGCTCCGATCCTCGGCCCGGAAGGAGAACTCCTCGGCGTCGTCCAGCTTATCAATTCCCTTTCCGGCCTGCCCTTTTCCCCGACCATGGTCGAGGGGGCAGGGGAGCTGGCCAAAACGCTGGCGGTGGCCTTCGCTGTCCGCAATAATCCTCTGCCGGTGGTCAGAACCAAGTTCGATCATCTCGTCAGCGAGAACCTGATTTCCGTCCAGGAGCTCGATCTGGCCTCACGCTCGGCGCGCAAGAGGGGCGTGAGCATTGAAGACGTGCTGGTGGACGATTTTCAGATCAAGGTTAGCGACCTCGGCAATTCCCTCGCCTCCTATTACCAGGTGCCCTACGAGCCGTTCCGCGCCGACCGCATCAAGCCGATGGATCTGCTCAGGAACCTCAAGCGCGAGTATGTGGAAAGCAGCCAGTGGCTGCCCATTGAGGAGACGCCGGAAGGCCTGGTGGTGCTGTCGCCCGACCCGGAAAGGGTCAAGGGTTCGCGCATCGCCTGTAACGTATTCCCCAAACACAAACTGGTTTACCGAACCTGCACCCAGCAGGAATTTCTCAAGACGATCGACCTGTTCTTCGGCGAAGAAGGCGATAGCTCCTCCATCGGCGACATGCTTTCCAACCTGGAGGACGATGGCGTCAGCGACGAGTCCGTGGGCGACGAGATCAACGCCGCTGCGGACAACGAGCTGGTCAAGCTGGTCAACAAAATCATCGTCGATGCCTACAATCAGGGCGCATCCGACATCCATATCGAACCGGGTATCGGCAAGGAAAAAACGCTGGTTCGCTTCCGCCGCGACGGCACGCTCGGCGTTTACATCGAAGTCCCCGCCAGCTACCGCGCCGCCTTGACCGCCCGGCTGAAGATCATGTGCGACCTGGATATTTCCGAGAAGCGTAAACCCCAGGACGGTAAAATCAAGTTCAAGAAATTCGGCCCGCTCGACATCGAGTTGCGGGTCGCCACCATTCCCTCCGCCGGCGGCGTGGAGGATATCGTAATGCGGATACTCGCCGCAGGCGAGCCGATCCCGCTGGAGAAGCTCGGGCTGAGCCAGCACAACTACGCCACGCTCAAGGAGGTGGTTTCCAAGCCTTACGGCCTGTTTTTCGTATGCGGCCCGACCGGTTCCGGCAAGACCACCACATTGCATTCGGTGCTGAAATTCCTGAACACGCCGGAAACCAAGATATGGACCGCCGAAGACCCGGTAGAGATCACCCAGAAGGGCTTGCGCCAGGTGCAGATGAACCCCAAGGCCGGGCTGACTTTCGCCATCGCCATGCGTGCCTTCCTGCGCGCCGATCCGGACGTGATCATGGTGGGCGAGATGCGCGACAAGGAAACCGTCTCCACCGGCATCGAGGCATCCCTTACCGGCCATCTGGTGCTCGCCACGCTGCACACCAACAGCGCGCCGGAATCCATCATCCGCCTGCTCGATATGGGCATGGACCCATTCAATTTCGCCGATGCCCTGCTCGGCGTTCTCGCGCAGCGGCTGGCAAAACGGCTGTGTTCCAAGTGCAAGAAAGAGCGCATTGCAAGCGCCGATGACATCAAGATCATGTTGAACGAATACTGCTCCGAACTCGCCAACCTGGAAAGCTGGAAAAAAGACCCCAAGGCGGCGATGGAGGGCATCTACAAAGACTGGCTGAGGATGTTCGCCAACGACAAGGGGCAGTTCACCCTGTACGATCCGGTCGGCTGCGAAACCTGCAACGGCAGCGGTTACAAGGGGCGCCTCGGCCTGCACGAACTGCTGGTAGGCACCGACGCGATCAAGAAAAACATCCAGGAGCACGCCCGCGTCGCCGAGATGCTCGCCACCTGCCTCGCGGATGGGATGCGCACCCTGAAGCAGGACGGCATCGAGAAAGTGTTGCAGGGGATAACGGATCTGAAGCAGGTGCGCTCGGTGTGCATTAAATAACCCTTAAAAAAGCAGTCGAACCGCAAAGGACGCGAAGGAATTCGAAGGCTTGAGCAACTTGATCTGCTTGCCCGATGGGTTAAACATTTCAATTCATTGCCCCATTGTTTTACCTTGCGAACCTTCGCGTCCTTTGCGGTGAAGTGCGGTTTTTAGGATAACCGGTTTTCAGATTGTGGAAAGGCAGGGTTATGAATAACTCCAACAACGACCTTCTCGAGCGTTTGGAACGACTCAACGCTATCGGCGTTGCCTTGTCCGCGGAGCGGGATACCAACCGCACCCTGGAAATGATCCTGGAAGCGGCGAAAAGCCTCACCAACGCCGATGGCGGCACGCTTTACCGGGTTACCGACGATAACCGGCTCAAATTCGAGATCCTTCGCAACGACACCCTGAACATCGCCATGGGCGGCACCAAAGGCGCTCCCATCCCCTTCGACCCACTGCCCCTGTATGACGAGCAGGGCAATCCCAACAACTCGATGGTAGTGGCCTATTCAGTGCTGCACGACACCACCATCAATATCGAGGATGCCTACAGTGCGGAGGGATTCGATTTCTCCGGCACGCGCAACTTCGACAAGAAAACCGGCTACCGTTCCAAGTCCTTCCTCACTGTTCCGATGAAGAACCACGAGAACGAAATCATCGGAGTATTGCAACTGATCAACGTCAAGCACGGCGAAACCGGCGAGATCATCCCATTTTCCAAATCCGACCAGCGGCTGACCGAGTCTCTCGCCTCGCAGGCCGCCATCGCGCTCACCAACCGGCTGCTGATTACCCAACTGGAAGAGCTGTTCGAATCCTTCGTCAGGTTGATCAACATCGCCATCGACGAGAAATCTCCCTACACCGGCGGCCACTGTGCGCGCGTGCCAGTGCTTACCATGCTGCTCGCGGAAGCCGCCAGTGCCGCTACCGAAGGCCCGCTCAAGGACTTCCGCCTGACCGACGCCGACCGGAAGGAACTTAAAATCGCCGCCCTGCTCCATGACTGCGGCAAAGTAACCACCCCGGTGCACGTCGTGGACAAAGCGACCAAGCTGCAGACCATTTTCGACCGCATCCAACTGCTGGACACCCGTTTCGAGCTGTTGAAGCGCGACGCCGAAATCGAATTCCTGCGCAGCAGCCTTCAGGCCGCCAAGTCAGGCGATATGGGCAGTCATTCCAGGCTTGAAGCGGTTTTTCAACAGCGCCTCAACCAACTCGACGATGACCGGGCGTTCCTGAGGAAATGCAATGCCGGCAGCGAATTCATGTCCCCGGAGGATCGGCAGCGGGTTGAAAACATCGCCCGCTACGGATGGGTCGACGAAAAAGGCGAAGCCGCGCCGTTCCTGTCCGAAGATGAAGAAAAAAACCTGAAAATCGCCAAGGGAACCCTGACTGACGAAGAACGGCAGGTCATCAACTACCACATCGTCGCCACCATCAAAATGCTGGAAGCCCTGCCTTGGCCCAAGCACCTCAAGCGCGTGCCGGAATATGCAGGCGGCCACCACGAACGCATGGACGGCAAGGGTTACCCGAAGGGGCTGACCCGCGAGCAGATGCCCATCCAGGCGCGAACCATGGCTATCGCCGACATCTTCGAAGCACTCACCGCCCTTGATCGCCCTTACAAGCGCGGCATCCCCCTCGCAGAATCGCTCAGAATCCTCGGGCTGATGAAGCTGGACAATCATATCGACCCGGACCTGTTCGATATTTTTATCCGGGAGAAAATTTATGCGAAGTATGCCGAGCAGTTTCTTGAATCCGCACAAATCGATGAGGTGGACATGACGAAGATTCCGGGATTTTCGGGCTAGCGTGTGACGCAGAGCGTCACACTCCGGCCTTCTTGCGGCACATCCTGTGACTGGGGATCTTGTTTCCTCCCGGCATCAGCCGGTCATGCCGGCTCCCCCGTGGGTTGCAAAAGCCCGTTCCCAAGCTATCCCCGGCCATTCCTGCCGTTTTTGGCAATCCTGCTACAGGTAGCTGGCACGTGCCTTGCTGACCTATTCAAGCAAACACCCCGTGTGTTTGGTTTCACCTAAACAAACCTCTCAATAGGAGATTCATCATGCAAAAAGCACAACAAGGCTTTACCCTGATCGAACTGATGATCGTCGTCGCCATTATCGGTATTCTGGCTGCGATTGCGATTCCGCAGTACGGTGATTATATTTCCAGATCCAGAGCTTCTGGAGCAGCGGCAGAAATTGCTTCCACCAAAACCGCTATCGCATTGTGTAAACAAGAAACCGGATCATTTACCGGTTGTAGCGCGGGTGCGAATGGTGTACCAACCCTTGGGGTAACAAAGAACATCACAGCCGTCACATCCGTTACTGATGGTGTTATTACAGTGACTACCGGTGCGACAACTTCCGCAGGTGTTAATCTGACAATCGTCGATACACCGACGGTAGCGGCCGGGGATGCCAATATAAAATGGACGAATACCGGAACCAGCTGCGACGCAACACGAGGCTTTAAGGTCGGTCAAGGTGATTGCTAAGCAAGCGTAGCCGGGTAGGGTGGGCAACTCGTTGCCCACGCGAATACGGCCGATGGCTGAACAAATGGGCATCCTCGGATGCCCATTTTTTATTCCCCACCCGGAAACGACACCGCTATCCGCGCTTGTGCCCTTTGGGGATGGGCAAACAAAAAACCTGTTTGCCCACCCTACATGGTTATTCATACCGCAACGCCTCCACAGGTTTGAGCATGGCCGCACGCCGCGCCGGATAATAGCCGAAGAACACCCCGATCGCCGCTGAAAACAGGAACGACAGCAGGATCGACCAGAGCGTTACCACTACGACCATCTCCGCCATCGAACTGACCAGCCAGGCGCCGCCCACGCCGATGATTACTCCGACCAGGCCGCCGACTATGCAGATAATCAGCGCCTCCAGCAGGAACTGCAGCAGGATGTCGCGGCGGCGCGCGCCGATTGCCATGCGGATGCCGATTTCGCGGGTGCGTTCGGTGACCGATACCAGCATGATGTTCATGATGCCGATGCCGCCCACCAGTAGGGAAATGGAAGCGATGGCGCCCAGCATGAAGGACATGGCCTGCGCCGATCCGGCTGCCGATTGCGCCACCGAGGTCAGGTTGCGAATGGTGAAGTCATTTTCCGCGTCCTCGGCCAATCGATGCCGCTGGCGCAGCAACTGGGTCATCTCGCGCTCTGCTTCATCCATCACATCGGCCGATTTCGCCTGGGCCATGAGGTAGCGCACCGTGCCGGGGAACTGGTTGCCGAACAGTTTGCGCTGGGCGGTGGTGACCGGCACTACCGCTGAGTCGTCCTGATCCCGTCCGTCCAGGCTTTGGCCTTTGGCCGACAGCAGGCCGATGACCAGAAACGGCATGTTCTTGATGCGGATGGTCTTGCCCGTGGGTTCATCCTCGCCGAACAGATTTTTCGCCACGGTACGGCCAAGCACAACGACGCATGTCGCACCGCGCACATCGCTTTCCTCAAAAAAATGGCCGGAATCCAGCGTCCAGTTGCGTATCGTAAAATAATCCGGTGTGGAGCCCGTTACAATGGTGCTCCAGTTGTTCGAGCCATAGACCATCTGGGCATTGCCCGGATAGGAGGGGGATACTGCCTTGATCGAGGGGATCTGGGCCAGCGCCTGGGCGTCATTAACGGTCAGGGTGGGCACGGTTCCCGAGCCGAAACGCAGCCCTCCCGAAGTGCTGGCGCCGGACAGCACGATGAACAGATTGCTGCCCATCGAGGCGATGGATTGATTGACGGTATATTGTGCCCCCTGGCCCACGGCCAGCATCAGCACCACCGCCGCCACGCCGATCACCATGCCGAGCATGGTCAGCGCGGTGCGCAGGCCGTTCATCGCCATGGCGCGCCAGGCTTCGGCAAAGATCGCAAGAATTTTCATGAAATCGTTTTATCCACGGATGAACACGGATTTACACGGATAGTGTTGTTATAAAACCAGGCGCTCATGTTCTAATTTGCGTCCGTCAAAATTGAGAATAATGCCAACTTTGAAACCTGTCGCCTTCAAATAATTGAGCAATTGTGCGCGGTGATACCCAGCAATACTGTCGGCAGCTTTTAGTTCCAGAACAATTTTGTTTTCCACCAAAATATCGGCGTAGTAATCTCCGACTTTCTCGCCCTCGAATAAAACCGGGATTGGTGCCTGCTGTTCAGCCTGAACACTGTTGTTTCGCAGCAGCACCATAAGCGCGTTTTCATACACTTTTTCCAAAAAACCATAGCCAAGCGTTGTGTGTACCTGCATGGATAGGCCAATCAACTTATAGGTCAATTCTTCGTGGACCAACTTCCTATCATCTGTGTACATCCGTGTTAATCCGTGGCTAAGTATTTTAGAATACTGCTCCGTCCCGTTCTACACGCCCGTCCACAAACCGCACCAGCCGGTGCGCGTAGCGGGCGATATCCGGCTCGTGGGTCACCAGGATCACGGTCATCCCCTGCTCATGGTTGAGCCGCGTGAATATCTCCATGATTTCCTGGCTGGTGTGGGTATCGAGGTTGCCGGTAGGCTCGTCCGCCAGAATCAGGGGAGGATGGTTGATCAAGGCACGGGCAATGGCAATGCGCTGCTGTTGGCCGCCGGACATCTGGTTGGGCAGGGAAAGCGCGAATTTCTCCAGCCCCGTCTGGCGCAGCATTTCGAGGGCACGCTGCCGGCGCGCAGCCTGGCTTTGCCCGGAATAAAGCAGAGGCAAGGCAACGTTGTCCTGCGCCGTCACGCGTTTCAGCAGGTTGAAACCCTGGAACACGAAGCCGATCTGGCTGTTGCGCAGTTGTGCCAGTTCGTCCGGGCTTAGCAGCGCCACGTCCCGCCCATTGAGAAAATAGTGGCCGCTGGTCGGCGTATCGAGGCAGCCGAGAATATTCATGAAGGTGGATTTGCCGGAGCCGGACGGCCCCATGATGGCGACGAATTCACCCGCGGCAATGCTCAGGTTGACGTCATGCAGCACCGGCACGGCGCGCCCGCCCTTGACCTCATATTGCTTGTGGAGCCCTTCGACGCGAATCAGGGAGGCGGCCATTACATCATCCTGAAGCCGAAGCCGCCCGCTTTATCCTTTTTGGTGCCGATTTCCCGGGTAATAAGCAGATCGCCTTCCTTGAGACCATCGCCCAGCACTTCGGTGTAACTGCCATCGGAAATGCCGGTTTTGATCTTCACCGCCACCGACTTGCCGTTATCCAGCCGGTAAACCGTGGCGCCGCCCCGGTCTTTTTCCTTCTTGCCGTCGTTCTTGTCGGTCGCTTCGCTGCCGTCCTCTTTCATCGGTCTGTAACGCAACGCGGCATTCGAAACCCGCAGTACATTTGCATGGCGGCTCACGGTCACCTGAACGTGAGCCGTCATGCCCGGCAGCAGTATTTCATCCGGGTTTTCCACTGCCACCACCACGTTGTAGGTCACCACATTCTGCTGAATGCTGGGGTTGAGCCTGATCTCTTTGACACGGCCTTCGAACTGCCGATCCAGGAATGCGTCCACGGTAAAGCGCACCGGCAAGCCGGTCTTGAGGTCGCCGATATCCGCTTCGGCCACGCTGGTCTCGATTTGCATCTGCTTGAGGTCGCCGGCGATCTGGAAAAGTACCGGTGTCTGGAAACTGGCGGCCACGGTCTGGCCCATATCCACGTTGCGGGCCACCACCACGCCGGAAATCGGGGAACGGATCACGGAATAGTTCAGGTTGGTGCGGGAGCGTGTCAGTTGGGCCTGTGCCAGCTTGAGCTGGGCCAGGGCGGAATCCAGTTGCTGTCTGGCCTGATCGACGGCGTCCTGCGAAATAAAACCTTTCTGCAGCAGCGCTCGCGCTCGCTCTTCCTTGGCTTGCATCAGGACGAGGTTGGCCTCGGCATTGGCGACATTGGCCTGGTCTTGCTTGAGCTGGGCTTCAAACAAGGCGGGGTCGAGTTCAGCAAGAATTTGGCCCTCTTTCACCCGGCTGTTGAAATCCGCGTTGAGACGCTTCACCGTGCCGGATACCTGGGTGCCCACGTTCACCAGCACCACCGGGCTCAGCGTACCGTTCGCCGATATCGTCTGAACGACATCGGCGCGGTCTACCGGCTGGGTTTTGAACCTGTCCTGGGGTTGGCCGCCCCCCTGATGTTGCCAATAGTAAATTCCACCGCCGACAACGGCGGCAAGCACCGCGAAAACAAGCAAACTTCGGATAGAGCGGGCTACGGGCATAGGGCATTTTCCATACAAAGAAAAATTATAGCAGCGGCCCGCTATCTTACTCTACTCAAGCCATGCCCGCATTGCCCTCCACGCCGACCAGTTTCGGCAGATTGAGTTTGCGTGGCGTGATCACTTTCTTGTCCCGCAAATAACCTGCCACCACGTCCCAGATCGGCTCTCCGCTGGCCCCTTCCGCCACCGGAGCCCATCCCGCCACCTTGTATTTCCTGTTGGGGTCGAGTGGCTTGCCTTTTAGTGTCATGTTGTCGATGCGCTTGCCGAAGCCCTGCCGCAAATCGCAGGTGTAGCTGATGCCGCCGACGCGCACCATGTCGCCGCCCTGCTGCTTGTAGGGATCGGCATTGAACAGGTTGTCGCACACGTCTTCCATGATGTCCTTGATTGTCGTGCCGGTCATCTCGGTCAGCGTGGAGTAGGGATAAGTGATGGCGGTTTGATCCATCACGTGCTCCATGGTGATGGTATCCCCCGGCAGGAGCGAGGTTCCCCAGCGGAAACCCGGCGAGAAGGCTGCATCAGCGCCTTTCACTTCCATCAACGCGTCGAGTATCAACTGATCGAAGGTGCCGTTGAAGTTGCCGCGGCGATACAGCGTTCCCTCGGTGACTGCCAGCTTTTCGGCCAGCTTGGCTTCGTAAGGCGCACGCACCTTCTTGATCAGCGCCGCCATGCTTGCATCCGGCTCGATCAGGTTGGCGAACACCGGCAGCAGTTTGTATTTGAAGCCGACAACTTTGCCGCCCCTGACGTCGAAATCCAGCACGCCGAGGAACTTGCCGTTGGAACCAGCATTGGTCACCAGAGTCTGCCCGCCGGCATTCTTGACGATGGACGGAGCCGGTATGCCGTCATGGGTATGGCCGCCCATGACGGCGTCGATCCCGGTAACGCGGCTGGCCATTTTCAGGTCCACGTCCATGCCGTTGTGGGACAGCACTACAACGACCTGCGCGCCTTTGGCACGAGTTTCGTCCACCATCTTCTGCATGTTATCGTCCTGGATGCCGAAGCTCCAGTCCGGAGTCATGTAGCGCGGGTTGGCGATCGGCGTGTAGGGAAAGGCCTGGCCGATGATGGCGACCGGGATGCCGTTGATATTCTTGATGGTGTAGGGCCGGAACACCGGGTCGCCGAAATCGTTGGTCTTGATGTTTTGCGCGACAAAATCCACTTTGTCCTTGAAATCGTTATCCACCACCTGTTTGACGCGCTCTGCGCCAAGGGTGAATTCCCAGTGGCCGGTCATGACATCGACGCCGAGCAGTTTGCCGGCATCCACCATGTCCTGTCCCTTGGTCCACAAGGCGGTGGCGGAGCCCTGCCAGGTATCGCCGCCATCCAGCAGCAGCGAGCCGGGACGGCTGGCGCGGATTTTTTTTATCAATGTGGACAGGTGGGCGAAGCCGCCAACCTTGCCGTAGGTGCGGGCGGCTTTGTCGAAATCGAGGTAGGTGAAGGCATGGGCCTCCACCGTGCCGGGGCGGATGCCGAAAGCCCGGAGCAGTTTTTCGCCGACCAGGTGCGGCGGCCTGTTAAGGCTGCTGCCCAGGCCGATATTGACGTTAGGCTCGCGGAAATAAATCGGCATCAACTGAGCGTGGCAATCGGTGATGTGCAGCAGGGAAACATTGCCGAACGCGGGCAAATCGTAAAAGCTGCCGGCACTGGCTGCGGATAGCGCTGACCGGCTGTTCAATGCGAAACCGGATGCGGCGGCTATCGCCAGTATCTGGAGGAATTCGCGACGGTTCATGGACATGGGAGAACTCCGAATCTGGTGGGAGCAAGAGGCAAGAGGAAAACCTCCGAGGCGATCCCCGCCTCTATCCCCCGCTCCCGGCTAATGTGGCTTACTTGCGGAATACCGGCGTCTGCATTTTTTGGCCGTTGCTCATATAGGTGAGAAAGTATTCCAGGTCGTTGTACTCTTCGCTGTTGAATCCCAGCGGCACCGAGCGCGTATTTTTATTGCATTGCCGGAAACGCCCTTGCAGCGTGAGCAGTTCGGTGCCCTGGCGGAACTCGGGCCAGTGAGCCGCCTGCCCGATCATCATGGACAACTGTTCGCTGCGGGTGAACTTGCCGACATTGTCGATATGGCAAATTGAGCAGGAAAAATTCAATTGCCCCCGCCGTCCGTAATAAAACTGCTTGCCTTTTTCATAGGCGGCCAGGGCGCCCGGCCCGGATACCTTGACGTTGACTTCCATGCCGTCGGACAGGCTCTTGGCATATGCGGTCAGCAGGCCGATTTCCCGGCTGCCATATTTCAGTTCCGCCTCGCCGTTCGTTTTCAGGCAGGCGTTGATGGCGTTCTCGAAGGTCACTACCTTGCCGCTGGCATCGTCGAAATAAGGGTAGTTGCCAGCCACGTTTTTCCCGCCATCGGGGAAACAACCGGAGAAGTGTTTGCCGTTCTTGAAAGGCTTTTCCCAGATTACCCGGCCCTCATCCACGTCAATGACGAAAGGCGGGAACGCCATGATGCTGTCGTACTGAGCCATGGCGTCCGGATTCATTGCCAGAGCCCCCATGTTGTAGTTTTCAAACTTGATATTGGGAAGCTGTTTCTTGTAGTATTCGATCAGCGTCTTGCGATCCTCATCAGGCCCGGCGTTCGCGCTCATGCTGGCGCCAAGCAGCAGGCAGATAAAGAAAGTAGTGAGTCTCCGTCTCATCATCGTTCCTTTTTCAGAAATCAATTATATTCTCTTTGTAAATTTGGCCGGGCATATCCCGCCCGGTCAAGCCGCCTTGATTCAAGATTACGGCGCATCTGCGATGCGGGTCGGGCGGCGCCCACTTCCTCATGTACCGTACGTACATTCCGGTTGCTACGCTTCCGCCTCCCCCGTTTTTCTGAAGCAGCTTTTTAGGCTACGGTCGTTTCACCGCTGATTTTTTCGCCTTTGTTGTCTTCTGTGGCAATGGCAATCTTGTCTCCGGCTTTGGCGCCTTTGACCTTGAAACCCAGAAAGGGGTTTTTGGAAATCGCTGCGCCCCAGTGCGCCTCCAGCACCGTTTTGCCGTTCAGGGTGGCAACGACGTGGTTGATGAAGTGCGCGGGAATCAATTTCCCTGTTTTCGAATCCTTGCGCAGCCCGGTTTCCATAATGTGGTTTATCAGCGATTTTACGTCAGCGACGTCGCCTTGCATCGTCGCACGAATTTTCATTCCTTCAGCCATGTTCGTATCCTTAAAGTCGATCTATTCAATTGATTTAATAGGGTGAATATACAAGTCGGTTCGGGTTCGATCAGCCGCCGCAACCGCCGATGGTTACCTTGACTTCCTTGCTCGCGGTGTAAGCTTTGCCGCCGGCCTTTACCACTGCCCTGACGTGGGAGGTGGATGCCATCTTGATGCGCGTTGAAATGTACGGTTCGGTGCCATTGGAAAGCGTGAAATCGGCGATCAGCGGGTTCTGGTTCTTGTCCACGAAAATCATGATCGATGTGACGCCTGGTATCTTGCTGGTGATTTCCACCGGTACGACCGCGCCATTTTCCGCAATATCCGGCGCCTTGATCTGGACATCCTTGCTTTCGACCGCGCCTTTCACGTTGACGATTTTCATGGCTTCTTCCGTGGTCGTTGCATTGAATGCTGCCGTGTTCCATTCCGCAGCCAGAACCTGGCCGGGTCTGAGCAGGCCGGCCGCGATCGCGACCGCCACCGTTCCAGCCGCGCCGGTGCTCTTTAAAAAAGTTCTACGCAATTGATTCATTGTTCGCTCTCCTAATTTAAGGTAAGGTCAAAAATTTAAAGGCTTTGTATGTATTCAACAACTTGATCAATTTCCTGCTCGGTCAGTATACGGTGTTTGCCGAAGGGCGGCATCGCGGTTCTCGGGTTGGCTTGGGTGGAATTCCAGATCTGTGCGCGCAGTTTGGCGCGATCCGGATAGCGCGCCTTCATCATGATGAAGGGCGGAGCGATATTGCCGGCCGATTCCGCCTTGGGATCGTTGGGAATCGCGTGGCAGGAAAGGCAGTTTCCCTTTTTGCGGTCGAAAACGATTTTCCGTCCCTCCATTTTCATGGTCGCCTCGGTTGCCGCGGCCACGCTTGCAATCCCCAGCCCAGCGATAAGTGCAAACAAAAGCACCGATTTTTTTTGCATCAAATCCTCCTGTCCAGTCTTCATCTCTAAATAAAATGTTCCCCTGTAAAAGGGAGCCACGGCTTTTTCCGAGATGTGTAAGGTCGTGCCGTTTACGTTAAGGCAAGCATACTGAATTTGTTTTGGCAAAGGCAAGCTTTTTTTAAAAAATATTGTTTTTTTTCCGATGGTTAGTACGAATGTACTAGGTTAATCAGCATATGATTAACTACCAATTTTTCATAATGCAGATCGATACAATATTTTCTCTTGCGTTCGGCAGACTTGTGCTATATTTTGGGTGTGTAGAGTTGATTTATGTGGAGGTTTCATCATGGATATATCCAGCGCATCCAGCGTCAGTGCTTTATCCGGCCAGGCGGTCGGTGATTCGATTGGCACAGGCAAGCAGAAGAACCCCTTGGAAACGGGCATGCAGAAGAAGTCCTCGGAAACAGGTATGCAGAAGACTTCCTTGGGCATGGACAAGCAGAATGTTGCCGCACCGCTCGGTTCCGTGAAACAGCCATCCAAACTGCCGTCGATCAACCTGCCGTCGCATCTGGGGCAGAACGTCAATACCAAGGCCTAGTTTCGCCCGCCTTGCGCGGTGTCGTTGTTGGGTTGAGGCCTATCCCATTTCGCTCAGCAGTTTTTCGATCATCCTCTCCGCCTGCCCTGAATAGCCTCCACCGAACAGGTTGAGATGGTTCAGCACGTGGTAAAGGTTGTAAAGTGTCTTTCGCACGCGGTAGCCGGGATCGACAGGAAGCACCTCACGGTAGGCCGCGTAAAAAGCAGTGGAAAAGCCGCCGAACAATTCAGTCATCGCCAGATCAGTTTCCCTGTCGCCATAGTAGACTGCCGGATCGAAAATAACCGGTTCACCCCTGTGCGAGCAGGCACGGTTTCCGCTCCACAAATCGCCATGCAACAGCGATGGTTGCGGAATATACCCGGTAAAAAATCCATCCAACCGAACCATCAAATGTTCCGCCTGGCGCAGTAATGTGCCGTTGTGGCCGTTGCTTGCGGCCAGCGCAAGCTGGGGGCCGAGACGCCGGTCGCGCCAGAATTCCAACCAGTTATCGGTGGGGGCATTGCTCTGAAGCGTGGAGCCGATGGTATTGTCGCGATGCCAGCCATACCGGGCTCCGGTTACCCGGTGCATGTCGGCCAGTTGGCGCCCCAGCAATTCCTCCCGGCCTTTTTCACGGGTGTGTTGCAAGTCGAGAAATTCCAGCACCAGAAATGCCGAATCCAGCGCTATTCCAGTGCATATCGGGGCCGGCACGCGGATGGTGCGCGTTGCCGAGATTTCACGCAGCCCCTCGGCTTCCGCTTCGAACATGGCAAGGCTCGAAGCCCGGTTGGTTTTGACGAAGAAACGGCGTGCACCGTCCTCGACCAGATAAGCGGAGTTAATGCATCCGCCGCCTACAGGCCGGCCAGCTTGAACGAGACAAGCTTCACCGGTCGCCGCAGAGATTTCCTTGCTGATGTCATGCCACATTATTCGCCTCGCGAACCTGGATTTGGTGCGATATCATGATCAGCTTCTGGCTTGAGCCGACTGCCGTCGCCCCGTTAAAACATGATCCGGATTACCCCGCAGCTTGCCATTGACGAGCGCGAAATAGAATTGCAGTTTATCCGCGCCTCCGGGCCGGGCGGGCAGAACGTCAACAAGGTGTCCACCGCGGTGCAACTGCGCTTCGATGCCGCCCATTCATTTTCGCTGCCGGAGGAGGTGCGCGCCCGCCTGATGTGCCTCGCGGGCCGCCGCCTGACCAACGAAGGCGAAGTGCTGATCGAGGCGAAACGATTCCGGACGCAGGAGCGCAACCGGCAGGATGCGATCAACAGGCTGGTGGCGCTGATCCAGCAGGCCGCCGAGAAGCCCAAGCTGCGTATCGAGACCAAGCCGACCAAGGCATCGAAAAGGCGCAGGCTGGAATCCAAAAAGCAGCGCGGCGAGGTCAAGCGCGGGCGGAGCAAGATCGAAGATTAGTTTTTTACCGGCAGGCCCCAGTCGTTCTCGAAGAAATGCACGCCGAGCGGCGTTCTGGATCGCTCGTCCAGTTCCAGTTGCTTCAGTTCATCGTTGTCGTCGAGGACTTCCGGTTCACCCTGATAGCCCACCGCGATCATCGCCATGATGGCGAATTCCTTCGGCACCTTGAAGGTGCTGCGCACCCTGGCCTCGTCATAGCCGCCCATCTGGTGCGCCATCAAGCCGGAGGCAACGGCCTGCAGGCAGAGGTTTTCGGCGGCGGCGCCGGTATCGTACTGGCCCCAGCGATTGGGGTTGCCGTTTTTGCGGAACAGGCTGTTGGCGGTGGTCAGCACCAGTACCGGCGCGTTCTTCACCCAGTTCTGGTTCCATTCTCCCAGGCAGTCGAAAGCTTTTTGCCAGGCGGCTGCATCGCTGTTCCTGTCCCACACGATGAAGCGCCAGGGCTCATCGCCGAAGCAGGAGGGCGCCCAGCGCGCGGCTTCGAGCAGGCTGACGATCTGCTCGCGGCTGACCGGCCTGGCTTTGTCGAAGGCGCGGCAGCTCCAGCGTCTGGCTATGAGGTCGTGAACGTCAACCTGGGTTTGGGCGATTTTGGTGAGCATGGTGATCCCTATTCAAGAAAAACAATTCATCCGTAGCTAAAAATTGCTCCGGAGGTTAATCCATAAACGGGTAATCGGTATAGCCTTTTTCATCGCCGCCGTAGAAGGTGCCCTGATCCGGCGTATTGAGCGGGACGTTCCTGGCGAAGCGTTCGGGCAGGTCGGGGTTGGCGATGAACAGCGCGCCGAAGGCCACCAGATCGGCATAGCCCGAGGCCAGCGCGGCGTTGGCGCGTGTCTGGTCGTAGCCGCCGTTGGCCATGTAGCGCCCCTTGAAGTGGCTGCGGAAACGGGCAAAATCGAAAGCCGGTTTCGGCTCTTGTCCGAATGTCAGTTCCATGCCGTGCATATAGGCCAGGTCGAAGGCATTCAGGGCGGCGGCCATGTAATCGAAGGTTTTCTGCGGATCGGAATCGCGCATGTCGTTGAAGCTGTTGATCGGCGAGAAGCGCACGCCGACCCGCTCGGCGCCCCACACCCCGGCGACCGCCGCAGTCACTTCCAGCAGCAGCCGGCTACGGTTTTCCAGAGAACCGCCGTAGGCGTCGGTGCGCTGGTTGGCGCCGTCGCGGATGAACTGGTCGAGCAGGTAGCCGTTTGCGGCGTGAATTTCAACGCCGTCGAAGCCCGCTTTCATACAGTTCTGTGCGGCCTTGCGGTAATCCGCGACGATATCCGTCAGTTCAAATGTTTCCAGTGCGTGCGGCATGACGAAGGGCTGCAATCCCTGATAGGTAAAAACTTCACCGGCGGGACGGATGGCGGAAGATGAGACCGGCAGGATGCCGCCCGGCTGCAGCGAAGGGTGCGACACCCGGCCGCAGTGCCAGAGCTGCAGGAAGATCTTGCCGCCACGGCCATGCACGGCATCGGTCACTTGTTTCCAGCCGGCGATCTGCTCGGCGCTGTGGATACCGGGGGTGGCGGGGTAGCCGACCGCGGTTCCGGAAATCTGCGAGCCTTCGGTGATAATCAGCCCGGCCGAGGCGCGCTGGCGGTAGTACTCCACGTTCATCGCCTGGGGAGCGTTGCCGGCGCCGGCGCGGTTGCGCGTCAGCGGCGCCATCACGATGCGGTTGGACAGGGTGAGCGAGCCTATCCGGAGCGGACTGAACAGATTGTTTGGCATAATGAATTCTTCCTTGTTACCAAGCCAGATCAAACAGCAATATTTCGGCGCAACTGCCGGATTTAAAGTTTAGTCCAGTTTCGCCCTCGATGCGCGCCCCGTCGCCGGCTTCCAGCGTTTGGCCGTTTACCTGGGCTTGCCCCTTCGCCACATGCAGGTAGGCGCGCCGGCCCGGCGGCAAGGCATGCTCGGCGGGGTGATTCGGATCGATCAGGGCGGCGTAGAGCTTCGCGTCCTGGTGGATGGTCACCGAGCCTTCGCTGCCGTCGGCCGAGGCGACCAGGCGCAGCTTGCCGAGCTTCTCGGCGCCGTCGAAATATTTCTGTTCGTAGCTCGGCGTGAGGCCATTCTGCTCCGGCATGATCCAGATCTGCAGCAAATGTACTTCCTCGTCCTCCGAAGCGTTGAACTCGCTGTGCCGGATGCCGCTGCCAGCGCTCATGCGTTGCACCTCGCCGGGCCGGATGACGGTGCCGTTGCCCATGCTGTCCTTGTGTTTCAGCGCCCCTGCCAGTACATAGGTGACGATTTCCATGTCGCGGTGCGGATGGGTCGGAAAGCCGGCGCCCGGCGCAACCCGGTCGTCGTTGATGACGCGCAGGCTGGAATAGCCCATTTGCTCCGGATCGTGATAATCGGCGAAGGAAAAGGTATGCCAGGTGTCCAGCCAGCCGTGGTCGGCATGGCCGCGTTCGTGGGCTTTGCGGATTTTGATCATGGCGTTGCTCCCAAGGTTGTTGGTTTACCCTTGCTGTTCAGTATGATGAAAAAAACCTTTCACCGCAAAGGACGCCAAGGCACGCAAAGGAAAACAATCTTTGGGGTACCTCGCGATCCTTCGCGTCCTTTGCGGTGAAGATATGAATAGTCAACGACGGTTTGTTATGATTCGATATGATCGACGCCCATGAGTTTCAAGTTGCCAGCCAATAATACGCCAACATACCGCGGCCGGTTCGCCCCCTCGCCGACCGGGCCGCTGCACTTCGGCTCGCTGGTGGCGGCGGTAGGCGCTTTCCTCGAGGCCAGAAGCCGCGGCGGCGAATGGCTGGTGCGCATGGAAGATCTCGACCTGCCCCGGGTCGTAGCGGGATCTGCCGACGATATCCTGCGCACGCTCGAAGCTTTCGGCCTTTACTGGGATGGCACGGTGATGTTCCAGAGCGCGCGCAACGAAGCCTATCGCGCCGCCCTGGCCGAGCTGGAAAAGATCGGCGCGGCCTACCCTTGCGCCTGCACCCGCAAGGAAATCGTCGACTCAGCCATCGGCGGCATCGATGGCCCGGTCTATCCCGGCACCTGCCGTGGCGGACTGCTTTCTGGCCGGGAAGGGCGGGCCGTGAGAGTGCGCACTGACTCCGGTTCAGTCGGGTTTGACGATGGATTGCAAGGGCATATCAGCCAAATCCTGGCAACGGAAGTGGGCGATTTTGTCGTGCGCCGCGCCGACGGTTTGTTCGCCTACCAACTGGCGGTAGTGGTGGATGACGCCGAGCAGGCGATCAGCCACATCGTGCGCGGCGCCGATCTGCTGGATTCCACGCCGCGCCAGATTTACCTGCAACGATTGCTGGGATTGCCTACACCGGCTTACCTGCACTTGCCGGTGGCGGTGAACGAGCGCGGCGAAAAGCTCAGCAAGCAAACCCTGGCTCCTGTAGTGAGACAGGACGACCGGGTCGCGCAGTTGTACGAGGCGCTGGTTTTTCTCGGCCAGTTACCCCCGGCGGAGCTGAAGGATGCCGATGTGGAAGCGTTCTGGAAGTGGGC
Source organism: Sulfuricella sp. (assembly GCA_035530375.1). Taxonomy (GTDB): domain Bacteria; phylum Pseudomonadota; class Gammaproteobacteria; order Burkholderiales; family Sulfuricellaceae; genus Sulfuricella. The sequence goes on along the minus strand of DATKUY010000005.1, from coordinate 50,818 downwards.
GGTTGCTCACTGGCGGGCGGAATTGCTGCCGGCGCGGAGGGCGATGATGCGGGCTGGCTGAACCGCCAGAAAGTTATTTTCTGGAAATGGGTCGGCGGGCTCAATTGAAAAGGCGCTGTGCCGGATGGACATCTTGACAAAGACTATCATGCACCCCAGATTAAACAAGAATCCTGTCGACTTGTTTGCGGTCATGGGGCCGTTATAATCTATTTGTTTTCTTTATTTGCCGTTTTCAGGAGCTTACTCATGCCTTATTTCGTTTACAAAATCACTCCCCCCTTCAAGCAACTGGAAAAGGTCGAGGTGTTCCAAACTTTCAAGGAGGCCGGCGCTTTTGCCAAGACCGTGCGTGCCGGCATGACGGAAGCGGACAAATACACGGTCAAGGTGATTTTTGCCGAGGACGAACTGCAGGCCGAAGACCTGTTGAACCAGGTGCGCGAACCCGAGCCGATGACCGGCGACGATTACTGAGGCTGGGAGCACGGCGAAGTGGACGAACAGGCGTTCAAGGAGACCTACCGGGCGGCCAATCCGCTCGCCTGTCCGTTCGAAAAGGCGATCCTGATCTGCCAGTGCGGCTGCCGTGAGGCCAGCCGCGTCAATATCGCTGAGCGGGTGACGGTTAACTGCCTCGATGCCCCGGCGCGGGAAGACTGCTCGCTGCTGCTCGGGCTGTTGCGGCACAATGCGGCGTTTGCACTGAAACTGACGCATGTCGACGAGGTATTGCCTCATGCCAAGCATGTGAAAGTGCAATGCGGCGGCCTACTCGGTTTGCAGGGCGTGCTGCGGCCGGAATGGGCGGAGGAAAAACAGGTGGCGGATATTCGCGGGTTGGTGCTCGAGGCGCAAACGCGGTTCGGCAGTCTGCGGGAATTGCCCTACAACGAGATCGTCCGGGGTATCGCCGGGTTCCAGACCAGGCGCAGGTCGGGGCCGAAATAGACGCTCACTGGCAGGTGCCGCCTTTCAGGTAGACTGCCATGATGGATTTCAGTTCGGCCAGCACCGTCTGGCGTTCGTCAGGATTGAGAGGCCCGACCTCTTCCACCGGTTCACCTTGCTCCAGGGCGAGAATCACTCGTGAAACTTCCCTGCAACCCTTCTGGCACAGGATTTCGACGCAATCGGCGATCTTGGACGAGTTCATTTCTGGCGGGCACGAAGAATTACAATGGTACTATTTTAATGGAAATACTTTTTTGTCACGAGGACCAATTTGAAGCAGCCAGATAGTTTGCAGCGTTTCATGTTTGAACACGCCGCGGTGCGCGGCGAGATCGTCCATTTGGATGCATGCTGGCAGGCGGTGCTGGAGCGGCGCGACTACCCGCCGGCGCTGCGCACCCTGCTCGGCGAGTTGATGGCGGCAGCGGCGCTGCTTTCCGCCACGCTCAAGTTTAGCGGTTCGCTGATCATGCAAATTCAGGGCGGCGGCCCGGTCAAGCTTCTGGTGGTGGAGTGCAGCGCCGACTTGACGATGCGAGCCATGGCGCACTGGCAGGGCGATCTGCCGGACGGGGATTCCCTGACTGCTCTGGTGGGTGAGGGGCGTTTCGTGATCACCATCGACCCGAAGAAAGGCCGGCAGACCTATCAGGGGATCGTCGACCTGGAAGGCGGTTCCGTGGCCGAGGTATTGGAAAATTACATGCGCCGCTCCGAACAACTCGAAACGCGGCTATGGCTGGCGGCCGACGCGGTTGGGGCGGCGGGGCTGCTGTTGCAGCGGATGCCCGACGGCAAGGACGAAGATGCGGATGCCTGGAATCGCGCTGCCCATCTTGGCGAGACGGTGACATGGCAGGAGCTGCTCGGCTTGTCGGCGCGCAAGATCATCCATCGCCTGTTTCACGAGGAGGATATCCGCTTGTTCGACAGTGCGCCGGTGCAATTCGGCTGCAACTGCTCGCGCGAGCGGGTCGCTGCCACCTTGCGGATGCTGGGCCACGACGAGATAAAGTCTATTTTGCAGGAAACCGGCTATGTCGAGGTGGACTGCGAGTTCTGCAACCAGCACTACGTATTCGATGCGGTGGATGCGGAGCAGATTTTTGTCGCCAGCCCGGTGGTGATGGCGACCGGGCAGACCCGGCACTGATATGGGCGCCGCCCGGAAAGCCGTCATCCTTGGCGCCGCGGGACGCGATTTCCACAACTTCAACGTATTTTTCCGCAACCATTCCGGTTATGAGGTGGTCGCCTTCACTGCCGCCCAGATTCCCTACATCGAGCATCGCATCTATCCCCCACTCCTGGCCGGGCCACGCTATCCCGCAGGCATTCCGATTTTTCCGGAAAGCGAACTGCCCGACCTGATCCGCCGCTTCGGCGTCGAGGACGTGTTTTTTGCCTACAGCGACGTGCGCCACGAGCAGGTGATGCACCTGGCTTCCCTTACGTTCGCCTGCGGCGCGTCCTTCCACCTGCTCGGGCCGAACGACACCATGCTCAAGGCCGGCAAACCGGTGATTGCCGTGGTTGCGGCGCGCACCGGCGCCGGCAAGAGCACGGTCACCCGTTACCTGCGGGCCGCGCTGGCCAAGGCGGGCTGGGCGGCGGCGGTGGTGCGCCATCCCATGCCTTATGGCCGGTTCGACAAGTCCGTGGAGCGCTATGCCACGCCGGAGGATGTGGTTGGTTCCGGGATTACCGTCGAGGAAATGGAGGAATACCAGCAGCACGTCGATGAGGGCGGCGTGGTGTTTTCCGGGGTGGATTACGGCCAGATTCTGGCGCGCGCCGAAGCGGAAGGAGACGTCATTCTGTGGGACGGCGGCAACAACGACATGGCCTTCTACCGGCCCGATCTGACGGTTGTGGTGCTCGACCCGCTGCGCCCCGGTGAGGAAGCTGACTATTTCCCCGGCGAGGCGAATGTCCGCGCGGCGGACATCATCGTCATCAACAAGGTGAACGCCGCCCGCGCGGAGGAAGTCAACCGCGCCAGGGATGCGGCGCAGGCGCTTAATCCCGCCGCGCCGGTGGTGCTGATGGCGTCTGAGGCGACGCTGGACCGGCCGGATCTGATCCAGGGAAAAAATGTGCTGGTGGTGGAAGACGGCCCGTCGGTGACCCATGGCGGCCTGTCCGAGGCGGCGGGCGCCTGGGCGGCGCGGCAACTCGGCGCTCGTCTGGTGGACCCGCGACCGTATGCGGTCGGCTCGTTGCGCGCGGCTTACACAACCTATCCGCAACTTGGCCCGGTACTGCCGGCTCTGGGTTATGGCGCCGGGCAACTGGAGGAACTGCGGCAATCCATCAGCCGGGTGCCGTGCGATGCGGTGGTGCTGGGTACGCCCGCCGATCTGGCGCGGGTGATGAAGATCGACAGGCCGGTGGCGCGGGTGCGGTTCGTGGCGCGTGACATGGCGTCTCTCACGCTGTGTGACCTGGTGCTGGCGCGGATGCAATCCTTCAAAAAACCGGCTGGGAAAACGACGTGAAGGAAGACAGCGGCAGGTTGCGCATCGACAAATGGCTGTGGGCGGCACGCTTCTTCAAGACGCGCTCGCTGGCATCGGACGCGGTTGAAGGCGGCAAGGTGCATCTCAACGGCATCCGCGTCAAACCGGCGAAGACTATCAACATCGGCGACATGCTCGAAATCCGCATTGGCTGCTTCCAGTTCGTCGTGGCCGTGCATGGCCTTTCAGCGCGGCGCGGTCCGGCCAGCGAGGCGGCGAAGCTTTACGAGGAAACCGCGGAAAGCCGCGCAGTGCGGGAGGCGCTGGCGGCGCAGATGAAGGCGGGGCCATCTCCCGGCGAAGATATCCAGGGCCGCCCCACCAAGCGCGACCGGCGCCTGATTCACCGTTTTACCGGCGGTTAAACCTGATAACCGTTTTTATCCACGGATGAACACGGATTAACACAGATGAAACAATGTGCTGTTGAGGGTGTTGGGATTTTATAATCCGTGTAAATCTGTGTTAATCCGTGGTTGAGTTTTTAAGTTAAATTACTGAAGCTTATCTGGCAGGCACTCAGAATATTTCCCGTGTTTCGAGGAACTTGATTTCCGGGAAACGCTCTTGCGTCAGGTTGAGATTGACGCGGTTCGGCGCCAGGTAGACGTAATCGTCGGCACCATCGAGCGCAACGTTGAAGCCGTGCTTGTCGGCCAATTTCTTCAGTTCCGCATCCGGGCCACGCAGCCAGCGCGCCGTCGCCACATCGAAAGGCTCGAACAGCACGTCGACGCCGTATTCAAACTGCAGGCGGTGCGCCACCACATCGAACTGGAGCATGCCGACTGCGCCCAGGATCAAGTCGTTGCTGGCAATCGGGCGGAACAGCTGGGTCGCGCCTTCCTCGGCGAGCTGATGCAGGCCTTTCTGCAACTGCTTCATCTTCAGCGGGTTCCTGATCCGGGCGCGGCGGAAAATTTCCGGCGCGAAGGAAGGAATACCGGTGAATTTCAGGTCTTCGCCTTCGCTGAAGGTGTCGCCCAGCCTGATCGTGCCGTGGTTGGGGATGCCGATGATGTCGCCGGCGTAGGCTTCGTCAGCGGTGTTCCTGTCCTGCGCCATGAAAGTGATGGCATTGCTCACCGTGAACAGCTTGCCGCTCGCCACCTGCTTGATTTTCATGCCGCGATCGAAGCGCCCGCAGCAGATGCGGATGAAGGCGATGCGGTCGCGGTGCTTGGGATCCATGTTGGCCTGGATCTTGAAGACGAAGCCGGCGAACTTGGGTTCGTCGGGTGCCACTTCGCGGCTCTGCGCCGGGCGCGGCAGCGGCGCGGGGGAAAGCTCGACAATGGCGTCCAGCAACGATTGCACGCCGAAATTGTTCATCGCCGAGCCGAAAAATACCGGCGTCTGCTTGCCGGCGAGATAGGCTTCGCGGTCGAAGGTGTGCGAGGCGCCGCGCACCAGTTCGATGTCGACGCGCAGTTCGTCGGCCTGGTCGCCGATCAGTTCGTCGAGGCGCGGGTTGTCGATGCCCTGAATGATTTCGGCGGTGCCTTTTTCGGCCTTGGGGTCGAACACCGAAACGGTGTCGTTGTACAGGTGATAGGTGCCGCGAAAGCGCTTGCCCATGCCGATCGGCCAGGTCATCGGCGCACACTGGATGGCGAGCACCGATTCGATTTCGTCGAGCAGGTCGATCGGTTCCTTGCCCTCGCGGTCGAGTTTGTTGATGAAGGTGAGAATAGGCGTGTCGCGCAGGCGGCAGACGTTGAGCAGCTTGATGGTCTGGGCCTCGACGCCGTTCACCGCGTCGATCACCATCACCGCCGAATCGACCGCCGTCAGCGTGCGGTAGGTATCCTCGGAAAAGTCTTCGTGGCCGGGGGTGTCGAGCAGGTTGACGATGCAGTCGCGGTAGGGGAACTGCATCACCGAGGAGGTCACCGAAATGCCGCGCTGCTTCTCCAACTCCATCCAGTCCGATACCGCGTGGCGGTCGGCTTTGCGTGCGCGCACCGCGCCCGCCATCTGGATCGCGCCGCCGAACCAGAGCATTTTTTCGGTGAGCGTGGTTTTGCCGGCATCGGGGTGGGAGATGATGGCAAAGGTGCGGCGGCGGTGGATTTCATCTTGCAGGGTGGCCATGGCAACGGACTGTTTCATCAAGTAAAAGAGGCGGCATTATAGCGGTTTCGCGAGTTGATAGACAGAGCGGATAAAGCTATATTATGTATATTATAAGGAGACAAGCCATCATGCGTTTCGTTCCCAGCCTGCCCCCCGTCGCTTCTCCGGCAAAAGAGGAAGAACCCCGGCCTGTCCGGGCGGCCCGTCCCGTTCAGCGGGTTGAGGCGCGCATGCGCGTACCCTTGGTGGTTCAGCATTTCAGGCGCAAGGTCAGACCGGATGAAGAACCGGTGGTGCAGGAGAAGCGCACCGTGGCGGACCGGCGTAAATGGTGTCGTCGCCTGCCGCATGGGCATCCTGTTCTGGATACCCGCAACGGGGAGGAAAGGCGGAAAAAAAGAGGGCGCAGCAGCGATATCGCCACTACGCTGGATGAAAAGGTTTAGAAGCTGTTTTAATCAGGAAACAGGATCGTTGTTTCTTGCCCTGCATCCAAAAGCCGCGCGCGCTCCAACCCTTTCAACTGTCGTTTCCAGGGCTATTCGCGGATTTTCAGAATCGCCGCACCGATTTCATAGCTGTGACCGGTAATCAGTTGGACACAACGCCTGACCTGAACCAGAGCGCGTAGCGGTTGGATGCTGGAGCCCTGGGGCGGCAATACATGGATTTCCATCAACTGGCCGAAACGGGGAACGTAGTCGGTGATCAGGGCAATTCCGCCGACGCTGATATCCTTGGTGGTGCCATAAGCGGTTTCGTCGCTTTCCGTGATCCGGATTTTTACCTGGCAGGTGATGGGGATGCGCCGTGCGCTACGCCGCTCGCCTCGCTCGGCCTGGAGGCGTCCACCGGGTACGACCTCGAGCTTGGCCGTTTGATCTTCTATGACTGTTGAAACATCTTCCGAGAAAAATGCCTTGGCTTGTGGCATAAAGCTCCTCCTTGGCAGACCGAATTCAGCTTTTTCCACAATATGTGGTTAGCTTATTTTTATTTTCATCAATATATTGTGGTGAAGTCTAAAACAAAAAAAATCTTTGGGCAATATGCCCAAGTGATTTTTTTGTAATGTTCGGGAGGTGTTACCGGGTACGGCGCGGAGTTTGGGCTTTTGCAGTGGCGGATTTTGTGTGCTTTGACGGTTTTTTGTTGCGGTTGGCGACGTTTCCGGGGCGGAGGGTGCTGCCGGTTCCAGCAGGTTGCCAGCCCGGCACCAGGTGTTTCTTGCCGTTGCCGATCAGGTCGGCCCTGCCCATCTGTCTGAGCGCTTCGCGCAGCAGCGGCCAGTTGGCGGGGTCGTGGTAGCGCAGGAAAGCCTTATGCAACTGCCTTGCCCTGCCGCTTTTCGGTACCGGCATCGTTTCGCTTTTGCGGCTTACCTTGCGCAGCGGGTTCCTGCCGGTGTGGTACATGGCGGAGGCAATCGCCATCGGCGTGGGGGTGAAGTTCTGCACCTGATCCAGGCGGAAACCGTTGGCCTTGAGCCACAGCGCCAGTTCCAGCATGTCCTCGTCGGTGGTGCCGGGATGGGCGGAAATGAAGTAGGGAATCAGGTACTGTTCCTTGCCGGCTTCCTTCGAAAACTTCTCGAACAATTCCTTGAATTTGTCGTAGGCCCCCATGCCCGGTTTCATCATCTTCGACAGCGGCCCTTCGGCGATATGCTCCGGTGCGATCTTGAGGTAGCCGCCGACGTGGTGGCTGACCAGTTCCCTGACGTATTCCGGTGACCGGATCGCGAGGTCGTAGCGCACGCCGGAGCCGATCAGGATGCGCTTGATGCCGGGCAGCGTTCTGGCCTTGCGGTAAAGCCGGATCAGCGGCGCGTGGTCGGTGCCCATGTTGATGCAGATGTCGGGGTAAACGCAGCTAAGCCTGCGGCAGGCGGCCTCGATTTCGGCATCCTTGCACTTGAGCCGGTACATGTTGGCGGTCGGGCCGCCCAGGTCGGAGATGGTGCCGGTGAAGCCCGGCGTCTTGTCGCGGATTTCCTCGATCTCATGCAGGATGGCGCCTTCCGAGCGGTTCTGGATGATGCGGCCCTCGTGCTCGGTGATCGAGCAGAAGGTGCAGCCGCCGAAACAGCCGCGCATGATGTTGACCGAGAAGCGGATCATTTCGTAGGCCGGAATCTTCGCCTCGCCATAGGCCGGGTGGGGGCGGCGGGTGTAGGGCAGGGCATAGACGCCATCCAGTTCTTCGGTGGTGAGTGGAATCGGCGGCGGATTGATCCACACGTCGCGGTCGCCGTGGGCTTGCACCAGCGCGCGCGCATTGCCGGGATTGGTTTCCAGGTGCAACAGGCGGTTGGCGTGGGCGTACAGCACGGGATCGTCCCTGACCTGCTCGAAGGAGGGCAGGCGGATGACAGTGTGGGCGCGACCTTCTTTGGCCGTAGGGCGCGTCCCACGCACCAGATCTTGGTGCGCATGGCGCACCTTGCTTGTTTCTTTCTCTTCCGCACAGGCGGCAGTGGTTTCCTCGTAGGGATTGGGATGCGGCACCACCTGGTCGGGCCTGTCCACCGAAGTCGAGTCGATTTCGCTCCAGCCGTCGGGAATGCTTTTGCGCAATATGGCCGTGCCGCGCAGGTCGGTGATGCTGGCGATGTCCTCGCCCTTCGCCAGGCGGTGTGCCAGATCCACCAGCGCGCGCTCGGCATTGCCGTAGAGCAGGATGTCGGCCTTGGAATCGGGCAGGATGGAACGCCGCACCTTGTCCGACCAGTAGTCGAAATGGGCGATGCGGCGCAGGCTGGCCTCGATGCCGCCGATCACCACCGGCACTTTGGGATAGGCCTCGCGGCAGCGCTGGGCATAGACGATCACCGCCCGGTCCGGGCGCTTGTCGGCCTCCGCATTGGGCGTGTAGGCGTCGTCCGAGCGGGTCTTGCGGTCGGCGGTATAGCGGTTGACCATCGAATCCATGTTGCCGGCGGTGACGCCGAAAAACAGGTTGGGCTTGCCCAGCGACTTGAAGGCGTTCGGGCTGTGCCAGTCGGGCTGACTGAGGATGCCGACGCGGAATCCCTGCGCCTCCAGCAGCCGTCCGACCAGCGCCATGCCGAAGCTGGGATGGTCGATGTAGGCATCGCCGGTGACCAGGATGATGTCGCAGCTGTCCCAGCCGAGCTGCTCCATCTCGGCGCGCGACATCGGCAGCACCGGCGCCGTGCCGAAACGTTTGGCCCAGAATTTGCGATGGGAGAAGATGTTGCGGGCGGGTTCCATGAGGCGCCTATTCTACGCGATAGGCGGTAGACAGGCGAACCGGCGGAACGTTCCGCCGGTTCGCGGGCGCGGTCAATCGTAGCGCAGAAAGTTTTCCGCCGCCGCATCCGGGCCATAATGGCTGATCAGCGTTTCGACCTCGTACTGCAGCGTCCCGTCCTGGTCGGGATCGATCTCGCCGTCCCCGTCCAGGCGCGCCATCAGTCCATGCAACATGGCGTCCCGCACCATCCCCAGGGTAGGCGGGCTGCTCGCGCCGGTATCCATCATCGCGGCGATGATGCGCGACATGTCTTCGCTTGCCTTGACGGTAACGAAATCAATGGCGGGAGCTTCGTCGCCGAATTGTTCGATCAGGTCGTCGATTTCTTCCGGCAATGAACGGCTCGGGTCAAAATGCATGCGGTCGGCTTCGAATCGCTCGCCATCGGACATCCTGGCAATGATGCTGCGAACCGAGCCCAGCGTGGCGGGCTCCTCGGCGTCGGGATCGTTGGCCGCGGATTCCAGAATTTGCGATAACTCCTCGCTCACGCCAGTTGCGACGTCGATAAACGGTTTCATGTTTAATTCCTTCCGGAAATGTTCTTCCATTTCCATTGTAGGACAACCCTGGGAAAAACGACGGATTGGCCGACGGTAACCGAATTCCAGGGCGCTAATTTTCTACTCATGAATAATTTTTGTCAGCTTTGTGTCAGGCAGATAAAACATAATTGAAACGTGTCGATTTCGGCTTGAAAACATAAGGTGGAACGGATTGGAAGAGTTTAGAGAAATTGATAGTTGGCTGAGATCGCAACAAGCTCACCACGAAATCCCCAGCGCAAGTACTTTGCCAGACCCCACGTTTATCAGTGACGGCCGGCAATATGTTTCCTTCAGCACCAACAACTACCTTGGGCTGGCTACCAGCAAAAGGCTGATAGCCAAGGCAAAGCTGGGTCTCGAACGGTTCGGCGTGGGTAACTGTGAATCCCGCTTGCTGGGCGGGGATCTGGATATCTATGGAGAGCTGGAGGCCAAGCTGGCCCGGTTGAAGCGCAAGAAGTCCGCGCTGCTGTTCGCCACCGGCTACCTGACCAACCTGGGCGTGTTGTCGTCCCTGGTGAAGTCATCCCAGTTGGCGCGGCTGTATGGCTTCAAGTCGTCGCGTCGCTACCGTTACACCTATTTTTCCGACGAATACAACCATATCAGTATCCGCGAGGGAATCCGCATGTCGGGGGCGGAAAGGATGGCCTACCGCCATCTTGATCTAGACCATCTGGAAAGCAAGCTCAAGTCCTGCCCTGACCGCATCAAGATCATCGTCAGCGACGGGGTTTTCAGCCAGGATGGGGATATTGCGCCGTTGCCCGGGATGATCGAACTGGCCGAACGCTACGATGCCACGGTCTACATCGATGATGCGCATGGCACGGGCGTTCTGGGCGAACATGGCGGCGGCACCTCGGAGCACTTCGGCGCATACAGCCCGAGGCTGATCCAGATGGGCACCTTGAGCAAGGCGTATGGGGCGATCGGCGGCTTCATCGCAACGGAAAGCCATATTTCCGATATTCTGCGGCTGACCAGTTCCGCTTACGGGTTTACTTCCACCTTGCCGCCCGACCAGGCCGTTGCGGTGTCCGAGGCAATCGATATGTCGCTGGTCGAGCCGGAGAGAAGAAAGCGGTTGTGGGACAACCAGCGCTATTTTGTCAGCCGAATGGAGAACCTGGGCTACCACCTGATTTCCAAAGCCACACCGATTGTCCCCGTGCTCATCGGGGATGAACGGGAGTGCGATCGTGTCGCCGCGCTGCTCAAGAACGAGGGCATCCATGTGGACGCCGTCAAATTCCCGGCGGTGGGGCTGAAACAAAGCCGTTTGCGCTTCATCATGAATGCCAACCATACCCGGTCGCAGATCGACAAGCTGGTCGGCATCCTTGAATTGCTGGCAGAACCTGCTGCAAGACCTGTTGAATCGCAGCCGCAGAAAAGCTCTCGCGTCGATGCCGCACTGGCGCTGGATGTCGAATAATCGGCAGTTCTAGGCGGTTTCCGTATAACGGTAGCCCATCTTTTCAACTTCTGCCTGGAGGTGGTTAATTGCCTCTGCCACCCGCGGTCGCGTGCCGCGCACCCCGAATTCCACCTTGCGCTCGCCTTCATCGCCGATGTGCGGCAGGCTGGAAAAGCGCACATCCGGATAAAGCTTCACGAATTCGTTCATCAGGTCGAGCAGCGGGCTCTCCATCGCATCCAGCACGGTGATGATGGTTTCGGATTCGGGGGCCTGGTTGCGAATCTCCGGGTAGAGCATGTCCAGTACCCAGTCCATCATCGGCCATGCCATCTGCGGGAAGCCGGGCAGGAAGTGGTGGTGGTTGAGGGAAAAACCGGGAATGCGGTTGAACGGGTTGGGGATGATGCGGCTGCCCTGCGGCAGGTCGGCCATCAGGATGCGGCGCGGGTAGGCCTCTGCGCCGAAGTGCGCCTCGATCTCTGCCGCCGCCTCGGGGTGGCGGTAAAGAGGCACCCCGGCGGCTCCCGCCGCGCACTGGCGGGTGTGGTCGTCGGGGGTGGCGCCGATGCCGCCGAAGCAGAATACGATGTCATCCTGCGGCAGGGTCTGGCGCAGGGTTTCGACGATCAGCGCGGGATCGTCGCCGATGATGCGGCACCACTTCAGCTCCAGCCCGCGTTGCGCCAGCGTTTCTATTACATGCTGAAAATGCCGGTCCTGGCGCTTGCCGCTCAACAGCTCGTCGCCGATGATAATCGCCCCGAAATTTGTCATGCTGTCGCTACTCGCAGTCAAACAGGATCGTCAACGGCGAGGCAAAGTCTCCGTCTGTATCGTGCCCCAGGCTGATGGAGCCGGAGCCGGAAAGCGGGAATTCCTCGCGGCGGAGAAAGGTTTTTCTTCCGTCCGCCGTGAAGACATAGGTGCCGTTGGTGCTCTGGTCGCTAAGGATGAACTTGTCGCCGCGAAGTTCGATCCTGGCATGCTGCCGCGAGGCGAGAGGGTTGTCGACGACGAGGTCGTTGGCCTTGTCGCGGCCGAGTACCGCCGCCGGCTTGTTCGCATCGAGAACCAGGCATGCCCCGGCGTGGCGCAGCGATATACGCCAGGCAACAGGCGCCATCCTGAAAACGCTGCCCGGCATCAGGGTCAGGTCGCCTGTCTCCTGCCAGATGATCTCGCAGATGTCGATGTCCTCGCTTTTCCCTTTCAGGGGGGCGCTTCCCAGTTGGCGCAGGTCGGCTCGGAGCTCGGCAGTCAAGGTGTCGGCGGTTTGCCGGCTGGTGATGATCTGGCCCGCCTTGGAGAGTTCCGTCAGCCGGGCGGCGACATTGACCGCATCGCCGAACACGTCGTCATCGCTCTGGATCGTCTGGCCGTAGTGAAGGCCGATGTGGATCTGCAGAGGCAGCTTGCTGTTGATGAACTGCATCGCCATCTCCATCTGCATGTCGCGCGCTGCGAGAACGGCAGATGCAGCGTCGGGGAAGGCGCACATGATTTCATCGCCGATGGTTTTGATTGTTTTTCCGCCATGCTTGCGCGACAGCGTGGACAGAATGGACAGGCATAGCTCGATTTTCCCCAGTGCCGCCTTGTCGCCCAGTGTTTCATAGAGGCGGGTGCTGCCGCTTATGTCGGCAAACAGAATGGCGGCATTGATCTTCTCGTTATGCATGGAAACATTGTCCCTGAAAAAGCAGTTACCACGGATTATCAGAGGCTTGCACGGTGTTCGCCGCTCACCCTCACGGGAAGAAATGAAATTATTTCAACCGCATGTTTTATCTGTGTTAATCCGTGGCTAAAAGCTGTTTATTAGGATTATAACGATAATGGCTCTTGAGGTGCTGCTTGCGTTTCCGCAGGGGGCTTGGCCGGGATCGCGGTGGCGCGCTGCAGGAAGCTCTCGGCCAGGGCCTTGTAGAGGGGTTTGGTGCAGATCAATCGCGAGCAGGCAGAGGCGAGGATGGACGCGGCCATGAGCGGCAGCAGCATGGCGTGGTTGTCGGTCATCTCCATGACGATCACGAAGGAGGTGATGGGTGCCTGTACCACGCCGGCAAAATACGACACCATGCCGAGGATCACCACTGCGCCTGCGGGCGCATAGGGCATCAGGTTTACCATGTTGGCGCCGAAGCCGGCGCCGATGGCCAGAGAGGGAGCGAACAGGCCGCCTGGGATGCCGCTCACGTAGGAGACGATGGTGGCAAGCATCTTGAGGATGCCATATGATTCTGGCAGGGGAATGCCTTCGGATACGAGTTGCTGGGCCTCCTGATAGCCGGTGCCGTAGGTGGTGCTGCCGGAGAGCAGGCCGATCAGCGCCAGCGCGAATCCGCACAGGGCGGCGAAAACAATCGGGCGCTCCTTCATCAGCGAACCGAGGCGGCCCGGGATGCCGCGCGCAGCCGCGATCAGAATCCGGCTGAACAGACCACCGAACAGTCCGCCGACGACACCGCAGACCAGTACCGCAATCCAGCCATTATTCAGATCGAGCTCAGCCGAGGTGTAGCCGAAGTAGGTGTAATTGCCGATCATGCCGAGCGAGGTCATGCCGGCGACAATGACGGCTGTGAGCACGATGCCGTTGGTTTTTTCCTCGAAGGAACGGCTCATTTCCTCGATGGCGAATACCACGCCGGCCAGCGGCGTGTTGAAGGCTGCAGCAACGCCGGCCGCCCCGCCGGCGATGATCAAACCCTTTTCAATGTCGAGACGATGGTAGCGGCCGAATCCCCCGATGGCGTGCATGATCGCAGCGCCGATCTGCACTGTCGGCCCTTCGCGGCCTACGGATGCGCCCGATAGCAGGCCGACCAGGGTGAGGGGGATTTTTCCCAGAGCGATGCGTAGCGAAAGCACCGATTGGCGGTCGTTGCTGTCCTCCATTTGCAAAGCTGCGATGGTCTGGGGGATGCCGCTGCCCTGGGAGCCGGGGAAAAAGCGGCGCGTGATGTAAGCAACCAGCGCGAGTCCGGCGGGGGCGACCAGCAGGGGTAGATAGGGGGAGAACGCGATCAAGCGGTGAAACAGCAGATTAGCCTGTTCGCTTCCCTTGGCAAAAAAAACTGCGGCAATGCCGACGCAGATTGCACCAGTCCAGAACAACAGCCGCCGTTTCCAGTGCCTGAACGACAGCCAGAAGTATTTTGATCGGCGGAGAAAACGTTTGGGCAACTTCGGTCCAGCTTGGTGGGAAGTGAAGTCGTTCATTGTAGGGGAAGGGGGGGCGCGGCACAAGGTTTGATGCCGTTTTCCGACTATGTTTGCTCATGTTTCCTGCCGATATCGCCGCAAGCCGCAGCGCTACGGCTCGAAAAACGCCGACGCTATCTCCCCCGTGGATTAATCAGCTTGCGGGCACTCGCCCGGATCGGGCGTGCCGATTGGCCCGTGGCTCGCGCCAGAAATACCGCTGCCCCACTTCGCGGATGCAGGTTTCCGCTTCGGCCGGCGCCTGCGGCATATCCCGCATATTGCTTATGACAAACAAGAATTGAAAGGCTATGGTGCTGGTTGAGTTTTATTTGTAGCCCCTCCGGGACAGCTCCATGTGAAGGATAAAGGGGACGGGATGGTGCATTTATCGGATAAATTCTGGCGGGCGAACTGTTTGTGGCTGCGGAGTTACTGAAACGCGGGCTTCAAACCTCCGTGACCTTCGGCAACGTGAAGGCCATTGACCTATTCGCACACAATTCCAAGACCGGAGGGACGTTCACTGTCCAGGTAAAGGTGCTTCGGGAGAAGAACTTTTTCCTCATCAGTCACAGCAAGGTCGAAGCAGCCCACATTTACGTTTTCGTGCTACTGAACAAGCCGGGTCAAGCAGTTCAGTACTTTGTGGTTCCTGGTGAAACGCTTGCCAATGAACCTGAACGATTCACGAAGTACTTCAAAGACCCGAAGATGCCGGGCATTCATCCCAAGACTTTTCACGAACTAGGATACGAAAACGCATGGGGAGTGTTCGATGAAAAAGTGCCCTAACCAGGCGTTGCAGGGGACGCTGCGCGATAAAGCCGCGCAGCGTCCCTGAACTTGAACTACAAGGGCTTCCCCGTCAGTGCAACTGAACTAACGATTATTTTCCATATTCATCCTTTGCCGACTTCCAGTCGCGATGTGAGAAGGTGAAGGACTGCTAAACTACAACCGGTCATGTTCAGTGCTCGCCCTTGGTTCTGAGCAAGCCGGCCAGGCGGTTGCCCTGTTTCTGCGGACCGCCTTTGGGGAAAATCAGGTGCAGGTAATGGTTGTTGCCTTTTTCCTTGCCCCATGCCTTGGAGAAATGCCTGATCATGAACCGTACCTGCGCCTGGACGTCATGCTCTTCGTACCAGTCGCGCAGAAAACGGATGACCTGCCAGTGCTCGTCGGTCAATTCCAGCCCTTCTTTCCTGGCCAGGGCAATGGCGTAATCTTCCGACCATTCGTCCAGGTTCCTGATATAGCCTTCCGAATCGGTCTGGATTTCCTTGCCGTTGACGAGCAGGTAGTGAAGGTGGTCGGTGGGGTTTGTCCGGGTGGACTCGCTCATGAAAAAACCTCTTTGAATTTACAAGGGGATTTGAAAAAGCCGAATTGAATTTTAACTTGGTTCGTCTCTGCGGCGACATACATAGTCAGACATGTTGAATGCGGGAGGCCGCTCCTGCATTCAGGCATTTCAGGTTGACTGATTACTGGCGAAACCGGCAGAGCTATCTATGGCCACCCGAAAATGGGTGGCCATAGATAACGTTCTATATTAGTCGAAAATCTCTCTTTTGGTGCGCACGATCTGGTACGAGCGTCCCAGATAGCCGAGCGGCACGCTCCAGACATGCACCAGACGGGTGAACGGGAACAGCAGGAACACCGTCATGCCGAAAAACAGGTGGATCCTGAAGATGCCGTCCACGCTATCCAGCAGTGCCGGATTGGGGCTCAGGTAAACGATGCTCTGCACCCATTCCGCCAGCGCGATCATCACGCCGGGATTGCCGTTGCTGGCATGGCCCATGGATACCGGGATGGTGGACAGTCCCAGCAGTAGCGTGATCAACAGCCAGGACAGAATGGGTTTGTCCATGCCGCGGCTGGAGGACGAAATGCGCGCATTGAACATGCGCCGTACCCACAGCATCAAGCCGCCAAGCAAACACATGGAGCCGAAAATGGCGCCGGCGGTGATGGCCAGATACTGGTGCTGCATGTCGGACACGCCCAGCGCCAGGAACCAGTGGTGCGGGGTGAGCAGGCCTACGGCATGGCCAAAGAAGATGGCGATGATGCCGACATGAAACAGGTTGCTCGACAGTCGCACATTGCTCTTGGACAGCAGTTGGCTGGAGTCGCTTTTCCAGGTGTACTGCTCCCGGTCGAAGCGCATCCAGCTACCCAGCAGGAACACGGTAAGGGCGATATAGGGATAGCCCCCGAAGATAAAGTTATTCAAGCTCATAATGGACTCCTTAGGCAGCAATCCGGGTCAGACTCGCCCGGTTTTCGATAATGCGCACCAGCGGTGCGTAAGGGCTCTTCGCCTTTTCCAGGTTGGTCGCCAGCACGGTAAACACCTTGACGGCATCGCTGAGGAAAGCCTGCGCTTCGCCTTCCTCCTGGTAAGCGACGAACTCCAGAATCAACGGCAGGTAGTCCGGCAGCTCATTGGCTACCGCCTCCACGCCATAGTCCTTGTACAGCTCGGTCAGGTCGATGAGGGCCGGACCGCGATTCTTGTCGTCGCCGAACAGGTGATGGGTCAGGTGCAGGCTGTGCTCCGGCGTAAGATCGAAGGTCTGCACGTAATCCGCCTGGATGTCCATGAAGTCTGCGCTCTCCAGCCATGCCAGGAATTTTCGCACCGCCGTCCGCTCGGTCTCGTTGAAGTCCTGGCAGTTTTCCAGCGCCTGCCGGATTTCCGGCAGGTTGTCGGCCAGTTCCTGGCCGGGATAGTCCAGCAGCACCGATAGAAGCTTGTAGATAGTCATGAAGCTCTCCTTAGTGGTCGCCCGACGACGGCGCAAGTTCCTTGGGTTCCACGGTGTCCTTGCGGCGCCGTGGGAACAGGGAGATCTTGGATATGCCGCGGGAACTGTCGTTGCCGAAGGTGAAGCCGTTCTGGCCCTGGAAGCCGAACGGATCTCCCATGGTTTCTTCCGCATGGCTGGTTGGAACGACGAAACGGTCTTCGTAGTTGGCAATCGCCAGGTAACGGTACATCTCCTTCGCCATGTTCTCGGTGATTCCCGCCGTTTCCAGTGCGCGGGTATCGGCCACGCCTTCCACGTGCACCGAGCGTTGGTAGCTGCGCATGGCGATGAGGCGGTTCAGCGCGTTCTCGATCGGCGCCTCGTTGCCTGCGGTGAGCAGGTTGGCGAGATAGCGGATCGGTGTGCGCATTGTTCCTGCCAGCGGAATTGCACCGTCCGGGCCGACCGGCAGGTTGCCCTGGTCGATCTGGGACTGCACCGGCGAAAGCGGCGGTACGTACCAGACCATCGGCAGGGTGCGGTACTCGGGGTGCATCGGGAAGGCGATTTTCCACTCGATCGCCATCTTGTAGATCGGCGATTTCCGGGCGGCGATCAGCCAGTCCTCGGAGATCCCATCCTTGCGCGCCTGGGCGATCACGGCGGGGTCGTTGGGGTCGAGGAAAATGCTGCGCTGGGCTTCATACAAGTCCTGCTCGTTGGCGGTGCTGGCCAGCGCTTCGATCTTGTCGGCATCGTAGAGCATGATGCCGTTGTAGCGGATGCGGCCGACGCACGACTCGGAGCACACCGTCGGCATGCCGGACTCGACGCGCGGGAAGCAGCCGATACATTTCTCGGCCTTGCCGGATTCCCAGTTGTAATACACCTTCTTGTACGGGCAGGCGCTGATGCACATGCGCCAGCCGCGGCACTTGTCCTGGTCGACCAGCACAATGCCGTCCTCTTCCCGCTTGTAGATCGAGCCGGACGGGCAGGCCGCGACGCATGCCGGGTTCAGGCAGTGGTTGCAGATGCGCGGCAGATACATGTGGAAAGTATTCTCGAACTGGCCGTACATCGCTTTCTGGATGTTGTCCATGTTCTGGTCCTTGCTGCGTTTCGCATACTCGCCAGCCAGGTCGTCTTCCCAGTTCGGGCCCCAGTGGATTTTCTCCATCGATTCCCCGGTGATCTGGGACATCGGGCGTGCCGTCGGCGTGGCTTCCGACAGCGGTGCGTTCTGCAGCCGGGCATAGTTGTAGGTAAATGGCTCGTAGTAGTCGTCGATCTGCGGCATGTCCGGGTTGGCGAAAATGTTCATCAGCTTCGACACCCGTCCGCCGGCTTTCAGTTCCAGCTTGCCGTCGGCCAGCGTCCAGCCGCCTTTCCACAGTTGCTGGTTCTCCCATTGCTTGGGATAGCCGATGCCGGGCTTGGATTCGACGTTGTTGAACCAGACGTATTCCACGCCCTTGCGGTTGGTCCACACGTTCTTGCACGTTACCGAGCAGGTGTGGCAACCGATGCATTTGTCCAGATTGAAGACAAACGCGAATTGTGCACGTACTTTCATTGGGTTCTCCTAAATATCCTGTTCAAGTGACGATCAGCGCTTGCCGATTCCCGGCGGGTTCAGTGCCGCTTCCCGCTCCGGAGTGAGCGGCCGTTCCAGCCAGTCCACATCCTTGTCCGCGATCTTGTGCAGAACCACCTGTTCGTCACGCTGGCAACCGACCGTGCCGTAATAGTTGAAGCCGTAGGACAGTTGGGCGTAACCGCCGATCATGTTGGTCGGCTTCACGATCACGCGGGTCACTGCGTTCAGGATGCCGCCGCGCTTGCCGGTGGAAGGCGAGCCCGGCACGTTGATGTTCTTTTCCTGAGCGTGGTACATCATCGCCAGACCGCGCGGAATACGTTGCGATACGACAGCGCGGGCAATGGTGGCGCCGTTGGCGTTGACCGCTTCGACCCAGTCGTTGTCCTCGATGCCGACGGATTGGGCGTCGATTTCGGAGATCCAGACGTAGGGTCCGCCGCGGAACAGGGTCAGCATGCGCAGGTTGTCCTGATACGAGGAGTGAATACCCCACTTGGAGTGCGGGGTGTTCCACGACAGCAGCAGGTGCGGCTTGGATTTGACGTTGGCCGGAACGGTATTGTGCGCCTTCATGTCCAGTTGCGGCTTGTAGGTGCTGAAGCCTTCGCCGAAGTCCAGCATCCACTCGTGATCCTGGTAGAAGTGGGCGCGGCCGGTCAGCGTGCGGAACGGGATATGCTCATGCACGTTGGTGTAGCCTGCGGTGTAGGACACTTTTTCCGACTCGATCCCCGACCAGGTTGGCGCGGTGATGATCTTGCGCGGCTGGGCCTGGATGTCGCGGAAGGTGAACTTGTCCTCGTGACGGCCGGCATACAGGTGATGGTGGTCGATGCCGGTCTTTTTGGACATGGCGGTCCAGGCCTTGTGAGCCACCTCGCCGTTGGTTTCCGGCGCCATGCGCATCACCGAATCGCAGACGCTGATGTCTTCCTCGAGGGAAGGCATGCCGAATGAAATGCCCGGCACAGTCACGGTATGGTTGCACTTCTTGAGCTCTTCGTATTCCTGTTCGGTATTCCAGTCGACCCCCTTGATGTTGTTGCCGAGCTTGATCATCAACGGCCCAAGTGCGATGAACTTCTTGTAGGTGTTGGGGTAGTCGCGCTCGACCACCTTGAGGATCGCCATGGTTTTGCCCGGAACCGGATCGATGCCCTCTTTCTTCCAGTCGGTTACCTGGCCGAAAGGCTGAGCCAGTTCGGCTGCCGAATCGTGTTGCATCGGCAGCGCGACGACGTCCTTGCGTATGCCGAGGTGTTTCTCGGCCAGCGTTGAAAACGCCTTGGCGATGGACTGGAAGATCTGCCAGTCGGACTTGGATTCCCAGCCCGGCGACACCGCTTCCGACAGCGGGTGAATGAAGGGGTGCATGTCGGTGGTGTTGAGGTCGCTTTTCTCATACCAGGTTGCGGTCGGCAGTACGATATCGGAATAGGCACCGGTGGAATTCAGGCGGAAGTTGATGTCCACCATCAGATCCAGCTTGCCGATAGGCGCTTCGTCATGCCATTTGACTTCCTTGTTGTCGCGCCCTGCACCGCTTTCCTGCAGCACGCCGTTCTGCGCGCCGAGCAGGTGCTTGAGGAAATACTCGTGGCCCTTGGCGGAAGAGCCGATCAGGTTGGCGCGCCAGACGAACAGGTTGCGCGGCCAGTTGACCGGGTTGTCCACGTCGGCGAAGGCAACGTCCAGTTCGCCGGACTTGAGCTTGCCGACGACATGCTTGGCAATGCTCGCCTCGTCGGTGGCGCCGGCTTGTTCAGCTTCAGTGACCAGATCGAGCGGATTGGCGTTCCAGTGCGGCATTGACGGCAACCAACCCATGCGAGTCGACTGGACGTTGTAATCGGCCAGCGAGTAGCCCTTGTTCTTGTTTTTGCCGGCAGGCGACAGCAGTTCGTCGGCCTTGACGGTCTCGTAGCGCCACTGGTCGGTGTGGAAATACCAGTAGGACGTGGAGTTCATGTGACGCGGCGGACGATGCCAGTCGAGGGCGAAGGCGATGGGTGCCCAGCCTGCCTGCGGACGCAGCTTTTCCTGGCCGACATAATGCGCCCAGCCGCCGCCGGACTGGCCGACGCAGCCGCACATGTGCAGCAGATTCATGATCGAGCGGTAGGACAGGTCGTTGTGGTACCAGTGGTTGATCGCCGCACCCATGATGACCATGGATTTGCCATGCGTTTTGGACGCGTTGTAGGCGAATTCGCGGCCGGTACGCTCGATGTCGGCGGCCTTGACGTTGGTGACCTTGGCAGCCCAGGCCGGGGTGTAGGCCACATTGGCGTCGCTGTAGTCCTTGGCGACATTGCCGCCGCCCAGACCGCGGTCGATACCGTATTGCGCCACCTGCAAGTCGAATACGGAGGAAACAAACGCATCCTCGCCATTCGTTAATTTGACCTTGCGCACCGGCACGTTGCGGTACAGCAGGTCGCCTTCGCCCGGTTCGAAGTGCGGGAAGCCGACTGAAACAACTTCATCCCTGGAACCGATGCAGGTCAGCTCGGCCAGCAATTCCTGCTGGTTGGCGGCGTTCTTCGGCAGCAGGTTCCATTTGCCTTCCTCGCCCCAGCGGAAGCCGATGGAGCCGTTAGGCACGACAAAGGCCTTGGTTTTCTCGTCGTAGACGATGGTTTTCCAGTCCGGATTGTTGGTCTCGCCCATTGCGCCGTTAAAGTCGGAAGCGCGCAGCAGGCGGTCGGTAACGTAGCCTTCGCCGTGCTTGCGCAGCATCACCTGCATCGGCATATCGGTGTACTGGCGGGCATATTCCTGGAAGTACGGATCCTGCTTGTCGATGTAAAACTCTTTCAGGGCGACATGGCCCATCGCCAGGAAGGCGGCGGAGTCGGTGCCCTGGCGGATCGGCATCCACAGGTCGGAAAATTTGCAGAATTCGGCATAGTCCGGCGCCATCGATACGATCTTGGCGCCCTTGTAGCGTACCTCCGCGGCAAAGTGCGCATCCGGAGTACGGGTCATCGGCAGGTTGGCGCCGGTGATGATGATGTAGGTGGAGTTATACCAGTCGGCCGCTTCCGGCACGTCGGTCTGCTCGCCCCAGGTCTGCGGGGAGGCAGCCGGCAAGTCGCAGTACCAGTCATAGAACGAACCACAGGCGCCGCCGATCAGCGACATATAGCGCGATCCGGCTGCATAGGAAATCATCGACATGGCGGGAATCGGCGAGAAGCCGAAAATCCGGTCCGGGCCCCATTTCTTGATGGTGTGGACGTTGGCTGCGGCGATGATTTCGGTCACTTCTTCCCAGGTGGCGCGCACGAAACCACCCAGGCCGCGCACGGCGGTATATTGTTTGCGCTTGGCGGAGTCGGCCTGAATCGCCGACCATGCTTCAACCGCATCGCGGCCGGCTTTGCGTTCGGCGCGATAGAGTTCGAGCAGCCGGCCGCGGATCAGCGGGTGCTTGACCCGGTGCGGGCTGTAAAGATACCAGGAAAAACTGGCGCCGCGCTGGCAGCCGCGTGGTTCATGGTTGGGCATGTCTTCGCGGGTGCGCGGGTAATCGGTTTGCTGCATTTCGAACGAAACCAGACCGTTTTTCACGAAGATTTTCCAGCTGCAGCCGCCGGTGCAGTTCACGCCGTGGGTGGAGCGCACCACCTTGTCGTGCTGCCAGCGATGGCGATAGGCGTCTTCCCACTGGCGGTCTTCGTTGGTGACGATACCGTGGTCGTTGGAGAAGGTCTCCTTGATTTTGTCGAAAAACTTCAAGCGGTCGAGAAAGTGACTCATTTCAATACTCTCCTAGTTAATACAAACCGGTAATCCGGCCCTCTTGCTGAATGGGGCGGCCTTGGCCTGCCGCCCCATTGTTGATTCTTGCTCTGAAGCTGAGGCTATGGCATCAAGGATTCTTGAATTCAGCCTTGGGGCCGAGGTAGTACCACCAGTTCAACACCAGGCACACCGCGTAGAAAACAGCGAAGCCGTACAGCGCATTCTCGGGGGTGGCGGCCTTGATCTGCTCGCCGAACACCTGAGGGATGATGAAAGCGCCATAGGCTGCTACCGCGGAGGTCCAGCCCAGGGCGGGACCTGCCTGCTCCTTGGGGAATACCATGGCGATGGTGCGGAAGGTGGAGCCGTTACCAATGCCGGACATTGCAAACAGCACCAGGAACAGGATGAAGAACGGCATGAAAAACTGTTCCGGAGTGGCCGACTGATAGGCCGCCTGCATGTAATGGGCTACGCCCAGGGCCGCGCCAATCATGACGATGGTGGTGAACTGGGTCACTTTGGCGCCGCCCACCTTGTCGGCAATCCAGCCGCCGATCGGGCGAATCAACGCACCGATGAAGGGTCCCATCCAGGCATACGTGAGAGCGCTCGGGCCATTGGGGTTGGCGGCATGGATCATGACGCCATCAGGGCCCATGATGTGGGTGAAACCGAAGATCACCTTGATCGCCAGCGCAAAGCCCGCCGAATAGCCGATGAAGCTACCGAAGGTCATGGTGTAGATGATGCTCATCACCCAGGTGTGCTTGTTGCCGAAAATCTTGAACTGGCGCTGCAGGTTGGGCTTGATGTCGCCGGGAATCAGCTTCATCAGGAACACCGTCGCGAACAGAATGCCCGCCAGCACGAACCACTTTGCCCAACCCGGTGCGCCGAGGCCTATCGGGTGCGGCAGGATAATGTACAGGCCGGCGGCTGCAGTTGCGAAGGCGATTGCCAGCATGCCGGTAATTTTCGCCATGGCGCCAATCGGTGAGCCAGGATGCGGCGTCACTTCGTCGGTCGCGATATTGTTCATGCCGAACCAGGCGGCCGCCACCAGGGGAATCAGGATTGCCGCCCAGATGAAGCCGGCGTTCTGGATGTAGGTGGGCGTGCCTGCCGGTATCTTGCCCAGAATCCAGCCGCTGGCCTTGGTCAATACTATCGGCTCGCCGCCTAACGCGCCGAAGATGCCGACGGTCATCGCCAGAGGGATCAGAATCTGCATGGTGGTCACGCCGAAGTTGCCCAGACCGGCGTTGAGTCCCAAGGCCAGGCCCTGCATGCGCTTCGGAAAGAAGAAGCTGATGTTGGACATCGAGGAGGCGAAGTTGCCGCCGCCGAAGCCGGACAGGAAAGCCAGGAACTGGAATACCGCCAGCGGCGTGTTCTTGTCCTGCAAGGCGATGCCCGTGCCGATGGCCGGGATCATGAGCAGGAGGGTGGTGAAGAAGATGGTGTTGCGCCCGCCTGCGATACGGATGAAGAAGCTCGAAGGAATGCGCAGGGTCGCGCCCGTCAGTCCGGCGATGGCGGCAAGAGTGAACAATTCCGCCGGCTTGAAGGGGAACCCGGCGTTAAGCATCTGCACCGTGATCATGCTCCACATCAGCCATACGGCAAATCCCACCAGCAGGTTCGGAATCGAGATCCACAGGTTGCGATTGGCAATTGCTTTTCCCTCATTTTCCCAGAATGTGTGGTCTTCTGTATTCCATACTTTGATATTAGGCATACACAATCTCCTTATTTTAATTTACCGCCAAATTACAGTTTATTTAAGAATCAACTGAAACCTTCTCTCCAACTACATCAATGCCCGCCGCCCGCCATCATTTCCTTGTCGACGGACGAGAGATGGTATTCCTTGGCGAATGCGCCGTGAGGCTCCTTCATGAAGAAGAGGCAGAAGACGAATACCGCAGCGGCAGTTCCGCCGAGCATCAGGAAAAACTGGTTGGGTGTCAGGAATACGTACGCAGAGGTGTATACGACAGCCCCCACATTGCCATAGGCACCCGCATATCCCGCCACATTTCCCGTGATGCGCCGCTTGACGAACGGTATAAGGGCGAAAGTGGTGCCGCAGCCGCCCGTGACAAACATGGCGCAGATGATCGTAACCCCAACCGCCAAGGCTAAAGGCCAACTGGAGGTAATCATACTCATCAGCACAAAACCACCGGCGACGCCCGCAAGGTAGATCAAATGCGCGAGCTTCCTGGTAGGAGTGCGGTCAGAAACATAACCGCCCAGCGCCCTGGAAAAGAAGTTCATCAGCGCGAACACCGAGCCGAACAGGCCGGCCATCACCGGGCTTAGTGCAAATGTCTTCTGAAAAAAGAAAGGCAGCATCGAAACCACCGCAAGCTCGGCGCCGAACGTGACGATATAGGATGCGCAGAGGGTGCCGACCTGGGTAAACCGGTATTTGTCATCTTCCGGCACGCCTTTCTTGAGGATCGGCACGTTGACCTTGAGCAGCCCGAAGATCTGGTACAGCACCATGGCGACGATAACCGCGTATAGCATGTACGAGGTCTCGGGGGTGACATACCCTTTGTTCACCACCAGCCTGACCAGAAGCGAAAGCACGCCCCACAGCGGGATGGTCCAGATAATCGCAATGATCAAATCGCCCCAGGTGGAGACTTCGATGGCCTGAGCCTTTCTGGCTATCGGCCTGACTGTACCCTTGGGTCCATCGGTAATGGCAAACCAGTAGTACACGCCATAGAGAAACATCACGATGCCGGTTGATGCGATTGCCCATCTCCAGCTATCCAGAATGGTAAGCGCAAGGATCGGTACGGTGATTGCGGCAAGAGAAGAACCCCAGTTGCCGAGGCCTGCCTCAACCCCTTGTGAAAAACCGGCATCCCTCGGCTTGAACCAGAGCGAGGTCATGGCAATGCCCACGACAAAGCCCGTGCCGACTGCGCTCAAAATCAGTCTTGAGATCAGCATTTCGGTATAGGTCGTGGCAAAGGCGAACCAGACACAGGGGATGGCCATCGCCCACATCACGATGCTGAAAGTCTTTCTCGGGCCGATTCGATCGCAGATCATGCCGACAACAACGCGCATAGGAACGGTCAATGCCACGTTGCAGATGGCCAGCACCTTGAGTTGATCCAGGGTAAGGCCGGTGTCCTTGATGATCGTCGACACCAGCGGCGCCATGTTGAACCAGACATAGAACGTGATAAAGAAAGCGACCCATGTCTTGTGCAGCGCTTTGATCTCGTCTCGGCCAAAGGCTAGTAAATCCATCCAGCCCATCGTTTTTTCAGATGTTCTTCCTGATCCGGTCATTTTCTATTCCCCCTTGAGTCTTGCAATATCGCAAAAAATCTTGAGAATTCTTTCAACCCCTTTTAGCGCATAATCAACAAAGGGCAATCGTCTATATGGCGGATCAAATAGTCGCTGACGCTGACCGTGACATTGCCAAATCTCACCCCTCCCCCTGGAGGACGACTCGTAATCACCACGATATCGGGCTTTTTCTTCCTGACAATTTCCACCAGCATCTTTCGCGGGTCGCCGATCGCGATAATTACATCTGCATCAAGATTCTGCTTGATTACCCAATTTGCCGCCTCTTTCATCTCGGCCTCTCTTTTTGCGCGCGACTCTTCAAATGCCGCCTCATCATAGCTACTGGCGTCAGCCGGTTCTTCAACCACGGTTGCCAGAATGATTTCCGGCCTTTCGCATTTGAACATCGCAATGGATTTTTCCAGCGCGGACTGGGCAATTTCTGAACCATCATGGCAAACAAGCATTTTCATTTTGGCGTCACTCCTTCAGAGAATTTACATTCTGGTGAGTACCGGCATCGTCACTTAAGTGCCGAACCGGGCCTCATCGAGCCTCAGGGTTTCTTTGATGGGATGCCGGTCATGACGAACATCACCTATGCCATGAAGCACACCGCAAACACTATCGTACTTGTGACCACAACAGACCTGGCATTTATATCGCTGCGAAGCCATGTTGTCCTCCCTTACTATAGTTTGTCGGATATTTTTTTCTTCCTCCTTCTAAAGAGGCGATCTTAAAAATTCCCGATTTCCAACGAACCATGAATATGGCTGCTTAACTTGAATAGCCTTACTCGCAGGTTGTATTTATATCAGGTTAAACACAGCAAAACATTAGGCAGGATGACGGAAGGGGGGTAGTTCTTTTGGGGGATGGGAGAGGCTGAAAGCCTTGTGGCACATGGCCGATAACAGCTTCCGGGAAGCTGTTTAACCTGGGAAAATCGGTTAATCAGTGGCTTGCGTGGCGCTCTCCGCATGCCTTTCGAGTGAGCGGCGGAATTGTTTCAACCATCTGTTTTATCTTGTTAATCCGTGGCTAAAAGTTTTTTTCAGATTCGAAGGGGTGCGGATGCTATTCTTCCTTTTGCGCCAGCCCGTGCTCTACGGCATATACGGCAGCCTGCACCCGGCTGGTCAGGTTGAGTTTCTTGAGAATATTCTGGACATGGATTTTTACCGTGCTCTCGGCAACATTCAGCGTTCGCGCTACTTCCTTGTTGCTGGCGCCACGCGCCAGCAGGGTGATGATTTCCTTTTCGCGGGGGCTGAGCTTTTCCTTTTCTTCTTCCGGCGCGGTCCTGTCCTTGCCCATGCTGCGCACGCCCATCATCAGTTTGCCGGTCATCTGTGCCGAAATCACCGACTCGCCGCGTGCGGCCGAGCGGATGGCGTCCAGCAGAAAATCGGTTTCGATGTTCTTCAACAGGTAGCCGCGGGCGCCGGCGCGGATCGTCTCGACCAGATCTTCCGCATCCTCCGACACGGTCAGCAACAGCACGTTGCACTCCGGCACCTCTTCGGCCAGCAGCTTGACCGCTTCGCGCCCGCTGATGCCCGGCATGTGCAGGTCGAGCAGCACCACGTCGGGCTGAAGGAATTTGGCGCGCTTCAGCCCTTCCAGTCCGTCCCCGGCCTCGCCCACCACCTCGAAGTCCTTATTTCGCTGCAGCAGGGCCTTGACGCCGCTTCTGAACAGGGTGTGGTCGTCGACTATCAGTACTCTGATCGGTTGGGTCATGCCGCAGTCACCTTCGGTTGTTTGATAAGCGTCAGGGATACGCATGTACCCTCGCCCGGTGCGGAGCTTATCGTCAGTTGCGCGCCAATTCGGTGGGCTCTCTCTTTCATGATCTTGATCCCGACATGTTGTTCCGAATCGATGCCGGATTCCGGGCCGAGGTCGAACCCCCTGCCGTTGTCGGTCACATTGATATGGCATTCCTCATTTTGAGCCATTTCCACGTCAACCCGGGTTGCCTGGGCGTGTTTGCGCACGTTGGACAAAGCTTCCTGGATGATGTGCAGCAACTGGATCACATATTCCGGCGCAAGCGGGGGGCCGCTGCCACTCTTGCGGAAAGCGGTCTTGATCCCGGTCTGGCCCTCGAATTTCTCCAGTGCGCTGGTAATCGCGCTGGCCAGGTCGGCATTGCCCACCCGGGTGCGGAAGTGTACCAGCAGCTCACGCACGTCGTCATAGCTTTCCTGTACCCCTTCGCGGATTTGCCCCAGCCCGTCCATTGCCTCGGTGGTGTTGCCTCGTTGCAGCGAATCCGCCAGCATCTGCACCTGGATATTCAGGAAGGCGAGGGACTGGGCAATACTGTCGTGCAGTTCCTGGGCGATCAGGTTGCGTTCCTCGGATACCGCCATTTCCTTCTCGCGTGAAACCAGGCGTTGGTTTTCGATCGCGACGCCGAGGTGCTGGCCGATGGTTTCGAGCAGCCGTGTTTCCTGTTTGTCGAACACGCGCGGCTCATAGAAAAACAGGTTG
The DNA here is from genome assembly GCA_035530375.1 of Sulfuricella sp. Taxonomy (GTDB): domain Bacteria; phylum Pseudomonadota; class Gammaproteobacteria; order Burkholderiales; family Sulfuricellaceae; genus Sulfuricella. Next base: position 22,877 of record DATKUY010000005.1, on the reverse strand, counting down.
AAGATGCCCAACACCTGCGTCTTGGAGCGGATAGGGATGGCGGAAACCGACTGGAAACCCTCGCTCTTGCAACGATGCAACAGCGGGCGCTCGGTCTTGATATTGAGATCCCATGATATCGGCGCTCCGCTCTGTGCCGATTCTCCGCACAGGCATTCACCCAGGGACAGGCACTCTTCTTCCCGGGTGAACTTTTCCGACATGCCTTCGTGGATGATAATGTGCAGCTTGTTCGAATTCGGGGCAGCCAGGCGTACCAGCCCGCCCTGTGCAGCCAGAACACCCATCAGCTTTTTCAGTACGCCGCTGCACAAATCACCTTCCGAAGCCGGTTTGTTCAGGAAGGCGGCGAACTCATACAGGATCGCCAACTCCTGGTTTTTGTCCTCAAGATTCTTGGTCTTCTCCTGAACCCGGTGTTCCAGCGTGTCATAAAGGTTCTTGAGTCGATCCGCCATCTGGTTGAAACCATTGGCGAGTGCGCCGAATTCGTCCTTGCTTTTCACCGGCAGGCGCACGCTGAAATCGGCTGCTGCCATGCGCTGGATGCCTTCCTGCAGCCTCGTCACCGGACGGATAACCATCAGAAAGAACAAATAAATAAGGAGAATGGTGCCGATCAGTGCCAGCACCACCAGGCCGATCTGGAACAAGCGCAACAGGGCGGTGTTGCGGGAATTGCTGTGTTCCACCATCAGTACCAGATCGTTTACTGTGCTGACGAAATCCAGCAAGGCCGGGTGGTAAGAGGTAATCAATATGGACTGCCCGGTAGCCTTGTCGCTGTCCAGGATTCGCAGGATCAGCGGTTTCATCCGTTCCGTCCATTTTTCCCGCAGCAATTTCATTTGCTGTTGCACATCGTGCTCTTTGGGCAGGAACAGAGGCCGTGCCGGATTGCCTTTCTCCAGTGAGTGCAGGGTGGACTCGAACAGACCGATCTCCTGGCGAATTTCCATCCTGATTGTGGCATTTCCGGCGTTGTCGTGGACGCTCCGCGACAGCAGGTAGGCCATGCGGTAGGAGCGCATGCGCTCGCTGCCGGCATCGTTAATTGCCGCGCCGGCGCCCTCCAGCTGCCAGGAGATGTACAGCGTCATGCCGATCGCGGCGAGCGCGACGAAAAAAAACAGGATCAGGATGTTGACGATCTTGGTGCCAAGTTTTTGATTGAGGGCGACCATCAGGCATTCATATCGATTCGGGGAGCGGGTACATTACCGGTAACGGCTTGGAGTATCAAGCCCGGCAGACTGCCGGGCTCGCAGCCGTTTCGCTGTTACCAGCGGCGGCGTCTTTTGATCCGCTCTTTTTCCGCCATCATTTCCGCGATGCTGGCGAGCAGCTCCGCGTGAGCTATGTCCTCAGCGGTGAAGCGATCCTGATGCAGCGCCGATTCCGCGGCCAGCTTCCTGGCTTCGTCGGCGGCGGCCCGGTCGGTGTGCTTTGCGCGCACGGCAGTGTCGGCAAGGATGGTTACCAGCGTGGGCTGCACTTCAAGCATGCCGCCGGTGATGAAAACCAGTTCCTCGGTATTTTGCGGCGTGAGGATGCGCACTTCGCCCGTCCTGAGCGGGGTAAGCATCGGCGCATGGCGCGGCAGAATGCCGACTTCGCCGAGCAGGGCGGGCGCCGTCACGCGCAACGCTACGCCGGAGTAGATTTCGTTTTCCAGACTGACGATATTGACCCGTATCGTCGCGGTTTCGGTGTGGGCGTTCATCGCGGAAACGGCATCAGGTGTTGTTGCGATGATGGTGATATTGCATGGCGAAAATGATGATTTCCGCCACTTCATCGTACTTGTTCAGGTGGTCGGTATTGATCGTAAGGTCGAAGGCGGTGGGGTCGTTGAGGCGCTTCCTGAAAACATCCCAGACGAACTTGGCCCTGCCATCATTGACGCGGAGTGCCTCCTTGCGTGCTTCTTCCAGGCTGATTTTTCTGCCGAGCGCGATCCGTTCTGCGCAGATTTCCGGAGAAGCGGTGATGCGCACCCGCAACACATCCTGTTTTGCCAGGATAAGGTGGGCGCCGCGCCCGATGAGGATGCCGCCATCGCCGGTATTGAGGATGCCCAGCACCACCTTGATCAGGTGGCGGAGGTAGTTTTCCTCCAGCACATTTTCGCCGGACAGGATAGAGATGATCCAGCTATCCCAGAAGCCCCGCGTTTTTTCGTCGAGTTTCTCCATCAGGTGGGGGTCGGCGCCGGAGCGTTCGATCACCGCATTCAGCAATTCCCTGTCGTAAACCGGAACAGCCAGGCGCTTGGCCAGTACAGTGGAGATTTCCCGTCCGCCGCTGCCGTAATCGCGCGAAATTGTGATTAACGGCCTGGTTCCCGGCGACCTATCGCCCTCGTGCATATGGGCCTTTAGCAAGGCTTCTACCAGCTTCAGCGGATCTGTTGGCATCCCGGGGTCTCCGATGTGAGTGTATCAAGCCTAGCGAAGGCGCCGGGGTTTTGCAACACCCATGGCTACGATTTGCCGTGTCTGGCCGCCCCCTGAGTTCCCTTTCAGGATTATGCCGGGCTGACAGGCTCTTGGTCGTGTTCCGATATCTCCAGGCGAGCCAGCACTTGTCGGGCCAGTCCGCGGCACACGTTGTTCAGCATCGTCGGCATGTTGTACGGCGCATCGGTTTGCAGCAACAGCTTGCTGGCGCTTACCGAGTATACCGGTTCGAGCAGGCGCGGACGGAAATCCTGCATCAGCTCGTCCAGCGTGCGCTCCGCCGCCATCTGCTGCCACGGATTGGTCGGCCATTGCGACGGAATACCGTGAGCCTCGGGGAAAGCTGCAAGGTCGTTGCGCACCGTGCGGATATCCTCGTGGGAATCGCGAAAAGGCAGCAGCGCAAGCCCCGACATCTCGTAAAACTGGCTATCCATCTCCGGCCTGTTGCCGCCACCGTCGATCACCCCCAGCCATTCCGGCATGGAATCCAGCTTGTCGATGATCTTCTCCAGTTTTTCCGGTGTTCTCCCGTCCAGCGGCGTGTAGCGGCGGTCTCCGCGTGAAAGCGGTTCCCGCGCGGCATCGGTGAGCACCGCGATCGAACGCATGCCGAGCAGTCCGAAACCGTGGCACAGCATATGCGTAATACTGGTCTTGCCGGTTCCGCCCTTGTTGCCGATGACGCAAATCAGCCTTTTCACGTCTTCCTCCTTCTATTCGAGGGTGAGTTCAGGATGTAGGGTAGCGAAATTCGAAGGGCTTGTCAGCCCTTCGAATTTCAGTGCGGACGGTTTTTTTGGGCTAATGGGCAATTTGGGTTTATGGCGCATTGAATCTCAATACTCGAGGCTGAGCGTGATCGAGCCGAAGACGTGCGCGTTTTCCTGGGTTGCGAATTCCCTGCTGCGGACATAGCGCGCGTAGGTGATTTTGCCGCCCTGCCATTGCCAGGCGATGCCGGTGGCGAGGTCGCCGACGAAGCGCTTCTTCTCGACGCTGGGGCTGCTGGAAAAGGTATTTCCATCGAGGAAGATGTCACGGGCAACCGCCCGTGCGTCGGCCGAGATGAAGGCGTGCAGCCCGCCATCCGCAAAACGGCGTGTGACCGGGCCTTCGAGCGGAGCGTTGCTGTCACCGGCGGGGCGTATCGGCGAGGTGCCGAAATCGTTCGGGATGCGGTTGCCGGCGCGCAGTTCCAGGCCGGTGTTGAGATAGGTGCGGATATTGCCGAGGCTGACGCCGTAATGGGTGATGGCGTCGAATTGCAGGCCCGACCTGTTTTCTTTCCATACCCTGTTTTTGCGTTCGGCGACGAGCTGGATGCCCAGTTCGTTGTTGAGCTGGTTGTTCCAGCCATTGAAGCGCGGGATGCCGCGCAGGTCGTGGACGAAATCCTGGGTTTGCCGCGCCAGCGCGGCAGGTCCGACCACGCCGAGGTTGACCTCGACCGTGTCCATTTGCCGCGCATCGCGGGCATTGTAGCCCAGCCCCAGGTAGAGCCAGCCGGCATAGGGCCGCTCATTGGGGATCGGGTCGGTGCGGCTGCGGTCGCGCGGGGTGAACATCAACTGCCCGGCCGTGATCACCATGTTGCGCGAAGTGTATTTGCCCGGATGCACGGTTTCGAAGAGCTGGTTCATCTGCCTCACCCAGTGCGGCAGGCAGGGGTCGTGGGTGTAGTCCTTCAGGTTGGCCGAGACCCAGGAAAATTTCACGCCGTTGGTGTAATCGCTGTCGGTTCCGTTGAACAGGTCGTTCTCGAAGTAGAAGTTGTAGAGCTCCGGGTGCCGGCCAAGCGCCGCGATGCCGTGCGGATTCTCCTCGCACAGGCTGGGTTCGCCGTCCCCGGCCTGCGCCATGTATGGCGCCAGTACCAGAAAGACGGCCAGGATGCGAGCCGGCATGCGGGAAGGCCATAAAATAGGTGCCATGGGTTGCCCTGAAATAAAATCCCTGCGTTTCACTGGATGAGCCGGAAAGCTTGCTTTGGTCCGGGCCGCAGTTCCTGCTGCCATGTTCATGTTGACTATACTCAAATACGACTCGGCACAGAAGGTGCGCTGCGCAATAGTGCGAGGTTAAATCGCAATTTTAGAGGTTCCCATAACTCTTTTGCCACGAAACGTGATCTTCTACGATCCGCCGCCATCTGGTCATCAATACGTGCGCGTGGCTAGCGACATCCTGTTGATCGCGGATGTACTGGAGAATATAAACGGGTTGTAGGGAATAAATGCCGCCACGGGAATTACCCGCTTCTCTCTGTTAAGGATGCGCATCAACATCTGTTGGGAAAAACAGCAATTCACCGCAAAGGACGCGGGGGACGCAGAGGAAAAACAAGAGCTTACAGGATCGCCATATCCCGGATTCAGGCCGGAGCGGGCAGGTCAGCGCAAAGATTGGTTACAGCAGGGCAAACGCCACGTGGGCCGCCAGATAGGCCCACATGAGGGGCGCCGCCGCGCCATGAATCTGCCGCACCAGGGCAACGGTTGCCGAGGCGGTGCCGTCGGGAGCCACGCCGAAGAAGAGGATCAAGCCGGTGACCGCCAGCAGGGTCGCCACCAGCAGTCCCAGGCCCTGGACCGTACCGGCCAGGGGATGGAGTCGCGCCTTGAGTTCCTTGGGCGGGAAACGAAACAGTTGCCGCAGATTGGCAAAAACATCGCGGCGGCTGGATTTGAACAGCCAGGGGAGAAGGACTCTGGCACCGTTGCTGGCCTGGCCGGAAAGCTGCCATGCCCAGTGGAGTGCCAGTACCACCAGTACCAGGAGACCCCAGAAGCGATGCAACAGGAAGGGTATATCACCGGGCGGGACGCCGGGCCGGGGGGCATCCATGGAGGTGCCGAGTACTAATTGCACCGTGACGCTCAGCGCCAGCAGGATGTGCAGTACGATAGTTAAACGGTCGTATTTCATCTGTTTAACGGGAGGCCAGAGTCCTCTGCGGTGCGTGCTCCCTGGTCCAGGCTGCCGCCTGTGCCAGGGCTGAGGCGATCTGGGCATCGGACATCTTGCGCGCCAGCAGGCGCAGGTTGTAATTGGCCAGATGGTTGCCATGGGCAGCCGCGAGGATGAACCACTTGTATGCGCCGACCAGGTCGGCAGTCACACCGCGCCCGTTCCAGTAGAGCATGCCCAGATTGTATTCCGCGCCGACCTGTGCCTGCGCCGGCACCATGCTGAAATTGCTGATTACCTCGGAGTTGTCATCGGCCGGGTGCTCCTTGCCTTGACCCACGGCCATGCCGAAGCGCAATCCTGCCGGTCCTGCCGCTGAGGCGCGGGTGTACCACTTCACTGCCTCGGCGTAGTTCTTGGCCGTTCCCAGACCGTTCTCGTAGAACAGCCCAAGATAGAAACAGGGGGCGCAGTCGCCTTGCTCCGCTGCCAGATGGAAATACTTCATGGCCGCGGCAAAATCCTGGGGGACGGCGTTGCCATTGGCGTACATCACACCGAGACCGAAGCGGGCCTGGGAGTCGCCCTGCTCCGCCGCCTTGCGGAACCACTTCGCTGCCTCTGCTCCGTTCTTGCGCAGAGTGGGAGAACCGATCCCGTACAGGGCCCCCAAGACGCTTCCGGCTGCAACCGTGCCGGACTCGGCGGCCGACTTGAGCCTGTCCATTGCCGCGGGCTTCCCGCTATAAGCATCCTTGCCCATCTCCAGCGCCCGGGTAAAATCGGGAGGCATGATCTGGGTTGCGCTGGCCGCGCCGCTCAGTGCCACCACCATCAACATCAAATACGGTAACCGTTTCGTTTTCATCGTCTTCCTCGCTGGATTTTTGCCCCGCAATCATACCTGAAAACGGGAGTGGCAGGCTGACGTCAAGCTGACAGCGGAAAGAAATTAATAATATTATTATTTAATACTTGAAGCTGATGATATTCTGGTTGCCAGAACCTCTCGAATGAACCTTGAAACCGTAGTTCAATAACCGCAAAGACGCGAAGACGCAAAGAAATAAAGGCCATGAATAGAGATTGGGCATTCACCCAACCGGTGAGTGGGTTGATCTTGATTACTCTTTGTCTTTCCTCTGCGTCTTTGCGCTTTTGCGGTTCAACTATTTTTTGTCGGATGAATTGTACCGCTTATGAAAATCAAACCACTCGCACTTTCCTGCATACTGGCGGTATCTGCGCTTTCCCAATCTGCTCTGGCGACCAACGGCATGAATATGGAAGGCTATGGCGCCACAGCCCAGGCGATGGGCGGCGCCTCGATGGCCTATGACAACGGTACGGCGGCAATGATGAATAATCCGGCGACGCTGGCGTTGATGGACGAAGGAAGCGTTCTTGACCTTGCTTTTGGCTTTCTCGCTCCACACGTGAAATCGTCTGCCGGCGGGACGACATCGCGCTCCAGCGCCGACCTGTTCGGCGGGCCGGCGTTCGGCTGGGCCAGGAAGCGGAACGGGCTGCTGTTTGGTGTCGGCATGTATGGCCAGGGCGGCATGGGGACCGAATACGGCAGCGACTCGATTTTGTCCAATCCTGCCGGCCAGACTCCATCCCCGGGCTTGGTCAACCGTTCCGAAGTGAGCGTTGGCCGGGTCATTTTCCCGCTTGCCTATGACGTCAATCCGAATCTGAAGATCGGCGGCTCTCTGGATTACGTCTGGGCCGGCATGGATGTGAAAATGGCGGTGAAAGGCACGGATTTCCTGCAAATGGCGGGCGGCGTTTCGCCGATGGCGACGGCATCGGGGGGCATGATTCAAAGCTTTTTGACCAACGTGATGCCGGGGCTCGACGGCGCTAACCCGGTCAACTGGGGTTATTTCGACTTCTCCAATCACAACAAATTCACCGGCCAGGCGGTGGGCACCGGTTATGCCGGTAAAATCGGTTTCACCTACAAGCTCGACAGCAAAACCACCATCGGTGCGACCTACCACTCCAAGACCCGTTTGTCCGACCTGGAAGCCCAGGATGCCACGGTCTCCTTCAACGTCAATTTTGCCGGTGGGCCGACAAACCAGACCATTCCCGTTGCCGGCAAAATGACCGTGAAGGATTTCCAATGGCCGGAAACCTATGGCATCGGCGTTTCCCACGAGGCCAACGACAAATGGACGCTGGCGGCGGACTACAAGCGCATCAACTGGGGCGCCGTCATGAAAGATTTCAAGATGGAGTTCACTCCGGCCGGCAATACCGGCATGGCAGCCGCCTTTAATGGCCTGCCTATGAACGTGGTGTTTTTCCAGGACTGGAAAGACCAGAATGTCCTGATGCTGGGCGCGGCCTATCGTATGACCGATGCGCTGACCCTGCGCGCGGGCCTGAACATGGCGAACAACCCGGTGCCGGACACCTATCTCAATGCGCTTTTCCCCGCCACCATCAAGAACCACATTACCGCAGGCTTCGGCTATGCTTTCGACAAGAAGTCGCACCTCGACCTGGCATTCAGCTATGCGCCCATGGTGACGGCCACTTCGGGCGTGACCGGCATCACCACCAACCACCAGCAACTCAACGGCCAGATGGTCTACAGCCACTACCTCTAGAAACCGGGGCGGCAGATGACGCCTGCCGCCATCAAGCCTTGATGTTTTTTGACAGAAAGCGGTCCATCTGGCTGGCGAAATTCTGGCGGTCGGCCCGGCTGAAGGCGGATGGGCCGCCGGTACAGATGCCGCTGCCGCGTAATGCGTCCATGAAGTCGCACATGGTCAGGCGTTCGCGAATATTCTTCTCGGAATAAAACTCGCCCCTCGGGTTGAGCGCATGGCCGCCCTTGGAAAATGGGCCGCCCAAGCAGTCATGGCGCCGCTCCGGTGGAAATCCCGCCCCAGGCAGGGACGTTGGTGCCGCCGAAGCGTCCAGGCAATGGTCACAGGGGAAAATTCACCTGTACGACAGTCCCCTTGCCCGGTGCGCTGCTGATGTCGGCCACGCCGCCTACCAGTGCGGCGCGTTCCCGGATTCCGATCAGGCCGAAAGACTTGGCTTTCCGGATAGTCGGGTCGAAGCCCTTGCCGTTGTCCTTGACGGTCAGCACCAACGACTCATCCCAATCGCTCAGGGTGATGTTTACCTTGCTGGCTCCGGCGTATTTCGCCACGTTGCTCAACGATTCCTGAACGATGCGGAAAATGGCGGTGCTCCGGGTTTCGTCCAGCGTTATTTCTTCTTCGGGCAGGCGCAGTTCGCATTCGATCCCGGCGTTCAGCCGGAAATTCTGGACACATTGCTCCAGCGCCAGTTTGAGCCCCACTTCTTCCAGCAGGCAGGGCCTCAGACTGGCCACCGTATTGCGCATGGCCTGGATGCCGCTTGCCACCAGCTTGGCCAGGGCATCCGCATACGTTTGCAGATGCTCCATTTCGGCGGGAATCTCCTGCGCCAGCAGGGAAACATTGATATGCAGCGCGGCCAGCACGGAGCCCATTTCATCGTGGAGTTCGCGCGCAATCCGCTTTTGTTCCTCCTCCCGGACCACTTCCAGATGGGTGGTTACCTTTTCCAGCTCCCTGTAGGCTTCGGTGAGCTCTTCCTCGGCCAGTTTGCTGTCGGTGATATCCATCATGATGCCGAGTATGTGCACCGTGCCGTCGCGCTGCTCCATCGGCACCTTGATTATCTGCATCCATCGCTCGTCGCCGTCCATTTCCAGAGGAATGATGTACTGCACTTTACGCCGCGTTTCGATGGCCTTGCGGTCCATCTCCAGATTTAATTCATACTGCTCCCGGTTCGGGAGCAGCGTGGCAGTCTTGATGCCGACCAGTTCCTGCGATATTTTGCCAACTTTGGTGGCAAAGGCCAGGTTGGCCAGCAGCAGCCTGCCATCGGCATCCTTGACAAAAATGCAGTTCGGATCAGCATCGATCACCTGATGCAGAAATTTTCTCCCTTCCAGTATGACCTGCTCCGCCTGCGCACGTTTTTCCTCGCGAGCGATATTTTCCAGCGCAAGAAAAATATCCGTGGAAAGATCGGTAAGCAGGGTCGTCATTTCCTGGTCGAAATAATTCTTTTCGCCCGCATACAGCACAAAGGCGCCGATTGCTCGTCCTTCATGGATGAGCGGGCATGTAGCGGAAGCATAAAGCCCATGATTCCGTGCACGTTCCCGCCATGGCAGGGTTAATGGATGGGAGGAAAAATCGTTGCAAATATAGATCCTGTGCTCCCGGATTGAGGCTCCGGTGGGTCCACACCCTCCGGGTTTGTCCGCATCAACGGAAAGAATATCCAGGTTTTCGAGATAAGCCTGCGCTTCGCCGCTGGACGCGACGATTTCGACATCCTGCGTTTCGTGATTGATCAGCCCGATCCACGCCAGCCTGAACCGCCCATACTCGACGGCAATATGGCAGATTTCCTGGAGCAGCGCATTGCGGTCATGAATATGGGCAATGGCTTCATTGGCGCGGCTGAGCCCCAGATAGAGCCGGTTGAGGCGCAGGATTTTCTGTTCCGTCGCCTTGCGTTCGGTGATGTCGCGGATGAACGCAATGGACACGCCCCCATGTAAATCCAGGCATTGCACGCTGACTTCGACATCGATGATCCGGCCATCCTTGCAGCGGTGGCGGGTTTCAAACAGATCGCCGCCGGCATCCTGGATATTCTTGTTGTGTCGATCGACCTGCTCGGGGGATTCCATGGCCTCGATATCGGCGATCCGCATATTCAGGAGCTCTTCCGTGCTGTAGCCGGTCATTCTGGAATAGGCCTCGTTAACGTCGAGAAGTCGCCCTCCACGGGCATCGACCACCAGAAATCCGTCCCTTGCCGTCTGTATGATGGCCTTGTATTCCTGTTTCGTCCTGAGGGACTGCTTGCGCGCATGATATTCCCTGCGCCATGCCAGGATCAAAAATCCGGCGTCCGCGATGAACAGCAGCGACAAGAACAGGACCCATCGCTGAAGTGCGTTGACCGGTGCGAGAAGCTCATCCCGGTCTATTTTCGCCACCATGATCCAGGGCGTAGCCGGAATCTCTCGAATAACGGAAACCACGGGAACACCGCGATAATCTATGCCACGCCCCAATTCCCGCCCGCCCCGAAACCATATGGCTGGAGGCAGGTTTGGCGTGGCAATCGGAATACGCAAGGAGAGGGGCGCAACCTTTTTATGCCGCAGTGTATTGAGAAAAAGAACATCGTCGCCGTCCCGACGAACCAACAGTGTCTCGGCGCTAGGGCTGGAGGTGGGCCAGGACTGGATCATCGGGAACAGATACAGGTCGGGCGCCACCACAAGCATTATCGCGCCCACGACGCGTGACCCTTTTTCGTCAGTCACCATGAGCGGTGCAAAGTAGTGGAATTCAAGTCGCTTGTCGAGGTTACCACCGTGCCAGTGGATATCTCGAAACAGTATTTTTCTGTCGCGCATGGCTTCCAAGGCTAATTGTATTTCTTCCGCATCGGGTTTATAGCCCTCTTTGGTGGCAATTCTGGACATCCCTTGCCGATCGAATACCAGAGTGTCCTGATAGCCTTGTGTCTGTCGCATCCCGGCCAGCGCATTCAAAATTTTCTGTCTGTCCTTATTCAGCTTGGCGCCTTCACGCAGCCATCGCTCAAAAATTTCCGGAATGATCGCGCCTCGCATGAAGGATTCTGCCCCCCGTACCTGGCTATTTCGCCAAGCGGAAATCTGTGCAACCTTCAAGTCGGCAATCGCGCCCAGATCAATGATTTCTTGCTGCTCGATGGATCGCTTGTATTGCGCAAAAATCGTGTAGCCAACGGCACCGATCAGCAAAGTGACAAGGGTAAACGACAGCAGGGGAATCCAGATAAATGCACGGGAGAAAAGCGTGGAGGGTTTATGCGAAACAGGCAAAATTCAGGCCTTTCGGGGTACCCCTTGTGTAAACGGGTTTGGGTAACGGTTAGGCATCCGATCCTTGAACTGGATAGTAAACCGGTTCGGCGCCGCTTTCCAGTTTTGCAGCAATATGTAGAAGCGACATTATTCCTGAAGGGGGCAGCCGTTAGCCGGTTTTTCAGCGCAGGTTGGGGCGGTCGATGATTCTTTGGCCTCTGTTATGGCCTGTTTTTCGTCAGGAAGCGGTCGAGCTGGTTGGCGAAATTCTGGCGGTCGGACTGGCTGAAAGCGGACGGGCCGCCGGTATTGACACCGCTACCGCGCAGTTCATCCATGAAGTTGCGCATGGTCAGGCGTTCGCGAATGTTTTCCTCGGAATAGAATTCGCCTCGCGGGTTGAGGACGTGGCCGCCCTTGGCGATGACCGCTGCAGCCAGCGGAATGTCGGCGGTGATGACCAGATCGCCGGCATCGATCTCCTGAACGATCTTGTCGTCCGCCACGTCGAACCCGCCGGGCACCTGAATGGTCCTGATGTGGCGCGACGGCGGCGTGCGCAGCGGCTGGTTGGCCACCAGGGTCAGCGGGACATGGCGCCGTTCGGCGGTGCGAAACAGGATTTCCTTAATGACGGCGGGGCAGGCGTCGGCGTCGACCCAGATCTGCAGGCTCATGGCTTCACGCTTTCCCATGCCTTCTGCAGGCGTTTCACCGAAACCGGGTAGGGGGTCTTGAGTTCCTGGGCGAACATCGATACCCGCAGTTCTTCCAGCATCCAGCGGAACCGGGCCAGTTCCGCATCGTCGATCTTTTCCTTGCGATGCTTTTCCACGCGCTTCTGATAATCCTGCCATAGCGCATGGATGGCGGCGGTCGATTTGGCGTCGCGCTCCATTGCGGTCGGATATTTTTCCAGCCGCCGCACGATGGCCTTGAGGTAGCGCGGCAGGTGCTGCAATTGCTCCCACGGCGTCGTGCTGATGAAGCCCTTGTAGACCAGATGGCCGAGCTGTTCGCGGATGTCGGCGGCGATGTTGCCCGGCAGCTTGGTGGCGAGCTTGCTCTGCACGGTCTGGTAATCGGCGGCGATGGTGGCGAGGATGCGGCAGGCACCGTCGCAGACGGCGGCGAGGCGGGTGCGCGCCCGGTCTTTCTGGGTGGCGAAGGCCTTGGTGGTGCGTGGCAATTCGTCGTCGCCGATAAAGGCGCGGTCGGTGATCGCGGTGAGCAGGTCTTCCCTGAGGTCGTCGGGGCTGGCGACGGTACGCAGTTGCAGGGCGGATTGAGTGAAGGCGGGCAGGCTTTTTTCCATCTGCTTCATCTGCGGGTTGAGGACGAGGCGCAGCAGTTTCCTGACGCCTGCGCGCATGGCGGCGTTCGCGGCTTCGGGGGTGTCGAACAGGCGGATCGAGACCGAATCGCCATCGTCTTCCAGCGCCGGGTAGCCGGTGAGGGACTGGCCGCTGTGGCTGAAGGCGATCTTCTCCGGCAGGTCGCCGAAATCCCAGTTGGTCAGCCCTTCCTTTTCGATGTCGAGTTGCGGTGCCTGGGCGAAGGTGAGGCGTGCGGCCTGGCCGAGTTTTTCCCTGAGCTCGGCGAGGTCGCGGCCGGAGGCCATCTCGACGCCTGCCTCGTCCACCACCTTGAAGTTCATCTGCAGGTGCAGGGGCAGATCGGCATCTTTCCAGGTTTCGGGAGGGACTTCCTGGCCGGTTTTCTTGCGGATGAAGGTGGCGAGGGACTCGGTGAGCGCGCCTTGACCGGCGGGCATCGCGATCAATGCGGCGGTGACGAAGTCCGGCACCGGCACGCAGGCGCTGCGCAGCCGCTTGGGCAGGGATTTGACCAGCACCGTGAGCTTTTCGCGGATCATGCCCGGCACCAGCCAGTCGAAGCGCCTGGCATCGAGCTGGTTGAGCAGGTGCAGCGGCACGCTGAGGGTGGCGCCGTCGAGCGGATGGCCGGGTTCGAAACGGTAGCTCAGAGGGCAGGGCGTTTCGCCGAGGGTCAGGATTTCGGGGAACAGTTCCTCGGTGACGGCCTCGGCGCCATGGCGCATCAGGTCGTCGCGGCTCATGAACAACAGCCGGTCAGAGCAAGCGCCTTTTACGTTCGCCCCCTCTCCCGCCTGCGGGAGAGGGTTGGGGAGAGGGCGTTTCTTCGGCGGGGCACCCCTCTCCCCAACCCTCTCCCCGGAGGGGCGAGGGGGCAATGGTGAAGGGCGCTTGTTTTGATCGGCCAGCCATTTCTCGAAGTCCGCGCCGTTGTGGATGCCCTCCGGGATGCGCGCATCGTAGAAGGCATAAATGCGCTCTTCGTCCACCAGCACATCCTGGCGGCGCGACTTGTGCTCCAGCTCTTCGATCTCGGCGACCAGCTTGCGGTTGTGTTCGAAGAACGGCGCGCGCGAATTGAATTCGCCCGCCACCAATGCGCCGCGAATGAAAATCTCGCGCGATTCTTTCGGGTTGATGTTGCCGTAGTGGACGCGGCGGCGCGGGATGAGGGTCAGGCCGTAGAGGCTGACGCGCTCGAAGGCAGCGACCTGGGCGGTGGTCTTTTCCCAGTGGGGGTCGAAGTAGTGGCGGTGCAGCAGCGGTGCAGCGACTTTCTCCACCCATTCCGGTTCGATTTTCGCGGCGCAGCGGGCATAGAGCCGGGTGGTCTCGGTCAATTCCGCCGCCATCACCCATTTCGGCGCTTTCTTGAAAATCACCGAGCCGGGAAACAGCATGAACTTGATCTCCCTTGCTCCGGCGTATTCCTGCGCATCGGCCTTGACGCCGAGATTGCCGAGCAGGCCGGCGAGCAGGGCGCGGTGGATTTCTTCGTAACTGGCCGGGGTCTGGTTCGGGCGCAGGCCCATTTCGACCGCCTGGGCATGAAGCTGGCCGTGGATCTCGCGCCATTCGCGCAGACGCGTGGCGGAGAGAAAATGTTCGCGGCACAGGTCGAGCAGCTTGCGGTTGGATTTCTTGTGCTTCAACGCCTCGTCGTAAAACGCCCATAGTTTGATATAGGCCAGGAAATCGGAGTTGTCGTCCTGGAAGCGGCGGTGAGCGTCATCCGCCGCCTGCCGCCGTTCCATCGGACGCTCGCGTGGGTCCTGCACCGACAGGGCGGAGGCGATGATCAATATTTCGCTCAGGCAGTTTTCCGCCTTGCCCGCCAGAATCATCCGCCCGATGCGCGGGTCGATCGGCAGCTTGGCGAGCTGGCGTCCGGTCTCGGTCAGGGCGCGCTGCGCATCCACTGCGCCCAGTTCCTCGAGCAGCTTGAAACCGTCGGCGATAGCACGCGAATCGGGCGGTTCGAGGAAGGGGAAGTCTTCGATGTCGGCCAGTCCCAGTGCCTTCATCCGCAGGATCACCGCAGCCAGGTTGCTGCGGCGGATTTCCGGGTCGGTGAAGGCGGGGCGGCTGTTGAAATCCTCTTCCGAGTACAGCCGCACGCATACCCCGCTCATCACCCGCCCGCAGCGGCCGGCGCGCTGATTGGCGGAGGCCTGCGAGATTTTTTCGACCTGCAGCCGTTCCACCTTGGAGCGGTAGCTGTAGCGCAGCAGGCGGGCGTGGCCGGGGTCGATCACGTAGCGGATGCCGGGTACGGTGAGCGAGGTTTCCGCCACATTGGTGGCGAGCACGATGCGCCGCGTGCCGCCGGGCTTGAATACCCGCTCCTGTTCGGCGGCGGAAAGACGGGAGAACAGCGGCAGGATTTCGGAACCGGGCGGGTGGTGCTTCCTCAGCGCTTCGGCGGTATCGCGGATTTCCCGTTCGCCGGGCAGGAAAATCAGGATATCGCCGGAACCGGTGCGCGAAACTTCATCCACCGCGTCGAGGATGGCGGTTTCGAGATCGGCCAAATCAGGATCAGCGTCTTTCTCCATTGCTCCCTCTCCCCTTGTGGGAGAGGGTTGGGGAGAGGGGTAAGCGTTAAAATTTTCACCCTCTCCCCAACCCTCCCCCGTCGAGGGGGAGGGGGCTTTGTTCAGCGGTTTCCTTGAATGCAGCGGACGGTAGCGCATCTCCACCGGATACAGCCGGCCTGATACTTCGATGACCGGCGCACCGTCGAAATGTCTTGAAAAGCGCTCGGCGTCGATGGTGGCCGAGGTGACGATGACCTTCAGGTCGGGCCGTTTCGGCAGGATCTGTTTCAGGTAGCCAAGCAGAAAATCGATGTTGAGGCTGCGTTCGTGCGCCTCGTCGATGATGATCGTGTCGTAGGCGCTGAGAAAGCGGTCATTCTGGGTTTCCGCCAGCAGGATGCCGTCGGTCATCAGCTTGACGTAGCTGTCCGGGCCGGTGTGGTCGGTGAAGCGTACCTTGTAGCCGACCACCTGGCCGAGCGGGCTGCGCAGTTCCTGTGAAATGCGCGAGGCCACGGTGCGGGCGGCGATCCGGCGCGGCTGGGTGTGGCCGATCAGCCCGGCCGCGCCGCGCTGGAGTTCCAGGCAGATTTTCGGCAACTGGGTGGTTTTGCCCGAGCCGGTCTCGCCGCAGACGATCACCACCTGATTGGCGGCGATGGCGGCGGCGATCTCGCCACGCTTGCCGGATACCGGCAGTTCTTCGGGGTAGTCGGGGACTGGCAGGCTGGCCAGGCGTTGTTTCAGCCGGTCGGACGAGCGCGTGATGGCGTTTTCCAGTTGCTGCAGGGGAGTGTCCACCGGTTTGCCGACAGCGGCCAGCGCGCGCAGCTTGTCCAGTTGCCGCCGGAAAGCGTGGCGGTCGGAGATCATGCAGGCGGGAAGGGTGGCGGCGAGGTTCCGGAGTGTTTGTGGCACGGCGATGGGCAGGTTTAAGCAGGTGTTGCCGGAATTATACACTCTGGACGGCCAGAAATATTATCCGGTCCGGAAAGGTAAATTTCTGTGCGCAGGTTTTTTATTGATACTTTTATAAGATATCTCACATAGATAACATGGAGAAAATTGCAAGGCATGCCTGAGCATGGTAGTTTTGACAGCAAGCTGCTATGTTTTAATTTCAATCATGGTCAAATTAATCTCATCTTAAGGGGTGTTTCGATGTCTCAAGCTCGCATGGTTACGATCGACGGCAACGAAGCCGCCGCTTATATTGCCCACCTTACCAATGAAGTGATCGCGATTTATCCGATCACGCCCTCGTCGCCGATGGGGGAATATTCCGATTCCTGGTCGGCGCAGGGCGTCAAGAATTTATGGGGCACCGTCCCGGAAGTGGTGGAAATGCAGAGCGAGGGGGGGGCCGCCGGCGCCATACATGGCGCGCTGCAGACCGGTTCGTTGGCGACGACCTTCACCGCCTCGCAGGGCCTGCTGCTGATGATCCCCAATATGTACAAGATCGCCGGCGAGCTGACGCCGTTCGTCATGCATGTGGCAGCGCGCTCGCTTGCTGCCCAGGGCCTGTCGATCTTCGGCGATCACAGCGACGTGATGTCGGCGCGCTCCACCGGCTTTGCCTACCTTGCTTCGAACTCGGTGCAGGAGGCGATGGACATGGCGCTGATCGCCCAGGCGGCCACCCTTGAAACCCGTGTGCCGATCCTGCATTTCTTCGATGGTTTCCGCACTTCCCATGAAGTTGCCAAGGTCGAACAGGTGCCGGTCGAGGTGGTACGCGAGATGATCGACGACAAGCTGGTGTTCGCCCACCGCGCCCGCGCGTTGTCACCCGATCATCCGGTGATCCGTGGCACGGCCCAGAACCCGGATGTGTTCTTCCAGGCGCGCGAAACGGTCAACCCGTTCTACGACCGCATGCCGGAAGCGGTGCAGAAGGTCATGGACAAGTTCGCCAGTCTGACCGGCCGCCAGTACCACCTCTATGAGTATGTCGGCGCGCCGGATGCGGAGCGCGTGATGATGCTGATGGGGTCGGGCGTCGAGGCGGCCGAGGAAACCGTTGACCATCTCAATGCCCATGGCGAGAAAGTCGGGCTGGTGAAGGTGCGCCTGTATCGCCCGTTCGCGGCGGAAGAGTTGCTCAAGGCGATCCCGGTTACGGTTAAGTGCATTGCCGCGCTGGACCGCACCAAGGAGCCGGGTTCCGACGGCGAGCCGTTGTACAAGGATGTCGTGACGGCGGTGGCGGAATCATCCATGGCCGGCGTTTCGCGTTTCGCGGCGATGCCGCGCGTGGTGGGCGGACGCTATGGTTTGTCTTCCAAGGAATTTACGCCGGGCATGGCCAAGGGGGTGTTCGACGAGCTGAAAAAAGATCGGCCCAAGAACCACTTCACCATCGGCATCATCGATGACGTCACCCACACCAGCCTGGAATGGGATGAGGATTTCCGCACCGACGCAGGCCATGGCGTGATGCGCTGCATGTTCTACGGCCTGGGTTCCGACGGCACGGTCGGCGCCAACAAGAACACCATCAAGATCATGGGCGAGGAAACCGAGCTCTATGGTCAGGGCTACTTCGTCTACGACTCGAAAAAGGCGGGTGCGGCGACCATCTCCCATCTGCGTTTCTCCCCCAAGCCGATTCATTCGCCCTATCTGATCGGCGACAACGAGGCGAATTTCGTCGGCTGCCACCAGCCGGTATTTCTGGAACGCTACGACATGTTGAGCGCCGCCGTCGAGGGCGCAGTATTCCTGCTCAATTCGCCGGAGCCGCCGGACAAGGTATGGAACACCCTGACGCACAAGATGCAGTTGCAGATCATCGCCAAGAAGCTCGAATTTTACGTGATCGACGCCTACGCCATCGCCAAGGCAACCGGCATGGGCAGCCGCATCAACACCATCATGCAGACCTGTTTCTTCGCCATTTCGGGCGTGCTGCCGCGCGAGGTGGCGATCGAGAAGATCAAGCATGCCGCCGAGAAATCCTACAGCAAGAAAGGCAAGGCCGTGGTGGAAGCCAACTGGAGGGCGATCGACGAGACCATTGCCAACCTGCACAAGGTGGAAGTGTCGAAAGTGGTCACCAGCACCCACGAGATGCCGGAGCCGGTGCCTGCCTTCGCGCCCGAGTTCGTGAAGAGGATCACCGCCGAGATCATGGCCGGGCGCGGCGACCGGCTGCCGGTCAGCGCGCTGCCCAACGACGGCACCTGGCCGACTGGCACCTCGCAGTGGGACAAGCGCAATCTGGCGCAGGAAATCCCGGTGTGGGACGATGAGTTGTGCATCTATTGCGGCAAGTGCCCGTTCGTCTGTCCGCACACCGCGATCCGCTCCAAGGTGTTCCCGGCCGAACTGGCGAAGAATGCTCCGCCTACCTTCAAGCATATCCAGGTCAAGGGCAAGGAATTCGAGCAGGGCATGCATATCAGCTACCAGGTCGCGCCGGAAGATTGCACCGGTTGCCGCCTGTGCGCGGATATCTGCCCGGCGGTTTCCAAGGTCGACGGCCACAAGGCGCTCGAAATGCGCCCGCAGGCGCCGCTGCGCGAGCAGGAGAAGAAGAATTTCGAGTTTTTCCTGACGCTGCCGGAATTCGACCGCGCCCAGTTGCGCACATCCACCATCAAGGGTGCGATGGTGCTGCAGCCCCTGTTCGAATTTCCGACCGCCTGCGTCGGCTGCGGCGAAACGCCTTATATCCGCCTTGCCAGCCAGCTGTTCGGCGACCGCATGGTGGTCGCCAATGCGACCGGCTGTTCCTCGATTTACGGCGGCAACCTGCCGACCACGCCTTACAGCCAGAATGCCGAGGGGCGCGGTCCGGCCTGGTCGAACTCGCTGTTCGAGGACAATGCCGAATTCGGTCTGGGTTTCCGCGTCAGTATCGACAAGCATAGGGAATTCGCCCGCGAGTTGCTGGAGCGCATGGAACCGCAGATCGGCGCGGATCTGGTGATGGCGATAATCAACGCCGACCAGTCCGCCGAGGCTGGCATTTTCCAGCAGCGCGAACGTATCGAAGCTTTGCGCAAGGTGCTGGCCGGGATCGATTCGGTCGAGGCGCGCAACCTGGAGAGCGTGGCCGAATATCTGGCGAAGAAGAGCGTGTGGATCATCGGCGGTGACGGCTGGGCCTATGACATCGGTTTCGGCGGCCTCGACCATGTGCTGGCATCGGGGCGCAACGTGAATATCCTGGTGCTCGACACCGAAGTCTATTCGAATACCGGTGGCCAGATGTCCAAGGCCACACCGCATGGCGCCATGGCGAAATTCGCTGCGGGCGGCAAGCATACCGGCAAGAAGGATCTGGGGCTGATTGCCATGAGCTACGGCAACGTCTACGTGGCTCATGTCGCCTACGGTGCGAAGGATATTCATACCCTGAAGACCTTCCTCGAAGCAGAATCCTACGACGGCCCGTCGCTGATCATCGCCTACAGCCCGTGCGTCGAGCACGGCTACGAAATGGGCAAGCAGCTCCACCAGCAGGAACTGGCGGTGAGCACCGGCCACTGGCCGCTGTACAGCTACGACCCGCGGCGCGAGCAGGAAGGCAAGAACCCGCTCAAGCTGGATTCACAGAAGCCATCCGTCTCATACCGCGAGTTTGTCAAGAACGAGCCGCGCTTCCGTGGCCTGGTGAAGGAGTTGGATAGTGACGGCGGGGAAGTGCTGGCGTTTTACGAGCACGAATTGCAGAAGCGCTTCGCATTTTATGAGCAGATGGCGGGCGGCCCTGGCAAAGGCGCAGCGGGCGACGCTAAAAAGGAATCCCCTGGCGGTAAGCGTCAGCCGGAAGCGTAAAGCATGAATTCAGTCTTGCCAATTGAATTTGATGAAATAAAGGCCAACCATTATTTCCGGAATCATTGTCTATAGTTGAAGCAGTAACAATCTCCCCTTGCGCCGTACCTGCTCACCGGTACGGCGTCTTTTTTCTGCGGGGCAATGACATCATCGCTGGCAAGCGTACCTGTCGAAGCGAAAGAGGCATTCCTGGCGGCAACTCCGGGCTTGCGGTTACTTGCGGTGCAGGTAGCGCGACTCGTCGAAGGTGTCGACCCACTCCGGGTAATAAACCGTCATCAGGGTGATCGCCATGCCGGTGGTGACAGCCTCCGACCACGCCATCAGGATGAAGTAGGGCAGGTAATTATTCTGGAGGTAAACCGCCGGATAGGCGCCAGCAGCCTGCAACAGCAGCATCGCGCCCAAGCCGACGCAGGCCATTGCCAGTGCGCCACCGAGGAAGGCGTTGAGGAAAATATAGATAAACAGGTGATTGGGCAGCTTGCGGTCGGCCAGCCAGTACATGCTGTAGCTCACCGCTACCGGCAAGGCGCCCATGATGAGCATGTTCCAGCCGAATCCCTGCCAGCCGCTCATGCCTGCCAGAGTGACCGCCGCGAGAACGATGGCGAGGCCGAGCAGGGCAAGCTGCGGCCCGAACATCAGCGTCATGGCGGTGGCGCCGAGCAGATGGAAATTCAGTCCCGGCTTGATGCCGGTCTTGACGCTCCAGATTGCCATCAGCAGCACGCACGTGCCCAGCCACAGGTTGAGCCGGCTGGCGTCCTTGAGTTTGTGCCAGGGGGCGGTGCGCACCGCCCAGAACAAGGCCAGCGCGAACAGCCCCCAGCCGGGCCACAGCCAGTCGAAGGGCAGGAGGTTGTCGGGGAGGTTCATGGTTATATTCTAGCCCGAATTTTCATGCCAGAATGATTGGATATTATTTAAGCATGTTGCCGCTGGCGAATTGTGCTTATAATCTACTTCGCATATCCGTAGCCTCTCGCGTTACTTGAACGGGGCAAAGTAATAGGCAATTTGACAGGAAAAACACATGGCGAGTTGGCTGGACTTTTTAGGACGCAATAAAAACACATAGTTGATTGATATAAATGGATTATTAATTTGCCGAAAACATTTTATCCATCCTATTTGACGCAATATCTTGCGTCAAATAGGATGTCTACTTCACGTTGGGCGAAACGGGCAGCGCCATCCTTTGCCCATAATTGCACGGGGATTACCATCATGAAAAAAACATCTGCGCTTCTGGCGGTACTGCTTGCCATCGGCTCCAGTTGGGCTTATGCCCACTCAGGACGCACTGATAAGAATGGTTGTCACCATGACCATCAAACCGGCACTTATCATTGCCACTGAATCGAGGTGAGTTGAACATGTCATATTCTTTATTTAAGCCATCCATCTTCTTTCTTGCCATCTCTCTCGTAGGTTGCGCTAGTCCAGAGTTGCAACAACAGAGAAAGCGGCTAATTCCTGATTATTTTGATTGCGTTTCGGACAAGAGCAAGTCCCTTGATGATGGAATAAGTGGTATTGGTGACATCGCTGCTGGTGCAATCTTCGCGTGTGTCAAATATGAAAACGCCGCAGTGCGTCAATACGATGCATTTCTTGAAGCAAGAGCAAAAAAGGATCTGAGAGAAGCGGCCTATGCAATTGCCGCAAGGGCAATTACAGACAACAGAAAGAAAATGGCCACAACCAAGAAAACAACGAACTGCAATATGCAAGACCTGCATGAGTCCTGCTACAACATTGGATACGCAAAAAAAACAGAGGCTGCTTGCAGTGAATTCTCAGAATTCGCCAAAAATACATCTTCAAAAGCCATATCAGATAAATCCGTTTTGATGAACATTCAGGCCTTATGCTACCAATGGTGCGCGAATGGCATTAACAACAAACCCAAGGAAAGTCCTGATGAGTTGTGTAAATAGTCGTTCCATACGAAAAGGGGAACTAAATGGAAACAAATAGTTGGTTACTAATTTCAGTATTTGCTATTGGTCTAGTCGCTCTGCTCGGCTTTTTTATTACCAAAACTAAAGGGTTCGGTCGCTTTGCAACAAGTACCTTCCTGCTGTTGCTTGTCGTTGTTTTATCAGGGTTACTTTATGCGGCAAACAAGCTAGATTGTCAGGTCTTGGCAAATATTTTCTTTGCTGTAATCGGGTTTGCCGGCGGATTGTTTACTGGCAAGGAAACGCCCAACCCGGCAGTCAACACGGACGCTGCGCGATAAAGCCGCACAGCGCCGGTTACTTCTACGTTAGAACTTTCAATCACCGATGGGAGGTAATCATGCTGCAAACCATAATTAACGCTATCCGCAATCGTGAAGTTCTGTCTCTTACATACAAAGGTATTCCGCGCATTGTTGAGCCTCATACTGTTGGCGTTTCTACAAAAGGAAACGATGTTCTTTCTTGCTACCAAACCCACGGAGACCATACTAAAGACGGTCACGAGTGGGACTTGTTGACCGTCGAGAAAATAACGAACCTATCCAAAACGGGAGATTCATTCGTAGGTACGAGACCCAAATACTCACGCAATGACTCAAGGATGGTAAAAATTTATGCCGAGCTTTAGCCCACCCACAGTCACATGGGCCAAGAAGATCAGGGCATCCCCTATTGTTGGTGGCGCAGTCGCTCCAGTGCATCTCTTTCATGCGTTACTCCGTAGTAAAAGTTCTAACCCTGCATTCGAGCGGGACTGGCCGTATGCAGTCTCATTGCGGCCAGTGGTTTATCAACATTCGTGGCTCCGTCCAAGTCCTGTGCGGCCAGCCCCTCAATTTGAACGTTAAGCTCAGATAGCCGTGCGCCACCACCGGCAGTCATGGCGAAGACAAAACCACTTGGTGTTTTTTGATCGTGTGCTGGAACGAAATATGCCGTATTTACAACGAGTTAAAAATATGATATTGAGCGAAACG
>DATKUY010000004.1:0-61012 GCA_035530375.1 Sulfuricella sp. | reverse complement strand
ACTCGTTGTTTCAGCCGACGTGATGTTCGGGGTGCAGGTGTAGAGCCAAGGTTTTCCACCTTTCGGGGGCTGCAACCAGGCCCTGAAGCCCGGTTTGCAGGTTAATTATTGGGGTTTTGCCTCAAACAAGCGCACCTATCCCGTTAATCGGTGGTCCTTGCGCGATGAACTTGGCCATCCGCCGCATATTTTGCACGGCAGCGGCAAGTGTAAATTCGTCGCCGGCACCGCTGAGCCCGCGCAACCGTAGGCGATCCAGCTTGAGGATGGACTTGAGATGTGCGAAGAGCATCTCAACCTTCTTGCGTTCGCAGCGTGATCGTTGATATTCCGGGGTCGTGGCAATGTGGCGTGCCACGTCGCGGGCGGCTTCATGGATACTGCGGGTAATCTTGCGAAACGTCATGTTCGGACAACAATCGGCTTTCATCGGACACGCCGCGCAGTCGCGCTCGCTTGACCGATAGATGATGGTGTCGGCTTTAGTGACGTGCGTGCGTGGAGTTTTGAACGGGCGCCATTCGCTGCGGAGTGCCTTGCCTGCTGGGCAACGGTATTCGTTGGCCTCATCATCCCACTGGAAATCATCGCGCTGGAAGGCGCCATCCTTGCGTTCAGTCTTGTCCCAAACCGGCACATGTGGCTCGGGATTTCTCCTCGACCATCCAACCCGGCATTGGTGCCGATCCATAAGCCGTATCCGCGATGAGGCGCTCGGGCTTCAGATCGAAACGTTCTTCGGCGCGATCCATCATGACCTTGGTAGATTCGACCTCCGCCGTGCGGTGAGCCGGTGTCGCCTCCACGTCGAGTATCACACCGTGAGCGGTATCAATCAGGTAGTTGGTCGAATAGGCAAAGAATGCGATGCCCCCGGTCGCCGCCGTCCAACGTGACTGTGGGTCGCTCAATGAAATCTTGCGGGTTACCGGGGCAGCGGCCACCTCGTCATCCAGAGCTGCCAGATACTCGCGCATGGCGCGCGTGTTGATCTCCGGATCACTCCAGTTGCAATGCTCGCCCACTTGCATACTGTGCTGGTGGCTCGCATTGGCAGCCACCAGACTCGCATCCACCGCGAACCCCTCGCCCTTGACCAGACCTGCTGCGATGCAGCGGCGAACAACTTCATCAAATACCCAACGGAAGATGCCGCTCTCACGGAATCGTCCATGACGATTCTTGGAGAATGTGGAATGTTCTGGTATCGCATCTTCCAGGCCGAGGCGGCAGAACCAGCGGTAGGCCAGATTCAGATGCACTTCTTCGCACAGGCGCCGTTCGGAAGGATGCCATAGCTGTAGCCGATGATCAGCATGCGGATCATCAATTCTGGGTCAATCGAGGGGCGCCCGGTATGACTGTAGTAGTCCGCCAACTGCTGGCGCAGCTCGCTCAGGTCGAGGCAGCGATCAATGCCTCGTAAAAGATGGTTTTGTGGAATGTGGTCTTCGAGATTGAAGGAGTAGAACAATCTCTCCTGACCGCTTGGTTGCTGACCCATCATCTTGGCACCCATAACCTTGAAATGATATGGGCATATTTTGCCATGGCGCCGTTTAAGTTGGGGAGTTTTTCAACAGAATCGGCCAGGAGCGGTCATTCGCGAATGTTCTGTTCACCATGAAATATTTGGGCCATTTTTCATCATGTTATGGTTTTATGGTTATGGCTGTCTGAAAATGAATATTCCATGTCCACTTTAGCCCTAGAAAGAACGCTTACATTGACCGATGCAAACTCCACGGCCAAGCCGCTTATCGCAGCGGAAACATCACCGTGAAACATGTTCGCCCTTTCGCAGATTCAGCACTGATCGTGCCTCCATGCATCTCGACGATAGACTTGGTGATCGCCAGCCCCAGACCCACGTTTTCGGTGTGCCCTTCCCGGCGTGAGGCGTCGACGCGGTAGAGGCGTTCGAAAATTTTGTACAGATGTTCGGCAGGAATTTCCGGGCCCGGATTCGCTACGGCGACCATAGTCTGGTCCGCGTTTTCTCCAAGGGTTACTTCGACCACCATTCCTTCAGGCGTGAAGCGGATAGCGTTTGACAGCAAATTTGACAGGGCACGCTGGATCATCAGTCGGTCGGCGAAAACCGTTGCCACTCCACTCTGAGCCATCTGAACACGGCGCTCGCTGGCCAGGGCTTCGTAGAAATCGAACAACTTTGCCACTTCATCGTGCAGATCAATCTGCTCTCGTTTCGGGACGACTAAACTATTGTCGGCCTTGGCGAGAAAAAGCATGTCAGATATCATTCGCGACAGACGTTCGAGCTCCTCCAAGTTAGACAATAAATTGGCGTGGTATTCGACAGCATCACGTTCACGGCTCAAGGTAACCTGCGTTTGTACCATCATGTTGTTAATCGGCGTACGCAGTTCGTGGGCAATATCCGACGAGAACTCCGAAAGCCGCCGGAACGTGTCGTCGAGCCTCGTCAGCATCCGGTTGAAGGTGGAAACCAGTTCTTGCAGTTCGCGCGGCACGCCTGCCGTCGGCAACGGCTTGTCGAGCCGCTGAGCCGACACGTTCGCCACCATCTCCGACACATCATTCAGCGGCGCGATGCCCTTGCGCACAGCCATCCATCCCAGCCACCCCATAGCCAGCGCAGCTAGAGCTATACCGAACCACAGGAACTCCCTGAATTCCGCCATGAATTCCTGGTCGCTGGTTATGTCGAGCGCAATCGCTACGTTGGCCGGTTGGCTGGCGGGTATTCCGAGCGCAAGACGATTGGCGACGATGCGATAGGTATGATTATTGAGTGACCAGGTCACCGGCTGTGGCTTGTCGATTTCGGCACCCTCGAGCAAACGCTTCACGACTTCCGCCTGTCCAACTGAAAATAATACGGCGCCATCGCTCGCGACCACCGTGATCACAATCCCGGGATGGCCCGCCACCGCATCGCGCAACTGCAACGGAAGTGCTGCCAAAGTGTCGGGCTTGGTGATATTCCCGAGCACGTCGCGGACCAACGCCATCTTGCCGTCCAGTTCCTCCCTATCGTGCTCCTTGAACTGGTTTTCGCCCGCGCGCTCGAATAGCACCCCGGCGACAAACAGAACGCAGGCCGCCGAACCCGCAAAGAGCAGACTGATACGTGCCGTCAGGGAAAGAGGTTTTTTCATGGTTCAGGAAATTCCAGTACGTACCCCATGCCGCGCACGGTGCGAATGAGCTTGACGTCAAAATCGTCGTCGATCTTGGCGCGCAAGCGACGTACGGCGACGTCGATGACGTTCGTGTCGCTGTCAAAGTTCATGTCCCAGACTTGGGATGCAATCAAAAATCGCGACAACACTTCCCCTTGCCGCCGCATCATCAACTCGAGCAACGCGAACTCCTTGGCGGTAACGTCAATCCGTTTGCCGGCACGCATGACGCGGTGGCGCAGGAGGTCGATCTCCAGGTCGGCGATTTTTAGATTTTCGAGCGATTGGCTGACCTTCCCTCGACGCATGAGGGTGCGTACCCGTGCCAGCAGCTCGGAGAAGGCGAAAGGTTTTACAAGATAATCATCGGCGCCAAGTTCCAACCCCTTGACGCGGTCATCCACCTGATCACGTGCAGTCAAGAACAAGACCGGGAACTGCTTGCCGGCACTCCGCATTTCGCGCAGGACTTCCCAGCCATCGATCCCCGGTAGCATCACGTCGAGGACGATGAGATCGTAATTTTCCGTCAGCGCTAAATGTAGGCCGTCTCTCCCATCTCCTGTCACGTCCGCCACGAAGCCGGCTTCGGTCAGGCCCCGCCGAAGATACATTCCTGTCTTGGGTTCATCTTCGATGATCAGGATTCTCATGTCATGCCTTACCGTTATAGGATGGATATAGCGTACATGGTAGAGATGTCCGCTTTGTAAAGATTTCAGATTTGTAATGTGCGCGTCACGCAACTGACTGGAAGCAAGCAGCACAATGAGACTGTAGCATCTATTAAACCTTAGGAAAAAGGAGGTTCATCATGGAAATCAGTATGCGTGACTTGTTGACAGTGTTTCACGGGATGGGTTTTGGGGCATTGTTCATGCTGGCATTTACCGGAGCGATTGCTGAGTTGTTCCGGATGTCTGCGCCCGGTTATTCGGCAATCCCGAATCCCAAGGATCAGATGATGCTGCGGTTCTATTTGATCGGCATGGTCGTGCTGGCTTGGGCGACCGTTCTTTCCGGTGCCTACATCGTCTATCCATGGTATCGCGCTATACCGCCGGCAGGGACGGTCGATCTCGCGGGTTATCCCCAAAAGCTGCTGATCTCGAGCATGACCACGAAGGGATGGCACGACTTCGGTATGGAATGGAAGGAGCATGTAGCCTGGATTGCCCCGATAGCGATGACAATGGTCGCCTACGTATTCGCGAAGTACGGCCCGGTTCTCGCCAAGCACCGTGATTTGCGCAAGGCTGCGCTGACCTTTACGCTGGCGGCCTTCCTGGCCACCGCCGTGGCGGGCGGATTCGGCGCTTTCCTTAACAAATACGCGCCGATACGCGGCGGTGAAACAATTCACTTGATGAAGGGAGAATAATCATGGCAAATACTAATGAATCCTCAATGGGTAGTGCTGATCTGCAAAATGGCGCCGGGGCAGCGGCAATCCTGGCAGCGGGCATCGGATGCGCTACGTTGGGTGTTTTAGCCCTGCTGGGCGATGCGTTCAGCGGCATAAAGAACTTCTTGAATTTCTACAATCCCACCGGACCGCTCTCGGGCGTGACGATATTGGCAATCGTTGCCTGGCTGGCATCTTGGTTCGTGCTGGCGAAGATGTGGGACGGGCGGGATGTGGCGATGAAGCGTATCAGTGTCGTGGCCTTCGTGCTGCTGGCGGTTGGCTTCTTGCTGACTTTCCCGCCATTTATGGATCTGCTGCAGGGAAAATAGCCCGCGAACAGTTTGTGCTATATGGTCAGGGCGGGGGTGATCGGCTTAATGACCACCCCCGTGAAACTGGGGGCCAGTCTGGGAACAAGGCTGCGGCCATAATCAAAAAAGGATATGAAAATGAAAAACCACAATCTTATATATGGCGCATGCTCTTTAGTGGTATGCACGATGCTGATGGCTTCGCGTCCGGCACTGGCCGGCCCGCCGTTCATGACGGATGACCCCGAACCGGTCGAATATCAGCACCACGAGTTTTATATCGCCTCTCAGCAGGTGAAAACGCAAGATGGCAGAATCGGAACGCTTCCTCATCTTGAATACAACTACGGTGCGGCACCCGATCTGCAACTCCATATTATTGTTCCCTACGCCTTCAACAGCCCGATGAACGGCCAACGCGAAAGTGGGCTGGGTGACGTTGAATTGGGGGCCAAATACCGCTTCATACAAGAAACCGACAACCGGCCAATGGTGGGCATTTTCCCGCTTGTCGAAATCCGCACCGGCGACGCCAATAAGGGTCTCGGAAACGGTGCCAGTCAGGTTTTTCTGCCCGTCTGGCTGCAGAAAAAGTGGGGCGAGTGGCAGAGTTATGGAGGTGGCGGCTATTGGATTAACAACGCGGAGAACACGAAGAACCACTGGTTCTTCGGCTGGCAGTTACAGAAGGATATCTCGGAGCACCTGACGCTGGGCGGGGAAATATACCACAGCACTGAACAAGCGCCCGGCGCAGGATCGAGTTCCGGCTTCAACCTTGGCGGATTCTACAACTTCGATGAGCACAACCATCTGCTCTTTTCAGCTGGCCGTGGTCTGACAAACGTGGATATGACAAACCAGTTTTCGTCTTATGTCGGCTATCAATTGACTTGGTAGCAGGGCCAATGAAATTTTATGGCACACGGATTTTTACATATCGAACGGCTGCTTCTGAGGAGGTCGCCTGTCTCAAACGAATCGGGAGCTGCCGTTCGCAAGTGGCAACTTTGCGCCGGAGAAACAGGCGATCTCCAGTTAACAAATGGGTTCCTGTCCAGAATCCGGATTCATCTGTTATTTCGGGGGAATTTTGCGGGCGAGTTCGCCGATGTTTTCTACTGTCAAGGTTGTTTCCCTAGCGCTTCCACGCTGAGCATGATGACCTCGATTTCCTCGATAATTTCTTCCTGGCGCATCGTGTTGTAAGCCAGCTTGAGGCGGCTGACACGCTTATCCAATTGGCGGATGGCGTTTTCCATATGGTCGAGCCGGTAGCGATTTTCCACCATGAGCGAACTGTAGAAGGCCTCATGCAGGGCGGCGTAAAGGTAATGTTCGGTGAGTCCGGCAAAAAAATCGGTTGGCGCAAGGTTGAGCAGCGGCGGGTGGGAGAATGCCCGTCCGGGCGGCTTTGGCTCGGGCAATGGCAGCAGGCGGCGCGCCCTCACGCCGCCCGTTTCGTCACTGTGATAAAAAACGGTGAGGCCGAGCACGGTACCAGGGCGCAGGTTGCGCTCGATTTCGGCCAGCCTGTCGGCCAGCCCGGTTAAAACCGGCGCCACTTCCTCGGTTGCGCTCGGGCCTTCGACCAGCTCCAGCAAGGCGGGATTCTGGCTGAGGATCGGCTCGAGCCGGCGTCCGACGGCCACGATGGGCGGCGCATCGCCGCGGCTGAACATTTCTTGCGCGACGCTTTCGTTAAAGTCCCCGCAAAAGCCGCGTTCCGAGCCGATAAGCAGATAGACTTCGCTCAGCGATCCGGGGCGCGGCAGGGCGTGCCGGTAATGGCTTGCGAAATCGCTTGCGGCGGCTTCGATCGATGTCACGGCGCGCTGTTGGGTGGAGAGAAATTGCGCGAGCTTTCTGGTTTCCATGAAGGCCAGGTTCTTCATGGCGACCATGATGCCCTCGATTTCGTCCAGGCTTCCCAGCCGCTGCTGCAGGTCACGGCGCCGGCTCATGGGTGTTCTCCGCCAGCCATACCCGAATCGAGTTTTTCCATTTCTCCCTGCCGTCCGAGAGGGTCAGACCCGATGCTTCCACATGATGCTGCAGGCGTTCGAGCTGCCGCGCGATGTCCGGCCGGGCGGTGCTGTCGAACAGCCCTTCATTGTAGGCAACCAGCCAGGCCATCTGGAATTCGATTGGCAGGGGCGCCAGCCTTTCCTGTTTGAGCAATTCCCGAAGCGTTTGTCCGCGCCTGATGCGGGTTTCCATGGTGGCCTCCAGGCGCGAGCCGAAACGGGTAAAGACTTCCAGCTCGAGGAATTGCAGGTAATCCAGCTTCATGCGTCCGGCTTCGTTCTTGATGACCGGATGCTGTGCCTTGCCGCCGATGCGGGATACCGATTTGGTGACGTCGATGGCCGGCAGGAAGCCGCGGGCGAACAACTGGCCGTCCAGATAGATTTGGCCGTCGGTGATGGAGATAAGGTTAGTGGGGATGTACGAGGCGATTTCCCCTTGCTCCGTCTCGACGAGGGGCAGAGCGGTCATGCTGCCGCCGCCGTGGCGCGCGGCAAGGCAGGTGGAGCGCTCCAGCAGCCGGGCATGGAGGTAAAAAATATCCCCGGGATAGGCTTCGCGCCCCGGCGGCCTGCGCAGCAGCAGCGAAAGTTCGCGGTAGGTGCGCGCATGGGTGGTCAGGTCGTCGTAGATCACCAGGGTATCCTTGCCCTGCCACATCCACGCTTCGGCCAGCGTGCAGCCGGCAAAGGGGGCCAGGTATTTCAGGCCGGGCATCGCGGTCGCTTCGGCAACGACGACCGTGGTGTATTCCAGGGCGCCGGCACGGCGCAGTGCTTCGATGGCGCTCACGACCGAAGAACGTTTCTGGCCGATGAGCACGTAGATGCAGAGAACGTCCTTTCCTTTTTGATTGATCACCGCATCCATGGCCAGCGCGCTCTTGCCGGTGCCGTTGTCGCCTATCAGCAGTTGGCGCTGTCCCTTGCCGATGGGGATCAGGGTGTCGATGACCTTGTTCCCGGTGTAGAGGGGTTTGTTGACGAAGTCGCG
This sequence comes from Sulfuricella sp., assembly GCA_035530375.1. Taxonomy (GTDB): domain Bacteria; phylum Pseudomonadota; class Gammaproteobacteria; order Burkholderiales; family Sulfuricellaceae; genus Sulfuricella. The sequence continues at coordinate 53,105 of DATKUY010000004.1, read as the reverse complement.
GCTGACGATCGGCGGCGACAATACGTCCAGTTGCCGGCTGCTGGCAAATTCAGGGGGGGGCATGCCGTCCAGGGGCATGCCCAGTGGGTCGATCACCCGCCCCAGCAAGCCATCCCCGACCCCGATACTGATGCGCTGGCCGGAAAGATAAGCCGCGGTGCCTGCGGTAAGACGCTCGGTCTGGCGCAACAGAATCGCGCCGATCCGCGCTTTCTCCAAACGAAAAACCAGTGCCTCGCTGCCATCTTCCAGCTTGATGATTTCGTCCATGCTGGCCGAAGGCAGCCCGGTGATCCAGGCGATGCCGTCGCCGACCGAGATGACCGTTCCCTGCTCGGAAATCCGTATGCGAAAGCTGTAGCTCTTGAGCCAATCGGCTTGGGCCGCGAGGGGAGAGCTTTCGATTTGGGCCATGTCAGGATGCACCGTGCGTTGTTCCCCGGAAATAGGCGAGTTCGTCCTGCAGATTGGCGTGCAGCACCCAGGGGCCGACGTTCACGCGCACGCCGCCCAGCAGGCCGGGATCCTCGCTAAAATCCGTGGGCAGGGTGCGCCCCGCCAGATCGCCGAGGGTCTTGATCAACTCTGTCCGGTGCTGCGGATCGAGGGGGAACGCGCTCACCACGTTCACGCGCAGTTCCGCCTGATCGGCAGCGGCAACCAGGGCATGCAAATCCTGCGGGCTGAGCTGCCGCAAATCCTGTATCAATATATCGAACAGCCCGGCATCCAGTTCAGGCGAGGCGAGGCGCGACAACAGCGTGGCCGCGAACCGGGATGCCTGGATCAGCGCTTTTTCTTCCGTCGCACGCAGCCACTCCTGGTGGCGCCGCTCTTCCAGGGCACGGTTTTTTTCGCGCTCCTGTTCTGCCGCAGCGGCGAGATCGGCCATCATCCGATCGCGCTTGGCGCTGATTTCCACCATCAATTGGGCTTGCAGGGATTCCTGCTTCCTGCCCCATTCGGCAAGCCGGTTCTCGCCCTCGGCCTTCAGCGCCGACGCTTCATCCTGAATTTTCCTGGCATCCGCCAGGGTTTCCTCGATGTGGGCGCGGCGCTGGGCGATAGCATCAAGGATGGGCCGGTAAAGAAACCGTTTCAGTATCCATACCAGGACCAGAAAGTTGACGATCTCAAGAAAGAAGGTAGTCCAATCGAGTTCCACAGGCTCACCTCAACGTCATTTATGCAGCAGGTATTCCAGCAACGGGTTCCGGAACAGCACGATCAGCACGACCACCAGCACGTAAATGGCCAGGGATTCGATCATGGCGAGCCCGATGAAAAGCGTACGGGTGATGGATTTTTCCGCTTCCGGCTGCCGCGCCAGGGCATCCAGCGCCTGGCTGATGGCGCGGCCCATGGCGAGGGCGGGGAACATCACGCCGATCGCGATGGCGAGAACGGCCCCGAGGGTGGATAGGATGGTAAACCAGGTCATGTCATTCATGCGATTCTCCTTGTTTTCTCATTTGCAACTGTTGCGACTGCATGGCGCCGGAAACATAAATCAGCGCGAGCATGCCGAAGATATAAGCCTGCACCAGGGCTTCCACGATATGCAGCATCAGCAATGGCACCGGCACGAGCGGCCCGGCCACCAGCAGCACCAGCAGGGCCGCCATCTCCAGGCTCATGATGTTGCCGAACAGCCGCACGGCGAGCGCGACGGTGCGGGAAATCTCGCTGATCACGTGGAACGGCAGCAGGATCGGGCTGGGGCGGGTGTAATGGCGCAGATAGTTGCGCCACCCTTCGCTGCGCAGGCCGAACCAGTGCACCGACAGGAACACCAGAATGGCGAGCCCGGCGGTGACGGAAAGATTGCCGGTGGGAGAAGACAAACCGGGAATCAGCCCCGTCAGATTGGCTACCAGAATGAAAATCCACAACGTTCCGATGAACGGCAGCACCATTTGCGCCTTATCCGGCAGCACGGTCCGAATGGCGTCTTCAATGGCGGACACGATACCCTCCAGCGAGGTCTGCAAGGGACCGGGGTCGAGGGTCAGGCGCCGGGTTGCCAGCCACGAAAACAATCCCAGCCCGAGCATGATCGCCCAGGTAATCACGATCGTTTCGTTTATCCCGAATGGCCCGATGTGAAAAATAACGGACGCCTTTTCCATCAGCCGTGCTCCCGAACGAACAAATACACGTTCAATCCCCCTACCGCCACGCCCAGCAAGATCAGGCTCACTGTCCAGCGGACGGAATATCCCTGGATCAGCCCGTCGAGCCATCTGCCCAGGTATGCCCCGCCGATGACCGGCAATACGAAAAGCAGGGCGAGCGTGCCCAGGTAAATCGACTGGGCGAGCAAAGAAGAACGCTCCTTCTCGGCCAGTTGCATGCGGCGGGCCTGCTGTTCCACCTTGTTCCTCAGGTTGTCGCCGCTGTCCATGGCCTCACCTCGCGCCGCGTTCCATTTGCCACAACCGCCGCAACATTTCCTGCTCCAGCCGGTAAATATTCTCCTTGATCTTGCGCAACTGCTCCTCCTCTTGCAGCAACTGCTCGAGGAGGGCGGTGCTGATGCGCTGGTAATCGGTATCCACAAAATAGCGCCGGGTGGTGATGAACAACTCGTTGTCGACAAAGTAAAGCACGCCCCCGGGCATGGCCAGATAGATCCATATGTCGCCGCCAGTGCGGTAGCGTGCCAGCCCGTACGACAGCACCGTCATCATCCGCGCATGGCCGGCCTGGATGCCGAAGCTGCCGGACTCGTCCTGTCCGACGAAGCTGGTCACCCCCTCGACCCGCTGATACTGGGTGGCGCACTGGAGGTGCACAGCGAAAGGCGTCATTTTACAGTCTCCCGCATCGAGCCGCGCATGTAACACTGCTCTTCAGGTGTGTCGTCGTATTCGCCGCGCAGAAACGCTTCGCAGTCGGTCAGCGTGTCGGACAGCGGCACTGCTATGCCCTTGATGCCGGTATGCTCGGTCATCACGTGAAAAGGCTGGGTGAGATAGCGTTGCAGCCTGCGCGCCCGCAACACGATGCGGCGATCTTCTGCCGACAGTGCTTCCAGACCCAGCATGGCGATGATGTCCTCCAACTCGCGGTAGCGCGCCAGATGTTCCCGGACGGTTGAGGCAACGCTGTAATGGCGTGCGCCCAGCGATACCCGGTCCATGGCTTTGCTCATGGATTGCAGCGGATCGACTGCGGGGTAGATGCCCTTGCTTGCCTGAACGCGCGACAGGATTACCACCGTATCGAGATGGGTGAGGATGGCGCTCACCGCCGGGTCGGACATGTCGTCGGCCGGCACGTAGACGGCCTCCACGGCCGTGATGTCGCCTTTGCGGGAGGAGATGATGCGATCCTGAAGCTCCGCCACCTCGCTCATCAAGGTCGGCTGGTAGCCGACCGTGGCGGGCATGCGGCCCAGCAGCCCGGAAATTTCGCTGCCCGCCTGAACAAAGCGGAACACGTTATCCATCAGGAACAGCACTTCCGTGGACAGCTTGTCCCGCAGGTATTCGGCATAGGCCAGCGCCGACAGGCCGACGCGGAAACGCACGCCGGGGGATTCGTCCATCTGGCCGAACACCATCAAGGTGCGGGGCATGACTCCGGCCGCCTGCATTTCGTGCCACAGCTCGTGGCCTTCGCGAATGCGTTCGCCCACTCCGGCGAAAACCGAAACGCCCTGATGCAGGTGCACGATTGCGTGCATGAATTCCATAATCAGCACGGTTTTGCCCACTCCGGCGCCACCGAACAGGCCGGTTTTCCCGCCTTTGACGAAAGGGCAAAGGAGGTCGATCACTTTGATTCCCGTCTCCAGAATGCCGGTCGAAGAAACGCTCTCGGAGAGAGGGGCCGGGGGCGAGATAATGCGGCGAAATTCCGTCGCCGGGAGCGGCGCGCCTCCATCCAGAGGCGCGCCGAACAGGTCGACCAGACGGCCCAGGCAATCCGGCGTGGCCGGCACGTGCAACGGGCCTCCGGTGTCGAACACCGGTTGGCCGCGCTTGAGGCCGCTGGTGCGGTGCAAGGCGATCGCTCGTACCCGGCGCTCGTCCAGATGCAGGTGCACCTCGAAAATGAAGCGCTCATGGTCGAAAACGGCGAATATCGCCTGATGCAGGGGCGGCAGGCGCTCGCAGGCGATATCCACCACCGGCCCATGTACTTCCTCGATTACACCGATAGGAACGTTATCGTTTTCGGTAGTGCTACTGGCCGTATGCAATGGCTGGCTCCATTCACCGGCGGTGCCGCTGGCGCGCGGCAGAATCGGCAAGGCCGGGAAATTGTGCGGTCGATTTTCGTTCCATGCTCTTCATCGGCTCACGTTCATTTGATCTTGACTTCGACCAGCTCCTCGCCGTCAGGGTCGGTCACATGCACCGCACAGGCGATGCACGGATCGAAACTGTGGATGGTGCGCAGAATTTCGATCGGCTGCCTGGGGTCGTGCAGTTGATGGCCTTTCAGCGCGGCTTCATACGGGCCGTCCTGTCCCTGCGCATCGCGCGGCCCGGCATTCCAGGTGGAAGGCACCACCGCCTGGTAGTTGTCGATCTTGCCGCCCTTGATCACCACCCAGTGCGCCAGCGCGCCGCGCGGCGCTTCCATGAAGCCCGCGCCTTTGGCTACTGCCGGCCAGGTGGAAGGGTCCCATTTTTTTTCGTTGAAAGTCCTCACGTCGCCCGCCTTGATGTTGGCGATGAGCTGATCGTACCAGCCTTGCATGGCATCGGCGATGATTTTTGTTTCCAGCGTGCGCGCGGCGGTGCGTCCCAGGGTCGAAAACAAGGCGGTAACCGGAAGATCCAGTTTCTTGAGGGTCATGCCGACCAGTTCCCTGGTCTGCGAATGGCCTTTTGCATACAGCATCAGCACGCGTGCCAGCGGCCCCACCTCCATCGCTTTGCCTTTCCAGCGCGGCGATTTCAGCCACGAGTAATCCCTGGCGGTATCCAGGTGCTCGTAAGGGGGTTTGGGGCCGGTGTAATCGAATTCGGTTTCGCCCTGATAGGGATGCAGCCCCTTGTCCTTGCCCACGCTGTATTTGTACCAGGAGTGCGAGACGTATTCCTGAATCTGGTCCTCGGCATTCAAGTCCACCGGATGGATGGCGGACAGGTCGCGATCGAGGATCACGCCGGAGGGGATGAGATAGCTGGAAGGATCGCTCATGCCTTTTTCGGGGAAATCGCCATAGGTCATGAAGTTGCCGATGCCTTCGCCCCGTGCGCCCCAGTCCTTGTAGAAGCCGGCGATGGCCAGCGTGTCCGGCACATACACCTGATCGACGAAGGTGCGCATCTGCTCGATGATGTTCTTGACGTTCTCCAATCCCACCATATTGAGCGAAGTCGCGCCCTCGCCGCCGCGATAATGCGGCCCTTTGCCATGACCTTCATGCTCGGGATGGATGCTGATCGCGCACGGCACGCCGCCGACCAGAAAGTTGGGGTGCGGATTTTTGCCGCCGAAGATGGTGTGCAGCTTGGCGACGTCGCGCTGCCATGCGAGCGCGTCCAGATAGTGCGCGAGCGCCATCAGGTTGGCCTCCGGCGGCAGCTTGTAGGCAGGGTGGCCCCAGTAGCCGTTGGCGAAGATGCCGAGCTGGCCGCCCTCGACAAAGGTTTTCACTTTTTTCTGCACGTCGGCGAAATAGCCGGGCGAGGAACGCGGGTAGGACGGGCTCACGGTCTGCGCAAGCTGCGAGGTGGCCTTGGGGTCGGCCTTCAGCGCCGACACCACGTCGACCCAGTCCAGCGCATGCAGGTGATAGAAGTGCATCACGTGATCGTGCACATACTGCGCGGCGATCATCAGGTTGCGGATCAACTGGGCATTGGCCGGGACTTCGACTTTCAGCGCGTCCTCCACCGCGCGCACCGAGGCGATGCCGTGCACCAGCGTACACACGCCGCAGATGCGCTGCGCGAAAGCCCAGGCGTCGCGCGGGTCGCGTCCGCGCAGGATGATCTCGATGCCGCGCACCATGGTGCCTGCGCTGGAAGCACGCGTGATGCGGTTATCGGCATCGGTCTCCGCCTCGATGCGCAAGTGACCTTCGATGCGGGTGATGGGATCGACGACGATGGTCTGGGTCATGATGTGGGTTCCTTTTTATTTCTGGGCAGGAGCAAGATGCTCGGCGATGAGTTCGGTCAATCCCACGATGTTGATATCCATGTTGTTGTGCTCCAGCCCGTCCAGCAGCATGGTGCGGCAGTTCGAGCAGGCGGTGACGATGGTATCCACGCCGATCGCATCCAGTTGCGCTTTCTTGCGGCTGAACACCTTGATGCGCAAAGGTTCGGCGCGCTCGTTGGCGCTGACGCCGCCCCCGCCGCCGCAGCACCAGTTCTGCACGCCGGAATCAGGCATCTCGACGAAGTTCGGCGCAACCATGTGGAGCAGGTTGCGCGGCTGCTCCACCACGCCGCCAAGCCGCACCATCTGGCACGGGTCGTGGAAAGTCATGCGCGTCTCGTCCAGCCCCTCGATGCGCAAGCGCCCTTCGCTACGCAACTGGTCGAGCAGTTCGATGATGTGGATCACCTGGAAGTTGAATCGACGACCGATCAGGTCCGGCCCTTCCCAACGCAAGGCGGTGTAAGCGTGGCCGCATTCCGGGCTGATGACGTATTTCACCTTGAGCCGCTCGGCGGCTCGCACGATGCGGCCGACCAGCTCCGCCGCCAGATCGGAAGAGCCGATCTGGATGCCGCTGTTGGTGCCTTCGAAACCATCCGAAGCCATGGTCCATGAGACCCCCGCCTGATGGAAGATGCGCGTCACGGCAGAAACGATCTCGCTGTATTCGGCGATCTCGGCCGAGGACAGCACCATCATGTAGTCCGCGCCTTCCTTGTCGAGCGGCACGCTGAGGCCGGTTTCTTTCTCGGTATTATGGATATGCGCCATCAGCGTGTTCAGGTTCACCCTCATCGGGCTGCCCGACCCGATGGCGCGCTGGGTCGCGCCTTTCAGTCCGTCCGGCGCGTGGCCCGAGGCCACCATGCCTTCGCGCATCTTGCGTATCATGTACACGATGTCGTTGCCCACCGGGCAAGCCAGCGAACAGCGGCCGCACAGCGTACAGCTATCGTAGACCAGCGGTTCCCATGCGGCGAGCTCGGCATCGGTGACCGGTTTGCTCAACCCCAGTTTGAACATCAGCTTGCCCCAGAAGGTATACTCCTGCTGCCAGATGCGCCGTAGCGGCGCGAGTTTGTAAATCGGCGTGTATTTCGGGTCTTGCGTTTCGGTGTAGAACAGACAGGCATCGGCACACAAACCGCAATGCATGCATGTAATGAAAAAAGTCGCGATCGGTGCGTCGATCTGTTCGATCATGGCATCGATGCCGCGCTGGAGTGTGCTCATGCTGCCACCTCCTTACCAATCGGTGAGTCACCAGGTTCAGTGTTTCGGTGGCCAAAAGCACCCCTCGCAAGGAGGAGGCCGGTGGGTGCCCCGTTGCTTCGCAACGACCCTTCCGCTCTCACAGTCGGTCGCATCCCCGCCAAGCGGGGCCCCTGCTTCCTGCTCATGCTTTTACCCCCTTGAATCCTGCAAAGGCACCGTTGTACCAGCGCGCCACGAAAACGGAAAACATATGCGTGAGCTTGGTGAACGGAATGGCGATCAGCAGCAGCTCGACGCTGAGGATATGCAGGGTCAATAACGTCATGTAGTCGAAGCCGATGCCGCGCAGCAACATGAAGCCGGTCAGCAGGGGCAGGAAGGTGAGCGCCCAGGTCAGATAATCCTGATAGTCCGTCAGCAGGCGCTTGACCGGGTCCATGAAACGATACACCAGCATGGCGATCAGTGCCGCGATCGAGAGGATGGCGGCGATGTCGATCACGATGCGCGGCAAAGCCGGCCAGCCGAACCCCAGCACGGCACGCAGCAGGTCGATGTGCTGGCTGAGGAAGAACAGCGTGATCAGGAAGCCCAGATGGAAGATGTACCCGGCGACGATGGTGAACCTGCCGCGCGCGCTCAACTCCGGCATGACGAGCGAGCGCCGCCATATCGTGCGCAGTCCGGGCGCCCATTCGGAACCGCGCGGGACGGCGAGGGACTTTTTGCGCCCCAGCAGCACCAGGTGCAGCATGCGGTAGCTCATCCCCAATACGAATACGGCGGCGGCGATTTGCAGCCCCGTACCGCGTACCCAATACAGCAGTTCTTGCGGGTTCATATACATTCCTCCCTGGGCCAACCTACAAACAGTTTTTAGCCCCGGATAAGCACGGATTGGCACAGATAAAGCATGTGATTGAAATCATTTGGCTACTCTCATGTAAGGTAAGCAGCAAACGCCTTGCAACCTTCCGATAATCCGTAAACATCTGTGTTAATCCGTGGCAAACTGCTTTTTCCAAAATCAAAGGTCTTTGACGGTCAGCTTTTCGTGCGCCTGTTGCGCGCGCTTTTTCTTCGCACGATCCAGCGCGCTCAGCGCCACGGCCGCGCCAGCGCCCGCGACAGCGGCGATCCCGGCGACGGTGGCGACATCTGCGGTGGGTGCCGGGAGCGGCGTGTAGAAGCTGCCCGCATCCCAGAAATTCGGCTCCGAGCAGCCGAGACAGCCATGACCGGCCTCGATCGGGAAGCCCGCGCCGCCGTTCCATTTGGTGGTGGCGCAGGCGTTATGGGTGGTCGGTCCTTTGCAGCCCAGTTCGTACAGACACCAGCCATTGCGGGCGCCCTCGTCGTCGAAGGTTTTGGCGAACTTGCCCTGGTCATAGAATGGCCGGCGGTAGCAACGGTCATGGATGGTCTCGCCGTAGAACGCTTTGGGACGTCCCCGTTTATCGAGTGCGGGCAGTTCGCCGAAAGTGAGGTAATGCGCGAGCACGCCGGTGATGACGGCAGGAATCGGCGGGCAGCCGGAGATGTTGATGATCGGCTTGTCCTTGATCAGGTCGGACACCGCCACCGCGCCGGTCGGGTTCGGCCTGGCCATCGGAATGCCGCCGAAGGCCGCGCAAGTGCCGACCGCCACGATGGCCGCGGCGCCCTTGGCGACTTCCTGCAGCAGGTCGAGATTGCTTCTGCCCGCGATGGTGGAATAGACACCGCCATCCCCGGCCGGAATCGAGCCGTCGACCAGCAGAAGATATTTTCCGTAATTGGCCCGCATTGCGTCGTCGCGCGATTTCTCGGCGGCGAAGCCGGAGGCTGCCTGCAGGGTGTGGTGGTAATCCAGCGAGATCATGTCGAAGATCAGGCTCTCCAGTGTCGGCGAATGCGAGCGGGTGAGCGACTCGGTGCAGCCGGTGCATTCCTGGAACGAAAGCCAGATCGCCGATGGCCGCCTGGCTTGCGCGAGCGCTGCGGCAATCGCCATTGCGCTGCCGGGCGGCAAGGCCATCAGCGAGGCCATGGCGGCGCAGAACTTGAGGAAGGCGCGGCGGCTGATGCCCTGCTCCGTCAGCCGATGTTCCAAACTTTCATGGTCTGCCATCGTGTCACCTCAGTCATCGGATGAAGCGGGTTGTGAAATGATTGCGTGCAAGAGATCCAGCCCGATACGCATATCTTCCGGTTGGCTGAGCAGGATGTTCGGGACGGCCGCGATCTCGATCAGATCGGCGACGATATCGCCCTGGTCGTTGTAGTGCGTTACCCACCAGACGCCAGAAAATTGGGTCTCGACGATCTCTGACATGCCGATGGCGTCGAGACTGGCAGTTACTTCGCCGCGTCCCAGCGTGAAACGCAAGTGCTCATATTCGCCGGATGAGAGTGGCAGGCCTTTCAGGTCGATCAGACTGGCTTCGCCATCGCCTGCGAGTTTTCCCAGCCGTGATGCGATTTCGCTAAGAATGGCCGTGATATTGCCGACCGAGTGAGGGTCTTCGATTTCGGTCTTGATGGCGATGTCTTCCAGGCTCATGCCTGCCACGCCTCGATCAACCGCAGGGCCTGGCCGCATATCCTCGGCATCGCCGCGGCAACTTCGGGAGAGGGATGTTCGCCCCAGTCGATCTCTGCCGGCTGGATGCCGATGAGCGCGCGTTGCGGCGGTAAATGATCGCACAGGTGGGCGATCGCCAGCAGGTCGAGCAGGCTTACTTCGTGCACGCTGCATTTGCGGTTGCTGCCGATGAACGCATCCATCTCCGCCCCTTCGAACACCAGCGAATGGCCGGGGGCCGCATCGAGCTGCGCGGCATCGAGCACGATCAGGTGGGAGGTTTCCTCGATTGCGCCGGCCAGGGTGAAGCTCAAGGTGCCGCCATCCAGGAAGGTGACGTCGTCGCGATCGGCCAACTGCTCGCGCAAGCAGTTCAGCGCATGGATACCCGCGCCCTCATCGCGCAACAAACTGTTGCCGATACCCAAGATCAATACGTTGCGACGGACAGTCATGGCAGTAAGCACGGTTGAGGTTGGCCAGCAAAATCCGGCAAAGGCGATCGCCGGTCCAGGGGCACGACATACTCTCTGACTACGACCTAACTATCGGCAAAATCAAGGCAAAAGTCAAACGGGTATTTTCAATAGCCGGCGAAGCGTTTCCTTAATCCGTTATACTGAAAACAGTCACGCTAACCATATAGGCATCCCGTCATGTGTCTGGCTATCCCCATGCAAATCGTCGAGATCGACGGCTTTAACGCGCGCTGCACGGCGAAGGGCGTTTCGCGCGAAGTGAGCCTTTTCCTGTTGCAGGGCGAGCCGCTGGAGATCGGCGATTTCGTCATGGTGCATACCGGCTATGCACGCCAGAAAATGACCGAGCAGGAAGCCCGTTCGGCATGGGCGCTTTACGATGAGCTGCTGGCGGCAATGGAGACGCATGGATGAGTTCATCGGCGCTCACCGGCTGGCTGACATTCCGCCTGCGCCTTCAGCGCGGGCGTGTGACCAAGGTGAAAATAGTCTCCGCGCGTCTGCAGGCGGCGGTATTGCTCACGGGAAAAACGCCAGAACAGGCGATGCAACTGGTCCCCCTGCTGTTCAGCCTGTGCGGCGGAGCGCAGGGCGTGGCGGCGCAAGCGGCATTGCAGGCGGCGCAGGGCATGACGCCGGCAGCGGCGCAGCAGGCATGCTGGGCAGGAACGGTGCGGCGCGAAGCGTCAGTCGAGCACCTGTGGCACCTGATGCTCGACTGGCCGAAAATTTTCGGGCTGGAACGATACGAAGAAGAATATGTACGTTGCCGGCACCAATGCCTGCAAGCGAAAACCGATAGCGATCACGCGGCGGCGCTGGAAACCGTCATGGTTTCCGAATTGCTGGGCATGCCGTCTGCCGACTGGCTGAGTCGGGATCAGCCAGCCTGGGCTGCCTGGCGAAAAGATTCGTCCGCGTTGGGAGCAAAATTGCTTCGCCGCCTGGAGGATGTCGGAGGCGAGGGCGGATTGGCGGCGGCATGCCTGCCATGCACGATTGCGGAGGACTGGGTGGGTCTGGAACAGAAAATTCGTACGCCGGCTTACTGCAGCACTCCGACCTGGCTCGGACAACCCCGTGAGACCGGTGCACTGGCGCGTCAGCGCGGACATGCCCTGGTGGCGCCCCTGCTGGCTGCCGGACGCAACATCGAGGCCAGATTGACGGCGCGCCTGGTTGAGCTGGCGCACTGGGCCTGTGGTGAGGCCGGACCGGCGCGGGACTGGATAGATGTGGCGCGGTGCGGCCAGAATACCGGCCTGGCGAGGGTGGAGACGGCACGCGGCATTTTGGTTCATCGCGTCCTGGTGGAAAATGGTGCGATCGGCGAATACGCTATCGTGGCGCCGACGGAATGGAATTTCCACCCGCACGGCGCGTTTGCGCGCGAAGCCGGCCGCATTGCGGAGCCGGACGACGCAGCCGCATTACGGCAGGCGCAATGGCTCGCATTGTCGCTCGATCCCTGCGTGGCTTACGAGGTGGCGCTGGAACCGCCATGAAAACAGCGCTGGCGGCAGGTACGTTGCAAATCGTTGAAGACGCGGCGCGCTTGTGCTAATAGAGGGTGGCGAAGCGTTGGGAGCAAAAGTGCTTCGCCGCCTTTGGTTCATCGTGTCCCGGTGGAAAATGGTGCGAGGGGCGAATACGCTATCGTGGCGCCGACGAAATGGGATTTTCACCCTCACGGCGCGTTTGCGCGTGAAGCCGTCCGCATTGCGGAGCCGGACGATGCAACCGTATTACGGCAGGCACAATAGCATCCAGACCAATTCAGTTCGCAGTCATTCGCTAGATTGACGGATCTGGGAAAACCACCCTGAAAACGGCCCCATGATTGCCGTCCATACTTTCCAGCACGACTGTAGCGCCATGCCGTTTTGTCACCTGCTGAACAATAGCCAAACCCAGTCCGCTGCCGGGAATATCCTGCCCGGCCAGGCGGTAAAATCGCTCAAAAACGTGTTCGCGTTCCTCATGCGGAATGCCCGGCCCGTTGTCCCCCACCTTCAGTTCGACGCCGTGTTCTACCTCATGGACGGCCACATCCACTTTCCCGCCCTTCGGCGTATAGCGGATGGCATTGTCCACCAGATTGCCGATTAAAACCCGCAGCGCACCCTCCTCTCCCGCGATGAAGTGCGATTCGTCCGCATCAATTCCCAAGTCAACCCCTTTTGCATCTGCCAGGGGCGCAAACTCTCCCACTACCTGCTTGGCCATCGCCGCCAAATCCAGCCGAACGAAGGGGCGTGGCGCATCCGGTTCCTGGCGGGCCAGGGTCAGGAGCTGGGACACTAGATGGGACGCCCGAGCAATCCCCTGACGCAGGTCATCGATGGCTTCCTCGCGCTCCTTGGGGTCGCGGGCTTGTTCCACCAGTTGCGCCTGCAAAGACAACGCCGTCAGCGGGGTACGTAACTCATGGGCGGCATCTGCCACGAAACGGCGTTGGACAGCCATGGACTCGTCGAGACGACGGAGAAGATCGTTAAGGGATAAAATCAGTGGCCGTATTTCAGCGGGTACCCCATGGGTGTCCAAGGAATCCATCGTGGCGGCATCGCGCCGCCCCACTTCCGCCGTGACGCGCGACAAGGGAGACAGGCTCTTCCTCACCACGATCCAAGCCAATATTGCCAAGGCCGGGACCAGTGCGGCAAGAGGGGCCAGCATGCGTAAGGCCATCTCGACAGCCGTTTCGCGGCGGGCATCCTGAGGCTGCGCCGCTTGAATGACACGGTTGCCGGAAGCGAGGGTAAACACTCGCCATCGGCCATCTGCCCATTGAAGATCGGAAAATCCCTGCCCCTGTGTCAGGGGCAGGCCGATCGAGGGCTGGGAAGAGTAGCGTAATGTTCCGTCCGGGTTCCATACTTGAACTACGAAGTCATTGTCGTCGCGGCTTGAGTCGTCGACGTTTTCCAAACGAGCTGCCATGAAGCGGCTGGAATGTTCCATGGAATAGGCGATCTGCCGCAATTCGTAGTCGAGCATTTCATTCACTTCTTCCAGGGTCTTGTGGTAAGTGACGATACCGGCGGCCAAACCGGCAACAGCCAGCCCCAACAACAACCAGATCAGGAGATATTTACGGATCGACATCATGGTTCAGTTTCGCCACCCGGTATCCTGCACCCCGCACGTTGAGGACCGCCCGGCTGCCCAACTTGCGGCGCAGATTGTGGATATGCACCTCCACGGCATTGCTGCCCACCTCTTCTTCCCAACCGTAAAGCGCTTCCTCCAACTCGGCACGAGACAATACCGCACCGGGTTCCGCCATCAGGACATGAAGCAAGGCGAATTCCTTGGTTGACAGACTTACCGGCTTGTCTTTCAACGTAACTCGCCTGCCGATGGGGTCAAGAGCGAGGGCGCCGTAAACAATGACAGGACGACTTCGCCCGCTGCGGCGACGCAAAACGGCATGCACCCGCGCCTTCAATTCATCCAGGTCAAAGGGCTTGACCAGGTAATCGTCCGCCCCCTCGTTGAGCCCGGCCACCTTGTCTTCCACCGCATCGCGAGCGGTGACAATAAGCACCGGAAGTTCATTTTCCTGCCCTCTCAATTGCTTCAGCAATTCCAATCCGTCCTTGCGTGGCAGGCCGAGGTCGAGAATCATCAGGTCGTATACGCCGTTTCCCAAGGCGAGCTCAGCCGCTTTGCCGTCTCGCACCCAGTCCACGACGAAATCGGCCAATTTGAGGCCGCGCCGTATACCTTCGCCGATCATGGGGTCGTCTTCCACTACCAGTAGGCGCATGACTTACTCTCTATACAAAAAAGGCTGGGACAATCATAAATATAGTTTAGCTCTTTGCCCGGTCTTGCGTACCGTGGCTATCGGCCACGACGCATACGCCAAGCGGCAAAGCCGGCGAGCAGCAACGGCATCCCGACCGCTACCGGCAGGATTCGCCCGGACTCTACGGTGGGTTTGCGGCGGACGTGGAAATCCGCGAATGGACTGACATAGAGGGTCGCAGCGTGCCGTTCCGTGGCGCTCAACACTACCCGGTAATCCCCTGCCTGGATGAGGCGCATGGCCCAGTCGGCGCCTATGGCTTGCCCTGGATTCAGGTTGGGGATCACCAACGCTTTATGGGCACTCCAATCCTCAAGATCGACAGGCTGCTCATGACCGCTGTCCACCTGGACCAAGCTGATCCAAACCACCAAGCCGGCCAGCGGGGTGTCGCCGGTGTTCTTGATAATGCTGTTGAACTTGAGCCAATTGCCCATTTCCGGAGCGGTCGGATTGGATTTGTCGGGCACCAGGGCGATGGACAGCCCGGATGCGGCATCTACCGCACCGCTAGTCACCAGGAACGCCGCGAAAGCCAGCAGGAACAAGGCACGTTTCATGGCATTCTCCTAGAGTTTTACGGATCGGGCGCTGGCGCGGCCGAACCAGGCGGCCACCACGAGCCAGGCCACCACCACAGCGAGCCGGCCCAATTGCAGCGTGAACGGCTGTGAATCCACCACCACACTGTCGAAGGTGTTAAGGACTGCGGAAAACGGGTTGACTGCATCGAAAATTTTGCCCACCGCGCTTTGTCTCAGGCTTGGGCCAAGCAGCAAGGGACTCGCAGCGAGGAGCAGGGTAGTCAACGACGCCAGCAACGCGGCGCGCACACTGCCCAGGCGTACGGACAAGCCCAAGGCATAGAAGCCGAAGCCCAGCACCAGCGGCGTGCCGAACAGACCCAGATAGAGCACTGCCTGCGCAAGGTTTTGTCCGCTGCTTCCCACCGCCCACAAATAGGGCAGCGCCACCAGATAAGCGCTACCCCAGGCAATGCCCTGCGCCCCCATCTTGCCGAGAACGATATCGGTAATCTCGACAGGGGTAAGCAAAAGCGGAATCAGGCTCCCCCGCTCCCGTTCGCCCGCCCAGGCGTCACTGCCCAGCACCACGGCGAGCAGCCCCCCAAGGGCGGTGATGGTGCCCATGACGATATACACCACCTGGGCGTTGTCGAGCAGGCTTAACTCGGTGTCGCTGACCAGCAGCAAGGAAAGCACGGAAAGCACCGCGGCAAGGAGGGTCAGCCATCCCAAACCGCGTCCGCTGCCCAATACCTCGCCGCTTTCCTTCCGGGCTATCAACAGGATCGGGTTCACGCTACGCCCTCCTTTTCAGTCAACTCCAGGTAAAGGGCTTCCAGACCACCCGATTCACCGTGGATCTCGACAATGTCCCATCCTGCGTCTAGCAGAGTACGCCACACCTCGCTGGAAATTAGGGACGAGGGTAGATACAGATGGACCCAGTCACCTTCCTGGGCCAGCAGCTTCACTCCTTGGGGTAACGAATCGACCATGCCCTCGATTCGCCGGCCAAGCCGTAGTCGATAAAGGCCGGCACCGGGACGGGTGCCGAGCAGTTCGGCGATGTTTCCTTCAATCAGGGTGGATCCCTCTCCAATAATCCCAACGCGGGTGCACAGCCGGTCCACATCATCCAGCAGATGAGTACACAGCAGAATGCCGACTTCGCGCTCCACGCTCAGGCGTATCAGCAGGTCATGGATATCCCTGCGCCCGCGCGGGTCGAGCCCATTGGTCGGCTCGTCCAGGATCAATAATTGCGGGTCGTTGAGGAGCGCTCTGGCCAGACCCAAACGCTGCTTCATGCCGCGAGAGAAGTTGGCGATAGCCTTGCCTTCCGCCCCCTCCAGGCCGACCAGAGCGAATTGTTGCGCCAGCGTCTCGGGGCTTGGCTCGATCCCATACAGATTCGCCATGAAGCGCAGGTAAGCCGCGGCGGACATCCAGCCGTAAAACCCGGAATCCTCGGCCAGCACTCCGATGCTTCGACGCAGTTCCCGTGCTTGAGTGGCCGGATCCAGCCCGAGCACGCGCACGGTGCCGGAATCAGCCCGGCGCAGGCCGGTGAGCACCGACAGCGTGGTGCTCTTGCCGGCCCCGTTCGGGCCGAGCAGGCCGTAGATTTCCCCTTTATCCATGGTGAGGCGCACCCCCTTCAGGATCGGCACCTTTCCGATGGACAATCCGAGATTGTCCACTTGGACCAGCATATCCGCCTCCTCTCGCCGGGTTGATTTCAACCGGTCAATCCGGATTCGGCCCTTCCGGGTCGTTTTCCAGCACCTTGCCGGTCACGGCATCCACCCCCACTTCCTGGGTGGCCTTGCCGTGCTTCTTGATGTCGAAGGAATAACGCAAGCCGCTGCCCCCTTTCTCCTTCTCCAACTCCTCATCGGTGATCTTGCCGGGGAAGGCTTTAAGGGCGATTTCCCGCGCTTCTTTCATGGTGATTTTAGCATCCTTCGCCAACTCCTGACCGGTGAAGGCATGAGCGGAGAGGGATGAGAGGACGGCAAAACTGGCAGCACTGGCGACGATAACAAACTTCTTCATTTCAAGCTCCTTTTGGTTGAACATGGCGAGCATCTGCGCCATGGGAACCAGCATACGGCATGGACACTTAAGACAGACTTAATCCGCCCCACGCCTCCTCCACTTTTGCGATAAATCGAACAGCACCGGCATGACCACCAGCACCAGAGGCAATTGCACCGCCAAGCCGGAAATGATGGCCACCGCCAGGGGCTGCTGCATGGCCGAGCCCCGACCGATGGCAAGCGCCAAGGGCAGCAGGGTGAGAATAGCTGCCAGAGTGGTCATGGCGATAGGCCGCATGCGGTTCTTGCCAGCCAAAATCAGGGCCTTCCGGCGGGGCATGGTTCCCGCCAGGGCCTGGTATTCGGAGAAGTAGAAAATCGCCACTTCCGTCACGATACCCACGATCATGGTCATGCCCATCATGGCCGAGATATTGAGCTCGATGCCCGTTGCCCACAGGCCGACGAATACTGCCGACAGGGACAGGACGGGAATGGCCATCACCGACAGAGCGACCCGAAAGCGCTCATAGAGAAACAGCAACAGCAGGAACACCAGGGCCACCGCCGCCGCGAGCACGGCCAGCAGGCCGCGAAAGGCGATTTGCTGCTGCTTGTACAGTCCGCCCAGTTCGTAATACATCCCTGCCGGCAGCATCCCCGGCGCGTCCATCGCCTGTTTCACCTCCCGCACTGCCGAGCCCATGTCCCGGCCGCTGATGCGGGCGGTTACCGCCACCATGCGCTTGAGGTTTTCCCGGCTGATCTGGGGCTGGCCACTGACCGCCACGATCTCCGCCACCCGCTTGAGGGGAAACAGGTGCCCGTCCGGCGCCCGCAGCTGGAGCCGGTCGAGTTTGGTGTCGGTGTCGCGCAATACGGCGGGAGTCCACACCCGCACCCCGACCATCTTCGGCCCCTGCTGGATTTCGGTGGTGACGTTGCCGCCGAGGATATTGCCCACCATGCGGGTCACGCTGTCCGGGTCGACGCCTTCGAGGGCTGCCTTGATACGGTCGACGTGAATTTCCAGCGCGTCGCCGGCGGGATTGATGCCGTTGCGCACATCCACCACCCCGGAAATTCGGCCGATGGCGGCGGCCGTTTTCTTTGCCAGAGCAGCCAATTGCGCCGGGTCGTCGGAGAAAATCTTCACCTCGATGGGCTGGGGCACGGCGGTCAGGTCGCCAATCAAGTCTTCCATCAGTTGCGCCAGTTCGATGTCGAGCCCTGGAACCTCTTTTTCCACCCGGCTGCGGATCTGGTCCATCACTTCGTCGATGGGCGCCCTCGGCCCGGATTTCAGGCGGATGAAGAAATCGCCTTCGTTGGCTTCGGTCAGACCGCCGCCCAACTGGGTGCCGGTGCGCCGGGAATAGGTGGCGACATTGGGGTTGGCCTTGACGATGTCCTCCACCTGACGCAATAGGCGGTCGGTTTCAGCCAGGGAGGTGCCGGGTGGGCTGCGGTAATCGAGGATAAAACCGCCTTCATCCATGGCCGGCATGAAGCCGGAACCCACTGCGTTGTAAGCCAGCAGTCCGGCGAGCAGCAGCGGCAGGAGACCGACTAGCAACCACAGTGGACGGACCAGGAGCTTGCCCATCGCCGCCTCGTAGCGGGCGTGGAACCAGGCGGTGAGCCGGCCGCCATGGTCGATCTCGGCGTCCCGCTCGGTGAGCCAGTGGTCGGCCAGGATCGGCACCGCCAGCCAGGTGACGAGAAAGGAAATAAACAGTCCGGATGCCATGGTGATGGACAAGGCCTTGAAAAAGGCCCCGGTCACGCCGCTGAGGAAAGCCAGGGGCGCGAAAATCACCAGGGTGGCTCCGCTGGAACCGGCCAAGGGACGGAAGAATTCCAGGGCCGCGTTCATCACCCGCTCGTGGTGGGGCAAGGCGCCTTCCTGCAGGCGGCGCATGATGTGCTCCACCATCACGATGGCATCGTCGATGATGAGCCCCACCGCCGCCGCCATGCCGCCCAGGGTCATGATGTTGAAGCTCATATCGAGCACGTGCAGCAGCACCACGGTGGTGGCGAGCACCGCCGGCACCACCAGCACCGCGATCAGGGTAACCTTGCCGTTACGCAGAAATATCCACAGCACGGCAGCGGCGAGCCCTATGCCAATGAGGATGGCATCCCGCACACTGGTGGCGGAATCCACCACCAGTTCGCTCTGGTCGTACCAGTTGGCGATTTTCACCCCCGGCGGCAGATGGGCCTGGAACGCGCCCAGGCGGTTTTTGACGTCCTGGGCTATCCGCACGCTGTTGCCGCCCGGCTGCTGGTAGATCTGGAACAGCACCGCATCGTGCCCGTCAGCGTTGACCCGCAGCCACTGGGGGGAAACGCTGCGGCGCACGGCGGCTACAGCCTCCAGCCGAATCACGCCGTCGCTGCCGGTCTTGAGCACGGTCTGGCCGATTTCTTCCCGGTTGTGGAAACGGGTATCGGCGATGGCGAGGTACAGCTTGTAATGATCCTCCAGCCGGCCCACGGCGGTGATTACATTGGCGGCGGAAAGCGCCTTGGATACGTCGTCCATGGACAGGTTATAGGCTTGCAGCCGCGCCGGATCCACCAGCACCTGGTATTCCTCCATGGCGCCGCCCACCACCTGCACCCGAGCTACCCCGTCGATAGCGGACAGCAAGGGGCGTATCTGGTACTGGGCCAAATCCCGCAAGCCGGTGAGGGGCACTGAATCCGAAGTCAGGCTGTAGGCGATGACGGGAAACACCGTCGGGTCCATGCGCCGGGTTTCCAGGCGGGTGCCGGCGGGCAGCGTCGGTAGAATCTGCGATACGGCGGCATTGACCTGCAGGGCGGCGGCCGCCATGTCGGTGCCCCAGCCAAAATTGAGGGACACCTCGGCGCTGCCCCGGCTGGTGGTGGAACGCACGTTCTTCACGCCGGGAATGCGACGGATTGCCTCTTCCACCGGCATGGTGACCTGCAGCGCCATCTGCTCCGCGGGGCGGTCGCCGGAATCCAGACTGACCACCACCCGCGGGAAATCCACATTCGGAAACAGGGACACGGGCAGGCTGAATGCAGCGAACAGCCCGCCTCCCGCCAACAAGGCCAACAGGAACAGGATGGAGCGGCGGTGATGTTGAGTCCAGCGGGTGACGTTCATGGTTTGGCTTCCCGCACCGCCATGCCGTCCTCCAGTTCATAGTTGCCCAGCACTACCACCGGCGCATTCAGCAGGCCCCGTCCGCGCACCTCGACCCAGCCGCCGTCCTCGATGCCCGTTTCGACCTTGATGCGGCGGGCCTTGCCGCCCACCACCTGGAACAGGTACGCCCCGTCAGCGTCACGCAACACCGCCTGACGGGGAACGGCCGGTGCCTTGCGTTCCTCGGCGGCGATCTCTCCCCTGACCCGGCTGCCGGGGAGAAAA
The DNA here is from genome assembly GCA_035530375.1 of Sulfuricella sp. Taxonomy (GTDB): domain Bacteria; phylum Pseudomonadota; class Gammaproteobacteria; order Burkholderiales; family Sulfuricellaceae; genus Sulfuricella. The sequence goes on along the minus strand of DATKUY010000004.1, from coordinate 32,927 downwards.
GCACCGCCCACGAAGCGCACCGTCACATCCACCAACTGGGTCTGGGCGTCGATCTGCCCCGCCACCTGGCGTACTTCGCCTTCCACCGTGCGCTGAGGGTCGAACACCGACGCCAGACGCACCTTCATGCCAACATGGAGCTGCCGGCTGTCTTCCGGCTCGACGCCGAGGCGGGCGCGCAGATAATCGGTGCGCGCCAGTTGGACGAGATTGGCGCCAGCCTGGAAGCGGTCGCCCTGGGCGGCGGAGATGGACGTCACCAGGCCATCGAAAGGCGCCGCCAGCTTGTCCCGTTTGGCGCCGCCCCCCAGTGCGCCCTGGGCTGCCAGGGCTTGCTCGGTGTCCTTGAGGGACTTGGCCGCGTTATCTAGCTGGGAGTGGGTCGCCAATTGCTGGGCGAACAGTGCCTTGGCTCGATCCAGTTCGCCACGGGCGAAAGCCACGGCGTTTTCCGCCTGGCCGTAGGCCAGGGTGCCGGCAGGATCGGTGGTGATTTCCAGCAGAGACTGGCCCTTCTTCACCGGTTGTCCGGGAGAAACCAGCAGCCGGTCGATGCGCCCAGCCTTGGGGAAGTTGAGGTTCACCGTGGCGCCGGGTTCGGACATCACCGTGCCGTAGCCGGAAACCCGACTGGCCAGCGCCATCTGCCGCAACGGCTGGACCTGCACCAGAACACTGGCCGGTTCCTGGCTTTCCGCCAAGGCAGAGCCGGCGAGAAAAAACAATAGGCAGGCGGCGAGAAAACATTTGTTCATTGAGAGTGCTCCGAAAGGACGGGCTGGACGGGGAAATCCCCGCCCAGCAAGGTCAGCAGCGCGATGCGGCTTTCCAGCAGGGTTTGCCGGAGGTTCGCCGCTTCCACATGTTTGGCGATACGCGCCGATTGGAGCGCGGCAAAACCGGGGCCGTCCAGGTTGCCGTCCGCCAGTGCCAAACGGGCATGATCGGCGGCGCAGTCGAGGGAGGGCAGGGCGGCTTCCGTCGTTCGCGACTGGGCGGCAACGAGGCGGTTGTCCGCCACCAGGAGTTCCACTTCGTCGTGGGCGGTGTTAAGGCGAGTCTGGTATTCGTCGTGCAGTCGCTGGCGGGTGGCTTCCTCAATGCGGATGTTGCCCCGGTTGCCGTTGAGCAGGGGCAGTGCCATGGACAGGGCGAAGCCGCGGGTCAGCAGGCCGGCGGTATCCCGAGTACGGGTGAAGGCCAGGTTGAGAGGCGGGAACTGGGCCAGGATGGCCTGCCGGTAGCGGGCGTCCTGAGCGGCGTATCCCGCCTTCAGGGCCAGCAGGTCGGGGCGGCGGCGGGGCAGATCGTCGAGAGCCCGCATGACGGCCGCTTCGTTCGGCACGGCGAGGGGTTCGTCGTCCACCAGCTTGAGGGTCACGCCCGGCACGAGCCCCAGCAGGGCATTGAGGTCGTGGCGGGTTTGCAGTTGCAGACGTTCCAGGTCGTTGACCAGGCGAGACATATCCTGCCAGGCGGCAAGGGATACGTTGGCGATATCGAGGGTAAGGTTTCCCGCCTCCAAGGCAGCCCTGGACTTGGCATAACGGTCGGCCAGCAAATCACGGTTCTCCGTAAGCCAGTGCAATTGCCGATCCTGGCTTACCGCACGGGAAAACAGCAGGCGTGCCTGGGCTACTACCTGCCATTCCTGCCACAGCAGGTTGAGATCGGTTTTGCGGCTGTCGTACCTGACTGCCGAGGCTCCGGCGCCATGGGTCACCAGGGCATTGAGATCGTAGGCCAGCCCGGCGTTGAATGCGCTGGTGGTGTCCGGAGCCGGTTTCCGGGGAAAGTCGCGGCTGAGGTTGAATTGGGGGTCGGGCAGCAGGCCGGCGGCGAAGGCTTGGGCTTGGGCGATGCGGGCATCGTCACGGGCGAGCTTCAGGACGGGATTGTTCGCCACGGCCAGCATGGCGGTTTCCGTCATGTCCAGCCCGTCGGACAGGTCGAACTTATGGCCGGCCAAGGAGGGGAACGGCAGGCGTTTTGCATCCATCGTGAGATGGGAAATCGAAGTAACCGTCGTCGGATGGTCGTCGAGGAGCAATGGCCGGTAGGTGGCGCATCCTGAAAGCCCAACCAGCAGACAAAGTAGAATCCGGATGTATGGTTTCATGGGGGAAAGCTGTGCCTTGAAACGGTTTGCAAGAATCCGCCTGCGCCTTCAGTCGAGATACAGCAGCATGCGCGCTCAGTCAGCTGGATACTTCTCGCCCAACTTATCTTCGAAGTCGACCGAGGGGTTGTAAATAAATCTACTGCGCGCTCCGATCGTGGCGTCGCGTGCCCGTCCACTCCTCGCCTATCCACTTGATATGTCTCGTCGCTCATTGCGCGGTTCCTTGCGTTCGGTGTTGCTCGCTACGATTTCCTCACAACCTCCGGGGAGGCGCGCGCATCCATGGTCACTTCTATGATCTTGCCGCTTAGGTATTGCCTTGACGATACCTTACACGGCCAGAACTTAAACGAAACTTAAGTAGATAGGTTTGGAGTTTGGAAATATTAAGGCGGGAATGTCGAGTATTGCGCGCCATCTCTAATTCCCGAGCACCCGTTTTGGGTCGGAACGGCTGTTCGCTAATGTCTGTAATTTACCGTTTTACCGCAACCCCGTCAGGGCAGTTTCACCGTCGCCGCGGTTCCTGCCCGCAACAATTCTTTCACCGCGAACACCGCATCCGCTTCATAAACCGCGCCGCCCTTTTCCCTGATCGCTTCCAGGCCGAGGGTCTTGAGGGTGGCGGAGTAGTCCTGCTTGCCCACTATCACCGTCACGGCCTGCCCAACCTTGAGGCCGCCGATATGCTCGGCGGACATCTTGAAGCGCGCCGTCATCTCCCCCGCTTTCGCCAGAACCAGCAAGGCCTGGGGCTGGAGGCCGACCGCCACGCTTTGCCCCGGCTCGACCAGCCGTGCGACCACCACGGCATCGAAAGGGGCGCGCAGCACGCTGTCCGCCAGGTTCTTTTGATCCGCCCTGAGCCGCGCACGGGCGCCATCCAGTTGCGCTGCGGCGCGCGCATGGCGCAGCTTGCCCTGGTCCAGTTCGGAGGTCGAGATCACGGTTCGGTCGTAGAGCTCCTGGGTACGGGCAAGGTCGCGTTTGGCCTCCGCCGTTTCTTCCGTAAAGCGCGCCACGGCAGCGCGGCCTTCCGCCAACCTGGCCTCATAGAGAGCCGCATCCAGGGCGAGCAGTGGCTGCCCTTTTTTTACCCGGTCGCCGACATTGACTCCGACCTCGCGTACGATGCCTGAAACCCGCGGAGAGAGTTCCACCCGCTGCGACCATTGCAGCGTGGCGGCGACATCCGCCGCCTGCGCGGCCATGGCAGCCATGGCCAACAGACCCGCCAGAACGATTTTTTTCATTTTGCCCGCTCTCCGTTAAAAGCCATCTTGTTTAAAGGGCCGCCCAGCAGCGCTTCCAGCCGGGCGAATGCCAGCGCCAGCCGGTACTCGGTGGTGCGCTCGCGCAGCTTCGCTGCCATGGTTGCCGCCATGGCATCGCCCAGATTGGCCTTCAATTCCACTTCATACTGGCCGCGCGCCTTTTCCAGCGCAAGATCGCGGTATTCGACCTGTTTCCGCGCCGCCGCGCGCACGCTATGCTGCAACTGGTCGATTTCCGACCACGTATCCAGCAACGCATCGGACAGATCCATCTTCAGCTTGTCGGCCTCGGCCTGGAGCCGGTGGAACTGCGCCTGCTCCCGCGCCAGCGGGGCCGATACGCGCCGCCCCTGATACAGTGGCCAGGTCAGCACCACCCCGGCGCGCAGGTTGTCGCGGGTGGTTGCTTCGCGGCTCCAGTTTGCGGCCTCGACCTCGGCATCCAGGACCGGGGAATTTTCAGCGCGCAGCGCTTCCATGCGCTGCCGCGATGCATCGAGCAGGGCAAGCTTGGAGCGCATACGGGCGTTGTTCTCCAGCATGGCGGGCAGCAGGGTTTCGTACTCCGGCAAGGTTCGGTTGTTGGCTTCGAGCTTGGGGTCTTCCAGCTCGGCGGCAAGCTGGCCGGGCTGGTTCATGGCGTTGGCAAGTCGCGCGCGGGCGATGCGGGCGCGCGACTGGCTGGCATTGCGCTTCACCAGGATTTCCTGGTAACGGTGCTCCAGTTCCGCCAGCTCGGCGCTGGAAATCTGGCCGACCTTGAAACGATCCCTGCCGTTATCGGCGTTGACGTAGGCCACCGCCATGGTTTCGTTGTCGGCGGTAAACTGCATGTCCGCCGCCAGAACGCCAAAGAAGCGCGCCATCACTTCGATGCGCCGCTGCTCGCGGGCATCCAGCAGCCCTGCCTCGCGCGCCTCGACGGTAGCCCTGGCCGCCTGCCCGGCGAAGGCGGTGCGACCGAAGTCGTACAGGTTTTTTCGCGCATTGAGCCTGAGCGAGTTGTCGGAGATGCTACTGTCCGGTCCGGGGGACGGGACGGCGCGGCGCAGGCCGGCTTCGAGGTTGACGGCAAGGTCGCTGCGCGAGTCGGAGATATCCTGCTCGGCCAGGGCGGCATCGCGATCCGCTTCGGCCAGCGCCAGGTCGGGGTGTGCCGCATCCGCCGCCGCCAGCGCATCGTCGAGCGTGAGCCGTTTGCCGGATGCGGCCAGGCCGTCCGGCGTCAGGCAAGCCAGCAAGGCCAGCACGACGCCGAGGCGGGCTAGCTTCATTTCACGACTTGCTTCTTGTATTTGGCGAACGGCACGCTCTTCCATGCGCCGTCCACCACGTACCGGCCAAGCAGCATGAATTCGCCCACGTCCTTGGCGGCGCCGGTAAAGCGGGTTATCTGCCTGCCGTTGAGGTCATAAAAGGCGAATACCGGAGTGGCGCGCACCCGCTGCTCGGCACCGAATTTCTTCTCGGTGGTTTCCTTGCCGGAGAAGTCCACCAGCGGATTGTCGCCATTGAGATCGACGCTGAAAACCAGGAAATGCTTGCGGTAATAATCCTGCACTTCGGACTGGTTGAGGATGGTTTCCCTCATGCGATGGCAGAACGGACAATCCTCCAGCTCGAACATCAGCAGGATACCATTTTTCCCCGCTTTCCGGGCCGTTTCGAGCTCGGCCTTGAAGTCGCCCAGGTTCTGGTCGAAAAAACCCTGTACGTCGCGGGTTTCAGCCAGCCCGGCTGCCGACGAAAGCAGCAGCAGCAATGCAACCAGAGAACGTTTCAGCATGATGGATACCCCCTGTCTATGTCTTCCCGCCAATGTAGCTGTCAATGTCCTTCTTCGTCAACGCTCCGGCAAGGTCGCCTGCCCGAGAAAAACCTGTCCGCCGAATCAGGCATCGCCATGTGAGCCGCTGCCCTTGTCTCCATCATGCGCTTCTGCTGCATGGGTGAGGTATAGCGCCAGCCCGATCAAGGCGATGCTGCCGCCGAGATAGAGCAGATCCAGCGCGGAATTTATTGTCATTTTGAGGGCGTGTTCGAACAGGGTGACGATCAGGATCATCAGGATCACCTTGGCCAGGCGCGCCTTCAGGTCGTCCAGGTTCTCGATCACCAGTATCTTGCTCGACGCCCTGCTGCCATGCGCTTCGTCGATATCGCTGATAAACAGCTCGTACAGGCCCAGAGAGAAAATCAGCATCACCGTAGCCAGCAGGTAGCCGTCCACAACCTCGACGATATGCGTGATGGTGCTGTCGTGCAGCACCTTGCGCGCCTCTTCCGCCATGGTCGGGTCGGCATAATGGGCGATATGCGCGACCAGGTAGTACACATCAACGGTAGCCATGTAAAAAATGGCGAACCCGGCCGCCATGCTGGCGACGACCGCAAACAGGATGACATAGCGGCTACGCCACAAAACACCTTCAAACAGCAGTTCCAGCCATTTCATTGTTCCAGCCCTCCACCAAATCCAACAGTCAATGCCAAGAGCCCGTCCATAAATAATTTAGCCCCGGCCCGAAGGGTTTCCGCCCAAAAGAGGATCGATTGATCGCCCGGATTTTTTGTCTGTCCTGCATTTTAATGCCTGTCCTGTGATCAGGACACAAATGTTTATTTTACAAAAAACCAGAATGTTTCTAGAATCAACAATATCTACCAGAAAAACCCACGAGCCACGGGGTCCCATATGCCATTGACGCTGACCGTACCTACGCCCGATCAAGTCGAGAACCTGACCGTGGAAACGCACCCAAAAAATCTGCAGAAACGGCTGGATTCCCTGCCGCTGAGCGATCTTTCCGAAGTTTCGCGCACCCTGTGCGACGAGATCGGCGCGTTGAACCGGCAGAAAGTCGCGATGGATACGCGGCTGAAACTGCTCGATTTATACCGTGTCGTCATCCTCAAGCTGCTGCCCGCCCTGGAAGAGCAGTTTGTCACCGCACGCTTGCCGCTGCCGGAAAAACCCCGACAGATGGCCGAATTGGCGCACCAGTTACAAACCGAGTTGGCCAACGGCTACAAGATCATTCTGCTGGATTACCAGAACAAGCGCATCAAACTCGGCAAAGGGAAGGTCGCCCTGGCTGCGGCCCAGCGAAGCATATCCGTCCTGGGCCGGATTCTGGCAATCCATTATCAGATATATGCTCCCACGCCCGCCGGAATCTGGTCGGAGATTCACCAGATTTTCCGTTTTGCCATGGAACAGAAAATCGCCGATGAACCCGTTGCCGATGTGAGCGGAAAAGGCAGCATCGGTCTGATCTACAAACAGGCCCTCCTGCTCGCGCTGTCCGACCCGTACCAACTGAATCCCGGCGAAGTCCGGAAAATTCAGGAATATCTGGCGCTGTTCGGTGATCTGGCGCAGCTTCGGCCGCTCATGCAGACCAACGATCCCGTCGGACTATTTCTGGTGCAAACCGACAGCGACAGCCCGCCCAGGGAAATACCACAAAACCTCGACGAGGCAAGCTATCTCAACGGCATTCTGCTCTACACGCGGGAATTGGCCCATGCACTCCGTCACCATGCCAACAGCCTGGAAGCAGGAGAATCACCGAAAAATCTGCGCCTTCCGGATGCCGCAAGGGAAACCGGCTACCACGACCTGCTGCGGCGCCTGCTTAAACACTGGCTGGCAATACCAAAGCGCGCATTCCGACGCACACGGCATATTGCCGACACCGAGGTCTGCACCAGCCTGCCTGCCGTCCACCATTTCCTCGGCTGGCATGACGTCGACGACAGCACCGATCTCTCGTTCGTTCAGCCGGCCAAAAAATCGCAGTTCATCTCGGGAAAATGGCTGATCGTCAATGAAAGCGCCGGCGGCCTGGCACTGCGCGGAATTTTCAAAGTCCTGCCGTACATCCGTCCGGGCGAAATCATCGGGCTGAAAATGGACGGCAGCGACAAGTGGTATGTCGGTGCCGTCCGCTGGGTAAAAAGCGACAAGGCCCGCCACCTCGAAATCGGGGCACAGCTCCTTGCCCCCAAAGCGGTTCCGGCCGGAATAAAACCTTCAATTTCCGGCCCTGTGGAAGAATTCCAGCCGGCATTGCTGCTGCCGGAAATCCCTTTGCTCCAACAACCGGAAACGCTGATTACACCGCACGGAACCTTCGGCGCACAGCGCGAGTTGCAGCTCAGGTTCGGCGATAATACAACCCAGACCATCCACACCGTCAAGCTGCTGGAGCAAACCGCGAGCTTCGACCGCTTCGAGTTCAGCCGCGACCGCTGAACTCCCGCAAACTCAGCCCCAGCGCTTCATCCAGGCCGGCGTCCAGTTTTGCCATCAGGGTCGCCACCTGGCCGTTGCCCGGGCTGTATCCCGCGCGGGCCTTTTCCGGATTGAACACGAACTCGCGATAAACATCGGCAAGCCTGACCGCATCCGCATTCCGGGTCAGCACCCAACCGCCGTGCGCTATCTTGCCGGCCCATCTCAAGGTATTGAGCCGATCGAGAATATCCTCGACATACTCCGGCCCCAGGCCCGACTCGTGCTGCAGGCGTTGCAGGCTGAGCGGGCCTCCGGATTGCCGGGCTTCGTCAAGCGCCAGAAGGATGGCCAGCGCGGCAAAAAACCCCTGCCCCGCGGTCTCCTCGACCTGTCGTATGGCAACGTCCCAATAGGGGATTGCAGCAGCGATCACCGCCCCGGACAACACGACCAGCCAGGACAGATAAATCCACAGCAAAAAGATGGGAATGCTGGCGAAGGCGCCATATACCAGGGCATAAGTGTGCACGTGAGTAACGTAAAGGGCGAAACCCTTTTTCATCAGCTCGAAGACAAACCCCGCCGCCACTCCGCCGATCAGGGCATGCCGGGGTCGAACCGTGCAGTTCGGGACAAATTGGTACAACAATGAAAACGCAATGATGGTCAGCACTACCGGCACCATCTTCAGAATAGCCACGCTGATCAGGGGAGCCCCCTTCACCAACCCGAGAGGAACGCTTATCAGATAGGACGTCAGCGACAGGCTGGCCCCGATCAGCAACGGGCCCAGCGTCAGCGCCATAAAGTGGATGAAAAAGCGGTGCAGCAGGCTACGTGGACGGCGTACGCGCCAGATTACATTGAATGCATGGTAGATGGTCAGCATCAATATGAACGCGGCCGCGCCAAGGAGCAGAATGCCCAGCGCGGTCAGGTTCGCCGCCTTCTCGGAAAATTGCTGCATGTACACGGCGATGATCTTGCCCGCCGAAGCCGGAACGAAATTGCTCAGGATAAATATCTTGAGCTGAACCATCAGGTCAGCGAATACCGGGAATGCGGAGAATATGGTCAGCGCGATGGTGATGATCGGCACCAGCGCCAGCAGCGTGGTATAGGTCAGGCTCGCGGCGAACTGGATGCAGTGCGCGTCCTCGAACCACTGCCAGACAAAGCGCAGAAAACGGGTGAGCCGGGAAAAGTTCTTGACCATGAATTACGTTATTATAGTGAAAAAGGAGAACCTAGCCATGTATGAAAAACCGAATTGTTGCCGCGCTGACGATTCACCCATGGAATTACCGGCAAGGAAATATGTCCCATGACGACCGCAGATGCCATCTCGTGCCAGGCGCGAAAACTGCTCAGGGCGGAGCATGCCGGCTTCCTTTCCACCCTGTCGGAAAAACTCGGCGGCCACCCCTTCGGCACCATGGTGTCCTGCCTGACCGACCAGGAAGCCAGGCCGATTTTCCTGATCAGCCAACTGGCGGAGCATACCCGCAACATCCGGCAGGACGCCCGTGTCAGCCTGCTGGTGCACGAACAATCGAACGATGTCCAGGCCGGCGAGCGCCTCACCATTGTCGGCCAGGCGGTGCGCATGGAAACCACGGAAGCGCTCAAGACACGCTATCTGCGTTATTTCCCCGGTGCGGAACAGTATCTGGCGCTGGATTTCAGCTTCTACCGCCTCGAACCCACCACACTGCGCTATATCGGCGGACCTGGCATAGCGCGATGGATTTCGCCGGGAGACATGGCGCCGCCGCAAAATTCTTTGGCCGCCGAGGAGGAAGAGTTTCTCGTCCGCTTCAATCGCGATCAGGCAGGCGATCTGCAATTCTTCTGCCGCGCCTACTATGGCTTGAGCGTCAGCGGTGCCGCGCTGGTCGGGATCGACTGCGACGGCTTCGATATCATGGATGACGGTCAGCTGCTGCGCTTCGATTTTCCGTATGCCGTCACCAACGCGAAACAGGCCGAGGCGGCACTGCTGGAATTGATAGGGAGCTGCACTTGAACAGAACTGCGGCACTCCACTTCGCCAGCATTGCCAGCCTGATCTCGCTGATCTTCCTCTGCCTGATCTGGGAGCTGTGGCTGGCACCGCTACGCCCCGGCGGATCGGCCCTGGTCTTCAAGGTACTGCCGCTGCTGTTGCCGCTTCCCGGCATACTCCGCGGCAGGCGCTACACTTACCAGTGGTCGTCGATGCTAATCCTGCTCTATCTCACCGAGGGCGTGGTTCGTGTCATGAGCGAGAATGGCTTGTCGGCGATACTGGCGGGAACGGAAATCACGCTGGCTGCCGTGTTCTTTTTCAGCGCCGTTTTCTATGCCAGGTTGAGCGCCCTTGCCAGACGGATGTAGCCGGCACGCCTCCATTCCGCCGACCGGAGTCGCTTCACTGTGATAGCCGTCAGGCCTCCCGCGCCTTCGACCTGAGCGTATCAAGCCGTTCGCGGATGTGGACGACGGACAGATCGAAGTCTCTTTGCTCCGTTTCGCTAAGATGAAGCCGTATCACCTTCTCCACGCCCCCCGCCCCGATCAGGGCGGGCACCCCGACGTAGAGCCCGTCCACCCCGTACTCACGTTCAAGATAGACCGCGCACGGCAACGTCACCTGACGGTCTTTCAATATGCATTCAAGCAATTCGACCGTTGCTGTACCGGGTGCGTAGTAAGCCGAGCCGGTCTTGAGCAGCTCGACGATCTCCGAGCCGCCGTGCCTGACCCGATCGACGATGGCGGCGATCTGCTCCTGAGACATCAGTTCGCGAATGGGGACGCCGTCAACCAGGCAGTGGTCCACCAGCGGTACCATCTGGGCACCATGGTCGCCCAGCACCATGGCATCGACCCGGCTGGCGCCGACCGACAGCTCCTCGGCGATAAACGCCTTGAAACGGGCGCTGTCCAGCACGCCGGATACGCCGATGATCCGCTCGCGCGGCAGGCCGCTGACCTCGTAGGCCAGTTGGGCCATGGTGTTGACCGGATTGGTGACCACTACCAGGACACAGCCGGGGGATTGCTTGACCGCAGCACGGGTCACGGACCGAACGATGGCGGCGTTCGCCTCCAGCAGGTCGTCCCGCGACATACCCGGCTTGCGTGCCAGACCGGCGGTAATCACCACCACATCGGAATCGGCGGTGTCCGCGTAGTCGCCGGTGCCGGTGACCACCCGGTCGTTATTGGCCATCGCCATGGCCTGGGTGATATCGAGTCCGATGCCTCTGGCCTTGTCGGCGTTCCGATCCAGCAGAACGATATCGGCCAGATCCTTTCCTGCCGCATACACGGCGATGTGGCTGCCGACATTACCGGCGCCGATGATGGATAGTTTTGTTTTACGGTTACGATCTGCCATTGTTTTTATGTCCGAGTTTTTCGGGCCGGGAAACGGTTAAACCTGCGGATTCACCCGCTCCAGCTTCCCCGCCAACTTGTTCAGGGCATTGAGATAAGCCTTGGCCGAAGCGATCACGATATCGGTGTCCGCCCCCTGTCCGTTGACGATGCGCCCGCCCTTGGACAGCCGTACCGTCACTTCTCCCTGGGCGTCTGTGCCGCTGGTGATGTTGTTGACCGAATAGAGCAGCAGTTCCGTGCCGCTTTTGACGATCGACTCGATCGCCTTGAACGAGGCATCGACCGGGCCGCCGCCGTCGGCCTCGGCAGATTTTTCCTGGCCGCTTTCGCTGACGGTCACATGGGCATGGGGCGTTTCGCCGGTTTCCGAGCAGACCTTGAGCGAAACCAGCTTGAACTGCTCCTGCACCATGGACTGCTCTTCACCGCTCACCAGCGCCTGGATATCTTCGTCGAAAATTTCATGCTTCTTGTCGGCGAGCTCCTTGAAACTGGCGAAGGCGGCATTGAGCGTCTCTTCGGAATCCAGCACGATGCCCAGCTCGGTCAAACGGCTACGGAAGGCATTGCGGCCGGAGTGTTTGCCCATCACCATCTTGTTCGCGCTCCAGCCGACGTCCTCGGCACGCATGATTTCATAGGTCTCGCGGTGCTTCAAAACACCATCCTGGTGGATGCCGGATTCGTGGGCGAAGGCATTGGCGCCGACGATGGCCTTGTTGGGCTGCACCGCGAAGCCGGTGATGCCCGCCACCAGACGGCTGGCCGGCACGATCTGGGTGGTGTCGATGCCGCTATCGCAGGGGAAAATATCCTGGCGCGTGCGCACCGCCATCACCACCTCTTCCAGCGAAGCATTGCCCGCCCGTTCGCCCAGGCCGTTGATCGTGCACTCGACCTGGCGCGCACCGGCCAGCACCGCCGAAAGGGAATTGGCCACGGCCAGGCCGAGGTCATTATGGCAGTGCACCGAGAAAATCGCCTTGTCGGCGTTGGGGATGCGCTCGCGCAGTGTGGCGATGAGGTTGCCGAACTGCTGCGGCAAATTGTAGCCAACCGTATCGGGGATGTTCAGGGTGGTAGCGCCCGCCTCGATCACGGCCTCCAGAATGCGGCAGAGAAAATCGGTCTCGGAACGGCCGGCATCCTCGGGCGAAAACTCGACGTTGTCGGTCCAGTTGCGCGCCCATTTCACCGCTTTCACCGCTTGTTCGATCACCTGATCCGGGCTCATGCGCAGCTTCTTTTCCATGTGGATCGGCGAAGTGGCGATGAAGGTGTGGATACGCCCGGAGGCGGCAGGTTTGATCGCCTCGCCGGCGCGTTCGATGTCGCGCTCCAGCGCGCGGGCCAAGCCACACACCGTGCTGTCCTTGATGGCACTGGCGACCGCCTTGACCGACTCGAAATCGCCGTTACTGGCGGCGGGAAATCCGGCCTCGATGACGTCCACGCGCATCCGCTCGAGTTGCCGCGCGATACGCACCTTTTCCTCTTTGGTCATGGAGGCGCCGGGACTTTGTTCGCCATCGCGCAAGGTGGTGTCGAATATGATTAATTTATTTTTCATGGCTGGCTCCGTTCAAGAAGTCGTAATTCATCTCACATGGAAACCGGTCACGCCGATTTCCGCAATTCAAAACAATAATGTGGGGAAAGAGATTTAGCGCCGGCCGCGCAGCAGCAGACCGACCAACAGAGTGTTGGCCTGATAGGAAAGGAAGGTGGCGTGAGCAGCTGAGTTCATGGCTGGAAATATAAACGGTTTTATTTATGAGCGCAAGCCGTCTACCCGGCGTGACGTCTTCTCCGAACCAGGCCCCATAGCCAGTCCGCATAGGCCGACAATGCATACAGCACAAAAACGCTGAACAGCACCCGCGGCGGGTCGGAAGAAATGAGGATAAAAACCAGCACGATCAGCAGAATGCCGACAAAGGGCACGCTTCTGCGCAGATTGAAGTCCTTGCCGCTGTAGTAGCGCAGGTTGCTGACCATGGTCAGCCCGGCGAACAGGGTCACGCCCCACACCAGCCAGTGGATGTCTGCGCCATTGACATGGTAGTCGTTCATGACCCACACCAGCCCCGCCAGGAGCGCTGCCGCTGCCGGGCTGGGCAGGCCCTGGAAAAATTTCTTGTCAACCTCTTCGTGCTGGGTGTTGAAGCGCGCCAGCCGCAGCGCCGTCCCGGCGCAATAGACAAAGGCGGCGATCCAGCCCAATTTGCCCATGTCCTTCAAGGCCCAGACGTACACGACCAGTGCCGGCGCCACGCCGAACGACACCATGTCGGAGAGGGAATCGTATTCCGCGCCGAATTCGCTCTGGGTATTGGTGAGGCGCGCAACCCGGCCGTCCAGTCCATCCATCACCATGGCGATAAAAATCGCCACGGCGGACTGCTCGAAATGCCCGTTCATGGCCTGGACAATGGAGTAGAACCCGGCGAACAGCGCAGCCGTGGTAAACAGGTTGGGCAGCAGGTAGATGCCGCGCCGGCGCAAACGGCCTTCCAGCAGTGGCTTATGACTGGCGTGGTTACGATTTTCGTTCATGGCTCAGATCCTGCTCAGCCGGTATTCTGAGGCAACTCGGCCAGCACGGTTTCCCCGGCACGAACCTTGTCGCCGATGCTGGCGCGCACCCTGGCAGTCAGCGGCAGGTAGACGTCCACGCGCGAACCGAAACGGATGAAGCCATAGCGCTGGCCGCGCGCAAGCCAATCGCCCGGTTTGGCATAGCACAGGATGCGCCGTGCGATCAGCCCCGCCACCTGGACGCAGGTAATGTCATAGCCGCAATCGGAACGCAGCCAGATGGCATTGCGCTCGTTTTCCGCAGAGGCCTTGGCCATGTCGGCATTAATGAATTTTCCCGGGCTGTACCAGATTTCCTCGACCGCCCCGTCCACCGGGCTGCGGTTGGAGTGAACGTTGAACACATTCATGAATACGCTGACCTTTAACGCCTCGCGCTTGAGATACTCGTCCTGGGTGCGTTCGACCGCGATGATGCGGCCATCGGCGGGCGCAATCACCAGATTGCGCTCCGTCGGCACATTGCGCCCCGGATCGCGAAAAAACTGCAGCACGAACAGGCTGATGATCCACAACGGCAACGCCCATAGCCAGCCGGCAAAAAATGTGGCCAGCAGAGAAAAGACAACAGCGCCAGCCAGAAACGGCCAGCCCTCGCGAGCAATAATGGGATGGGGATAATTTTTCTTCAATTTAGGGGGAGCGATGCCTATGCACATAAGGGTAATGAGTCATGGGGTATGGGTAATGGGTGACGGGAAAACCCCATTACCCATCACCATTTACCCATCACTAGTTTTTGGACTGATCCACCAGCTTGTTCTTGGCGATCCACGGCATCATGGAACGCAGCTTGGCGCCCACCACCTCGATCTGATGCTCGGCGTTCAGACGGCGGCGCGCGGTCATTTCGGGATAGTTGGTTTTGCCTTCGAGGATGAAGCGCTTGGCATACTCGCCGTTCTGGATGTTTTTCAACGCTTCCTGCATCGCCCAGCGCGACTCTTCGTTGATTACCTTCGGGCCGGTGACGTACTCGCCATATTCCGCGTTGTTGGAAATGGAGTAGTTCATGTTGGCGATGCCGCCCTCGTACATCAGGTCGACGATCAGCTTGAGCTCGTGCAGGCACTCGAAATAGGCCATTTCCGGCGCATAGCCGGCGTTGGTCAGGGTTTCGAAACCGGCCTTGACCAGTTCGACACAACCGCCGCACAGCACGGCCTGCTCGCCGAACAGGTCGGTCTCGGTTTCCTCGCGAAAGTTGGTTTCGATCACGCCGCCCTTGGTGCCGCCGTTGGCTGCCGCATAGGACAGGGCAATATTCTTGGCTTTCTTGGATACGTCCTGGTAAACGGCGATCAGGGAAGGCACGCCGCCGCCCTTGAGGTACTCGGAACGCACGGTGTGGCCGGGACCTTTGGGCGCAATCATGATGATGTCAAGATCGGCACGCGGCTGAATCTGGTTGTAATGGATGTTGAAGCCGTGGGCAAAAGCCAAAGTGGCGCCCTTCTTCAGGTTGGGCTCGACGTCGTTGCGGTAGACATCCGGCTGCGTTTCATCGGGCACCAGGATCATCACGACATCCGCGCCCTTGACTGCGTCGGCCACTTCCTTCACCGTCAGCCCGGATTTCTTGGCCTTGTCCCAGGAAGCGCCGCCCTTGCGCAGGCCGACCGTCACCTTGACGCCGGAATCCTTCAGGTTGGCGGCATGGGCATGGCCCTGCGAGCCGTAGCCGACGATGGTGACCTTCTTGCCTTTGATGATGGAGAGGTCCGCGTCCTTGTCGTAATAAACTTTCATGTTTTCGTTTCCTTGAAATAAATATAAATAACTGCGGAGACGCGGAGGCGCAGAAGCGCCGAGGAAAACTGTTGATTCTCTCTCGGCTCTGCGCCTCCACGGTTCAAACTAAAATTCAAACTTTCAGTATTCTATCACCACGTCCGATTCCGGATGCACCGGTGCGCGCCGTTTCCAGGATGGCGCCCTTGTCCAGCGCATCGAGGAAGGCGTCCAGCTTGTGGCCCGAACCGGTCAGTTCGATGATGTAGGTTTTTTCGGTGACATCCACGATACGGCCACGGAAAATGTCCGACATGCGCTTCATTTCTTCGCGCAATTCGCCATCGGCACGCACTTTCACCAGCATCAGCTCGCGCTCGATATGACCGGCCTCGGACAGATCCACCACCTTGACCACGTCGATCAGCTTGTTGAGCTGCTTGGTGATCTGTTCGATCACGTCGTCCGAGCCACGGGTGACAATGGTCATGCGCGACAGGCTTTCGTCCTCGGTCGGCGCCACGGTCAGCGATTCGATATTGTAGCCGCGCGCCGAAAACAACCCGGCCACGCGGGACAACGCACCCGCCTCGTTTTCCATCAACAGGGAAATAATATGCCGCATAGTCTTATACCAGTATCATTTCGCTCAATCCCTTGCCTGCGGGGATCATGGGACAGACGTTCTCGGTCTGGTCGGTGATGAAATTCATGAACACCAGACGCTCCTTCAACGCCGGGCCGAAGCCCTCCTTCAGCGCACCCTCGACATCCTCCGGCTTTTCGATCCTCATGCCGACATGACCGTAGCTTTCGGCCAGCTTGACGAAATCCGGCAGCGCATCCATGTAGGATTCGGCATAGCGGTTGCCGTAAAAAAACTCCTGCCACTGCCGCACCATACCGAGGTAGCGGTTGTTGAGCAGGACGATCTTGAGCGGCAGGTTGAACTGCTTGCAGGTGGCCAACTCCTGAATGTTCATCTGGATACTGCCTTCGCCGGTCACGCAGGCCACCGCCGCATCGGGATGGGCAAACTGCACGCCCATCGCCGCCGGCAGGCCGAAGCCCATGGTGCCGAGACCGCCGGAGTTGATCCAGCGACGCGGCTGGTCAAACTTGTAGTATTGCGCCGCCCACATCTGGTGCTGGCCCACGTCGGAGGTCACATAAGCCTCGCCCTTGGTCACCTCATACATCTTTTCGATCACATACTGGGGCTTGATCAGGCTGCTGTCGCGGTCGTATTTCATGCAGTCGCGCGAACGCCACAACTCGATCTGCGTCCACCAGGTCTTGAGAGCCGTCGGATCGGGCTTTTCCTTGCTGGACTGAATCAGTTTGATCATCTCCGCCAGCACGTCCTTGACGTTGCCGACGATCGGCACGTCCACCTTGACGCGCTTGGCGATCGAGGCCGGATCGATGTCGATGTGGATAATGCGCCGGCCCTCCTGGATGAAATGCTCCGGATTGCCGATAACACGATCGTCGAAGCGGGCGCCGATGGCAACCAGCACGTCGCAATGCTGCATCGCCATATTGGCTTCATAGGTGCCGTGCATGCCGAGCATGCCGGTAAACAACGGATCGGTTGCAGGATAGCCGCCCAGCCCCATCAATGTGCTGGTGAGGGGAAAACCCAGCAGGCGCGTGAACCGGGTCAGCTCCTCTGCCGCGTTGCTCAGCACCACGCCGCCGCCGGTATAAATCATCGGCCGCTTGGCCTCCAGAACCATCTGCACCGCGCGCTTGATCTGCCCCGTATGGCCCTTGATCACCGGGTTGTAAGAGCGCATCGTCACTTTTTTCGGGTAGACGAATTCGGCCTTGGTCTGCGTCACGTCCTTGGGAATATCCACCACCACCGGGCCGGGCCGTCCGGTGGAAGCAATGTAGAAGGCTTTCTTTATGGTTTCGGCGAGATCATTGACATCCTTGACCAGGAAATTGTGCTTCACACAGGGGCGGGTAATGCCCACCATATCCACTTCCTGAAAGGCATCCATGCCGATCGCCGCCGTCGGAACCTGGCCGGAGATCACCACCAGCGGAATCGAGTCCATATAGGCGGTGGCGATACCGGTCACGGCGTTGGTCGCGCCCGGACCGGAAGTCACCAGCGCCACGCCCGTCCGACCGGTCGCGCGGGCATAGCCATCGGCAGCATGCACCGCCGCCTGCTCGTGCCTGACCAGGACATGCTTGAACTTGTCCTGCTTGAAAACTTCGTCGTAGATGTTCAGCACTGCGCCGCCAGGGTAGCCGAAAACGAACTCCACCCCCTCTTCCGCCAAACAGCGCACGACGATCTCTGCGCCCGTCAATTCCATATAACAGCCTTAATCTTAAATAACAGCCTTAATCAAACAATCATTCGGGGGAAACACTGGAACACTAATGGTTGCTGCCAACCGGGTCAAGTCTGGCATTTTGCCATTAAAGCAGCCGAGCCACCAAGTTCAAACTTGCAGAAATCCCTGCTTTTTTTTCTTTATTTGTTTAAGATGTGACAAATTACGCCATTCAGGAACCTTTCAACTGGCCACCTACCGGGAACTTTCAACGTTTCTTGCCGAAGTCGAGCGACGCGCCTACAAACAGGCACTTTTTGCCGTTCGCGACGAGCATACTGCGCTGGATATCGTGCAGGACGCCATGATGAAGCTCGCGGAAAAATATCCGGACAAGCCCGTCGAGGAATTTCCGATGCTGTTCCAGCGCATATTGCAAAACACTATCCGCGACCATTACCGGCGCCAGAAAGTGCGCTCGTTGTGGACCACCCCTCTGTCGTCCCTCTTCTCATCAAATCAGGAAGAAGAATACGACCCCCTGGAAACTTTGGAGGTTGCGGACGACTCCAATAGACACAACAGGCCGGCGGAAACCCTGGAGCGCTCGCAACTCGTTAAATTGCTTGAACAAGCATTGGAAAATTTGCCGGCTCGTCAACGAGAAGCGTTCCTGCTGCGTTATTGGGAAGAACTGGATGTTTCTGAAACTGCTGCCGCGATGGGTTGTTCCGAAGGCAGCGTCAAGACGCATTGCTCTCGGGCTACCCACGCTGTGGCGGCCTTCTTGAAGTCGAAGGGAGTTGAGCCATGAACGAACACGACCTGGCAAAAAAAATCATACAGCACCTCAATCACGGCACGGTCAACCTTGACAGCCGCTTGCAATACCGCCTCCAGGCGGCGCGTCAACACGCCCTGGATGCCCATGCCAAGCCCCGCCATGGCTTCAGTCTGGTATGGACTCACGCTGGCAACG
Source organism: Sulfuricella sp. (assembly GCA_035530375.1). Lineage (GTDB taxonomy): Bacteria > Pseudomonadota > Gammaproteobacteria > Burkholderiales > Sulfuricellaceae > Sulfuricella. Next base: position 14,305 of record DATKUY010000004.1, on the reverse strand, counting down.
GAGGCCACAACAGCACCCATTCGCCTTTCCGTGTCTGGGTACCGCTGATAGTGCTGGTATTTGGGCTGATGTTCGTCACCTATTGGCAAACAACCCAGCAGATGAATGACGTATCGGAAATTGATGCCCGTCTGCTGGCGCAGGATTTGCCTATTCACGCTTTTGTTGATAATGGATTCGATGTATGGCTAGAAAGCTCGTCGCAGTAATCACGCTCGCCTTCTGCCTTCTGGCACATGGCTTGGCAGGCGCGGCGCAGGAAGCCCGGCAACCCCTGTGGGCCGAGCTCTCGTCCGAACAAAAGCAGATCCTTGCTCCGGTTTCCAATGAATGGGACAAAATGTCGGCAATTCAGCGCAAGAGACTGCTGGGTGTGGCCAAACGCTATCCAAAAATGAAGCCGGCTGAACAACAACGCATCCAGACCCGCCTGAAGGATTGGAGCAGATTGACACCGGCCGAGCGCGCCCAGGCACGGAAAAATTACGAAAAACTGAAGCAGCTACCGCCTGAAAAACGCCGTGAGGTTCAAAAGAAGTGGCAGGAATACCAGCAACTCCCCGAGGAGAAAAAAGAAATGCTGCGGCACCGCAAGATGGCGCCCGCGAAGCTTAAGCCGCTTGCCGCCCCTGAACCGCCCAAGCCAGACCAGGAAGCGCCGAAAAGCGAGCCTGCGCCAGCCGCCAGCCCGCCCAGCACACCCAGCGCGGAAGCTGTCAAACCAGCAGCAGACTGACCGCCGAACTCCTGCCGGTTATCCGATGCCAGACTCCAACAATACGCCCGGCATTTTTCGCCGCATTGCCAGCATGTTCTACGACGTGTTGCTGCTGGCAGCAGTGCTGTTCATTGCGGGCGCCATCTTTACCGCCGCTTTCCGCCCCCCGCTGCCGCCACTTCTTCGATATTTTTTCCAGCTTTACCTGCTGCTGGTGACGGCAGCCTACTTTATCGGCTACTGGCTACACGGCGGACAGACCCTGCCCATGAAAACATGGAGCCTGCGCCTGGTGAGTGCAGACAATCAACCGATCCGACTGAAACAGGCGTGCCTGCGTTTTGCTTATGCCCTGATTGGCATCCCGCTCGGTTTCGGCATCCTGTGGGCACTGTTCGACCGCGAGCGCCGGTTCTGGCACGACCGCATGGCGGGAACAAAAATAGTGCTGAGTACCAAGTCAAAAATTATCACGTAGCCGTTCCACGAACCCGGCACTCAAAGCTACCTTCTCTCCACCCACCACATCATCACCATCGCCGCGCCAAGGAAGAACAACATCGGGAAAGTGGCGCTGAACATCGGCGGCCAGTCGCTTAGCAGCCCGAGATGCGCAAACAACCGGTTCAGCAGATGGAAAACCAGACCCAGCATGATACCAGCGAATATTTTTGCACTCACGCCGCCAGAACGCCCTTGATAATAGGCAAAAGGCAGCGCCAGCATGACCATCACCAGGGCAGCAAAAGGATAGGCCAACTTCGACCACAAGGCGATCTCGTAGCGCGTGGTTTTCTGCTTGTTCTCGCGCAGATGTTCGACATAAAAATAAAGATTCCAGGCAGACATCTGCTCCGGCACGACCAGCAGCACATTGAGAATATCCGGGGTCAACACCGAAAACCAGTTGGCTTGGGGTAGCGTGCTGACTAGCACTCTGCCCGGCTCGAAACGAGTCTGCGCCACGTCCGTCAGACGCCAGCGGTTCTCGGCCACATGCTCGCCGCGCTTGGCATAGCTGATGGTGCGCAGGCGGAAATCGGGGTCGAATTCATAGATATTCACACCCTGCATGGTGGCGTCCGGCAACACTTCCTCGATATTGACGAAATTCCCCGCATCCTTCACCCACAACCCGGAACGGAATTCCTGCGCCACCACCGAACTGGTTGCTTTCAGCCGCAACTGCTGAGCCGCCCGCTCGCTGGGCGGAGCAATGAATTCGCCGAAAATGAAAGTCAGCACCACGAACAGCAGCCCGGCCTTCGCCAGCGACCATGCGATACGCGGCGAGGACAGACCCGACACACGCATCACAGTAAACTCGGAATGGGCGGTTAACTGCGCCAAGGCGAACAGGGTGCCGATCAAGGCCGCAATCGGAAACAGTTCATAGATATGGCCCGGCAGGGAAAGAAACACGTACCCCAGAATGTTCATCAACCGGTAATTGCCCTTGCCCAGATCGCCCAGCTCATGAATCAGGTCAAAAAAGGCAAACAGCATGAGCAATGCCGAAAACACCAGCAGCGTGGCCGAATACATTTCATGCGCCAAGTAGCGATTGAGGATTTTCATGCGTACTTCTCTCGTCGCCCCAAAACCCCGCGCCTGAGCCAGTACCGATAGAACGGAGTCAGCACGAGGCGGCGGTAAAACAGGAACAGCAAAACTGCCGCCATCACGCCGTGCACCAGCCACATCCCGATATATGGGGGGAATTTATCCTGCGCCACCCATGCCTGGCTGATACTGATGAAATTGCTGTAAATCATATACAGCAGCACCGCCAGAATCAGATTGAGCGAACGTCCTGCACGCGGGTTGACGAAGCTCAACGGGATTGCCATCAAGGCCAGCACAAAAGCACTGAGCGGCAGCCCCACGCGCCACAGCAGTTCACCCATATTGGCGGGCGAGCGGTCTTGCAGCAACATCAGCGTAGGTAGGGATTTCTGGGTCAGCGCACTCAGGCTTGCCTCAAAAGCGTAGATCCGGATGGCGTAGCGCTCGAAGGTCATGATCTTGTAATCCGGCCTGCCCGGCGTACCCTCATAACGCCGGCCATTGAGCAGCACCAGGTAACGATCTCCATTCGGGGAAACCGTCTGGTAACCGTGCCGCGCCACCAGGATGCCCAGTTTCTGGTGCTGAATCGATCGCATGAAAATATTGCTTACCGTGCTTCCCACATCGGCGAAGCTTTCCACGAAATAGACCCGTTCAGCAAGCTTGGATTCCTTGAACACGCCGGGCGCCACCGAGGACATGTCATCGCGGCTGTCCATCTGCTGCCGGTACTCATCGCTTTTTCTCAGCGCCCATGGAGAAATGGCCATACTCAAAACCGCGATGGCAAATACCGCCGGCACCGCAAATGCGACCACCGGACGCACCCATGCCATAACGCTCAGCCCGGCGGTAAACCAGACCACCATTTCGCTATCGCGGTAGCAGCGGGTCAACGTCATCAAAACGGCGATAAACACCGTCAGGGACAGCAACACCGGCAAATAACCAATAATACTGAAACCGAGAAAGGCGGCCACCGCTTCATTAGCCAGAGCACCGCTGGCCGCCTGCCCAAGAAGGCGGATCAGCATCGTGGTCAGGGTAATCATCAGCAACACCGAGAAAACCAGCAATGCGTTGCTGGCCATCTCGCGCAGCAGGGCTCGGCGAAAAATCAGCATTCTAGGTTTTCTTTGACTTTTAAGCAGCAGTCTGCCGATAATTGCCGGAAATCAAATTTCATGAAGAAAACTCGGCACACGAGAATCAAGCAAATAAGGAGTAAAAGTTGGAATTTAGCATAAAAAGCGGTAGCCCGGAAAAACAGCGTACTGCCTGCATCGTGATCGGCGTATTCGAACCGCGCAAACTTTCTCTGGCTGGCGAATTGATTGACCAGATTTCCAGCCACGCCCTGAGCGACATTATCCGCCGCGGCGACATGGATGGAAGGTCCGGCACTACCCTGCTGCTGCATAATGTCCCCAACACCCTGTGCGAGCGGGTATTGCTGGTGGGGCTGGGCAAGGAGCGCGAATTCAGGGACAAGGAATACCGCGATGCGGTGCGCGCCGCGATCAAAACCCTGAACGAGACCGGTTCGCTCGAGGCATCGGTTTTCCTCGCCGAACTCCCGGTCAGACGCCGCGACACGGCGTGGAAAGTCGAACAGGCGGTATTGGTGGCGATGGAAACCGTTTACCGCTTCGATCGCCTGAAAAGCAAGCAGGAAGAAGCGCGACGTCCGCTGCGCCGGATCGTCCTCAACGTGCCGCGCCGCAACGAACTCGCCGCCGGCGAAGAAGCAGCCGCACGGGGGCAGGCAATCGCCGGGGGCATGAATCTCGCCAAGGATCTCGGCAACCTGCCCGGCAACATCTGCACCCCGGCCTACCTTGCCCAGCAGGCGCAGGAACTGGCCAAAACCCACAAACTCAAGTTCGAAGTGCTGGAGCAGAAGGACATGGAAGCCCTCAAAATGGGCTCGCTGCTTTCGGTGGCGCGCGGCAGCCGCCAGCCAGCCAAGCTGATCGTGCTGCAATACCAGGGCAGCAACAAAAAACAGAAGCCGCTGGTTCTGGTCGGCAAGGGCATCACCTTCGATTCCGGCGGCATCTCCCTCAAGCCCGGCGCCGAGATGGACGAAATGAAGTACGACATGTGCGGCGCCGCCAGTGTGCTCGGCGCTTTCCAGGCGGTGGCGCAGCTCAAGCTGCCGATCAATCTGGTGGGCATCATTCCGGCAACCGAAAACCTGCCGGACGGCAATGCCAGCAAACCCGGCGACATCGTCACCAGCATGTCCGGGCAGACCATCGAGATCCTCAATACCGATGCCGAAGGCCGCCTGATCCTGTGCGACGCACTCACCTACGCCGAACGTTTCGATCCGGAAGCGGTAGTGGACATCGCCACTCTCACCGGCGCCTGCGTCATCGCCCTGGGCGGTCAGGCCTCCGGCCTGCTCAGCAACCACGACGCTCTCGCCCGCGAGCTGTTGCATGCCGGTGAGTACACCGGCGACCGGGCATGGCAACTGCCACTGTGGGATGAATATCAGGAGCAGCTGAAAAGCAATTTCGCCGACATGGCCAACATCGGCGGCCGCCAGGCCGGCACGATTACCGCCGCCTGCTTCCTGTCGCGTTTCGCCAAAAAATACGACTGGGCGCATCTGGACATCGCCGGCACTGCATGGAAGTCCGGCAAGGAAAAAGGCTCGACCGGAAGGCCGGTACCGCTGCTGGTACATTTCCTGATTGAAAAATGTAAGGCGGATTAGCGCGGTACAATTGGTGGGTTATGGCTTGGCGGCCTGACCCACCTTACAAATATGACCCAAATCGATTTCTACACGCACGCTGCCGATAAATACCAGACCGCTTGCCGGCTCTGCGCCAAGGCATTGGAGCAGGGGCGGCGCATCATGGTTTATACGCCCGACGCCAAAACCACGGAACAAATGCTCAAGCTGCTGTGGAGCACGCCCGCCCTCAGCTTCATTCCCCATTGCCGGACTTCGGACAAACTTTCTCCGGTCACTCCGGTAATCGTCGACCATCTCGCCGAACCACTGGCACACGACGACATCCTGCTCAGCCTGTGCAACGAGCAGCCCCTGTTCTTCAGCCGTTTCCACCGGCTGATCGAGATCGTCAGCCAGGAAGAAAACGACCGCATCGCGGCACGTGAACGCTTCCGCTTCTACCGTGACCGGGGCTACGAAATCAAATCCCACGATATCGGGAAAAAGGCCGGCTAAATGGATCCCGTCAGCGGCGAGCCGGACGTACTCGGAAAAGTAGATGCCCTGTTGACCCGACATCGCACCGGCACCCCCTCGCCGCAAGAGTCTTCGGAAGCAGGGCAGCAAGCAGACCGAGCATCGATCCCGGTACTGTCTGAAGTCGTCGCCGAACCCAGCACGATCCCGATCCTGACCGACGCGCTACCCCCCGTAAAAGCAGGCGAATCCGAAACGGGCATCGACGAAGAAATCACACTTCCTGTCGAACCCATGCCAACCGATCATGCCGATACGGAAGGATCGGCCACGAGCCTTTCGCTGGATGAAGAAACCTTGCGCCAGACAGAAGAATTTTTGATCCATGAACTGGAAAACCGCATCGCGATGGAATTCGCCGCCACGCTGGATCGCGCCCTGACCGAACTACTCGACAATTCGCGCGAACACATCCGGCATACCGTACGCGAAGCATTCGGAAGCCGTCTCAAGGAACAGGCCGGCGACACTTCTCCCGACAAAATATAAATTTCACCGGGGAGCGGCAAACGGTCAACTGCCGTTCCCAACCCCAGTCAGCTTGTGGCCGGATGCCTTCGACTGCAACGCCAATTCATAAAGCGCGTTCTTCTTTGCGCCGCTGATCTCGGCTGCCAGTTTCACCGCCTGCTTGAGGGGCATTTCCGCCAGCAGGATTTGCAGCGTGCGCTGCGCCTCCTCACCGACCCCGACCGCCTCATCAATCTCGGCGCCTGACACCAGCAGTACAAACTCGCCCTTCTGCCGGTTCTGGTCGGCTTCGAGCCAATCCAGCGCTGCCTCCAGGGTACAGGTATGAATGGTTTCAAACAGCTTGGTCAACTCGCGCGCAATCGTGACAGTGCGTCCGCCACCCAGCACTTCGCGCAGATCCGCCATGCTCGCAACAATGCGGTGGGGCGACTCATAAAACACCAGGCTATAGGGCAAGCCCTTCAGTGTGGCCAGTTCACGTTTGCGCCCCGAGGATGAGTGCGGCAGGAAACCGTAAAACAGAAAATGCGGTGCCGTGATCCCTGCCGCCGAAAAGGCGCTGATCGCCGCATTTGCGCCGGGGATCGGCACAACCCGAAAACCCGCCTCACGTACCCTGGCAACCAGGTGTGCGCCAGGATCGCTCACCGCCGGGGTGCCTGCATCGGATACCAGTGCCAGCGACTTGCCCGACTGGAGCATCTCGATCAATCTGGCAGCGGCCTGGTATTCGTTGTGCTCATGCAAAGCCATCAGCTTTGCGCCGATGGCGAAATGGTTGAGCAGGTGGCTAGTGTTGCGGGTGTCCTCGGCGGCAATGGCGTCGACACTGCGCAAGATGTCCAGCGCACGCAGGGTGATATCCTGCAGATTTCCAATCGGCGTGGCAACTACATATAATGTACCTTTCACTGCCGGGTTGTTTTCCTGATGCAACGTATCCTCGCCTTTCTGCTTATCCTGTTTGCTGCATTCTACAATAGCGGATGCACATCCATGTCCAGCCTTGCACGGGCAACGGAAAAAACCTTTTCCCAGCCTGCGCAGAGCCCCCCGGCAAAACCCGCAGCGCCGGCAATCCAGACCGGACCAGCCGAAAAACCGGTAGCCGAAACCGCTCCACTGGTTGTGCCACCTACGCCAAAGGCGGTGGCAACCCCGGGAAGCGACACCCTGAAACCATCCATCGCGCTGCTGCTGCCGCTCAATTCGGCCTCATTCGGGCCAGCCGCCGAAGCGGTCAGGCAAGGCGCCATCGCTGCTTCCATCATGCAGATTCCGACCGTGCTGCCGCTGCAAGTCTACCCTACCAATGATCGACCCGAAGATATTGTGTCCACATACCGGCAAGCATTACAAGCCGGCGCCAGAATCGTGGTTGGCCCATTAACCCGTGATGCTGTCACTGCGCTGGCAAAAAGCGGGCTGATTACAGTACCGACCCTGGCCTTGAACTATCCGGAAGGGGAGGTTGCCCTCCCTGAAAAACTATACCTGTTCGGACTGACCGCGGAAGGCGAGGCCCGCAATGCCGCGCGACGCGCCTTTGACGATGGCCGGCGCACTGCTCTGACCGTAACCGCCAATACGCCACTGGCGAAACGGGTGCAACAGGCATTTGCCGATGCATGGCTCGAAATAGGCGGGAAACTGGCAAAACAGGCAGTAATTCCCCCTGACGAAGCCCTCTACCCGGCATTGCACGACAAGGTCATCAGACATCCGGCAGACATGATCTTCCTCGCCGCCGATGCCGGTCTGGCTCAACTGGTGCGCCCCTACCTGGACGCCAATATACCCACTTACGCTACCTCGATGGTTTTTGGCGGCAACCAGGAAATCGGCCGGAATGTTGATCTGAATGGGGTGATTTTTTCAGAAATGCCATGGCTTCTCGTGCCTGACAACCCTGCCGTAATGATCTACCCGCGCGCCGAAAATTTCACTATTGAACAGCAGCGGCTTTACGCCTTGGGCATCGATGCCTTCCGCATCGCCACTTTGCTGGCGCAAAATTCGCGGTTAAGCGAAGGCAAGATACTGGACGGCGTCACCGGACAGATCAGCCTCACCGCACACCAATTCACGCGCGAAATGACGCTCGCGCAATTCCGGGATGGCGTGGCGGTGGCTGTTGAATTCGTCGATTCGAACAGCGTCGGTGAACCCAGGTAACAGGGGGGCCGAAGCCGAGCAACTCGCCGCTGAATTTTTGCAGCGGCAGGGGCTACGGTTGATCGAAGCCAACTACCGCTGCCGCTTCGGTGAAATTGACCTGGTCTGCCGCGACCGCGACGTACTGGTGTTTGTCGAAGTCCGGCTACGCGAAAGCGAGGCATTCGGCGGCGCAGCCTCCAGCATCACCGGGCACAAGCAGCACAAAATCGTGCTCGCCGCCCGGCATTACCTGCAACGGCAAACCGCCTTGCCCGCCTGCCGCTTCGATGTGGTATTGTTGCGCGGCCTGCGGGATAATAGCCTTGAGTGGATCAAAAACGCCTTTGGCGAGTGATTTTGAATTTGAAAAGCGAGCCACGGATGGACACGGATTCCGCGTGGGAGTGATTTTATTGGTAGGATAATTTGAAGTGTTTGCATGATTCAATATCCGTGTAAATCTGTGTTCATCCGTGGCTAAAAGCCTTTTCTAAAGTTAAACGATATGGACCTCATCAGCAGAATCAGTCATCACTTTACCGAGAGCGCCCACCTCAAGCTACAGGCGGTGGACATTCTCGCAAGCCCGATCGCCGATGCGGCGGAGCGCGTTGTACAATGCCTGCTGGCTGACGGGAAGATCCTCGCCTGCGGCAACGGCGGCTCGGCTGCCGATGCACAGCATTTCTCCGCGGAATTGCTCAACCGTTTCGAGATGGAGCGCCCGGGGCTTGCCGCAATCGCCCTGACCACCGATGCCTCGACGATTACGTCCATCGGCAACGATTACAGCTTCGACCAGATTTTTTCCAAGCAGGTGCGCGCTTTGGGGCACTCCGGCGATTTACTGCTCGCCATCTCCACCAGCGGCAATTCCCGCAACGTGATTCAGGCGGTAACCGCCGCCCATGACCGCGGCATGAGCGTGATAGCGCTGACCGGCAGAGGCGGCGGCCAGATGGCCGAAATCCTGATGCCGGGCGACATCCACCTGTGCGCACCCGGCGACCGCACTGCTCATATTCAAGAAATCCATATTACCGCCATCCATTGCCTTTGCGATGCCATTGATTGCCTGTTACTGGGAGTTGAATAAATGCGTTATCTCTATCTGATTTTACTGGCCCTTTCCGTCATCAACCTGCAAGGCTGCTTCCCCGTCGTCGCCACTGGCGCTGGAACGGGCGTGCTGATGGCCGAGGATCGTCGCACCACCGGCGCCTATATTGAAGATGAGGGCATCGAGCTGAAAGCGGGCAATCGCCTCAACGATAAATTCAAGGACGCGGTTTACATCAACGTGACCAGCTACAACCGCAATGTTCTGATGACTGGCGAGGTTCCGACCGAAACGGCCAAGCAGGACGCCGAGCAAATCGTCCGTAGCATCGCCGGCGTGCGCAATATCATCAATGAACTCGCGATTGCCGGCAACAGTTCCTACACTACACGCAGCAGCGACACCTACCTGACCTCCAAGGTCAAGGTGCGCTTCGTGGATCTGGGCAAATTCCAGACCAACCATATCAAGGTGGTGACCGAAAATAGCGTGGTCTACCTGCTCGGCATGGTGACTCACAAGGAGGCAGACAGCGCGGTGGAGATCGCCCGCACCACCAGCGGGGTGCAGAAAGTGGTCAAGGTGTTTGAATATCTCGATTGATGGGCACCTTTTCCACCCCGGCGTTTGAAAACAAAATCTGCGCTCCGGACAGACTGAAGGAATGCGTCGCCGCGCTGCCGCGCCCGCTGGTGTTCACCAACGGCTGTTTCGACATCCTCCACCGCGGCCATGTCACCTATCTGGCACAGGCGCGCGCCTTGGGCGCCAGCCTGATTGTTGGCGTCAACTCCGATGCCTCGGTAAAACGTCTGGGCAAAGGCGACGGTCGACCGGTGAACGCCCTGGAAGACCGCATGGCGGTGCTGGCAGCACTGGAGAGCGTCAGCCTGGTCATCGGATTCGATGAAGACACGCCGCTCAACCTGATCCTCGCCTGCAAGCCGGATGTGCTGGTCAAGGGCGGCGACTGGACCGTGGCCGACATCGTCGGCGCGCGGGAGGTGCAAGGCTGGAGCGGAACCGTCCATTCCATCCCGTTCCTGCATCAGCGTTCGACGACTTCGACGCTGGCGAAGATACGCAGCCTCTGATGCTTGCCGCCGAATTCCTTGAGCAGCTTCAGCGCATCGTCGGCACAGACAATCTTTTCACCGACCCGGTCGACTGTTACGCCTACGCCTACGACAACAGCCGCAAAATCTTCCCGCCCGAGGCGGTTGCATTCGTACTCGATACCGAACAGGTGCGCGACATCATCCTGCTCTGCAACCAACACCGCATACCGGTTACGCCGCGCGGCAGGGGCACCGGCACCGCTGGCGGCAGCGTGCCGGAGCAGGGTGGGCTGGCGCTGTCGCTGGAACGAATGCGCAAGATACTCCGCATCGACCCAGCCAACCGCGTGATCGTCGCCGAACCGGGCTTGCTCAATCAGGAAATTCAGGATGCGGTGCGTCCGCACGGGTTTTTCTGGCCGCCCGACCCATCCAGCAGCGCCTATTGCAGCATCGGCGGCAATCTCGCCACCTGCGCCGGCGGCCCCCATGCCGTGAAATACGGCGTTACCCGCGATCATGTTCTCGGACTGACGGCGGTGACGGGTAAAGGCGAAATCATCAAGACCGGTTGTAACACCACCAAGGGGGTGGTCGGTTACGATCTCACCCGCCTCATCATCGGCTCTGAAGGCACTCTGGCGGTGGTCACAGAAGCCACCCTCAAGCTCACCCCGCTGCCCCTGGCCGTGGGCGGCATTACCGCGCACTATGCCGATATCGCGCACTGCGCCAGGGCAATCGCCGCCATCATGGCGCAGCCTCATATCCCCAGCGCGCTGGAATTTATCGACAGCGCCGCACTCGACCTGATCCGTGGCCGCCACCCCGGCATGCTGCCGGAAAATTCCCGTGCGATGCTGATGATCGAGGTGGATGGCGGGGAAGCGGAAATCACCGACAGCGCGCACGCCATTCGACAGGCATGCGAAAACCACGGTTTGATTACCGCCGAAACCACCGCTGACCCCGCCGCGCTGTGGGCGGTACGCAAAGCGCTGTCGCCGCTATTGCGTGACATTGCCCCGAAAAAAATCAACGAGGATATCGTGGTACCGGTTTCAAGACTGCCAGAACTGCTGCAAGGGCTGGAGGATTTAAGCAAAGAATATCGTATAGCTAACGTGAATTTTGGCCATGCCGGCAACGGCAACATCCACGTCAACCTGCTGGTCAACCCGGATGTTGCGGATGAAATGCAGCGGGCGGAAGCCTGTCTGAATGAGGTTTTTAACCTGGTATTGAAACTTGGAGGCACACTTTCAGGAGAGCACGGCGTGGGCAGAGAAAAACGTGCTTACGTAGGCCGAGAGATTAGTGCGCCAACCCTGGAATTAATGAAACAGATCAAGCGGGTGTTCGATCCCAACCAGATACTGAACCCCGGCAAGTTGTTTCCTTAGGGAAGTTGCAACGACTTTTCGATTATTGCCCCGCTCCATCCGGCTTTCCGCATTCCAGCGCCTTCAGTTCGCTGCCCGGGAAATCCAGTTTCAGCTTCGTCAGCGCTGCGGTCATGCTGTCGCTGACATCCTTGATCTGAAACGCGATGGCATCGGCTTCCTGGCTACGCGGTCCGGAAGCAGCCGATCTGACTCCCTTTTCACGTAGCTGTTCAAGATATTTTGCGGCGGACTCGACGGTGGAGAAAATCCCCAATGAGACGGCATATTTCCACTTCGAGCCATCGCGGATAATGAAGGCATCCTGAATGCCCAGCCCTTTTAGTTCGGCTATTTTATTCTGCGCTTCCTGTAGCGTCTTGCGCGGTGAAATATAAACCCAGTAGCCGTTCGGCTTTTCGGCCTTATGCTGTATCTGTTTGCTGCCGAGCTGCAGTTTTTCCAGCGCCTGCGCCGCACGCTTCACCTCGTTTCCGGAAAAAGCGCCCCATTCCAGGCAAACATTGGGCTTGACCACGTTTGCCACTTCTCCCGATTTTTCCGTTGACTCCGATTTTTTGTAAGGTTCGGCCAATAGCTTTATTTTTTCTGCTTTTACCGGCTCATGCCCCTGCTGCGAATCGGTGCCATGACTGCCGGCGAGCCGCATCACGGCGAAAAACAAAATATTGATAACCAGCAGTATTGCGAATATCCACTTCATGCCATTGCAATCCTGATCAATCCATCCAGCACCAGATTATCCAACATCATCACCTCCCCGGATAGTAACGGTAGCAGAAATTTCGCATCGCCGCCGCTAAGCAGGCAAATCGGCGTCTCCGACTGCACCTTGGACAATTCCGCAATCATGCGACCGACAGATCCTGCCAGTGCTGACAAGACGCCGCTATAAACGGCGTCAGCGGTGTTGCCCGGAAAAACCCTGAAACTGCCCCCAGCCGCCCCGACGGCTGCAGTGCTTTCAGCCAGCGCCCGTCGCATCGTCGCCAGGCCGGGAACAATAAGCCCACCCAGAAACACGCCTTCAGCGGACAGCGCATCCACGGTCATCGCGGTGCCCGCATTGACCACGACACAGCCCTTCGGCGCAATGGAGCGAGCTGCGATCAACGCTGCCCAGCGGTCGCTACCAAGCTGCACCGGGTTTTCATAGCTATTGCGAACACCGCACTGGCTCTGTTCAGCAGCGGCCCACTGAATTTCCATCGCCCATCGCTTGCAGATTTCCTTCATCTGGTTAGCAACATCCGGCCCGGCAACATTCGATGCCACAATTCGACCGGGTTGCGCTTGCCCCTCCCAGGAATCGCCCAGCCGATCAGCATCACTGGTGGCAACCCAGCCTCTCTCCTGCCATGACTTCCCGTCATGGAACCCCCATTTGATCCGGGTATTGCCGGCATCCACCGCCAGTATCATGCGGCCGCTCCGCGCAGACTGATTTCGCCGGAAGTAAAGCGTTGCTTGCCTGCCGCAGTGCGTACCAGCAACGCGCCATCTTCCGCCACATCCAGCAAATGTCCCTGGTGCTGGCTGCCATCCGGCAATGTCAGCAGAACTGGTTTTTCATGATAAACGTGGTGCGCCAACCATTCTCCGCGCAGGCGCGAAAATCCACCCTCCTCGAACTCGTTGAGCACGTCGGCCAGGTGCAACAAAGTATGTGCCAGAAGAAGGTTGCGCTCAGGCGAGGTGCTGGTGATTGAGTGAACGCCCACCGCCGCTTGGTCTATCCGGTTCAATACCGTGTCGGAGAGTTGGAGATTGAGCCCTATCCCGATCACCGCAGCGCTCGGACCCAGCATATCGCCCTGCAATTCGATCAGAATGCCGGCCAGCTTGCGGTGCTGGTGCAGCACGTCGTTCGGCCATTTCAGGCCGGCGCCGGATACGCCCGCCTGGCTCAATGCCCGCATCAGCGCGACGCCGACCGCAAGGCTCAAGCCGGACAAGAAGCCTGCGCCCCGATTGAAGCGCCACAACAGGGAAAATGTCAGGCTGCCCCCCAGATTGGCATGCCACTCGCGGCCACGCCTGCCCCGTCCGGCAGTCTGCATCTCGGTGATAACACAACTGCCGTGCCGCGCTCCCTGCGCGGCTTTCTGCAACATCCGGCTATTGGTTGAATCGATGCTGTCGACAACCTCCAGATCGAACAAATCAGCCCTTTCGCCCAATGCGGTGACGACTTTATCCCGATCGATCCAGTGCAGGACTTCGCGCAACCGGTAGCCGCGCCCCTGTACCCGGAACACTGCCAAGCCGGCTTCGTCAAGAAAACGCATGGCTTGCCAGATGGAAGCACGGGATACATTCAACTGCCGCGCCATCTCCTCGCCGGAACGGAATTCTCCGTCGGAGAGCAGGCGCAACACAGCAAAAGTCAGGGGTTTCACGTTAAAAGGATTGGGATGCAATGCAATCAACGCATGTTAGCACATGCGACATAAGCACAAAAAACAAAACCCCCTGCAGCTTTCGCTGAGGGGGTCTGTCTTATAAGGAGCCTGGCGGTGACCTACTTTCACATGGGTAATCCACACTATCATCGGCGCGGGCTCGTTTCACTTCTGAGTTCGGGATGGGATCAGGTGGGTCCAAGCTGCTATGGCCGCCAAGCATAACTGGCTGCTGAAG
>DATKUY010000003.1:0-23951 GCA_035530375.1 Sulfuricella sp. | reverse complement strand
CCTTATTTTACAGCGCGCCCTCGATCAAGGCATTCAATTTGGCAAAATCCGGCTCGCCCAAATACTGCTGGATGATTTTTCCTCGCTTGTCGATGATGAAGGTGGTCGGGGTCAGGCGGACATTGCCGAATGCCTGGGCGGTCGAGCCGCTGGCGTCGAGTGCGATGGTGAAAGGCAGGCCATTTTTCTCGGCGAACTGCCTGACGTATTCGGGCGGATCGTAGCTCATCGCCACGGCGATGGTTTCCAGCCCGCGGCTGTGGTATTTTTGCCAGGTTTTCACCAGGTCGGGCATTTCCTTGATACAGCCGGGGCAACTGGTCGCCCAGAAATTCACCAGCACCACCTTGCCGCGCAGGCTGTCGAGCGCGATCTTTTCGCCGTTCAGCGCGGCGAACTCCGCCTGTGGCGCGGCGGGCTTCTGCGCGAGCAGCAGGAAAAGCCCGCCGGCCAGCGCCGCAATCACCAGTGCCGCGATAATCAGCTTGTTGCGTCCAGAGGGGGCTGCCTTATTCATAGTCATCCAATTTATTCCAGATTAGTATTCAAAACGGCAATATTGCAAAAAACCTTTACCACGAATGGCACGAATAAACACGAATAGTTTAGGCTGTCACCGTGTCTCAACGCAGGCGGGGGGTTACCCGTACTGGCTAACTGATTATTCGTGAACATTCATGTTTTATTCGTGTGAATTCGTGGTTATCAGCTTTTTCTCGATTTAATTTTGAAACGAAATTACCAAATCATGACCGCTGCTATTGTCTGGATTTTTTTCCGCTTTGTCACCTCCGAAAGTTCTACCCTTGATTAGCGACGAACTCGGCCTGGGCGGCCTTTTCCTCAGCAGCTTCCTGGCCGCCACCTTGTTGCCGGGCGGTTCCGAGGCGGTGTTGTTCGGCCTGCTCAAGCTCAATCCCGGCCTGTTGTGGCCGGCGCTGGCGCTGGCGACGCTGGGCAATACCCTGGGCGGCATGAGCTCCTATCTGCTCGGGCGCATTCTGCCGGAGCAGAAGCCGGGTCGCGGCTTGGCGTGGGTGCATCGCTACGGCAGTCCGGCGTTGCTGCTGGCTTGGGCGCCGCTCATCGGCGACGCACTATGCGTCGCGGCGGGCTGGCTGCGGCTGAACGCGGGTTATGTCGCGGCATTCATGGCGGTGGGCAAGCTGGCGCGATACTTTGTTATTGCCTGGGCTGCGGTGTAGCAAGAACCTTGCAGCGGCGCGCCAGTCTGACTTAAACACCGAATTGCGCTAAAATTTGGACTTTCCGGCAGCCTTGATGAAAATGACGACCGCACGCCTCAGGGAAATTCCCTACAACTACACTTCCTTTTCCGACCGCGAAATCATTATTCGCTTGTTGGGCGACGAGGCATGGGAAATTCTCAACACGCTACGTGTCGAACGCAAGACCGGGCGCTCGGCGCGGATGCTGTTCGAAGTGCTGGGCGACATCTGGGTAGTGTCGCGCAACCCCTACCTGCAGGACGACCTGCTCGCCAACATCAAGCGCCGCAAGGCACTGGTGGATGCCTTGCGCCATCGCCTGCATGCCATCGAAGCGCGGCGCCAGGCCAATGAAGCGGTAAAGCTGCTGCTCGACCGCAGTTGCAGCGCGGTGGACCAGTTCGAAGCGGATTTCGAACATACTGCGCGGCTACGCCGCAAGACGCTGAGACGGCTGCTGCCCCACACCCGCCGCGACAATATCCAGTTCGATGGCCTGGCGCGCGTGTCCCACGTCACCGATGCCACCGACTGGCGCGTCGAATACCCTTTCGTCGTGCTCAACCCCGACACCGAGGAAGAAATCGCCCCACTGGTGCGCGCCTGCATCGAACTCGGGCTGACCCTGATCCCGCGCGGCGGCGGCACCGGCTACACCGGCGGCGCGATTCCGCTCGACCGGATGTCGGCGGTGATCAACACCGAAAAGCTCGACCGCCACAACGGCGTGGAAATGCTCGGTCTGCCCGGCGTGGCGGAGGCCGTGCCGACCATCCGCTGCGGCGCGGGCGTGGTGACCCGGCGCGTGATGGAAACGGCGGAAGAAGCCAATTTGGTGTTTGCGGTTGATCCTACTTCCGCCGATGCCTCCTGCATCGGCGGCAATGTGGCGATGAACGCCGGCGGCAAGAAGGCCGTGCTGTGGGGCACGGCGCTCGACAACCTGGCCTCGTGGCGGATGGTTGACCCGGACGGATACTGGCTGGAAATCACGCGCCTTGACCACAACCTCGGCAAGATCCACGATGTCGAGACGGTGCGCTTTCGCATCAGCCGCTTTGGCGCCGATGGCAAAACCGTCAAGGCGGAGGAAATCCTCGAGATTCCCGGCAAGCATTTCCGCAAGGCCGGCCTCGGCAAGGACGTCACCGACAAATTCCTGTCCGGACTGCCCGGCATCCAGAAGGAAGGCTGCGACGGCATCATCACCTCGGCTCGCTTCATCCTGCACCGGATGCCCAAGCACACCCGCACCGTCTGCCTGGAATTTTTCGGCCAGGTGCATCAAGCGGTACCCGCCATCGTCGAGATCAAGGATTATCTGGATGCGCACCCGCTGGCGGTGCTGGCCGGTCTCGAACACCTCGACGAACGCTACGTCAAGGCGGTCGGCTATGCGACCAAGGCGAACCGCGCGGGGAGCCCGAAAATGGTGTTGCTGGCGGACATCGTCAGCGAAGATGAAATCGCCGTCGGCGAGGCCGCCTCGCATATCGTGCGGATCGCCAATGCGCGCGGCGGCGAGGGCTTCATCGCGGTAAGCGCCGAAGCGCGCAGGAAATTCTGGCTCGACCGCGCCCGCACCGCCGCCATCGCCGCCCACACCAACGCCTTCAAGATCAATGAAGACGTGGTGATCCCGCTGCCGCGCATGGGCGACTATTGCGACGGCATCGAGCGCATCAACATCGAACTTTCGACGCGCAACAAGCTCAAGCTGCTGGACGAGCTGGAGGCTTTCCTGTCCGGCGAGCTGCCGCTGCTTCGCGACGAGGATACGCTGCCCGATGCGGAGTTGCTCGGCAACCGGCGCGAGGCTGCGCTCGCCCTGCTGCGCGCCAGCCGCAGGCTCTGGCAGTGGCTGCTGGACCATCTCGACAGCCCGGCAAGCAGTCCTGAGTTGAAAGCGCTGAGCCCGGAGTGGGCCGGCGACGCCGGGAGCACGGTGTTTCAGGTCCTGCAGGACCACTCCCTGCGCATTTCGTGGAAAAAGGAAGTGCGCGCCGAACTGCACCGCATCTTCACCGGGCGCGAATATCAGCCGGTGTTGGAGCGCTGCGATGCGATTCACCAGCAGGTATTGAAGAGCCGGGTATTCGTGGCGCTGCACATGCACGCCGGCGACGGCAACGTGCACACCAATATCCCGGTCAACTCCGACGATTACGCCATGCTGCAGGAAGCCAATCGGGCGGTTGCGCGCATCATGCGGCTGGCGACCGATCTGGGCGGCGTGATCTCGGGCGAGCACGGCATCGGCATCACCAAGCTGGAATTCCTCGAACCCGAGGCGATTGAAACCTTCGCCGCCTACAAGGCCAAGGTCGACCCGCACGGCCACTTCAACCGCGGCAAGCTGCTGCCCGGCGCCGACCTGCGCAACGCCTATACCCCCAGCTTCAGCCTGCTGGAGGTCGAGTCGCTGATCATGGAGCAGAGCGCGATCGGCGAAATCGCCGATTCGATCAAGGATTGCCTGCGCTGCGGCAAGTGCAAGCCGGTGTGCACCACTCATGTGCCGCGCGCCAACCTGCTTTACAGCCCGCGCAACAAGATCCTCGCCACCTCGTTGCTGATCGAGGCATTCCTCTACGAAGAGCAGACCCGGCGCGGCATTTCGCTCCAGCATTTCGACGAATTCAACGATGTCGCCGACCACTGCACGGTGTGCCACAAGTGCCTCAAGCCTTGCCCGGTGGACATCGATTTCGGCAATGTTTCCATCGCCATGCGCAACTTCCTGCGCGAGCAGGGCAAGAAAAAATTCAGTCCCGGCAGCTTCGCCGCCATGTTCTTTCTGACCACTACCGACCCGGCCACCATCAAGCTGGTGCGCAAAGCGCTGATCGAATGGGGCTACAAGGCGCAGCGGCTGGGCTACCGGCTGGCCAAATCCTTCGGCCTGGCCCGGCTTTCCACCCGGCATCCTCATGCGACAGTCGGCCGCCCGCCGCTCAAGGCGCAGGTCATCCATCTGGTCAACAAGCCGATGCCGGGCAGCCTGCCGAAGAAAACCTCGCGCGCCCTGCTCGGGCTGGAGGATGCGGCGATCGTGCCGGTGATCCGCGACCCGGCGAAGGCCGGCAACGAGGATTCCGACACGGTATTCTATTTCCCGGGCTGCGGTTCGGAGCGCCTGTTCAGCCAGGTCGGGCTCGCCACCCAGGCGATGCTGTTCCACCTCGGCACGCAGACCGTGCTGGCGCCGGGCTATTTGTGCTGCGGCTACCCGCAAACCTCTGCCGGCGACCAGGACAAGGGGCAGAAGATCACCACCGACAACCGGGTGCTGTTCCACCGCGTCGCCAACACCCTCAATTACCTCGACATCAAGACCGTAATTGTGTCCTGCGGCACCTGCATGGACCAGTTGCTGAAATACCAGTTCGACAAGATATTCCCCGGCTGCCGCCTGCTCGACATCCACGAATATCTGATGGAGAAGGGCTTGAAACTCGAAGGCGTGATCGGCGCTCACCGGCTGCAAGCGGGCAACGAAGATCCATCTACAGAGGCGCAGCCGGCAACCGCGCCTTCCGCACCCGCGCTTCGCGATGCCGGGTCGGCGCGGTACATGTATCACGACCCCTGCCATACCCCGATGAAAACCTACAATCCGCTGAAAGTGGCGAACGATCTTCTCGGCGGCGGGGTCAAGCTGTCCGATTATTGTTGCGGCGAATCCGGTACGCTGGCGGTGACCCGGCCGGACATCTCCACCCAGTTGCGCTTCCGCAAACGCGAGGAAATCCTCAAGGTTGCCGGTGAAATCAACACTACGCGCCCCGCCGGCGAAAGCGGCAAGATCAAGCTGCTGACCTCCTGCCCTTCTTGCCTGCAAGGGCTGCACCGCTACGACGACGACGCCGACATCGAGGCCGATTACATCGTGGTGGAGATGGCTCGCCATCTCCTCGGGCCGGCATGGATGGAAGACTACGTTGCCAGGGCGAACAACGGCGGCATCGAACGGGTGCTGTTGTAAGGAAGCAACCATGTGCGAGCTTTGCGAAAGCGTGGGCGGTGAACTGCTGTGGCAGGATGCCCTGTGCCGGGTGGTGCTGGTCGAAGACCGGGATTACCCCGGCTTCTGCCGCGTTATCTGGACGGACCACATCAAGGAAATGACCGACCTGCCGGCAGTCGGGCGCCAACACCTGATGGACGTGGTATTCGCGGTGGAAGGCGCGGTCCGGCAGACATTGCGGCCTGACAAGATCAACCTGGCCAGCTTTGGTAATGTCGTTCCGCATCTGCACTGGCACGTCATCCCGCGCTGGCAGGGCGACCGCCACTTCCCCAACCCGGTCTGGGGGCTGGCGATGCGCGATGCGCGGCCGGTTCCGCCGGCGCACATGACGGAAAGCCTGCGCGCCGGAATCCGTGAAGCATTGCAGGCTGGCCACACCAGGGAAACGTCATGACCTCGCCCCCGATCCCCGTGCCCCATTTCAGCGACGCCAATGCCTGCAAGCAATGGCTGAAAGACCTGCCGTTGACCAATGTCCCGCTGGTGCACGCCACGCTCACGGCCCAGCTCGAACTGCTCAATCGCACCTCCATTGCGCCGCGGGAGCGGCTCAAAATCAGCGAACTGCTGCGCGACCCGGTTGCTTTCGTACAGGCGGAGCTGGCCCGGAAGTATCTCGGCAGGCCTTTGCCGCTCGAAACCGCCGAGCGCGACACCTGGAACAGCGTGGACGGTCTCTGGGCCGCGATGGGTGCAGCCTACCGGTTGTGCCTGCAGGATTGCCTGAACGGCGGCTCGGACATCGCCCTGCATGCCGCGCTGATCACCCACCGTTGCCTGCGCTACACCGGACTGCGGGTAATGGAAAACTGCCGCGTCTATCGGCAGCCCGGCAAGGATTTGTGGCGGCAGGCGCATGAACTGTTTGCCCTCGCGGAACAGCGGGGTTTCACCCCGGATGCGGTAAAGGACAGCCTGAACGAGCAAAGCGACTCGACGACCTGCACTGCCGCCTATGCCCAGATCCTGCTCACCTATCTGGCCGACCCTTACCATCTGATGCCGGAGCAACTCGACTTGCTCGACCGCTGGCTGGATAAATGGGCGGTGCGCATAACGGTGGCGACCCATCCGCCGGAGCAGGCCTCGCTGCCGCTGGTGGCGGTAGATCTGGCTGGCACGGCGGCGCCCAGGCTGGTTCGCGAGGGACAAACCCTGGCCTTGGCCAGCCCGCGCTATCTCGATACCGAACGGATTGCCGTCACTTTCCTCAAACGCATCAAGCGGCTGAAAAAGGGCGATGATCCGGCCGAACTCGGACTGGGCAAGGATTGTGCGCCGCGAGACTGCGAAAGCCTGCTCGTCACGCTTTACCAGCACTGGTGCCAGGCGGCGCCGGCAAAACGGGATTTTACCCGCCGGGCAGGAGCAGACAAGGCGCAGACCGCGCTGGGCATGGCAGCGATCCATTTTTTCCTGGGCGGAGAACAACCCTTCAAACAGCCGGGCGAGAAAGAAAAGCTAAGCCAGCGCGAAATCCATGACCTGCAATTCTTCGGCCGCATCAGCGAGCAGACCGAAAAACTGCATTCTTCACAAATGGGATTTGGCCTTGAAACCTGGCAGATTCAGGATGAGAGCGCACTCGGCTTTCGCCTGATCCGGCCGGATCAGGACGGCATGCGCATTCGCCTGAAACAGCTCATCGCCGTGCGCCCGGCGGACTGTAGCGCTTACGCACTGGGCGTAATCAAGTGGTTGATCTTTCCCCTCGACGGCGGACTGCACATCGGTGTTCGCATCCTGCCCGGCGCGCCGCTTGCCGTTGCCGTGCGCCCTCTGCCGCTGGCGACGGATGCCGCAAATAAATACGTCCAGGCTTTCCTGCTGTCTGACATGCCGGTGTTGCGCGAAGCCGCCAGCCTGGTGCTGCCCCCCGGCTGGTTCGGCCCCGGCAGACTGGTGGCGGTCCATGGCAAGGACCCGCAGACCGTCAAGCTGCTCACGCTGATCGAAAAGGGCAGCGACTACGAGCGGGTGGGGTTTGAAAGGGTTTGAGCCGCCGCCTTCATGAGACTGCAATACAAGGCTTGTCCCCGCCGCTTGTGCTAAATGGCGAAAACGATTCGATTCCGGCATCCTTTCCCGCTTCGCCGGACGCCTTCCCCCCAGCGTAGTCCAACAAGGGTTATCCGCCGCAGGTTCGGCGCGGCGGCTGCAAGCTTGGCGTAACCGGCCAACAGGTATCCCTACAACTCTGTAGGTTTCTGCATGGCGCGGCGTTTGCCGCCCCGGAGTCAGCGGTAATCGTCGGCCAGAATTTTCGGCGCCCGGTCGATCCGATACAGAACGACAATCAGGGCGATTGTTGCCGCCAGCATCAGTTCCGGGCCGAACAGCCAGAATACCATCGGCACGGAAAAGTAATAGGCGCGCATGCCAATGCTGTAATAGCGGCCGCCGCGGTTCAGGTGCAATGCCACGTGTCGCGGTGAAATCGATTTGTGATTCAGGGAAAGCGGCACATTGATCATGTAGCCCACATGGTTGTAGATACGTACCGCCATGGAAAAACTGAAAAAGGCCACGAAGAAATCAAGCAGCAGCAGGATGAGCTTGGTTAGCCATAAGCCGGTGTGCTTGGCGCCGTAGAGATTCAGGACATGCCAGGTCGCATCAAGATTTTGGCCTTGGCCGCTTAGCGTGAGCACGCCCATAATCAGCAGTACCGCGGTGGATGCAAGGAAGGTCGCCGCCATGGTGGAGTTGCGCAATGTCTGTATCGCGATTACATCCGGCTTGCCAAGACCCATCATCACTTCCACCCAAACCGTGCGCGCCAGGACATTGACGGCCTGTACGGTGTAGGTCGGGTCCGTGCGCACCCGGTAACGCAGATACAGGTGGTAAAGCCAGAGCAGCGATGCGCATAAAACAAAAATGAAAATGTCGTTGCTGAATTCGTTGAGAAGCCATGTGAAGACGTCATTGCTGGACATGTTGTTGTTGCTCCTGATGCTCAAGGTTGCCGGGGGGGGTATATTAACATATTGTTGCGCAGGGCCAGCGGTTGCAGGTCCGTTAATGGTTAAATTGCTCCTCCGCCAAGACCATAATGAGTTGTGTTTGAGGGTGCGGTCACTCGCAGCGGAACGGCGCTATCCCGCAATCAGCCGCCGTGCCGGAAAACAGGCGCTGAACGTGCTGCCCTTGCCGGGAGTGCTTTCGATTTCGAGCCTCGCCTGGTGCCGGGTCAGGGCGTGTTTGGCGATGGCCAGGCCAAGGCCGGTGCCGCCGGTTTCGCGCGAGCGGCCGCGGTCGACCCGGTAGAAACGTTCGGTGAGGCGCGAGATATGTTGCGGTTCGATGCCGATGCCGCTGTCCTGTACGCTGAATACGCCCGTCCCTTCCCGCTCTTGCCATTGCAGCACGATTTCGCCGCCTTCCGGGGTATAGCGTATGGCATTGCTGACCAGGTTGCCGAAGGCGCTGCGCAGTTCGTCCTCGTTGCCCAGCAGCCAGCGTTCCGAGGCCAGGTTGAGTTTCAAATGGTGCCGCCCGGCGCTCAGCGATTGCGCATCCGCCAGCAGTTCCCGCGTCAGGCGCGGCATGTCGATTTTTTCTTCGCGATGGGCCGTGTGTGTGCTCTCCAGCTTGGACAGGGTGAGCAAATCCTTGACCAGGTGCTGCATGCGGGCTGCCTGGTCGAGCATCAGGTTCAGGTGGCGCCGGGTCTGAGCTTCGTCCAGGTGCTCCATGTCCGCCAGCGTTTCGAGAAAACCGCCGATCACGGTCAGCGGTGTGCTGAGTTCGTGGGATACATTCGCAACGAAGTCGCGACGCATGGTTTCGACCCGTTCAAGCTGGGTGATGTCGCGGCTGATCAGGAGCTTCTGTTCGTCGCCGAACGGGACCAACTGGATCGACAGCACCAGTTCGCGGTTGCGGGTGGACCTGAAGATCAGCGGCTCGCGGTAGTTGTGCGCCGCCAGGTAGTCGGTGAACTGGGCCTGGCGAACCAGATAATTCATCCATTGCCCGCGATCGCGCTCCAGGTTGATGCCGAACTGCACCTCGGCCACCGGGTTGCACCACTCGATCTGGTCGTTGCTGTTGAGCATCACGGTGCCGTCCGGCATCGCCTCGCCGGCGAGCAGAAAACGTTCCAGCGCGGTGGAAAGGTTGCGCTGGCTGTCAGACTGCCGCCGCACCAATTGATAGAGCGCGGTAAACACCGGCTCCCACAGTCCGGCGCCGTGCGGCACCGTTGCGACATCCGGTTTCTGCAGCCACCCGGCCAGTGCCTTCAGGTTACGAAGATGGTGCAGCAGATAGAGCAGAAGCAGAATGCCGAACACGATGCGCGCCGGCACCGCGCCGGCAATGGGCCACAGGAGAAGGGGGAAGATGGCCAGCAGGGCGACCGTGAGCAGCGGGCGCCACCAGAAGCCAGACATGGCGCCCGTCATTCCTCGATGCGCGCCGACAGCCGGTAGCCGCTGCCCCGCACGGTCTGGATCAGGCCGTCATGGCCGGTTGCCTGTAACGCAAGGCGCAGGCGGCGTATATGCACGTCCACGGTGCGATCTTCGACAAACACATGGTTTCCCCACACCTGGTCGAGCAACTGCGCGCGGGAATGTACCCGCTCGGCATGGGTCATGAGGAAATGCAGCAGACGAAATTCCGTCGGCCCCAGATCGAGCGGATGGTCGTTGCCGGTTACCCGGTGGGTCGCGGGGTCGAGGTTCAGGCCTTTCATCTCCACCGAGTCGCCGGCCATTTGCGGGGCGCGTCGGCGCAACACCGCCTTGATGCGGGCATTCAGCTCGCGCGGACTGAACGGTTTGGTTATGTAGTCGTCGGCGCCGGTCTCCAGTCCGGTGATCTTGTCCTGCTCATCGCTCCGCGCCGTCAGCATGATAATCGGCACGTCCCGGGTGCGGGCATCGGCCTTGAGGCGCCGCGCAAGCTCTACCCCGCTCATGCCCGGCAACATCCAGTCGAGCAGGATCATGTCGGGCAGCGTCTCGCGCACTAAAGCCAGCGCCTGCTCGGCGCTGGCGGCGACCGCCGGGCGGTGTCCTGCCTGTTGCAGGCCAAACACCACCAACTCCCGGATCGCGGCTTCATCCTCTACCACCAGAATAGTTGCCGACATCATCTTCCCTTTGCGTTGAAATCGTATGATAACAGCGCCAGACTGGAAATGAATCCGGGCATGGCGGTTTGCTGCCTTTCCGGGCACGTTCTTTTACTATCCTGCTGCGTCCATACGAAAGCGTCGTTCTGGCCGCAATACGGATTGCCAAAAACAAGGGCGGCTAAAAAGCCGCCCTTGGCGTCGAATCGTTAAGTTCGGGTGGTTTACTTCGCTAGCCCGACCATGTAATCAATCGCCGCTTTTATTTCCGCATCGGAAAGTGCCGGGTTGCCGCCTTTCGCCGGCATCGTGCCGCTCTTGCCGGTGAAACCGGAGATGGCATGCTTGAACAGGGTGTCCTTGCCTTGTTTGATGCGCGGGCCCCATGCGTTCTTGTCGCCGACCTTGGGTGCGCCCGCAGCGCCGGTGGCGTGGCAAGCCTGGCAGATGGAGTCGAATACTTTTTTGCCGTCGACCATGCCGACATTTGCGGCAGGTTTGGCTTCGCCGATGGCGAGCTCGCCCACCGGCTTCAGGCGCTTCGCGATTTCTTCCGCAGCCGCCTTGGAGTCATCGCCGCCGACATGGGTGGCCATGATGCCCATGACCAGTTTGAAAATCAGGAGAGCAACGATCAGTACCGGGATCAACGCGCCAACCAGGGCAATCAGGAATTGCGAAAGCGTGGTTTTTTCCATTTGGTGTCCGCTCATGGGGAGAGTTCCTTGTCTTGTATATTGTAGAAAGCTCGTGATTATAGCGGCAATTCGGCCGACTGCAAAAGCCTGGCATGAACGGCGCCGGTGTGGAATGCAGAATTAATCCGGATAAAGGCAGTCGGCCGTCAGCTTCGCTATGCATACGATTTAATCCGGCAACAAGGGGAAAAAGGCTGCCAATTTTTTGGTGGGTTGGTATAATACCCGGTTTTTGCAGTAGTTTTTCTAAGGGTAGTCAAGAATTGATCTCCACCTTCAACATCACCATGCAGTTCGGGGCCAAGCCCCTGTTCGAAAACGTTTCCGTCAAGTTCGGCGAAGGCAACCGTTACGGCCTGATCGGCGCCAACGGCTGTGGCAAATCGACTTTCATGAAAATCCTCGGCGGCGATCTGGAGCCATCGGCGGGCAACGTTTCGATCGATACCGGCGAGCGCGTCGGCAAACTGCGCCAGGACCAGTTCGCCTATGAAGACAACGTGGTGCTCGATGTGGTGATGATGGGCAATACCGAACTGTGGCAGGTCAAGCAGGAAAAGGATGCGATCTACGCCAATCTGGAAGCCACCGAGGACGACTACATGCGCGCCGCCGAGCTGGAAGTCCTGTTCGGTGAGCTGGACGGCTACACCGCCGAATCGCGTGCCGGCGAGCTGCTGATCGGGGTGGGCATCGCGGTGGATCTGCATACCGGCCCGATGCGGGAAGTCGCGCCCGGCTTCAAGCTGCGCGTGCTGCTGGCGCAGGCGCTGTTTTCCGATCCCGATATCCTGCTGCTGGATGAGCCCACCAACAACCTCGACATCAACACCATCCGCTGGCTGGAGGATGTGATCAATGCGCGCTCCAGCACCATGATCATCATCTCCCACGACCGCCACTTTCTCAACAGCGTGTGCACCCACATGGCCGACCTGGATTACGGCGAGATCCGCATCTATCCGGGCAATTACGACGAATACATGGTCGCCGCGACACAGGCGCGCCAGCGGCTGATTACCGACAATGCCAAGAAAAAGGAAATGGTTGCCGAATTACAGGCTTTCGTCGCCCGCTTTTCCGCCAACGCCTCCAAGGCGCGCCAGGCCACCAGCCGTGCCAGGCAGGTCGATAAACTCAAGGACGGCATGGTGGAGGTCAAACCCTCCAGCCGCCAGAACCCTTACATCCGCTTTGAGACCGACGATCGGGAGAAGCTGCACCGCCAGGCGGTGGAACTGCTGGATGTGGCCAAGGGCTACGACAAGGTGTTGTTTCACGGCCTCAACCTGCTTCTCGACGCCGGTCAGCGCCTCGCCATCATCGGACCCAACGGTGCCGGTAAGACCACCCTGCTGAAAATGCTGGTGGGTGAACTCGAGCCCGACCAGGGTAATGTGAAATGGGCGGAAAAGGCCAAGATCGGCTACTTCGCCCAGGATCACCATGCCGAGTTCGAGGAAGACATGACCCTGTTCGAGTGGATGGAACGCTGGGGGCGCAAGAGCGACGATGACCAGATCATCCGCGCCACGCTGGGTCGGCTGCTGTTCTCCGGCGACGATTCGAAGAAGTCGGTGCGCGTGCTGTCCGGCGGCGAAAAGGGCCGCATGCTCTACGGCAAGCTGATTCTGGAGCGCCCCAACGTGCTGGTGATGGACGAGCCGACCAACCACATGGACATGGAGTCGATCGAATCCCTTAATCTGGCGCTGGAGCAATTCAAGGGCACGCTGATTTTCGTCAGTCATGACCGCCAACTGATTTCTTCGCTCGCCACCCAGGTGCTGGAGCTGGATGGCAAGGGCGGCTACCGGCATTATGTCGGCAACTATGAGGAATATCTGCACAGCCAGGGTATCGAGGCATAGGGCGCCCATAAATCCATGGCAATAAAAAGCCCGGGGCGGAAACGCACCCGGGCTTTTTTATACGCGGCCAGACCGGCTGCGCTTACATTACTTGGCTTCCTTCTTCAGCTCCATGATCGCCGTCACGGTTTCCTTGGATGCTACGGCAAACTGGCCGGCCAGTAATAATTTGGCCCCTGCCTTGTCGCTGCCTTCGACTTTTTTCACCACGTCCGCTGCACAGCGATGAAAATTGGCATGCTTGGATACCAGATCCTTGTAGTGCGGTGCGGTATTGTATTTTGCCCCTTCCCCGTAGATCCATTTGCCCAGGTCGCACAGGTTGTCCTTGCAGATGGTCGCGCTGTTGAGCTGCTCGGTGCTGGTGCCATCGATAAACTGGTTCAGTCGGACTTTCCATTTGATGTGTGCTGCAATCGCATCGTCGAAGTTCATTTGTTTTCTCCTCCTGGTCTAGTGGTTTTTTTAAAAAATGACAAAAAATCAGGTCTTGAAACGCCCCACAGCATTGTGCAGATTGTCCGCCAGGTTTTCAAGGCTGCTGATGGTATTTGCAATCTCCTGGAATGAGTTGCTGTTATCCTCCGATAGCCGGGCGATACTTTCCACCTTTTGCGAATTCTCGGTATTGGTCTGGCTTTGTTCCTTGAGGGCAACAGAGATATCGCTCACTGCCTCCACGACCTGCTGGACGCCAGACTTGATCTGGTTGATGGCTTCCTCTGCCTGGTGGGCCAGCGATGCACCCACGTTCACCCGTTCCACGCCCGCTTCCATGCTGCTGATCGCCATGGCTGTGCCATGCTGAATCTTTCCGATCATCTCGGTGATTTCCTGGGTGGATTTGCTGGTGCGCTCGGCCAGCTTTCTGACTTCATCGGCTACCACTGCGAATCCCCGGCCCTGTTCGCCGGCACGCGCTGCCTCGATCGCCGCATTGAGCGCGAGCAGGTTAGTCTGGTCGGCAATTTCCTTGATCACATTGACAATAGCCGATATCTGGTTGGATTGCTGGCCGAGATCCTGAATGATCGCAGAAGACTCGTTTACGGCTTCGGTGATTTTGCCCATTTCTGCTGCTGCACTGTGAATCACCCCGCTGCCATGCGTGGACAAATTACTTGATTCGGCAGACACCGCCTGCACTTGTTCAGCCTGTCCCGCCACGCTGTCGATGTTGAAGGTCATGATTTCCACCTTCGTCGCCATGTCGTATGCCTCCTCGCTCTGCTGCCGCGAGTTTGCTGCCACCTGGACGGAAACACTGGCAAGGCTGGCAGCGGTGGACAGCACATGGTCAGTGCTGGCCTGGACTTCGCGGATAATCGCTTGCAGCTTGTCCATGAAGGCGTTGAAGGCTATCGCGGTTTCGCCGATTTCGTCCGTGCCTTCCACTTCCAGCCGCCGTGTCAGATCGCCCTCGCCTTCGGCGATGTCGCACAGGCCGTGCGAAACTTTCTGGAGCGGCATAGTGACCGAACGGGTAATGAACAGGTAAATGAACAGGATTACCGGAATCATCAGTCCCAGCGCCACCGCCATGATTTTCAGGCTGAAATTCCGCACCGTGGCGTTAACCTTGTTGAGCGAAATGTGCATGCTGACCGCCCCCAGCACTGTGCCTTCCGGCACGATGTGGCACATCAGACAATTCTTGCCGAGATAATTCTTTTGCGCGATTGCGGGAATGATGGCGCGCAGATTTTCTCCTTCGCCATTCTGGATGACCTGGAAATAGGGTTTGCCGCTTTGCAGCACCTGCTGTTCGACCTCATCCGCCTTGCCTTCATCCGCCGCACCCGGGCCAAGCTGCTTGATCACCGCCGCGCCACGAATTACCCGCAGTTCTTTTATGTCTTCCGACTGGCGAATCTGGTCAAGGTAAACCGCTCGTTGTGCGACTGTCCCGGTGATCATCATGCCAGTCAGGCTGGCCATGGTCATGCGGTGGACACTCAGGGAAAAATCGCGCGCCTGGTCGATCGCGGTGTCCCGCTGTTGTACCGTAGCCCACCAGATCATGCTGGACCATGCGATCACCAATATGATGGAAATGCCGACTACCAGACGCACCCAGATTTTCAAGTTGCGGATTTTATTCATGTTCCAAATCCTTTGCGTTACTTTGATTTTGGTTATGATTCTGTCCGGATTTACGCAAGTGTATCCTCAAAAAATCATATCAGCACTCAACCAGGGGTTTTCCCTAGCTTCAATATTAAAATGAATCGTAACATTTTTGTAATCAAATCGTAAGAATATTATTCTGAGGGCGGCAATTGACCGCTCCCCTGAATTATTCCGCCAGAAGCGGCCCCACCAGATCCTCCAGCCGACCGTAATGAACCTGCCCGCTGATTTTGTGGCGCACCCGCCCTTGCCGGTCGATCAAAAACGAAGTCGGCAGCCGGCTGACCCCGCCGAGGGCGGCGGTGTGCCCGGTCGTCGCCATCGCCACCGGAAAATGGACGCCTGCGCTGGCCAGAAACTGGCGCACCGGTTCCGCCGTATCGTCCTGGCTGAGCGCCAGAATCTCGAAGCCTTGTGCGTGGTGGTCGCGGTAAAATCGCTCCATGTCGGGTATTTCGTGGCGGCAATAGGGGCACCAGGTTGCCCAGAAATTGACCAGCACCACCTTGCCGCGCAAATCCTCCAGCCGGATCTGCCGGCCATCCAGCAGTATCACCCGGATATCCGGCGCTGCCCGGTTCTCGTCGGAAACCCATGCCGGCGGACGGAACCAGACATAGGCGATCAGCCCGAGCAAAACCAGCGTCAGCCAGTCCGGGCGCCATTTTTTGATTCTTGACCATATGCTGCCGGCTTTCACCCGCGCCCCCGATACGTTATCCTAGAAAATCTTTATAACCACGAATTTACACGAATGAAACACGAATAAGGCGCCTCCAGGCGACACGATAATTGTCTCTAAAATCTATTCGTGTTTATTTGTGAACATTCGAGTCATTCGTGGTTAATCGCCGTTTCTTTATAATATAGTTTCCCCGAATTCTAACATTGGAACCTGACATGCTCTGGGTCAAAGCGTTTCACATTATTGCCGTAGTCACCTGGTTTGCCGCGCTGTTCTACCTGCCGCGCCTGTTCGTCTACCATGCGATGAGCGAAGATACGATCAGTTCGGAGCGTTTCAAGATCATGGAGCGCAAGCTCTACCGCGGCATCATGACGCCCAGCGCTATCGTGGCGGTGTCGCTCGGCCTGTGGTTGTGGCTGGGCTTCGGCATTTCCGGCGGCTGGCTGCACGTCAAACTGGCGCTGGTGAGTGTTCTGCTCGTTTATCACGGCTACTGCGGCAAACTGCTCAAGGATTTTCGCGACGACCACAACACCCACAGCCACGTTTTCTACCGCTGGTTCAACGAATTTCCGGTATTGATTCTGGTGGCGGTGGTGATTCTGGTGGTGGTCAAGCCGTTCTGATCCCCTTGCGGTAAGCCTTCTCGATCTGTTCGCTGAATTTTTTGCCCACTTCCGCACGCCTGACCTTGAGGGTCGGCGTCAGCAGCCCATCTTCCAGCGTCCACGGTTCCTGCCGGGCAATCACCCGGCGTACCCGCACCCAGCGCGGGAACGTTTTGAGCCGGGCATTGGCATGATGCAGCAAAACCTTTTCATCGGTTTCCGGACTTACCGCCAGCAGGGTCAGGTATGCGCGGCCCTCACCCGCCAGCATCACCTGCTCGAACAGCGGATCGTCCAGAATCGCTATCTCCACGTCCTGGGGCGACACTTTTTCGCCGTTGGACAAGATCAGCACATCCTTGGTCCGCCCCTTGATGGTGATCTTGCCGCCATGCAGTTCCACCAGATCGCCGGTATTGAGCCAGCCATCCGCGCTTAAAACCTCCGCCGTCGCCTGCGGATTGTTCCAGTAGCCCTGCATCACCGCAGGGCCGCGCACCAGCAACTCGCCGGACTCGTTGAGGCGAACCTCGACACCCGATAGCGGCGTGCCAACCGAGGCCGGATCGTTGTTCCCTTGACGATTGCCGGCCACCACCGGCGATGCCTCGGTCAGGCCGTAGCCCTGCAGCATTTCGAGCCCCAGACCGA
Organism: Sulfuricella sp.; assembly: GCA_035530375.1. Taxonomy (GTDB): domain Bacteria; phylum Pseudomonadota; class Gammaproteobacteria; order Burkholderiales; family Sulfuricellaceae; genus Sulfuricella. The sequence continues at coordinate 6,963 of DATKUY010000003.1, read as the reverse complement.
TGAATGCGCGCGCCACGCGCAACTCCAGTGGTGCGCCACCCACCACGGCCAGACGTATGGCGCCACCGAGCCGATTCAATAACGGGCGGGCAACCAGGGGTCGGAGCAATCGGAGCAGCGCCAGCTCGATGACTCCGGCGCGTCCCTGAAACCGGCGCCAGCCGAGATTCACGGCGAGATGAAACAGCCCTCGTCTGAACGGAGAGGTAGCCAACGCCTGCTCGATGCGGGCGAGGAAGCGCTGGAACACCCGTGGCACGGCAATCATTACCGTCGGTTTGAGAAAGGCCAGGTCTTCCGCCAACTGGCTGATCGCACGGGCATAGGCAACCGGCACGCCGGCCCGGAGCGGAACGTAATAGCCGCAGGTGCGTTCGAACATATGGGACAACGGCAGCACCGAAATCAGCAGGTCGCCCTGACGCAGGCTGACCACTTCAAGCGATGCTTCCACGTTGCTGAGGATGTTGCGGTGGGACAGCATTACGCCTTTGGGGCGGCCGGTGGTGCCGGAGGTGTAGACGATGGTGGCGAGCGCATTTTCATCCAGCTCGGCCACCTCGAAAGGCGCGTTGTTTGCGGGCAGCCAGCCACTGACAGAAATCGCGGGTGCGGGGGCCTTCTTCTGCAGGCAGACGATGGCGGGGAGGGCGGGCATCGCCCGAGCCAGCGGCGCCAGCAGCCGGCCATGTTCCAGCACCAGCAGGCGCGCACCGGCGTCGTTCAGGCACCAAGCCAGATTTTCCGGGTTGTCGTCCGCATACAGCGGCACCACCACCAAGCCTAGTCCCAGCGCGGCCTGGTCGATCGCCACCCAGTTGACGCCGTTACGCAGGCACAATGCGATACGGTCGCCCGGTTCATAGCCTTGGGCGCGAAAGGCCTGCTGCCAGCGCGCGGCAAGATCCATCACCTGGCGGGCGGTGAAGTCACGCCAGGCACCATCAATGTGCTGGCGATAGAGAATTTTTTCCGGGGTGTCGCGGTGCTGGTCGAGCAGATGCGCGAGGTTTGCCATGGGCGGCCCCGACCTCGATCTGTACCGCTAAACCAGATCCAGGTGATCGATGTCGTCCGCCTGGTTGCCGCTCTTGGCGGCCTTGCCATGCAACTTGATTCGGAGGCGCAGGTCGTTGACCGAATCGGCGTTGCGCAATGCATCCTCGTAGCTGATCGTGTCGGACTCGTAAAGATTGAACAGCGCCTGGTCGAAGGTGACCATGCCCAGTTCGTTGGACTTGGCCATGATTTCCTTGATGGCGTGTACCTCGCCCTTGAAGATCAGGTCGGAAATCAGCGGCGAATTGAGCAGGATTTCGATGGCGGCGGCGCGGCCCTTGCCGCCCGCCTTGGGAATCAGGCGTTGCGATACCAGCGCCTTGAGGTTGAGGGACAAATCCATCAGGAGTTGTTGCCGCCTTTCCTCCGGGAAAAAGTTGATGATCCGGTCGAGCGCCTGGTTGGCGCTGTTGGCGTGCAGCGTGCCCATGGCCAGGTGGCCGGTTTCGGCAAAGGCGATGGCGTGCTCCATCACCTCCCGCTCGCGAATTTCGCCGATCAGGATCACGTCCGGCGCCTGGCGCAGGGTGTTCTTCAGCGCCGCTTCCCAGGATTCGGTATCGACGCCCACTTCGCGCTGGGTCATGATGCAGTTGATGTGCGGGTGCACGTATTCGACCGGATCCTCGATGGTGATGATATGGCCGTAGCTGTTCTCGTTGCGGTAGCCGATCATCGCCGCCAGCGAGGTCGACTTGCCCGAGCCGGTGCCGCCGACAAAAATCACCAGGCCGCGCTTGGTCATGGCGACATCCTTGAGGACTTCGGGCAAACCCAGATCGTCCATCTTCGGGATGGTGGTGGTAATGGTGCGCAGTACCATGCCGATCCGCCCCTGTTGCACGAAGGCATTGACGCGGAAGCGACCGATGTCGGCCGGGCTGATGGCGAAGTTGCATTCCTTGGTCGCTTCGAATTCGGCCGCCTGCTTGTCGTTCATCACGGCGCGGGCCAGTTCCTTGGTGTGCTGGGCGGTCAGTTTCTGGTTGGAGACCGGCGTCATCTTGCCGTCCACCTTGATGGAGGGGGGGAAGTCTGCGGTGATAAACAGGTCCGAGGCCTTCTTCGACAGCATCAGCCGCAACAGGTCGTGCGTAAATTTGACCGCTTGATCGCGTTCCATACGTTAAATCCTCACCGCATTAATTAAATGCATCCTTGTTCATCGCCTTGCCGCGCGCTTCTTCCTTGCTCACCAGATTTTTCTGCACCAGCGATTGCAGGTTCATGTCCAGCGTCTGCATGCCGACATTCTGGCCGGTCTGGATCGCCGAATACATCTGGGCAATCTTGTTTTCCCGGATCAGGTTTCTGATCGCCGGGGTGCCGATCATGATCTCGTGCGCCGCTATCCGGCCGGTGCCGTCCTTGGTCTTCAGCAGGGCCTGCGAGATCACCGCGCGCAAGCTTTCGGAGAGCATCGAGCGCACCATTTCCTTTTCCGCAGCCGGGAACACGTCGACGATCCGGTCGATGGTCTTGGCGGCGGAACTGGTATGCAGCGTGCCGAAAACCAGGTGGCCGGTCTCGGCGGCGGTCAGCGCCAGACTGATGGTTTCCAGATCGCGCATTTCGCCGACCAGGATGCAGTCCGGGTCTTCGCGCAGGGCGGAGCGCAGGGCATTGGCGAAGCTCTTGGTATGCGGCCCCACCTCGCGCTGGTTGATCAGGCATTTCTTGCTTTGATGGACGAATTCGATCGGGTCTTCCAGCGTCAGGATATGGCCGTGTTCAGTCGCGTTGATATGATCGATCATCGCCGCCAGGGTGGTTGATTTACCCGATCCGGTCGGGCCGGTCACCAGCACCACGCCGCGCGGCTGGTCGGCAATATCCTTGAAGATGGCCGGGCATTTCAGATCTTCCAGGCTTAGTACTTTCGATGGAATGGTGCGGAACACGGCCGCTGCGCCGCGCTGCTGGTTGAAGGCGTTGACGCGAAAACGGGCGAGGTTGGGCACCTCGAAGGAAAAGTCCGTCTCCAGGTTTTCCTCGTAAGCCTTACGCTGGCCGTCGTTCATGATGTCGTACACCATGCCATGAACTTCCTTGTGCTCCATGACGGGAACGTTGATGCGCCGAATATCGCCATGCACGCGGATCATGGGCGGTTCACCCGCCGACAGATGCAGGTCGGATGCCTTGTTTTTTACCGAGAAGGCAAGCAGGTCCGAGATTTCCATTATAATTTCCTTATTTGGCGTTGCACGACTTCATTATGACAACTATAGCAAGCGCATTGCAAGCCGTGCGGCAGCGCATCGCACTGGCCGCAACAGCAGCCGGCCGGCCGGTTGCCGCCATCCAGTTGCTGGCCGTCAGCAAGACCGTTCCCGCCGCTGCGGTGCGCCAAGCCTATACGGCCGGCCAGCGCGCCTTCGGCGAAAGCTACGTGCAGGAAGCGGTGGACAAAATCCTGGCGCTCAACGACCTGCCGTTGAAATGGCACTTCATCGGCCCGCTCCAGAGCAACAAGACGCGCCCGGTCGCCGAGAATTTTTCCTGGGTGCACAGCGTGGATCGCGCCAGGATCGCCGAGCGCCTGAGCGCGGGCCGCCCCGCCGGCCTGCCCGACTTGCAGATCTGCCTGCAGGTCAACATCAGCGGCGAATCGAGCAAGGGCGGCGTGGCTCCGGAAGACCTGCCGGCCCTGGCGCGCCACGTGCAGACCCTGCCGCGCCTGAAGTTGCGCGGACTGATGGCGATCCCCGAGCCGACCGCGGACGTGGAGCGGCAGCACCGGGATTTCAGGATGCTGCGCGAACTGCTGGAGCAGCTCAACAGCCAGGGGTTCCAGCTCGACACCCTGTCCATGGGCATGACAGGCGACCTCGATGCGGCGATTGCCGAGGGCGCAACGATAGTGCGGGTGGGGTCGGCGATTTTCGGGGAGCGGCAAAAAGCGTAAGACATTCACCGCAAAGGACGCAAAGGTTCGCAAAGTAAATCGACGCCTTGAAATAGCGAAGTAGTTGCCTGATTGTTTTTCCTTCGCATTCCTTTGCGTCCTTTGCGGTAAGCGTTTTTAAAAGGTAAAAATAAATCATGAACATCACCTTCATCGGCGGCGGCAACATGGCCGGCGCACTCATCACCGGCCTGCTGCAAAAAGGCTTCGACCCGAAAAATATCGGCGTGGTGGAGCTTTCCGCAGAAAACCGGGCACGCCTGAGCGAAAAATTCGGCGTCGCAACCCACGAGGAAATCTCCGCCGCATCCATCGACGGCGACATCGTCGTGCTGGCGGTAAAGCCGCAGCAACTGCACGATGTCGCTACGCAACTGCATGGGCTGCTCGATGGCAGGCTGGTGATTTCCATCGCTGCCGGGGTGCGCAGCACGGATCTTTCCCGCTGGCTGGGCGGTCATGCCATGATCGTACGTGCCATGCCGAACACGCCGGCCATGGTGCTGGCCGGCATCACCGGCCTGTATGCCCCGCCCGGCGTGCCGGAAGACCGGCGGCGGCAGGCCGAGACCGTACTCGGCGCAGTGGGCACGACGCTCTGGCTGGAACGGGAGGAGCGGATGGACGCCGTCACCGCCATTTCCGGCAGCGGCCCGGCTTATGTGTTCCTGTTCATCGAGGCACTGCAGCAAGCCGCCATGGAACTGGGTTTCACCCAGGAAGAGGCGCGCACCCTCAGCCTCGAGACCTTTCTCGGCGCCGCCAAGCTGGCCGGCCGGAGCGCCGAGGATGCCGCCACCCTGCGCGCCCGCGTCACTTCCAAGGGCGGCACCACCGAACGCGCCATCCTCGCGCTGGAAAGCGCAGGCGTCCGGCAGGCCGTCATCCAAGCCGCCCAGGCCGCCTGTCTACGTTCGCGTGAGCTGGGCGATGAACTGGGTAAAATGGGAACAGGGAGTAACTCATCATGCTGATTCAAGCGGTACAATTTCTGCTGGAAACCCTATTCGGACTGTTCGTGCTGGCCGTGCTGTTACGCTTCTACCTGCAATGGGTGCGGGCGCCGTTCCACAATCCGTTCTCGCGGTTCATCGCGGCGCTCACCGATTTCGCGGTGAAGCCGCTACGCCGGATCGTCCCCGGACTGTTCGGGCTGGATCTGGCCTCCCTGCTGCTGGCCTGGCTGGTGGAATACGTGATGCTGCTCGCCCTGCTCTGGTTGGGCGGACTGTTCATGCTGAAAGCCGGGCCATCCATTTTCATCGCCATCGCCTTCCTGGCGGTAATCAAGCTGCTGAAAATCAGCGTTTACATCCTGCTCGGGGCGGTTTTCGTCCAAGCCATCCTGTCCTGGACCAACCCGCACACTCCGCTGGCGCCGGTGCTGGGCCGTCTGACCGACCCGTTCCTCCGTCCGTTGCAGCGGATTATTCCGCCGCTGGCGAATGTCGATCTTTCCCCGCTACTGCTCTTCATCATCTGCGAGCTGCTGCTGATGGTGCCGCTCGCCTGGCTGGAGAGTATTGCCATGCGGATTGCCTAGGTTCCTGGCATGCCAGACTGGTACCGGCTTAAGGATGACTGCCTGATTGTGACCTTGCATGTCCAGCCCGGCGCCAAGCGCACCGAAATCATGGGGCTGCACGGCGATGCGCTGAAAATTCGGGTCGCGGCCGCCGCCGTGGAAGGGCAGGCCAACACCCGGCTGCTGAATTTTCTGCGCCAGGCTTTCGAAGTCCCGGCCAGCCGGATTACCCTGAAACAGGGCGAACATGCCCGTCGCAAGGTGGTGGAAATTCGGGGTTCGCTGATTTCGCCGGAATCGCTGCTGGCCGGGCTGGGTCCGTCATGATGCAGCCACAATACGGTGAGCTGGCGACGGCGCTGGAAGCCATTCTAGCCCTGCCGGGTGCGCCGGAATTGTTCGATTCGCAACAGTTGGCGCAGACACAAAAACTGCTGGATACCCTGAAAAACACCCCGACAGCCGCTGCCTTTGCCCAAGTCGGCGTGTTCGCCAAAACCGCCAATCAGGTTGTGCAACAGCGGCTTTCCGGGCTGCGCCACGAGCAGGACACGCTAGACGGGCTGATCCGGAAAAATCGCGAGGTGGCCGAACGCTTGCAGGAAGAACTCGAGGCGGACCAGTGGCAAAGCCAGGAAGCCTGGAAAAGCTTCGACATCGCGCGCAAGCTGATTGCCCGACAGGGCGGCGTGCTGCTCGACAGCCTTGACAGCGGACGCATCGAAAGACGGGTGGAAAACAACCTGAAGGAAATCCTCGGCAGCCCGACCACTGCCGCGCTCTCCCAGGCAATGCAATCCCTGGTCGGGCAAGCCGCCGCCCTGTTCGAGGGCGCCGAGCGTCTTGACCGCCAGATCAAGGGACTGGTCGAGGCGGTATATGGCCGGTTCAACGATCTGCCCGGCTTTACGCTCTCCCCGCCCGCGCAGCCGAACCTCGACGATTACCGCCTGGCCCTGCAGCAGCTCGACAAGAAAACCGGCGAATTCTGCCGCCGCCCGATCAATCTGATAACCGACAAAAACAGCCTGGCAAAAAAATTCGGCCTGGAGGTGGTGTCTCCGCTACGCGGCCTGTTCACGCAACTGCGGTCGGAAACCGAGCGCTGGCTGAAGGAGTCGGCCGCACCGGTGCAAGAGCAGATTCAGGCGCAGAAAATAGCGCTGGAGAAGCGCGAAGCGGACATCCATATGATCTGCGAGCAGGTTGTGATTTTGGAAGTGCGGGAGGAAGATGTGGCAATTGCGCTTGCTCGGTTGCAGGAGTTGGAGGCGGCTATTGGGCGGATGTCGGCGCTTACTGGGTTTTAGGTTTTGTGCGCTTCGCGTGTTGATTGGGTGCCGGGGGCAGCCCGGCGGCTGGTTACTTTCTTTGAACGGCCAAAGAAAGTTAACCAAAGAAAGCCGCCCCTATCCACCGCCCCTTCGGGGTTCCCTGCGCTGCTCGCCGAGCCGGGCGGCTGCGGAACTCG
>DATKUY010000002.1:0-38948 GCA_035530375.1 Sulfuricella sp. | reverse complement strand
TTCGTCCGCCAGTTTGTTGAATTCGCTTTCGGTCATTGCTATTTTCCTTATGATAAGATGATGCGCAACACAATTCCCCGAGAATAATATGCGCTCCATTTTTTTGCCAGTTCTGCTTGTCATGCTGCTTCCGGGTTGCGGCCACAAAGGCGATCTCTATCTGCCGCCGCCGCAGCAGAAACCCATGGCCGTCGCGCCGGCTGCGCCGCAACCCGCGGCTGCCGAGGAGAAAAAGCCGTGAATTTTTTCTCCCGCCATGACGGCGAATTGTGTGTCGAAGCGGTGCCGCTTGCGCGCATTGCCGCCGAGTTCGGTACGCCTTGTTATGTCTATTCCCATGCCGCACTGACCGCCGCCTACCAGAGTTTCGACCAGGCGTTCGCCGGGCACGACCACCTCGTCTGTTACGCGGTCAAAGCCAATTCCAGCCTCGCCATTCTCGATTTGTTCGCTCGTCTCGGCGCCGGGTTCGACATCGTTTCCGGCGGCGAACTTGCGCGCGTGCTGGCGGCTGGCGGCGATGCAAAAAAAGTGGTGTTTTCCGGCGTCGGCAAAACTGCGGATGAAATGCGCCAGGCGTTGGAGGCGGGCATCCTGTGCTTTAACGTCGAATCGGAAAGCGAGCTGGAACGGCTCAACAAAGTTGCCGGAGAAATGGGCAAGCGCGCGCCGGTCAGTTTGCGCGTCAATCCGGATGTGGACCCCAAAACCCATCCGTACATTTCCACCGGACTCAAGGGTAATAAATTCGGCATCGCCTATGCCGACGCCGTCAGAATTTACCACGGCGCGCGCAAATTTCCGCATCTGGATGTGGTTGGCATCGACTGCCATATCGGTTCGCAGATCACCGAGGTTTCACCCTTCGTCGATGCTCTCGACAAGGTGTTGCTGCTGGTCGACGAGATGGAAAAAGACGGCATCGCGATTCGCCACCTCGACATCGGCGGCGGACTGGGAATTAGCTACAGCGATGAAACGCCGCCGCCCGTGGCCGACTATGCCGAGGCGCTGCTGGAGAAGCTCGTCGACCGCAAGTTCAGGATACTGGTCGAGCCCGGTCGGGCGTTGGTCGGCAACGCCGGTTTGCTGCTCACCAAAGTGGAATATCTGAAGCATGGCGACACCAAAAATTTCGCCATTGTCGATGCCGCCATGAACGACCTGATGCGCCCGGCGTTGTACGATGCCTACCATGCGATTCTTCCCGTCAGGGACAGCGCGGGCGTTGCGCAGCGTTATGAAATTGTCGGGCCGGTTTGCGAAAGCGGCGACTTCCTCGGCCATGATCGCCACTTGCATCTCGCCGAAGGAGATCTGCTGGCGGTGATGTCGGCGGGAGCCTACGGCATGAGTATGAGTTCCAACTACAACACCCGACCGCGCGTGGCTGAAATCATGGTGCAAAAAAACAACACTTATTTGATTCGCGAACGTGAAAAAATTTCACAGCTATTTGCACTTGAGCAACGCCTCCCCTGATTTTTTTCAGCGCTTCAAACCCGATTCATAACCGCCATAATCCGGCCAACAATCATATGAATGACCGATGTACGACATCGGCATGTTGGCCGGATGCCCACACTTGGCAAAAAAATCCGCCCCAGGAATTTTCACGTACCCGTTTATTTTCAATGAATTTTTTTTCATAAAGACGCTTTATCTATTGTGCATTTTTAAATAACTGGAATAGAATCCGAAGGCAAGGCGGAAACATGCTCTCGATCGTGCAGTCCTAAACGGGAGGAGCAACGAAGGTTTGTAATTTGTTGTTCAGTGCTGCCGCTTTATTTTGGATTTATCGTTAACCCCAAAATAAATATTTAGTCGAGATAACTTTTTAATAAGGAGTCAGCAAATGGCAACAGAGAAAAAGAATGTGAGCACGTCTTCCGCCAAGGCACCCGCCAAGGCGCCTGCAAAAAAACCGGCTGCCAAGCCTGCTGCAGCCAAACCCGCCGCGAAAAAAGCCGCCCCCAAAAAAGTTGCAGCCAAACCCGCCGCGAAAAAAGCCGCCCCCCAAAAAGTTGCAGCCAAACCCGCCGCGAAAAAAGCCGCCCCTAAAAAAGTTGCAGCCAAACCCGCAGTGAAAAAAGCCGCCCCCAAAAAAGTTGCAGCCAAGCCCGCCGCGAAAAAAGCCGCCCCTAAAAAAGTTGCAGCCAAGCCCGCCGCGAAAAAAGCCGCTCCTAAAAAAGTTGCAGCCAAACCCGCCGCGAAAAAAGCCGCCCCCAAAAAAGTTGCAGCCAAACCCGCCGCGAAAAAAGCTGCCCCTAAAAAAGTTGCAGCCAAGCCCGCAGTGAAAAAAGCCGCTCCTAAAAAAGTTGCAGCCAAGCCCGCCGCGAAAAAAGCCGCTCCTAAAAAAGTTGCAGCCAAACCCGCAGTGAAAAAAGCCGCCCCTAAACCTGCGGTGAAAAAAGCCGCTCCCAAGCCGGCTGCAAAACCTGCCGTCAAGCCTGCGGCTCCCAAGCCGGCAGTTAGCGCGGCGGTGCAAAAAGCGCCGACCACCCCTGCACCTGCAGCGACGTCGCTGGCCGCTCTTGCCGCTGCGGCCCTGAAAGCAGCACCGATGAAAAAGTAGCAAATTTCTTTTTTAAAACGGCGGGATATCTTCCCGCCGTTTTTTTTGCCTGTCGCTAGATCTCGCTATTCTGAAAAATTATTTCGAGTAATATTGACCGACCGGTCAGTCAGTGCTAATTTACGCCGCATTTCTGTGATTTAATGAGTCGGCCCATGCCCCCCGCTACACCGTCTGAAAAATTTACCGTTACCGGCGCGGATGCCACGGAGCGGATTCTTGCCGCCGCCAAGGATCTCTTTGCCGAGTCCGGCTTCAATGCGGTTTCGATGAGCGCCATCGCGGAGCTTGCCGGAGTCAGCAAAGCCAATATTTTTCATCACTTCAAATCGAAGAACGAGCTTTACCTCGCGGTGCTGAAAACCGCTTGCAGCGAATCTCTCCCGCAGATGGACCGGCTCGGAAATGGCTCCGGCGCCCTGGTCGAACGCTTGCGCGATTTTTCTCTTTCGCATCTGGCCAACATCCTGCGGGATGAAAAAGTTTCCCGGCTGATCCAGCGCGATCTGTTGAAAAACGGCCCGCAGCGCGGCAAGGAATTGGCAGAACAGGTGTTTGGTCAGAATTTCGCTCGCCTGGTGGATATCCTGCGCTCCGGACAGAAGAAGGGCGAACTGCGCGAGGAAATCGATCCCGCCATGCTGGCGACGCTGCTGATCGGTGCCAACGTTTTCTATTTCCAGTCGCGCGAAGTGCTGCGCCATTTCCCCGATGTCGGCTTCACCGATACTCCGGAACGCTACAGCGCAATGCTGGTGGATATGCTGCTGTACGGCATTCTGCCGCCCGACAAAAAATGACTTTCTTGAACTTCGGACGAAAAAAATGCTAACCCCCCGTATTGGCTTGCTGACTCTTTTGCTTTGTGCCGGCTTCGTGCTGCCGGGCTGCGCCAGGAAGCCCGATGAGCAAAAGAAATCCGGCCCGCCGCCGGCGATCATTACGGTTGTCCAGGCGCAACCCCGCGCCATGCAGGTACTGGAACAGTCTGTCGGCGACGTCGACAGCTCCACCGCGCCCAAGGTCGGTGCCGAGGTAGCTGGACGCATCATCAAGGTATACGTGGAAATCGGCGATGCGGTGAAGAAAGGACAAGTGCTGGCGGAGATCGAACCCATCGACTACTCGGCCGATGCGAAGCGGCTGGAAGCCCAGGCGGTGGCCCAGCGCAAGTTGACCGAGCGGTATCGCGAACTGGCCGGGAAAGGGTTTATTTCGCCCGCCGCGCTGGAGAGTTATGACGCCCAGGATGTCGCTGCGCGCGAGCAGTACAATCGCGCTGCCAAGAATCTGTCCCGCACCCGCATCGTTTCTCCGGTGAATGGCCGGGTCGATAATCGCCTGGTCTCGGTGGGCGACTGGATCGATCTCGGCAAGCCGGTTTTCCAGCTTTCCACCAGCGAGAACCTGCGCATTCGCCTGCCCTTTCCGGAAACCGCCGCGCCGCGCATCAAGGTCGGCCAGGCCGTCAGGCTTTCCACGCCGACTGTGCCGGGCGCGATAGTGAACGGCAAAATCACGCAGGTGCGGCCGATGGTCGGTGCCGCCTCCCGCTCTTTCGATGCCATTGTCGAGGTTAAAAATCCCGGCGGCTGGCGGCCTGGCGCCTCGGTCAACGGCGCCGTGGTGCTTGAGGAGCACGCACGGGCGGTGGCCGTGCCTGAAGTCAGCGTGGTGCTGCGGCCTGCCGGCAAGGTGGTTTATGCAATCGAGAACGGCAAGGCAGTGCAGCGCATCGTCACCACCGGCGTCCGGCAGGACGGTTTGGTGGAAGTCCTTTCCGGGCTATCCCTCGGCGAAACGGTCGCGGTGGACGGTGCCGGCTTCCTGACCGACAAGGCAGCAGTGATGGTGCAGGGCGCAAAAAACCAGAAGCCTGAAGGCCCGAAAAAATGACGCTGCCGGAACTTTCGATCAAGCGCCACGTGCTGGCGTTCATGATGTCGGCGGTGCTGGTGCTGTTCGGCGTCATCAGCTACCAGCGCATCGGCATGGATCGTTTTCCCTATATCGAATTTCCGGTGGTTTCGATCACCACCTCGCTGAAGGGCGCCAACCCGGATATCGTCGATTCCAGCATCACCAACGTCATCGAAACCTCGATCAACAGCGTGCCGGGCATCGAGCATATCCAGTCCAGCTCCGCGCCGGGCGTGTCGGTGATCAACATCACCTTCAGCCTGGACAAGAAAATCGATGTCGCCTTCAACGAAGTGCAAGCCAAGGTCAACCAGGTGTTGCGTCTCCTGCCCAAGGACGTTGACCCGCCGGTCGTGGCCAAGGTGGAAACCAACGCCATGCCGATCATGTGGCTTGCGCTGCGCGGCGACCGCACCCAGCAGCAGCTCAACCAGTACGCCGTCAATGTGGTAAAGAAACGCCTGGAAACCATCGACGGCGTGGGCGAGGTGCGCCTCGGCGGACGTCGCGACCGCACTATCCGCGTCAATCTGCTGCCGGCAAAAATGGCGGCATTCCAGATCACCGCCCAGGATCTGGTGGAAGCTTTCAACAAAGAGCACGTTCAAATGGCCGGCGGCTTTCTGGTGGGCGGCACCACCGAAAACCTGATCAAGCTCGATATGGAATTCCATACGCTGAGCGGCCTGGAAAAGATGATCGTCGCCTATCGCGACGGCGCTCCGGTTCGCCTCGGGGACGTCGCCGAAATCGAGGACGGCCTGGCCGATTACCGCCAACTGGCGCGCTTCATGGGCAAAACCACGGTTGGCCTGGGCATCGTCAAGGTGGCCAACACCAACACCGTGGCGATTGTCGATGAAATCAAAAAACGCCTGACCAACGAGATCATCCCGCAACTGCCGCCGGGCATGGAGCTGACCATCGTCTCGAACGACGCGGTCTTCATTCAGGAAATCGTCAACTCGCTCAAGGAGCACCTGGTCGAAGGCACGCTGCTGGCGGCGCTGATCGTCTTGCTGTTTCTGCGTTCGGCGCGCTCCACATTGATCATTGCAACGGCAATCCCGGTCTCGCTGCTCGGCGCGGTTGCCGTCATCTATTTTGCCGGTTTCACGCTCAATTCACTCACCATGCTGGCGCTGCTGCTGCTGATCGGCGTGGTGGTGGACGACTCCATCGTGGTGCTGGAAAACATTTTTCGCCACCGCGAAAAAATTGACCCCGACCCCGTCGCCGCGGCAGTCAACGGCAGCCGCGAAGTGGTGTTCGCGGTGGTCGCGGCGACGCTGGCGCTGGTTTCGATTTTTGCCCCGGTGATCTTCATGGGCGGCATCATCGGCCAGTTCTTCAAATCTTTCGCGGTGGTCGTTACCTTCGGCGTGCTGGTGTCGCTGTTCGTTTCGCTGACCCTGACGCCGATGCTGTGTTCGCGCTACCTCAAGGTGGAAAAGCAGCATGGCCGTCTGTATTACGCGCTCGACCGGTTCTTCCACGGCATGGACAACCTCTACCGTTTCCTGCTGGAAAAATCGCTCCGGCATCGCTGGAAAGTGGTCGCGCTGACCCTGGCTATTGTGGTTTCGAGCGTCTACTTTTTTTCCAATGTGGGCAAGGCGTTCGTGCCGGACGAAGACGAAGGTCGCTTCCTGGTTCATCTGAGAACACCGCTGGGATCGAGCATCGAATACACCGACAGCCGCCTGCGCATGGCTGAAAAAATCCTGTTCCGTCACAAGGAAATTGTCACCGAGTTCGCCCTGATCGGCCTTGGCTCGGCGGGCCAGGTCAACCAGGCGATGGTGGTGGTGCGCATGGCGCCGCGCGGGGAACGGAAAATCAAACAGCAGGATGTTATTCCTGTGTTGCGCAAGGAGTTGGCGCAGATACCCGGCGCGCGCGCCTTTGCCGGACCCTACCCGATTGTCGGCGGGCAGCGCGGCGAGCCGTTGCAGTTCGTGTTGAGCGGTCCCAATCTGGAGGATGTGGGGCGCTACTCCCAGGTATTGCAGCAGAGGCTCACGGCTGAGCCCGGTATCGGCAGGATGGATCTGGATCTGCAACTCGACCTGCCGCAACTGACGCTCACCCCGGACCGCACCCGCATTGCGGCCGCCGGCCTCTCGACCCAGGATGTGGCAATGGCACTCAACATGCTGAGCGGCGGCGTGGACATCGCCAAGTTCAACGACGAACCCGGCGACGGCCAGCGCTACGATATCAGGCTCAAGGCCAAGGATGGTTCCTTTACCCAGACCAGCGATCTCGGCAAAATCTACCTGCGCGCCAGGGACGGTAATCTGGTGCGCCTGGATACCGTCGCCGGCTTCAAGCAGGTGCTGGGCGCGGCGGTTATCGGACGTTTCGACCTGCAATACGCCGCGACCTTCTATGCTTCTCCGACGATTCCGCTGGGCGAGGCTGTCGCCAGGGTGAAGCAGGTCGCATCCGACATTCTGCCGATTGGTTACAATATAAAAATGATCGGCCAGGCCGAGGAATTCGGCAAAACCGTGCAAAACATGATTTTCGCTTTCACCCTGGCGATGATCCTGCTCTATATGGTGCTGGCGAGCCAGTTCAACTCCTTCATCCAGCCTTTCATCATCATGCTGGCGCAGCCGCTCGCCATCATCGGCGGCGTCATGGCGCTGTGGCTGGTGGGCCACACCCTCAACATCTATTCGATGATCGGACTGGTGCTGTTGATCGGCCTGGTGGCAAAAAACTCCATCCTGCTGGTCGATCTCACCAATCAGCGGCGCGGAGAAGGCATGGCGGTGGACGAAGCACTCAAGGACGCCTGCCCGATCCGGATGCGCCCGGTGCTGATGACCTCGCTCACTATCATCCTGGCGCTGTTGCCGGCGGCGCTGGGTCTGGGCGCCGGCGCCGAAACCAACGGGCCGCTGGCGGTGGCGGTCATCGGCGGCATGATCACCTCGACCCTGCTTACCCTGGTGGTGGTGCCGGCGGTTTATTCGCTGGTGGAGAACGGCCTGCTGCGCTGGCACGCCCGCCACCCGCGCACAATCGAAGAATAAACAGGAGCAGGTAATGAAGTTGACACTGACAGGATTGCTGATTGTTGCGGCGGGGATGGCCGGCTGTTCGCACGACACATCGCAAATATACCAGGGTTACGCCGAGGGCGAATTCGTGCGCGTTGCCGCCCCTTATGCCGGCGCCCTTACCTCGCTGGCGGTGCAGCGCGGTGGCCAGGTCGAGGCCGGTGCGCCCTTGTTCGCGCTGGAACAGGACAACGAAAAAGCGGCCCGCGATGAAGCGGCGCAGGGGTTGAAGCGCGCCGAAGCGCAACTGGAGGATCTGAAGAAAGGCAAACGCCCGATCGAGCTGGATGTCGTCATTGCCCAGCGCGAACAGGCACGGGCCGCATTGAAGCTTTCCACGGACGATTTTTCGCGCGACGAAAAACTGGCGAAAGAAGGGTTCATTTCCCGCCAGAAACTGGACGGCGACCGCACCACGCTCGAGCGCGACCGGCAACACCTGAAAGAACTGGAAGCGCAACTCGCCAGCGCCAAGCTGGCCGCGCGGGTGGACGAAGTCCGTGCCGCCGAAGCGCAGGTTGCTGCTGCGCGCGCCACCCTCGCGCGCGCCGAATGGTCGCTGGCCCAGAAGAGCGTGAAAGCGCCGGTCGCCGGCCTGGTGCAGGATACTCTTTATGTTCAGGGCGAATGGGTGCCCGCCGGCAACCCGGTCATCTCGCTGCTGCCACCGCAAAATATCAAGGTGCGTTTCTTCGTGCCGGAAGCGCGGGTCAACACCCTCAAAACGGGGCAGCCCGTTACGGTTTCCTGCGACGGCTGCTCCGCGCCGATTCCGGCCACGATCAGCTATATTGCGCCGCAGGCCGAATACACGCCGCCGGTGATCTACAGCAAGGAAAATCGCGACAAGCTGGTATTTATGGTCGAGGCGCGCCCGGCCCCTGCCGATGCGACCAGGCTGCGCCCCGGACAGCCGCTGGATGTCAGGCCCTGATCCCATGGCGGAAGATCTGGTCATCGATGTCGCCGGGCTGAGAAAGTGCTTCAATGGCTTGGTGGCGGTCAACGATCTGGTGCTCCAGGTGCGGCGCGGTGAGATTTACGGCTTTCTCGGGCCGAACGGCAGCGGCAAGACCACCACGATCCGCATGTTGTGCGGCCTGCTCACCCCCGATGGCGGACGCGGCACCTGCCTCGGTTACGATGTCATCAGCGAGACCCGCCAGATCAAGCGCCAGGTCGGCTACATGACGCAGCGCTTCAGCCTGTACGAAGACCTTTCCATCCGCGAAAACCTGGACTTCACTGCCCGCATCTACGGCATGAAGGACCGGCAACAGGCGGTGGAAAAATCGCTCGAACGCCTGGGCCTGGCGGATCGCCAGAAACAGCTGGCCGGCACGCTTTCCGGCGGCTGGAAGCAACGCCTGGCGCTGGCCGCCTGCATGCTGCACGATCCCCAATTGCTGCTGCTGGATGAGCCCACCGCCGGCGTCGACCCCAAGGCGCGGCGGGATTTCTGGGACGAGATCCATCGCCTTGCCGGCGAAGGCATCACCGTGCTGGTGAGCACGCACTACATGGACGAAGCGGAACGTTGCCATCGCCTCGCCTACATCGCCTACGGCAGCCTACTCGCCCAAGGCACGGTGGCCGAGGTGGTGAAAAATTCCGGCATCGTCACCTGGATGGTGGAGTGCGCCGACGTGTATGTCCTTGGCGCGCAATTGCGCGGCCTGCCTGGCATCAGTCAGGTGGTGCCGTTCGGCAATATTCTTCATGTCAGCGGTACCGATGCGACCCTGCTGGAGCGCTCCATCGCGCCCTTCCTGGAGCAGGCTGGATGCCGCTGGACCTCGATCCAGCCAGGGCTGGAAGATGTGTTCATCCAGATGATGGAAGGAGCAAAAAGCAATGTTTGAGCGTTTTGCCTGGCACCGCTTCCTCGCCGTGGTCACCAAGGAATTCATCCAGATGCGGCGCGACCGCTTGACCTTCGCCATGATGGTGGGCATTCCGCTGATCCAGCTGACGCTGTTCGGATTTGCCATCAATGCCGACCCCAAGGCGCTGCCTACTGCAGTACTGCACGCCGACCACAGCGAATTTTCCCGCAGCTTCGTCCGTGCCCTGGAAAACAGCAGCTATTTCAGGATTACCGCGCAGCCGAAAAACGAAATCGAGGCGGAGCGCATGATCGCCGAGGGCGATGTGCAATTCGTGGTCAATATCCCGGAAAATTTTGCGCGCAAGCTCCTGCGCGGGGAGCGCCCGGTAATCCTGGTCGAGGCGGACGCCACCGACCCCACCGCCACCGGCAACGCCATCGCCGCGCTCAGCCAGTTGTCCCAGACCGGGCTCGACCACGATTTGCGCGGTTCGCTGCAGTACCTGCAGGGCAAGCCGGCGCCCTTCGACGTACAGCTCCACCGCCGCTACAACCCCGAGGGCATCACCCAGTACAACATCGTGCCGGGTTTGATGGGGGTGATCCTGACCATGACCATGATCATGCAGACCGGCCTCGCCGTGACCCGGGAGCGCGAGCGCGGCACCATGGAAAATCTCCTCGCCACGCCGGTGCGGCCCTTCGAGGTGATGGCGGGGAAGATCCTGCCTTACATCATGGTCGGCTACATCCAGGTCACGCTGATCCTGCTGGCGGCCCACCTGATTTTCCATGTGCCGATGCTGGGCAGCGTGCTCCTGCTCTATGCCGTAGTATTGCTGTTTATCGCCGCCAATCTGGCGGTGGGGCTGATGTTCTCTACGGTGGCGAAAAACCAGATGCAGGCGATGCAGATGACCTTCTTCTTTTTCCTGCCGTCGATGCTGCTTTCCGGCTTCATGTTCCCGTTTCGCGGCATGCCGGAGTGGGCACAGAACGTCGGCAGCGTGCTGCCGCTGACGCATTTCCTGCGCATGGTGCGCGGCATCCTGCTCAAGGGCAACGGCCTGATGGAAACCCTGCCGCACCTCTGGCCGATCGCCCTGTTCCTGCTGACGGTAGTGGCCATTGGCCTGAAACGCTATCGCAAGACGCTAGACTGACTGCAAATCCTTCCGGGACCCGCATCAAGTCGTTGCCCGGGCATTTATCAGGGCGACATGCACACACCAAATAATGGTAGGCTAACAGCCGTTCCATTTTTTTACGGCAGACATGAATGCAGTCCTGATTCTGGCGATTGTGGCGGTGGTAATCGTGCTGGTATTCGATTACACCAACGGCTTCCACGATGCCGCCAACATTGTCGCCACGGTGATCGCCTCGCGCGCCATGACGCCGGTGCAGGCGGTGCTGATCGTCGGCTTTTTCGAATTCCTCGGCCCGTTGCTGGGCGGCACGGCGGTGGCCAATACCATCGGCACGTTCATCCGCCTCGGCGATTTACAGGCTTCGGTTTCGCTCACCATCATCGTATGCGGACTGGCCGGCGCCATCTGCTGGAACCTGCTGACCTGGTGGCGCGGCATCCCGTCCTCATCCTCGCATGCGCTGGTGGGCGGGCTGGCGGGAGCGGTGGTGGTCTCGGTCGGGGCCGATCATGTGGCCTGGGGCTTCAGCGAGCTGTTCCGGCATGGCCATTTCACCGGCGTGACCAAGGTGTTGCTGGCGTTGTTACTGTCGCCGCTGATCGGCTTCTGGGCCGGTTTTTTTCTGCACCGCCTGATGCTGTTCCTGTTGCGCGGAGCGAAGCCCTCAATTAACCGGCATTTGCGCCGCGTCCAATTCCTCACCGCCGCCGGACTGGCTTTTTCCCACGGCGCCAACGACGCGCAGAAAAGCATGGGCATCCTCACCCTGGTGCTGCTGCTGGGCGGCTTCATCCACGAGTTCGTCGTGCCGTTCTGGGTGATACTGGCCTGCGCCACTTCGATCATGCTGGGTATCATGTCGGGCGGCTGGCGCATCGTACGCATCCTGGGTTTCTCCATCTACAAGGTGCGGCCGCTGCATGCGCTGGATTCCCAACTCGCGTCGGCCGGGGTGATTTTCGCCGCTTCCCTGGTCGGCGCGCCGGTATCCACCACCCATGTGGTCGCTACCTCGATCATGGGTATCGGCGCCTCGGAGCGCCCCAAGGCGGTGCGCTGGGCAAAGGCGGAAGAGATCTCCATAACTTGGCTGATCACCATGCCGGGCGCCGCGATGGTGGCGATTGCATTTCATTTCATCGTGCAGGCAAGCATGAAATTTGCGGGGTAGAAAATCATGAGCAAACAAGACAAATCCGTTTTGAAACGCATTCTCGAACGTATTTTTCCCAAGACGCCCAACTTCTTCAAGCTGCTGACCGAGCAATGCGAGCTGGTGAGCCATTCGGTTAACGATCTGGTCGAATTCCTGAAAACCGGAAATGAAGAACTGGGGAAAAAAATCAAGCAGGATGAGCACGAAGCCGATCTCATCATGATGCGCAACATCCATGCCCTGAACGAAGCGTTCTCCACGCCGATCGATCGGGAGGACATTTACCGGGCGATCGCCGACCTCGACCGGATCGTGACCTACTGTAAAACCACGGTCAGCGAAATGGACGTGCTCGGGGTTACGCCTGACACTTTCATCATAGAAAAATCCAAGCTGTTGCAGGAAGGCGTAGATGCGCTGGTAGCCGGCTTCGGCAAGCTGGGCATAGATCCCCAGACGGCGGCGAACGATGCCGACAGGGCGCGCAAGGCGCAACGGCGCGTTGAAAGGCTATACCGTATCGCCCTGGCCGAATTGTTCAAGGGAGACGATTACATCAACATGTTCAAGCGGCGCGAGATCTACCGCCATCTTTCCAACGCCGCCCACAACATGGCACATTGCGCCAACACGCTGCACGATATCGTGGTCAAGATCAGCTAGGGATGCACCTTAGGTCAGCAGCACCGCAACGATGCCGCTCAGGAAAATCCCGTCAAATGTTCCCGCCCCGCCGATCGAGGCGAACGGCGTGCCCATTTTCCGGATGTCGCCCAGACGCGACAGGTCGGCCCCGATCAGTACCCCCAGGGTGCCGCTGATATAGGCAAGCGGCGCACTCTGTTGCGGATCGATCAATATCGAGACAATCGCCGCCATGACTGGCGCGATGAAAACGGGTATGCCTATGCCAACGCCCGTTACCGGGCGGCTCACCAGGCGGCATACCGTTGCCACCATCGCCACTGCGCCAACCACCGTCAGCAGGTTGAGGGAATTGTGCCGCACCAGATAACCCGAAAAGGCCAGCGGCACCACGCCGCCGCCCACATTGATTGCAATGGTTGTCTTGCCGGTGAACGCCATCCGCGGCAACCTGAGCAGGCTGCGAAACGGCTCAGGCATCGGGCGCGGCGGCCCTTCTGCTTTTACTGTAAAAAGTGGCAGGTTAATCAGGCTTCCGAGCAGTGAGGTGGATAGCAGCAGCACAGCGGAATTCGGCGACAGGCCGAGCTTGTCGAAGGCCAGAGTCAGGGCGCCAACCTGGACAAACACCGCGAGCAGGCCGAGTGCTGCCAGGAGTAATGCGAGATAAAGCGGCGAAAACGGCATGATACCTCCGTCGAGAGTGAAGGCCGGCAGTTGGGGAGCGAGCCGATTCGCTCCCTTTGGTCAAATCAGGAAAATCGTCGCCAGGCCGAGAAAGATAAAGAACCCGCCGCTGTCGGTCACCGCAGTGATCATCACGCTGGAACCGACCGCCGGATCGCGTCCGAGCTTGTGCATCAACATCGGGATCAACACGCCCATCAGTGCCGCCAGCAACAGGTTGAGGATCATTGCGCTGGTCATCACCATTCCCAATGCGGGGTTATGGTAAAGGAGCCAGGCCATCAGCCCGATGATGCCACCCCACACCAGTCCATTTATCAGGCTGACCCTGAGCTCCTTGAGAAACAGCTTGCGCACGTTGTCGCTGTGAATTTGCCCGAGCGCCAGGGCGCGAACGATCATGGTGAGGGTCTGGTTGCCCGAATTGCCGCCGATACCGGCGACAATCGGCATCAATGCCGCCAGGGCCACAATCTTTACGATCGAGCCTTCGAACATGCCGATCACGCGCGAGGCGATAAATGCCGTCACCAGGTTGATGGCCAGCCAGGTCCAGCGGTTCTGGATACTTTTCCATACCGTGGCGAACAGATCTTCTTCCTCGCGCAAACCGGCGATCGACAGCGCTTCGCTATCGGCTTCCTCGCGGATGAAATCCATCATCACGTCCACCGTCAAACGCCCTACCAGCTTGTTGTTCTTGCCCACCACCGGGGCTGAAACCAGATCGTAACGCTCGAACGCCTGTGCCGCCTCGTCGGCTTCGTCGTCGGGATGAAACGTCACCGCCTCTGCGGCCATCACCGCCGCAACGCTCACTTCAGGGTCATGTGTCAGCAGCCGTTTGAGGGACAGGATACCCTTGAAGTTGTCATCGCGATCCACCACGAACAGTTTGTCGGTATGTCCCGGCAGCTCACCCAGCCGCCGCAGGTAACGCAGCACCACTTCCAGGGTAATATCGTCGCGGATGGTAACCATGTCGAAATCCATCAGCGAACCGACCGTGTCTTCCGGGAAAGACATCACGGATTGCAGGCGAGCCCGGTTCTGGCTGTCGAGCGACTCGAGCAGTTCCGACATCACGTCATGAGGCAGGTCGGGTGCAAGGTCGGCGATTTCGTCGGTATCGAGCTGCTCGGCAGCAGCCAGCAGCTCGTTCCTGTTCATGCTGGCAATCAGCGATTCCCGTACCGCGTCGGATACTTCCAGCAGAATATCGCCGTCGCGCTCGGCCTTGACCAGATCCCATACCAGCAGGCGCTGTTCCAGCGGCAGGGCTTCGAGAATATAGGCGACGTCGGCGGGATGGAGTTCATCGAGCTTTTTCCGCAGCTCGGTCAGGTTCTGCTTGTGCACCAGCGACTCGACCAGGTCGTGACGCGGCATGTTCTGCTTGTGAACGAGGCTTTCCACCAGCCGATGCTTGTGCAGCAGGTCGATGACCTGCTGCAGGCTTTCCTGGAGGCTTTCCTGAATCTTTGTTTGCTCTGTTTCAGACATACCATCGCCCCCTTGTCGTATGCTCACCTGGAAGATGCCAAACATCCAGCGCGATACGTGCCATCTCCACATGGGACAAAAGCCCATGGCGGATCGAAGCCCTGTTATCGGGCGCAGGAAAAACCAGGAAGTCGAAGATTCCGGCCGGGGGGCCGAGAGAGCCGCGCTTTAGCCCGTTTTTCCGCTGTATTCCAGCGGAAAAACCGTCAAGGCCAAAGGCCCATCGAGGGGGTAACCGCTAGAACAAAAAGTTTGATGCGAAACTGCGACAACTATAACTGTCCAAGGTGAAAACCCTTGATAATGAAGACGCCCGAATTGTAATCGCCGCCGGCAACCGCTGTCAATTTGCAGTGCGGGCGGACTGGCCGGCGATTTAGGGTACCTGCACCTGGTTCATGCGGACCAGGATGATTTCCGTTTTGCGCGCCAGCCCGCGCGCATTGCGGTGGCTGTCGTAGTAGCGCGGGCTGGGCACCATCGAGGCCAGTTTGGCGGCCTGCTCGGCGGACAGGTTGGCCGCGCTGGTCTTGTAGTAGTGGCGCGCCGCAGCCTCGGCACCGAACACGCCATTGCCCCATTCGATGACATTGAGATAAATCTCGAAAATGCGGCGCTTGCTCATCATCTGCTCCAGCATCACCGTAATTACCGCTTCCTCGGCCTTGCGCCAGAATGCCCGCCGGGAAGAGAGGAAAAGGTTCTTTGCCAGCTGCTGGCTGATGGTGGAGCCACCGGCGACGATCTTGCCCTTTTTCTGGTTTTTTTCGTAGGCTTTCTGGATGCCTTCCCAGTCGAAACCTTCGTGATCGAGGAATTTCGAGTCTTCTGCCGCGATCAGGGCACGCTTGAGGTTGCCGGAAATCTGATTGTAGGGCACCCACCGGTGGCGCAGCTCCACATCGGGATTTTTGGTTTGCAGCACTTCCAGCCGCTGCTCCATGAAGGCGCTGGTGGAGGGATTGTGGTCCACCCACCACCAGATGTGGGCGAACAGCCACAACTGGTAGAAGAGCACGGCAACAACGAACAGCGCCACGCCGCGCCACAGTAATTTCAGCATGATTTGAGGCGTGCGATGACCGGCTGCGTCAGCGGCCGCACGCCGCGCCACAGCAAGAAGGATTCTGCGGCCTGTTCGACCAGCATGCCGAGGCCGTCGGCGAGATGCTCGGCGCCATTCGCCTGGGCAAATTGCAGAAATGGAGTGAGCCCCTTGCCATACATCATGTCGTAGGCCAGCGCGCCCTCTGCGAATACGTCCGGCGGCAAGGGCGGCAATTGGTCGCTCAGGCTGGCCGAGGTGGCATTGATTACGATGTCGAACTGACGATCGGCCAGTCTGGCATAGCTCCCGCCCTCGATCTGGCCATAAGACGCAAAATGCCGCGCAAGTTCGACCGCCTTTTCCGGCGTGCGGTTGGCAATCGCCAGTTGCGCCGGCTTCTGCAGCAGCAATGGAAGCAGCACGCCGCGCGCCGCCCCGCCTGCGCCCATCAGGAGCACACGCTTGCCCTCGAAAGAAATGCCATGGTTCTCGCTGATGTCGCGCGTCAGTCCGGCACCATCGGTGTTGTCGCCCAGAATCGTGCCGTCGGCCTCGAATTTCAGTGTGTTCACCGCCTCTGCCAGTTGTGCGCGGTCGGTCAGCCGGGTCGCCACTTTCCAGGCTTGCTGCTTGAACGGCACGGTGACGTTCAGCCCCCTGCCGCCTTCCGCCTGAAATGCCTTCACCGCCATGGCAAAGCCGTCCAGCGGCGCCAGCATCGCGGTGTATGTAATATCCTGCCCGGTCTGGCGGGCGAATTCGGCATGGATCAGCGGGGATTTGCTGTGCCCGATGGGGTTGCCGACAACGGCGTAGCGATCAGTCATGCGGCCTCGAACTATAATATGTCACTGGGTGCCGCATTATAAGTCAACCTGCGCTTGATTTGCTTGCACGTTTAGGTTGTAATCCGCTGAATCTTCGGTCACCTTACCCGCCATGGCACATACGCATAAACACCATCACGATCACGGCATCAATCCCGACAGGCTCGGCCGCTTCCAGGCCGCACAGAAGGTCACTTGGGCCAGTGTCGGGGTCAATGTGCTGCTGACTGTGCTGCAGATCGTGGTCGGCCTGTTTGGCAAATCCCAGGCCTTGGTCGCCGATGGCCTGCACTCCCTGTCCGATCTGCTCTGCGATTTCCTGGTGCTGTTTGCCAACCGCCACGGCGCCCGCGACGCGGACGAGGAGCACCCCTACGGCCATGCCCGCATCGAAACCGCCACCACGCTGGCGCTCGGTCTGATTTTGCTGGGCGTCGGCGGCGCCTTGTTCTGGGGTGCGGTAGTGCGCCTGCAAGACCCCGCCAAGCTGCATACGGTTCACGTTGCCACACTCTGGATCGCCATCCTGACCTTGGCCGGCAAGGAAGCATTGTTCCGCTATATGCTGCGTGTCGCGCGCAAGCTGCGCTCGCAGATGCTTGAAGCCAACGCATGGCATGCGCGCTCCGACGCCGCCTCGTCGCTGGTGGTGGTGGCGGGTATCGGCGGCAACCTGCTCGGTTTTACTTCGATGGACATTCTGGCGGCGGTGCTGGTGGCGATAATGATCGCGCGCATGGGCTGGAAACAGGCAGCCCAGGCAACCTCCGAGCTGATCGACACCAGCCTGGACAAGAACGAGGTAGACGCAATCCGCGCTACCCTGCTCACCACTCCCGGCGTTCTCGGCGTGCATGAATTGCGCACCCGGCGCATGGGCGATCGTGCGCTGGTGGACGCGCATGTGCTGGTGAACCCCCATATCAGCGTTTCGGAAGGGCATTACATCGCAGAAAGCGCCAGGGCGCACGTGCTCAAGCAGCATCACGCCCTTGACGTAATGGTGCATATCGATCCGGAAGACGATTCGTCGTCCAAGCCCAACCAGCATCTGCCAAGCCGCGAAACATTGATCGCGTATCTGAAGCAAAGACTTGGGTCGGCGCTGCCCGAACCGGAAAAGACGGTATTGCATTATTTGAACGGAAAAGCGGAAGCGGAAATTTTCCTTCCGGAGGGCCTCCGCCAGGAGCAGATCGCTGCGCTCGAAATGGCGATAAAACATCTGCTGCAGGAAAATAAATTTTTCTCCGTGATCCATTTGCACCAACAGCGCGCACCATAGCGGTGCATGGTTGCCCCAATTTGCACAAATTTGGTGCCGCAAATAAAGGATGCCGATTTATAACCATTTATGGCACAATACTTTTTTTGCATTTTTGCCTGGCATGTTTCATGCTGATTTGCCAGCCAGCAGCAAAATCCAGAATTTGAAGTAAAATTTTGTAAACATTCTTAGACCTTAGGAGATTAAAACATGGCGGTAGCCGACGTTTTGAAAATGATCAAGGACAATGAAGTCAAATTCGTTGACCTGCGTTTTACCGATACCCGCGGCAAGGAACAGCACGTTTCCATTCCCTCCCACGTGGTTGATGAAGGCTGGTTCGAAACCGGCCATGCTTTCGACGGCTCCTCCATTTCCGGCTGGAAAGGCATTCAGGCTTCCGACATGCTGCTGATGGCCGATCCGGAAACCGCCAATCTGGACCCGTTCTTCGACGAATCCACGCTGATCCTTTCCTGCGACGTGGTGGAGCCCGCCGATGGCAAGGGCTACGACCGCTGCCCGCGTTCCATCGCCAAGCGCGCCGAAGCCTACCTGAAGTCTACCGGCGTGGGCGATACCGCTTATTTCGGTCCTGAACCCGAGTTCTTCATTTTCGACTCCGTCACCTGGCACGCCGACATGTCCGGCGCATCGGTCAAAATCGAGTCCGAAGAAGCGGCCTGGGCCTCCAGCGAGAAATTCGAAGGCGGCAACATCGGCCACCGTCCCGGCATCAAGGGCGGCTACTTCCCGGTTCCCCCGGTCGACTCCTTCCAGGATATCCGCTCAGCCATGTGCCTGGCACTGGAAGAGATGGGCGTGCCGGTCGAAGTACACCACCATGAAGTGGCGACCGCCGGCCAGTGTGAAATCGGCACCAAATTCAGCACCCTGGTGAAGCGCGCCGACTGGACTCAGATCCTGAAATACGTGGTGCAAAACGTCGCCCACGCTTACGGCAAGACCGCCACTTTCATGCCCAAGCCGATCGTCGGCGACAACGGTTCCGGCATGCATGTGCACCAGTCGATCTGGAAAGACGGCCAGAACCTGTTTGCCGGCAACGGCTACGGCGGCCTGTCCGAAACGGCGCTGTTCTACATCGGCGGCATCATCAAGCATGCCCGCGCGCTGAATGCGATCACCAACCCCGGCACCAACTCCTACAAGCGTCTGGTGCCAGGCTTCGAAGCCCCGGTTATGCTGGCCTACTCCGCCAAGAACCGCTCCGCCTCGATCCGCATCCCGCACGTCGCCAATCCGAAGGGACGCCGCATCGAAACCCGCTTCCCGGATCCTTCCGCCAACCCGTACCTGTGCTTCTCCGCTCTGCTGATGGCCGGCCTTGATGGCATCCAGAACAAGATCCACCCAGGCGACGCGATGGACAAGAACCTGTACGATCTGCCGCCGGAAGAAGAGAAACTGATTCCGACCGTGTGCTCTTCGCTCGAACAGGCGCTGGAGTATCTGGACAAGGACCGCGACTTCCTGACTCGCGGCGGCGTATTCTCCAGCGACTGGATCGATGCTTTCATCGAACTGAAGATGGAAGAAGTCACCAAGTTCCGCATGACCACTCACCCGGTCGAATTCGCCATGTATTACAGCTTGTAATATCTGGTTCTGCGGCACAAAAAAGGGCGGGGTAACCCGCCCTTTTTTATTTGCATGTCAGCCAACGGCATACCCGAGCGTTGCTAAAATCAGGCATATCCCTTAACCTGAGACTATCATCCGTTTGTCGGGCTACCCCATGAGAATCACGCTGCCTATCCTTTTTTTGTTGCTCCTGAGCCAGGGCGCTTATGCCGATATCTACAAGCGGGTCGACGAAAACGGTCATGTGACTTATTCCAACGCCCCATTCAAGGGCGCCCGGAAACTCGATATCAGCCCCATTCCCGCGAGTGCTCCGCCCAAGCTGAAGCCATCGGCCGCTACGCCGCAGAACTTCCCCCGCGTTGATGGAGAAACCCAGAAGAAGCGCGATGAATCGCGGCGCGGCATTCTGGAGCAGGAGCTGGCCGCCGAGCAGAAATTGCTGGAGGAAGCCAGGAAGGCGCTGGCTGAAGGCGAAGCGGTGCGCCTGGGCGGCGAACGCAATTACCAGAAATATCTTGACCGGGTGCAGGGTTTGAAGGACAACGTTACCCTGCACGAGAAGAATATTGAAGCGCTGAACAAGGAAATCGCCGGTATCCGGTAATCCCTCCCATCCCTGGCGCGACTCTTGCTACACTGTAGCAAACAACCCAGAGACAAGACCTTTCGTGACGCCGAACCCCTTTGCCGGACTGGAACACCTGACCACCGCCGTAATCCTGCTCGATCAGGATCTGCGGATTGCCTATCTCAACCCGTCGGCGGAGAATCTATTCAAACTCAGCCGCAAGCATGTCTCCGGCATGCCGCTGCAACAGGCTTTCGGCGAAACCGAAACGCTTCCCCAAGCCGTCGAATCGGCGCTGCTCACCCGGGCCAGCTTCACCGAGCATGAAATCATCCTGTCCACGCCCGGCAACCATACCCTGTCGGTCAGTTGCACCGTCACCCCGGTTGAAATCGGCGCCGTCAGCCTGATACTGGAATTCCACCAGATCGACAAACAGCTGAAAATCGCGCGGGAAGAGCGTATGCAAATGCAGCAGCAGGCCAACCGCGAACTGTTGCGTAACCTGGCCCACGAGATCAAGAATCCGCTGGGCGGGCTGCGCGGCGCGGCGCAACTGCTGGAACATGAGCTGCCGCGCACCGGCCTGCGTGAATATACCCAGGTCATCATCCAGGAGGCCGACCGACTGCAGAAGCTGATGGACCGGCTGCTCACCCCAAGCCATTTGCCGCATCTGCGTCTCACCAACATTCATGAAGTACTGGAGCGGGTACGCAGCCTCACCCTGGCCGAAACCCCCAAGGGAATCCGCATCCGCCGCGATTACGACACCAGCCTGCCCGAACTGGTGGCTGACCCCGAACAACTGATCCAGGCTGTACTCAATATCGTGCGCAACGCGGTTCAATCGATGCAGGGCAAGGGGGAA
The DNA here is from genome assembly GCA_035530375.1 of Sulfuricella sp. Taxonomy (GTDB): domain Bacteria; phylum Pseudomonadota; class Gammaproteobacteria; order Burkholderiales; family Sulfuricellaceae; genus Sulfuricella. Next base: position 18,220 of record DATKUY010000002.1, on the reverse strand, counting down.
ATTACCCTGAGCACCCGTGTCGCGCGCCAGGTAACGCTGGCGAAGAAGCGCTACCGTCAGGCGATCCAGGTGCAGATCATCGACAACGGCCCCGGTATTCCCGAGGCCATCCGCGAAAAAATTTTCTATCCCCTGGTTTCAGGTCGCGAGGGTGGCAGCGGCATGGGGCTGACCTTGGCTCAGACCCTGATCAACCAGCACCAAGGAACCATTGAATGTGACAGCCAGCCCGGCCATACCTGCTTTACGCTGCTGCTGCCACTGGCCGATACGGAAGGAGCTCAAAAATGAAAGCTGTCTGGATCATCGACGATGATCACTCAATCCGCTGGGTGCTTGAAAAGGCGCTGACACGGGAGCAGATCGGTTTCCGCTCCTTCTCCTCCGCTCAGGAGGCCCTGGAAGCACTTGAAGACGATGTCCCGCAGGTGGTGGTGAGCGATATTCGCATGCCCGGCACTTCCGGTCTGGAACTGTTGAAGCAAATGAAAGAACGGCTGGCCGATGTGCCGGTCATCATCATGACCGCCTACTCCGACCTGGACAGCGCGGTTTCCGCCTTCCAGGGCGGCGCATTCGAATATTTGCCCAAGCCCTTCGATGTCGACCATGCCGTAGCGCTGGTCCGGCGCGCCCTGGAAGAAAGCCTGCGTCAGGCGGGCAAGCCGGAAGCGGCTGAAACCGCGCCGGAAATTCTCGGGCAGGCTCCGGCGATGCAGGAAATTTTCCGCGCCATCGGTCGGCTGAGCCAGTCCCATGTCACGGTGCTGATCAACGGCGAGTCCGGCACCGGCAAGGAATTGGTGGCGCTTGCCCTGCACCGCCATAGCCCACGTGCCGGCAAGCCCTTTATCGCACTCAATATGGCCGCCATTCCCAAGGATTTGCTGGAATCCGAACTTTTCGGTCACGAGCGAGGCGCGTTTACCGGTGCCCAATCGATGCGCCGCGGACGCTTCGAACAGGCGGACGAGGGCACGCTGTTTCTCGACGAAATCGGCGACATGCCGCCAGAACTGCAAACCCGCCTGTTGCGAGTGCTTTCCGATGGACAGTTCTACCGCGTCGGAGGCCATCAGCCGATCAGCGTAAATGTGCGCGTCATCGCCGCCACCCACCAGAATCTGGAGCAACGCGTCAAGCAGGGGTTGTTCCGCGAGGATCTGTTCCACCGCCTTAATGTGATCCGCCTGCGCTTGCCCCCCCTGCGCGAGCGCGGCGAGGACATCCCGCTCCTGGCCCGGCATTTTCTGCAGAAAAGCGCGCGAGAATTGGGTGTGGAGCCCAAAAAACTCTCACAGTCCGCGATGCGTTATCTCTCGACGCTGGGTTGGAGCGGCAACGTACGCCAGTTGGAAAACGTCTGTCACTGGCTGACCGTAATGGCGCCCGGACAAAACATTGAAATTTCCGACCTGCCCCAGGATTTGCGCGACGATTCGGTCGCCGTACCGGAGAAAGACTGGCGGGAAGCATTGGCACGCGAAGCGGAAATTGCATTCAACCGCGGCGGGAAAAGCGTGATGGATCAGTTTTCCCGCGACTTCGAGAAAATACTGATCACCTGCGCCCTGAAACACACCGGCGGCAGGCGTATCGAGGCCGCCAATCTGCTTGGGCTGGGGCGCAATACGCTGACGCGAAAAATTCAGGAACTGGGGCTGGAACCGAACTCCAGCCCTGAATCCTGAGTTGAAAGTCCCGGGTAACCGCCTTACACTTAGCTCTCAACACACAACACTCATTATCATGCACAAACGCAATCGCCTGTTCGTTTCCATCGCGCTGGCCTACGGGCTGCTCGGTGGCCTGATCGCAATCGTCCGGCTGCTCGACCCCAGCCTGATTCCCGGCAATGTGCCGCGGGCTCACGGCCACATCATGCTGCTCGGCTTCATCCTGATGATGATTTACGGCATCGCCCTGCATGTGCTGCCCCGCTTCGGCGGGTTTCCGCTATATTCCGAGCGCATGGCCGACTGGCAATTGTACCTCGCCAACACCGGCCTGCCGCTGATGGTCGCGGGCTGGCTGGGCTGGCGCGATATGCTGGTGATGACCGGCGGCCTGTTTACCTACGGTGCGATCGTGCTGTTCGGCCTCAACCTGATCCTCACCGTCAGGGGAAAAAACTGATGGGCACGGAAAAATCGATGCCCGAAAAAGATGTTGTCGAAGCGCAGCGCCAAGCCCATTCCCGCATGGCGCAGATGGGCTTCACCTTTTCCCGCGATAATCGCAGTTTCATCATCGCCGCGCAGGGGTACCTGATGCTCGCCGGACTCGGACTACTCATCAATGGCAGCCTTCTCGGCGACGGCGCATCCCGTCCCGCATTTCTCCACCTGTTCACCCTCGGCTTCATGCTGTTCATGATCTACGGCCTCGGCAGCCACATGCTGCCGCGCTTTACCGGCAATCCGATCCGTCAGGGCGCCTGGCCGTGGTTGCAAATGGGATTGGCGCATGTCGGGGTGGCGGGCTATGTGGTTGGCTACCTTGCTGGCTGGCCTGGTCTGGTAATTGTGGGGGCGGTGCTGGCGTGGCTGTCGCTGGCGGTGTTCACGTTCCGGGCCTGGCCGGTGCTGTGGCCGGCTACGGAAACCTGACCCGCCTGAACCGTCAGCGACCGAAACTGTAGTTCGTGTTGAAGTAGCGGACGAGGGTCTGCTTCTCCTCCACCGTCAGGGGCGCCACATTGCGTATCTGCATGTATTCCTGCATGCGCCCGATGCTCGGCGACCAGTCGCTGCGCCGCGACAGCAGGAGGCGCCGCGCATCGTGGCAACTCAGGCACTTTTGCTCAGCAAGCCTTTCCGCTCCATCTGTTGCCGGCTTTAGCCGACCAAGGCGCACCTCTTCGGCGCGCCGGCGATCCATCTCCTGTTTGTCGACGATGCGGGAGGCAAACTTGACCAGGCACACCTCGCCCTCACGAGCCTCCCGGCCGTTGTGTCGCTCGCCCAAGTTAACCAGATGCTCGACGAACTCGCCACTCTTCGTCAGCCGGTTGATGTTGTAGTTGTAGAATTCGGAGAACACAAGGTCGCCGCGCCGGGTGGCGAGAACGGCAAAGGGCGGATCGGTTTCGTCGGGCCGGTCTATGTATTCGATGCGCCCTTTTGACGTGATGCGCCCGAGCTTGTTGCGCCCGGAATCGGCGAACCACAAGGTGCCGTCCGGCGCCAGGGACATTTTCTGGGCGAAGGAATCGGGATGCGGACGGAAAACCTGACGGGGCCCGTTGGCGCGTTGCCGCTCGATGGTGCCGCGGCAGTGGTCGGAGAACCACAGGCTCCCGTCCGGTGCGGGGGTGAGGTTCATGGGGCAACTGCGCTCTCGCTCGAACACCACACGCCAGCGCCCGTCCCGGCCAAGCTGGGCAAGTTTGCCGCGAGAGGCGATTTTCTCTTTCGGATCGGCCGAAGGAACGAGGATCGACACCCACACCCGGTCGCTGCGGTCGATGGCGATGGAGGTTGGCCAGCCCTCATCGAGGGGATAGTCGGTCATCCGTCCTGCCGCGATTCGGCCCACCTTCGAGATGAACGGCTGTCCATGGCCGGCATGCGCCTCTCCCTGGTCGGCCGCGTGATTCCCCGCCATCTGGGCGAACCAGGCCTCCCCTTTGGAATCCACCGCCACCATGACCGGGTGGCCGTCTGTCGAGGCATATTCGACGATCTTGCCGTCTTGCCCCAGCCGACCGATCTTGGCGGCATCGCTCTCCACCAACCAGACGTTGCCCCGCCGGTCGAGCGCCAGGGAAATTGGCTCTGCATTGGGGGTAGGCAGCCGGAAGGACTTGACCGTGCCGTCCTGCGCCAAACGGGAAACGGCGTTGTTGTCCCCCTCGGTGAACCAGATGCCCCCAGCTTTGTCCTCGACGAAAGTATAGGAGCCGAACGGGCGGCAGGCTTCCGCCGATACCGGGGCAAAACCCGCTAGCAACAATAATATCAGTCCGTGCAACTTCATTTTTCTTCCTCCTCTCAGGGTATTTTCAGAATCTGAACACCGCCTCGGCCCGCACAATCCTTCCCTCGGCGCGCCAGAAAAATCCGGACTGATATTTCTTGTCGAACAGGTTGTCCGCCGCCAGGGTCAGATCGACATCCCGGAAGCACCTGGTCAGGGACAGGTCCTCCACATGATAGAGTTCCTGCTGCTGTCAGCGGTAGCTCTTGCCGTCCGTCACGGTATTTGTTCTCGTCGGCGTAGGAGGCGCCCACGTAACGCCGCAGCGCCCAGGATCAGAGGAAAGCCGCGATGGCTTTCACCATGTAAAGTCCCTGAACCGCCTCCTGAACGCCCAGTCGGCCAGGGGAACCAACACCGCCGCCGCCAGCGAGAGCCCGGCCAGCACCAACCCCGCTTCCATGTGGGGAGAATCCGGATGGTAGGCCGCCCGCAGCCCCTCGGCGATGTAAGTGGTGGGCAACAGCAGCGCCAGGTAGTTGAAAGGCGTCCCCAGCATGTCGTAGGAATAGAAGGTGCAGCCGAAGAAGGTCATGGGCATCATCAGGAAGGAAAACACCTCCTGCCCTTTGTCGGGCGTTTCCGGGACCAGCAGCACCACCAGGGTAAAGAGGGAAAACAGCAGCGCACCGGCCAAGACCGTCAGAACCATGTAGCCGACGTTCTGTGGTGCGAGGCCGAAGATTGCCCACACCAGTGCCGCCACCACAGCCCCGCCGGCGAGGCCGTAGCAGATGCCGCCGAACACCAGCGCCGCCAGGATCGTGCGCAGCGAAACCGGTGCGAGCAGCCATTCTTCCATGGTGCGGAAGTAGTAGCCAGAGATCACGCTGCCGCCGACGGTGACGAATGGGCCGGTGACCACGGAGATGGCGACGATACCCGGCGCCATGATCCCGGCATAGCCGCTGCCTTGGGCGGGAAGCATCCCGCCCACCACATAGCCGAACACGAACAGGTAAACCGCCGGCTGGACTAGCATCCGTACTGCGGTAAGCTTGAAAGCCGCAAGATTGGCGGCGGCATTCCGGTGCAGTAACGCGAGCAGGAATTTCACGAACATCCTCCCACCGCGCGCCGGAATGCCGCCGCCACCCCACCCAGCTCCGAGGCTGCGCACCCGGCTCCGTGCGCCAGGTCTGCCACGGTTCCCTCCGCTACCAGCCGACCGCCGTGGAGGATGCCGACCCGGTCGCACAGCCGCTCCGCCTCTTCGAGGTAGTGGGTGGAGAGGAATACGGTGCCGCCCCGGCTACGGAATTCCCCGGCCTTGTCCCAGAGCAGGGCGCGGACATCGGGATCGAGGCCGGCAGTGGGCTCGTCGAGAATCAACAGTTCGGGCTCGGTGAGAAACGCCTTGGCCAGCATTGCCTTGCGCTTGGTGCCGCCGGACAGGCGCAGCACCGACTCGGTCGCCTTCCCTTCCAGCCCGAGCAGCGCGAGCCATTCCTCCACCCGCGGGGCATAGTCCTTTTTCGCCAGGCCGGCAAAGCGGCAATGGAAGACCAGGTTCTGCCGCACGTTGAGGCAAGTATCGAGATTGTTTTCCTGGGGCACCACGCCGATGCGCCGTTTGATCTCAGCCGGACGCGCCATGGTGTCCAGGCCGAGAATGTGGATCCGGCCGGCGGTGGGGCGCAGCAGTGTCGCCAGCATCTTGATGACCGAGGTCTTGCCCGCTCCGTTGAGACCGAGCAGGCCGTAAATTTCGCCGTGTCGGACGCGCATCGACAGCCCTTCCACCGCCTTCACGCCGGATGGATAGATCACCGTTGCTTGGTCGACGACCACTGCCGCCACGGCTAGCCACCCCCCAGGAAAGCCCTGAGACGCGACTTCCCGGCCTCGTCGGTGGCGGCGCAGTCGAGCATGGCAGTCGTCTCCCTGGCGATTTTCTTGGTGAAGGCGCAGTGGCTGGCGGAGGGCTCGGCGATGTCGCCCCGGCGCAGCAGCGACTGGGCCGGGCATTCGCCGCCGCAGTCGTAGCGAACGTCGCAGCCGGCGCATCTCGGGCGCTGTTCCACCGAGTTGCCCTTCAGCCGCGCGGCAACCTCGCGGAAAACCGGGCCGGGAAAATCGGGGTCGTGGACGCTGCCCATGCGGAAGGCATCCGCACCGACGAAATGGTCGCAGGGATACACGCCCCCGTCCGCCGCCACCGCCAGGATGCCCTCGCCGACGGCGCAGGGATAGAGGTACCGTTTGCCCAGCAGCCGGTGGGTGGCGACCTTGCAAAGCTCATTGGCCACCACCGGTTTTTCTCCGGTCAGGATGCTTTCCAGCGCGGCGCGGTTGAGACGGCCATAGCCCGCCGTCCAGGCACGCAGGCTTTCGCCCCGCCACTCCGCCGCCAGCGCTGCGGGGGCGATGCGCAGGGACTCAGCACCGAGGCCATCGAGATAGCGGGCCGCGTCTTCCAGGCCGGCGGCATGCCGTTCCAATACCGTTCCCCGCAGGGCGAAGGGAATGCCCGCCTCGCGCAGGCGCCGGATATTCGCCAGCACCGTGCTGTGGACGTCGCCGGCGCCGTCCTTGAAGCGCCGGCCCGCGTTGGTGACGGCGGCATCCCCGTCGAGGCTGACTGCGATGTGGCGTACGTGCGCCTTGAGGAACGCCAGCCGCTCGTCGTCCAGCAGGGTGCCGTTGGTGGTGAGGCAATAGACGAAGCGCACGTCCCGTTGCGCCGCGAGCCGCTGCCCGTAGGCCACGGCCTCCTTCATCAGCTCGAAGTTCAGCAGCGGCTCGCCGCCGAAGAAGGAAACCGCCAAGGTTCCCCCCGCCAGCGGCAGTAGCCGGTCGAAGGCGGCACGCATGATCTCCGGCTTCATCAGGGAGGCGCCTCGGCCGAAATCCCCGCCTTGGGCATAGCAATAGCCGCAGGCGAGGTTGCAGTCCTGGGAGATCACCAGGTAGAGGTTCCTAAGCATGGGCGACGTCTCCGGCGGCGCCGATGAACTTCCGGATGTTGGCGTACAGGCGCTCCCGTTTTTCCGCCTGCCCCACCGCCGCGAGAAAGCGCCTGATTGCGGCCTCGGCGCAGCGTTTGGTCAGCAGGCAATGGCGCGGGTCGGGCCGGGACACGCCGCCGGTGGCGAAGTAGGCGTGGGCGTAGCAGGAACCGCCGCAGAAATACCGTGCCCAGCATGCGGCGCATTCGCCGATGCTGTCCACTTCCAGGTCGGCGAACGTCGACCACACTTGGCGGTAGTCCTCGCTGTCGGTTTCGGTCACCTTGCCCATGTAGAACTCGGGAATTCCCGCCAAGCCGTGGCAGGCGTAGAGGGAACCGTCGGCGGTGACGGCCAGGTCACGGCCGGCGTTGCAGTGACGGCGGAGCTTGCGGCGGGTGAGCAGGTTGGCGACGACGTTGACCGCTTCCTCGGTGCCGCCTTCTTCCAGCGCGCGGTCCACGGCGGCCTCGGTCAGCGCCTCGTGCTGGCACACGAAGTTTTCGAACTGCTCGGAGCCGATGGCGGCAGGGTTGTCCGGGGGCGTACCGGCCGGAGTCAGGATGGCGCCGTCCGTGCCCAGCCCTCGCAGGTGTTCGAGGGATTTGGTGTAGAGTGGGACAGCGGCGCCGGCGAGGGTGCCCTTGATTGTCAGCTTGGCCTTGCATTGGGCTTTTAGCCGCCCGAGGTTCCCGGCGATCCGGTCATAGGAGCCACCGCTGGCGCGGCGCCGGTACAGGTCGTTGATCTCTTTCGGCCCGTCCAGGCTCACCGTGACTGAAGAGAAATGTTCGTCCAGGAAGGCGAGAATCTCCCGGTTGAGCACGGTGCCGTTGGTGGTGATGCTGAAGGAAATCTCCACCCCCCGCTCCACCTCCAGTTGGCGTCCGATCTCCACCGCCTTCCTGACGGTGCGGAAATTGAGCAGGGGTTCGCCGCCGTAGAAGGCGACGGCGTATTGCCGGCCCGGTTCGATGAAGAAGCGGCGGAAGGCGGCCTCGGCCACCTCCGGCGCCATCATCATGCGGGGGTTGGCAACGCGCCCGCGGTCGTTGTAGCAGTAGGCGCAGTCGAGATTGCAGTCGTGGGCGACATAGAGGCAGAGGCTGTCGGTTTCGCCCCAGATCTTGCGGATCGCGGGCGTGGCGGCGGCGTGTGCCGCTTCTTCCTGGACGGTGGGCTCCACCTCCGGCGGCAGGGGGCCGTTGCCTTGCAGATAGGCGCGCACCCCCTTCGCCTGTGCGGCGGGCAGCCTGAACAACCGGTAGCTCGATGGGAAGAACAGGACCGCCGTTCCGTTCCCCTCGATCAAGTGGAAATCACGAAACACGGGCTGCTTCCACCCCCTTGCTGCCATATCGGCGGGACACGGCGGTGCCCAGCCGGTCCATGAGTGCTTCCCGGCTGTCCGGCGACTGTACCAAGGCGACGATGTCGGGCAGGATTTCCTCGATCACGGTCTTGATGTAGAGGCAATGACGTTCCACCGGCGGGTCGATGTCGCCATACTGGGCATGGGAATACTTGGCGCAGGAACCACCGCAGAGGTAGCGCGCCCAGCAGTCGCGGCAGCCTTCCCGGTTGTCCACGGTGGCATCGACGAAGCGCTGCCGGATTGCCCGGTAGCGCTCGTTCTCCCGCAGGGCGGGGTCGGCAACGTTGCCCATCTTGAATTCCTCGGTGCCGACGAAGCGGTGGCAAGGGTAGACGTCCCCCTCGGCGGTCACCGCCAGGAGGTTGGTGCCCGCATTGCAGTGGTAGAGGGCATGGCTGCGGGAAATGAAATAGAACAGGATGTAGAATGGATACTCGAAGGCCACCGGCTGATCGCCTTCGATGAAGCTGCGCAGCCCCTTGCGGTTGACCTCGACGATCTGCTCGATGAAGCGCCGGTACTGGTAGTCGTCGAGATAGAGCGGGCTGTCCTCGGGCACGTCCGCGTTCACTACGCCGATGCCGCCCGGCTTGAAGGATTCCAGGTGGTCGTAGATTTCGGCCACCCGGTCGAAGCCGGCGCGGGTGACGATGGTGCGGAACGCCCAGTTGAAGCATCCGTCCTCCGTGAACTTGCGGATGTTCTCGGTCGCCGAGGCATAGACGCTGTCGCCGCACTTGCTCATACGCTGGCAGTCGTTGAGGTCCGCAGGACCATCCAGGCTGAAGGTGACGTCATTTATGTGGTCGCGGAAAAACTGCACGATCTCCTCGCTGTAAAAGGTGCCGTTGGTAACGATGCCGAGGGAGACGTCGGCCTTGCCCTCTTCGCGGAAGCGCTCGGAGAGCTCGGCGGTTTGCTTCATCGTGCGGAAGTTCATCAGCGGTTCACCGCCGAAGAAGGTGATGAAGTGCTTGCCCTCGCCGCCGCCGAAAAACGTGTCGAAGGTGCGGTTCAAGGTCGCCTCGTCCATCCTGCCGCGGCGACCGTATTCGCCCTCCCCGCCGTAGCAGTAGGCGCACTTCAGGTTGCACTCTTGGGACAGAAAGAGGTAGAGCCCGGCGACCTTTTCCTTGATTTCTGCCGGCGTTCGCAACGTCTTGGCGGCAGGCGCCTTGCGGCAGTAGCTTTCCATGAAGGTACGCGCCTCCTCCCAGCGTCGTTCCTCGAACTCCTCCGAAAGAGGTTCGCCCCGTTCCACCCGCCTCAGTACCATGTGCGTATCCTCGTCAATTTTGAACACCGCGACGGGTTGTGTCAGAAACAGATATGCCTGATCGCCCTTGGTAAAGACGTGAAAATCCCTTGTATCAATCATGTTGCACCCTTTGTGAAGAAAGTTGCCCGTCCATTTCTTCGGTCTACATCGCTTTGTTATTGGAACATAAAGCTCTTACAACTCCGGACCACAACCACATATACTGCCTCCCTGCGTACCGCAGCAGGTCATCGTGGTCATTTTTTCAAACGCTTCGTTGCAACCTTCAAGGGATTCAAAAACGATTTCTTCAATTTCCATGGCTGTTTCCTTTCAAATTAAACTTACGTTGTGAAATGGCCGGGCATTAATCGGTAGCGTATGAAATGGGAAACGGGTGGGCTCAGAATTTGCCGTTTACCCCGAGCCAGAAATTCCGCTCGTCGGCGAACTCGTATTCCCACTCGGTATAGCGTTTGTCGAACAGGTTGTTGATGGCTGCAAAGGCTTCCCACTGGCCTATGCCACTTGATACTGGAAGCTTTGCGGACGCCTTGGCATCGGCGACGAAATAGCCCGGTGCGCGGTGGTCAGGTGTATTGCGGTCGGTGAAGAATCGCTCGCTTACGTAGCGACCGCCCACGCGGGCGTCCCAAGTCTTGTTCGGCGTGTAGACGACCCCGAGGTTGAGCTTGTGGGGGGCGACGCGCTGGACCTCTTTGCCTACGGTTAGGGGATCGGTGGGGTTCTCCTTGATCTTGGAGTCGGTGTAGGCGTAGTTCACGTAGGGCTGCCATCCACCCGGCAGCTTCCCTTCCAGTCCGATTTCGAGACCGTCAACGGTGACCTTGCCGATGTTTTGATACTGGTTTCTGACCGGAGCGGAGCTAACCCGAACGGACGAAATCTTGTCCCGATAGTCGGTATGGAACACGGCAGCCCGCAAAGATGCCCAGCCCAGGCGCTGGTTAAGTCCGATTTCGTAGGAGGTAGAGCTTTCAGGCTTGAGGTCCGGGTTTTCAAGCCAAGTACCGCCGCTGATGAACTTAAGGTAATTCAGCGCGGGTACATAGGCAGTTCCAGCCGAGGCATAGAATGAAGTGGCCGGTGAAAGATGGTATCTTAGCCCGGCACGCGGGTTGAAAACCGTTTCGGTCGAATCTTTGTATCTTGGCACGCCGTTCCTGCTGTCGCCGAAGAGGGATATCCGGTCGAACCTTCCTCCCGCAATAAGCGTCCATGCATCGGAGAAACGATGTTCGTCCTGAACGAAAAAGCCGGTCATCTCGCTCTTTGTGATGTCGACTCTTGTCGTGTTGGCCAGAACATCCGTATTGGTGGCCTTGTGCTCGCCGGTGTCGTGGGAAAGCCCTAAGGTCAACAGGTTGTTGGAGCTCAAGCGCAGGTCGGCCTGCCCCTCCAGGGAGTCGGAGTCGCTCACCCGTTCATTCGTCGAGGCCAGAATCAGGCTGCCCATGTTGCCGTTATAGACTTCGTCATCGTACAGGCCCAATGCCTTCACCCGCGATTTTCTGTAAAAAACCTTAAAGGTGGCCCTGTCATTCAATTCGTGGCGATACCCCAGCGTCATGGTTTCGCCATCGTTGTTCAGGCGGTCGTTCGGGTGGCCGCCGAGCTGAGCAGAGTTTGTCCGGTACGACAATGCGCTGACAGTCAGTTCCTGATTGGCGGAAGGATGGATCCCGGCCTGGAAGCCCGCCTTGCTGTCTGTCCAATCCCGTGCCGCGAGGTCTTTGCTGCCCCCTGAGTCTGGATTGGGTTGGGCGATATAACCATCGGTACGGAAATCGGATACCGACAGGCGGAAGTCAACCGTGTCATTGGCCGTGCCCATTGCCGCGCCAAGGGTTTGGGAATTGTGCGATCCGGCGTTTGCGACCACCTCCGCACCCGCCGGGCCGCTCCAGCGTTTCGGCAGGACGTTGATTACCCCGCCTACCGCGCTCGGACCATAAAGAGCCGAGGCCGGCCCGCGGACAACCTCGATGCGCTCGATATCCTGCGCCGCCAGGAAGTTGAGTCCGCCACGCCCATTGATAGCCGAGACGACGGAATCGGTGGCCATGCCATCCACCAGTACCTGCGTAGTCTGACCGGCAAAGGAACCGCCGACGCCGCGGAGAATAATCATCCCGGCACCGCCGGTAGCCGGGCTGGCGTTTACATCGACCCCTTCCACCTGTTTGAGCAATTCCTCCGTCTTGCGGGGTTGTTGACGAGCGATATCGCGGGCATCAATGACACTCACGCTCGCAGGCACATCAGTGATTTCCCTTTCGGTCTTGGTGGCCGTCACCACAACTTCGGGTAGAAGTGCGGATTTTCGGGCGGCGGCAGCGGCCTCGGATTTTTTTTCCCCATCGCTCTGAACAGTAAAGGTGTTCGAGTCCGTCATCCGATAAGTGAAGTGCGTTCCCTTGAGTAGACGCTTGAGCGCCTCTTCGGGCATATAACTGCCGCTGACGCCTTCGGTGCGCTCGCCTTGCAGGGCGTCGGTGGCGAACAGCAACTGGGAATTGGTCTGGCTGGCTAGGGCCTTGAGCGCAGAGGAAAGCCCCTGTGGCGGGATGTTGACCGTTGCCTTGGCCGGATCGGCAAAGGCCAGATTCGCCGCCAGCATTGAAGCGGCCATCAGCGCGGAAACCCCGGCAATGCGCGGGAAAGAGACTAGCCAGCTCGTGGCTGGACGCAACGCCCCCCTCAACTTCTTTTTCATTTTTTCTCCCTGGTGCGTTTCGGATTAAAAGATGCCGCTATCCTGTATAAGACGAATCGGGAAGAAAAAACCTGACGTCCCCGCGCAAAAAAATTTTGCCGGGAAGGGATACGGCCTTGGGAAAAGGGCTACGGGATTCTATTTAGAAGGTCTGGAGCAGCCGCGGCGAAGTCGCCGCAACGGGGCGGGAGAGGGTGATTGTGCTGCCGGTGCGTTCCGCCTGGAGCGGCAGCACTTGCTGGAGAGCCAGGAGAAGGCCGTCCAGGTCGCCGGCATTGAAGACGCCACTGACTTTGAGGGTGCCAAGAGACGGATCGGCGATGACGATGCGGCGGTCGTGGTAGCGCTCCAGTTCGCGCACCACTTCCGCGAGCGGCGTACCATCGAAAACCAGTTTGCCGTTGCGCCATGCGGTCACGGTCTTTTCGTCGGCGGGCGATACGGTTGAAAGGCCATTTTCGGAGTAGAAGGCCTGCTGCCCCTTGGACAGGGCAAGGGTGGTGCCGGCATCGCTTCCCACCTTGCCCTCGCCGAGCCGGACTTCCACCGCGCCGTTGAGTACGGCTACCGCCACGCGGCGGTCGTCCCTGCGCACGTCGAACTGGGTGCCGATGTCGCGGATGACGCCGTTCCCCGCACCGACCTCGAAAGGCCTTTCTTCATGCGCCACGGTAAACAGCGCTTCGCCTTTCTCCAGCCTTACCTTGCGCAGCTTCGCCGACATTTCCACCGTCAGCAGGGTATCGGTGCCGAGTTGCGCCACCGACCCGTCCGGCAGGGTAATGCCCCTTTGCTCGCCTTTCGCCGTGCCATAGGATTGCATGGCTGCGCCATCGATGCCGAACCAGCCGATCCCGACTGCGATCAGCAAAGCTGCGGCGGCGGAAAGCTGCGGCCAGCCGAAGGAAGAAAACCCGCGCAAGGGGCGGCTCGCCGCTCTGGGCCGCGAAGCAACCCCGACCGATTGAAATTGCCCTTTCAGCCCATCCAGTTCCTCCCACATCAGGCGGAGCCGGTCGTACTCCCGGCGGTGGACATCGCTTTCCGACAGCCAGGCTTCGAAGCTTAGCCTCTCCCCTTCGGAACAATCGTCCGCCCGCAGCCGCGCGAACCAGTACGCGGCTCGCTCGCTTGCCGCGGCGTCCTGCTGTGAGCCGAAATTGTCTATCGCTGCCATCGAGTCCACTGCTTCCAATCTGCGAAATGGCACAAGCCGGAATCGAATTTCGGACAATTCAAGCATGTTGTCAAGCAAGGAATGGAAAAAAGAGGCTGCGGGGTCAGTCCGCCGCGTCCAGGCTTTTGCGGCAATGGGCGACGGCCTTGATGATGTGCTTTTCTACCATGTTCTTGGAAATGCCCATTTCAACGGCAATTTCCAGGTAGCTGCGATTTTCAAACTTGTGCATCAAAAAGGCCTGCCTGCATTTGGGCGGCAGTTCCGCAATGGCCTTTTTCAAATGGCCGAGACGCTGCTGGCCGTAGACGATGGCCTCCGGTCCCGGAATTTCGGAAGGCAGGTCTTCAGCCAGTGCAATCTCGTCCATCTGGTCCGCGCGGGGCTGGGAGTTTCTATAAGCATCCACGGTAAGATTGAGCGCCGTCCTGTAAAGAAAGCCGCGGGGGTGGCGGACATGATAACCGTCTTCGAGCGCCAGCATGCGTGCGAAGGACTCTTGGGCAATCTCGTCGGCATCTTCGCGATTGCGGAGCTTCGACGACAGAAACCTCCGTAGCTCGTCGTAGTATTGCCTGTACAGGATACCGATATTTTTTTTAGTCTCGGACATAAGGCCTCGGGAGACCCTCTTCGGGAGTTTTTCACCCCGGTCGGACAACGAGCCTCAATCGCAGCAATATACAAACCTTTTTGCTGTGCCGCAATAAATATGTTTAAAACCAATATGATACCGTGTCATTTGACACGTTTTGTGGGAAAACGCACAGCAAGGCAAGGAATTTCCGGCGCCATTTTGCCTTCTTGAATGGCAGGGGAAGCCGGAAGAGTGGGGGCCTGCGAGGAACAAAAGGGCGGCGGAGAGAAATATCCGCCAGAAGCCTGTCGGGCTTGAAGAATCGAAGTGAAGCGGGTTAAGCAGGCAAGACGCGAAGCGGATTTTCAGCCGATTTATTTTAAGTCCGACAGGCGCCTAGAATTCCACCATCACCGGAGCGTGGTCTGACGGCCGCTCCTGCTTGCGCGCTTCCTTGTCGATTACGCAGGATTTACAGGATTTTGCCAGTGCCGCGCTCAGCAAAATATGATCGATGCGCAGACCCATATTGCGCCGGAAAGCATTCATGCGGTAATCCCACCAGGAATAGATTTTTTCCGGCTGTTCGAACAGCCGGAAACTGTCGGTCAATCCCAAATCCACCAGCCGCCGGAAGGCTTCGCGTTCGGGCTGGCTGAACAGCACCTGCCCTTCCCAGGCTTTCGGATCGTGAACGTCGCGTTCCTCCGGGGCAATATTGAAATCCCCCAGTAGCGCGAGGCCAGGGTGATGCGCCATCTCCTCCTTGAGCCACACAACCAGCGCGTCGAGCCAGCCGAGCTTGTACTGGAACTTGTCGGAATCCACGCTCTGGCCATTGGGCACATAGACATTGATGATCCGCACACCGGCTATGGTCGCCGCCAGCACGCGTTTTTGTTCGTCGGCGAACCCGGGGATTGCTGTCACCACTTCCGAAGCCGGGGTTTTACTCAGTATCGCGACGCCGTTATAGGTCTTCTGGCCGCTGAACAGAGGCTGATAGCCAGCGGCGAGGATTTCAGCGGCGGGAAAGTTCTGGTCCTCCTGCTTGGTTTCCTGCAGGCACAGCACATCCGGCTGATGGGCTGCAAGCCAATCCAGAACCTGGGGCAAACGAACTTTAAGGGAATTGACGTTCCAGGTGACCAGCTTCATGAACGGCGGCTATTTGCTGCCCGCCGCAGGACTCGGCTCGTTGCCCTTGGCTTCGGTTTTCGCCGGCGCGTTCGGCTTGAGCTTCAGCGCAGGGGCGCTTCTGGGGTAACCAGCTTCGTCCAGTGCGGCATCCCAGGCTGAAGCTTCATATCCTTTCAGGCGGATAATCCTGCCGACTGCCAGCACCGGCACTTCCACGCTGCCGACCAGCTTCTTCAACTCCGTCTGGACGTCAGGCGTGCCGGCGTCCTTCTCGCTGAATGGGATGCCGCGCTTGATCAGGTGTTCGCGCGCGCTGGTGCAGGCCTCGCCACATCCGGAGTTATACAGGGTGACCGGAAAATTTTTTGCCGCCATGCGGATGGCATAGGGCAGAGAATCGTTGTCCGGCGGCTGGACATTCAATTGTTTTTCTTCGATTTTCCTGGCGGAAGCCGGCGGAGGCTGGTCGGTGTAATGCACTTTGCCTTCGGCGTCCACCCAGCGATAAAGCGGGGCGGATTGAGCCGAATATACCGCGAACATGCAGAAAATGCAGAAAAGGACGGCGAGCTTCATATTCGCAGCCCATGCAGGCGTTTCTGGTAATAGGCTTTGAGGATCAGGATGCCGATCGTCGCGCCGCTGACGAAGGCGCCCAGCGCCACCAGCAGGATGAATGAAAACGGTTTTGGCGCTTTAACCGGGTCAGCTCGGTTTGCCTTCTCCAGTTCGCGCTGCAGGTTCGCCATCTCCGCCCGCGCAGTTTCCAGCTCTTTTTGCGCAGCTTCCAGTTCGGTCTGGTTCCGATCGGGCTTCTCCTCTGGGGGCTTCTGGATAATCAACAGCTTGCTCAGCACCCAGCCGGTCTCGCCCTCCGGCGTTCTGACCCTTGTATAATCCTGGTCGGTTTCGAGCACCTTTACTTCTGATTTTGGCGGCAATACTTTGATAATGCGATAATTTTCCGCTTTTCCGCTGCGCATGTTGACCCCGTTGGCTTCCACCACCTGCGCGGTTTGCGCCATCGCCGTTCCACCCCATAGCAGCGCCGCTATAATAAAAAGAAAAATTCTCATTTGTTCAGCCTGTTATGTGACTATGTTTAAGTAATATCACAAGTAAAATAAAAAAGGCAAGCTTTTTTTTATTTTTTTAGAGTGATGCGCCCTGTCTTCAAGCCGGGGCACATCAGATTCCGGTCATGCCACTATGGCGCAACAGCGCGTCAATGCTCGGTTCGCGGCCGCGAAAGGCGGTAAATGACTCCAGCGCGGAGCGGCTGCCGCCCATGCCGAGAATCTCGCTCCAGAAGCGGTGGCCCACTTCCTCGCTGAGCACGCCGTTTTCCTCGAACAGGCTGTAGGCATCCGCCGACAGGACTTCCGCCCACTTGTAGCTGTAATAGCCTGCCCCGTATCCGCCGGCGAAGATATGCGAAAAATTGTTGGGGAAACGATTGTAGTCGGGCGGGAACACCACTGCGACGCGGCGGCGGATTTCATCCAGCAGTTGCAGCGCGGTCTTGCCGCTGTCGGGATCGAAATCGTAGTGCAGGTGCATGTCGAACAGCGAAAATTCGATCTGGCGCACGGTCTGCATGCCGCTCTGGAAATTCTTGGCGGCGACCATCTTGTCGAATAATGCACGCGGCAAAACCTCGCCGGTTTCCACCTGCTTCGCCATGTGGCGCACCACCTCCCACTCCCAGCAGAAATTCTCCATGAACTGGCTGGGCAGTTCCACCGCATCCCATTCCACCCCGCTGATGCCGGATACGCCGAGATCCTCGATACGGGTGAGCAGATGGTGAAGGCCGTGGCCGAATTCGTGGAACAGGGTAATCACTTCGTCGTGGGTGAACAATGCCGGTTTGTTGCCGACCGGGGCGGAGAAATTGCAATTGAGGTAGGCCACCGGCACCTGGACCGCACCGTTCTTCCGGCGCCGGGAGATGGCGTCGTCCATCCAGGCGCCGCCGCGTTTATGGTCGCGAGCGTAGAGGTCGAGGTAGAACTGGCCGACCGGCTCGCCGTTCTTGTCGCTCAACGTATAGAAGCGCACGTCCCCATGCCAGACCGGCGCCGGCGTGGGCGCAATGGTCAGGCCGTAAAGTGTTTCCACCACCTTGAACATGCCGGGCAGCACCTGGGTTTCCGGGAAATACTGCTTTACCTCGTTGTCGGAAAAAGCGTAGCGCTTGAGGCGGAGTTTTTCCGCCGCGTAGGCGACGTCCCATGCCTGCAGGTCAGCCAAGCCCAGTTCGGCGCGGGCGAACTCTTTCAACTCGGCAAAATCGCGTTCGGCATAAGGCTTGGCCCGTGCCGCCATATCCTCGAGAAAATCCAGCACCTGCCGGGGCGATTGCGCCATTTTGGTTGCCAGGGAAATATCGGCGTAATGGTCGAAACCCAGTAGTTGTGCCGCCTCCCGGCGCAGTTTGACGATTTGCGAAATCAGCAAGGTATTGTCCCAATCCGTCTTGCCGAATTCGGAGGCGCGCGTCACATAGGCGCGGTAGATTTGCTCGCGCAAACTGCGGTTGTCGGCATACTGCATCAGCGGGAAATAAGAGGGCATGTGCAGCGTAAATTTCCAGCCCGGCTTGCCGTCCTTCTGCGCCGCTTCGCGTGCCGCTTCCAGCGCGTCATCGGGCACCCCGGCCAGTTCGGCACGATCCTCGACGAACAGCGCGAAATCGTTGGTGGCGTCGAGCAGGTTTTCCTCGAACTTGGCGGAAAGCGCCGACAATTCTTCCTGAATCGCCTTGAAGCGCGCTTTCTGGTCTTCCGGCAGTTCGGCGCCGCCCAGGCGGAAATCACGCAATTCGTTTTCGATGATCTTTTTGCGCGGCGCGGACAATGCGGCAAATTCAGGCGAGCCGTGCAGCGTCTTGTATTTGCCGAACAGCGCCAGATTCTGCGACAGGTCGGCGTAATAGGCGGTAATTTTCGGCAGGTTTTCGTTGTATGCCTCGCGCAGTTCCGGGCTGTTCATCACCGCATTGAGGTGGGAAACCTGCCCCCAGGCGCG
>DATKUY010000001.1:0-53272 GCA_035530375.1 Sulfuricella sp. | reverse complement strand
ATCGGGCTTTTCGCCATGAACGAGAAGTTCAGGTTAACGCCGAGCATTGCGCCGATCACGGTCGGGACCATGCTCAAGCCGAGTAGCATGTAGGTGTTGCGCAGAACCTTGTTGGTCGAGAGCGCCAGTCCGGTTGTTTGTGCCGGCATTTGCAGTTCAGGTTGCATCCAATGACTCCTTTTACGATTAAGACGTGTTCTAAGAACACGCAGTTACTAAGACTACGCAACTTGTGCAAAAGTTGCAACCGCTGGTCAATGGCGCCGTCAAACGGTATCATTGCGCCCATCAATTTCCGGAAGCGTGGCCGAGTGGTTTAAGGCAACAGTCTTGAAAACTGTCGTAGGGGTGACTCTACCGTGAGTTCGAATCTCACCGCTTCCGCCATCCTCCTTAATCTTCGTCATCTTCGCCGGAATCCTGTTTTGCTTACCTGCTGTGCAGAAATGCGGAAATACGCATTCCATGCACCATTCCGTTGCGCGAATTCTGTCCCTGAATCCATGAGTGGTATCTGAAAAATCCTGCTAAATGCCTGCGATCCCGGCAGAGCGCTTTTCCTGGCGCCTGACTGAATCCGGTATGGCGTGTCTGGCGCGGAACTTGCATATACCTGTGCAGTCGCAGCATAAATTGAGCGGAACCCGACATGGCGCAAGACACTTCCTCGGTGCAATTAGTCACCATCTATGAAATCAGCAAGATCCTCGGCTCCTCGCTGGATCTGCACAAAACCCTGCGCGGCGTGCTGAACCTGCTGTCTTCGCACTTGCACATGCAGCGCAGCATGGTCAGCCTGGTGCAGGAAGACGGCGAGCTGCAGGTGGTGGCCGCGGTCGGGCTGTCGCCGGAGGAGATTCGGCGCGGACGGTTCCTGGTGGGCGAAGGCGTGACCGGGCGCATCCTGCAAAGCTGCATGCCGGCGGTGATCCCGGATGTCGCCAAGGAGCCGCTGTTCCTCAACCGTACCGGCTCGCGCAAGGCGGAAGCTGGAGACGTGGCTTTTGTCGGCGTGCCGATCAAGGTGGGGCGCCGCTGCATCGGCGTGCTGGGCATGGATCGGGAAGCGGGCGGATCAGGCCGCTTCCAGGGCGATGTGCGCTTTCTCTCCATGGTCGCCAACCTGATCGGCCAGAACGTGCGCCTGCACCAGAATGTGGCGGCGGAGCGCGAGCAGTTGATGCAGGAGAAATTCCGGCTGCAAAAGGAACTGCAAGGCAGATACAGCCTGGACAACGTGATCGGCGTGAGCAAACGCATGCAGCAGGTCTTTGCCGACGTGCACCAGGCCGCACCGGGCAAGGCCACCATCCTGTTGCGTGGCGAGTCCGGCACCGGCAAGGAGGCCATCGCCCGTGCCATTCACTACCTCAGCCCGCGCAAGGACGGCCCCTTCATCAAGCTCAACTGCGCCGCCCTGCCGGAAAGCCTGCTCGAATCCGAGCTGTTCGGCCATGAAAAAGGCGCCTTTACCGGCGCCACCCAGGACCGCAAGGGCCGCTTCGAACAAGCCCACGGCGGTACGCTGTTCCTCGACGAGATCGGCGATATCTCGCCGGCATTCCAGGCCAAGCTGTTGCGGGTGCTGCAGGAGCGCGAATTCGAACGCGTCGGCGGCAACCGCACCATCCGCGTGGACGTGCGGCTGATCACCGCCACCAACCGCAACCTGGAGGAAATGGTGAGCAAGGGCGAATTCCGCGCCGACCTGTATTTCCGCATCAACGTGGTGTCGATCTTCCTGCCGCCCCTGCGCGAGCGGCGCGAGGACATCCCCCTGCTGGTGGAGCACTTCCTGCAGAAATTCAACCGCGAGAACAAACGCAATTTCTCCGTCAGCCCGGAGGCGATGCAGGCCATGAACCGGTGCAACTGGCCCGGCAACGTGCGCGAACTGGAAAACTGCGTCGAGCGCATGGCTACCATGACACGCGGCAACCTCATCCGCCAGACCGACCTGTTGTGCGAAAAGGGTCTGTGCTTTTCTTCCGTGCTGAAGGATTATGGCAAGGATCACCGGTCGATCCCGATTGTGCCGCAACGGCAGCCAGCGCCTGAGGTGCCGGCTTTTCCCGAGGACCTGCCGGAAACTTACTCGGAGCCGGAAAGCGTTGGCGAGCACCAACCCGCTTCAGAGCGCGACCGGCTGATGTGGGCGATGGAAAAGTGCGGCTGGGTGCAGGCCAAGGCGGCGCGGCTGCTCAACCTGACGCCGCGGCAAATGGGCTATGCGCTGAAAAAATTCAACATTGAAATAAAGCAGTTGTAGTGTCCCGTTGATTACGTAGTCACCCCCGTTAAGCCGGTGTAATTCGATGGCATCCCCTGTTTTTGGTCTTGAGACGGATCATATGTGACTTTGGTTACAGACGATTTCCTCTCTATGTGGCTTAATGCGCATTGTGGAAATGAGTTTGTTTCTGTTGCAGGCGGCTGAGCATTTATTTTAGGAGTGGATCGTGCCGGTAGATAAAGTTTTGAACCCAGTAGCCCCCCCCACCTTTTCCCTGCAACACATCCCGATTCATCCCCGCTCAGTCAAAGGGCCGTTCCGAAATTTCAAGACAGCGATGCTGTTGCTGGCCTTTGCCGTCTATTTCGGCTTGCCGTGGGTGCCTTGGGCGCGTCATGGCGTCATACCGAACCAGGCGGTGCTGTTCGATCTGGTCGGACGGCGCTTCTTTATTTTCGACATGGCCCTGTTTCCTCAGGATCTGATCTCGCTGTCGATGTTGCTGTTCGTCTCCGCGGCAACGCTGTTCTTCGTGACGGGCCTGGTTGGCCGCGCTTTCTGCGGTTATTTCTGCTTCCAGACGATCTGGACCGATGCCTTTATCTTCATCGAAAGCTGGATTCAGGGCGAGCGTCCGGCCCGGTTGCGGCTGCACAAGCAGCCCTGGAACCTCGAAAAAATAAGTAAAAAGCTGGTGACGCACGCGTTATGGATCGCGCTATCGTTCTGGACCGCCTTCACCTTCATCCTGTTCTACGGTTATGCGCCGGAACTGGCAGCCCGCTTCTTCGCCGGCTCGCTGCCCAGCGTCGCCTATTTCACGGTATTGCTTATCACGGTGACTACCTATATTGCGGCGGGATTGGTGCGCGAGCAAGTGTGCATGCTCTGGTGCCCCTATGCCCGCTTTCAGGGGGTGATGTACGAGCCGGAAACGCTGGTCCCTTCCTACGACTATCACCGTGGCGAGAGCACAGCGGGCCGCGCCCCGCACAAGAAAGGGCTGCAAAGCCTTGAGGAGCGTCACGCCCAAGGGGTCGGGGATTGCATCGACTGCGAGCTTTGCATCCAGGTTTGCCCCGCCGGAATCGACATCCGCAAAGGCCTGCAATACCCGTGCATTTCCTGCGGGCTGTGCGTCGATGCCTGCAACACCGTCATGGATTCGATGGGCTATCCGCGCGGGCTGGTGCGTTACGATTCGGAAATCAACATCGAAAGCCCCACTCCGGGCAAGGTGCATATCGACCTGCTACGCCTGCGAACCATCGGTTACGGCACCGCCATCCTGGTGATGTTCAGCGTCCTGATTTTCAACCTGGCGTCCCGCAGCGATGTGCAGCTATCCATCCAGCCGGTGCGGCAACCGCTGTTCGTGCTGATGTCGGACGGAGACATCCGCAACCGTTACCAGATTCATATCACCAACAAATCGGTCGAGGAGCACAGCTATCACATCGCGGTGCGCGGCGTGCCTGAGCGGGCCCTGGATATCGGGTCGATGAGCGAGGTCACCGTGCACCCCGGCAAGAGCGCAATGGTGCTGGCCAGCGTCACGCTCAGTCCGGCGGATGTGAAAACGATCCACGAATTCGAATTCATCGTCACGGCCAGGAACAAGCCGGATCAGCCGATGGTCAAGAAAGTTAAATTCAATACCAAGCAGGAGTGGCAATAACTGGTTCGGTTGGGTAAATCCTCGGCGCTGCCGGGGGCGTTACGAAATCTCTGATCGTCTGATGCCACGGCAGATGGGTTATGCGATGAAGAAGTTTAATATCGAGATTAAGCGGTTGTAATGAGGAGGGGGAATAAGCCATACGTCGAAATTAGAGATCGCAACGAGGTAAATTACTTGGGAACCACTTCCCAGAGCCGGCGTGCGAATGTTGTTGATTGAGAGCCTAGGTCAATGAGCTGTTTAGTAAGCGCCGGGAAATCAGCAGCGTCAAACCGAAATTCCCGCACGACGTGAATGTCATTTTTGAGATCCAACTTCGCGAATATGAAAGCACCGTCTTTCGCAGAGACGCTCGCAATGGCACCATGAATAATGTCGTGGCGCCTATCGCTCAGTTTCCGAAAGTTCGCAACGAGAGTTGCACCTTCATCTCGGTACGGATCAAGCGCCGGAATTTGGGAAAGGCACTTATTCAAGAACTCCAATTTCGGCCCCAGCATTTTTGGAAGGCGTTTCGAACATGCCTTGCCACCGAGTTCATGATAGAGGATGGCAATAGCTAGATCGAGTGACTGCTCTGCTTGCCCCCATTGAACGACGATAAAACCGACTGCTTTGAACAATGAATCCAGTTCATCGTTATCGTAGTATGTTCCTCCCGGGCTGACAGGCATCGCGATCTCTAACAGTTATTAGCCGGACGCATGCGCCCAAGCATTCATTGCTGAATAATACGGATGATCATAATGCCATCTTAATTGTTCGATATGCAAAATGATTGAGCGTTGTATATCTGTAAATCGATCTAACCACTTGTCGCATTCCTCACTTCCAATTCAACGTTTGTCGCATTCAAGACAATGCCACATATTTCGCATCTACTTGTATTCACAATGATTAAATAGAAATAACCACGTGGCACGCTTGTTGCACAAAGGATAGCAAAAGCCAACAAGGAGCAAGCGATGCCACCAAAAGTCATTCCCATTTTTGCCCATCAGGCAGCCCCGGCTTCGGGTTGCGGCGCGAAAGGCGGTTCCGGCAAGTCCAGTTGCGGTTCGTCCGCCAAGCCGGGCGATCTGTCGCCTGAGGTGTGGGCCAAGGTCAAGGATCACCCCTGCTACAGCGAGCAGGCCCACCACCATTTTGCCCGCATGCACATCGCGGTGGCGCCTGCTTGCAACATCCAGTGCCACTACTGTAACCGCAAATATGACTGCGCCAACGAGAGCCGCCCCGGCGTGGTGAGCGAGAAGCTTTCGCCGGAGATGGCGGCGAAGAAGGTGCTGGCGGTGGCGGCGGCAATTCCCCAGCTTTCGGTGGTCGGCATCGCCGGGCCGGGCGATGCGCTGGCCAACCCGGACAAGACTTTCCGCACTTTCGGGTTGATCCAGAAAGCGGCGCCGGACATCAAGCTGTGCCTTTCCACCAACGGCCTGGCGCTGCCAGATCACGTAGATGCCATCGCCGGCCTCAACGTCGATCACGTCACCATTACCATCAACATGACCGACCCGGAAGTGGGCGAGCTGATTTACCCGTGGATTTACTTCAACAGGAAGCGCTGGAAAGGGCGCGACGCCGCAAAAATACTGGCCGAGCGCCAGATGGAAGGGCTTGAGATGCTCACCGCCAAAGGCATCCTGGTCAAGGTCAATTCGGTGATGATTCCCGGCGTGAACGATCTGCATCTGGCGGAAGTGAACCGCGCGGTGAAGTCGCGCGGCGCCTTCCTCCACAACATCATGCCGCTGATCTCCGACCCGGCCCACGGCACCCATTACGGCCTGACCGGCCAGCGCGGCCCGACGCCGCAGGAGTTGAAGGAATTGCAGGACAGCTGCGAGGGCAGCATGAATTTGATGCGCCACTGCCGCCAGTGCCGCGCCGATGCAGTAGGGTTGCTTGGGGAGGACAGGGGCGCGGAATTCAGCGCCGACAAGATTGCGGCGATGGACGTCGCCTACGATCCGGAGCCGCGTCAGGCCTACCGGGAATACGTCGAGCGCGAACGGCGCGACCAGGATGCGGCGCGCGCGTCGGAACTGGCGGCCCTGGCCGGTCAGGCGGGTAGCGACAAGGTGCTGGTGGCCGTCACTACCAAGGGCGGCAGCCGCATCAACGAGCATTTCGGCCATGCCAGCGAGTTCCAGATTTACGAGCTGAGTGGCGCAGGGGCCAAGTTCGTCGGCCATCGCAAGGTGGAAAATTACTGCCAGGGCGGCTGGGGCGAGGAAGAAATCCTGGAGGACGTGACCGCCGCCATCAAGGATTGCGCCGCGGTATTCGTTTCAAAGATCGGCCTGTGCCCGCGCAAGGATCTGGCGGCAGCAGGGCTTGAAGTAGTGGACAGCTTTGCCCATGAGTACATCGAGCCATCCCTGATCGCCTGGTTCCGGCAGCGCATGGAAACGGCGCAGCCGGCTGTGTCGGCGGCTTGAGCCAGAATTAATTTAGTCACGGATGGACACGGATTTACACGGATCAAAGGCGACGATGCCTAACGGTATACCCGGTCGCTAGTTGCTGGCGATTTGGGGTTTATCGGTGCTAATCCGTGTTCATCCGTGGCAAAAAGCTGTTGAAGTTTTTTTGTATATTATCAAGGAGAAAACCATGCCTTACAAAATCATCTCTTCCACCTGCACCGCCTGCACCGCCTGCGAGCCGGTTTGCCCCAATGTCGCCATTCGGGAGAAGAACGGCACCTACATCATCGAGGCGAAAAAATGCACCGAATGCGAGGGCGAAGACCCGCAGTGCGTCGAGGTCTGCCCGGTGGACGGCTGTGTGGTGATCGACAAGAGCCTGCCGCGCTACGCGGCCTGAAGGGGGACGATCATGGACCTGACTATTACACTCATGGCGGAAAACTTCATGCGCCGCATGGTCCGCATCGGCAATGCCGGTGCGACGGCGGGGTTTCGTTTGGTGGTGAGCCCCGGCGGTTGTTCCGGGCTGAGTTCGGAGTTTTCGGTCGAGGGCGCGCCGCATTTCGGCGATTACGTGATCGAGCGGGAAGGTCTCCGGGTGTTCATGCCCCAACCCAGCCGCGACTTGCTGAATGGCTGCATCGTAGACTTTGCCGACAGCATGATGGAAACCGGGTTCAAGTTCTTCAACCCTAATGCGCGCAGCGCCTGCGGCGGCAGTTGCAGCAGCAGTAGCGCGGCCATTGGATCGGCTCCGGGCGTGACGGCAATCAGCATAGACCGCATCGGTCGTGGCTAGACGCCTGTCGGGCTTGAAGAATCCGAGCGAGCGTGAGGAGAAGCAAGGATGAAAATCAGCCGCGACAGCGATGTGGTCGAGATCGACGGGCCGCCGCAGTTCGAATACGGCCAGAAGGTGCTCTCGCTGATGAACGTCCGCAATGACGGTACCTTTCCCGGCAAGGATATCGGCGACGTGCTGGTGAAGAAGGGCGACGTGGGCTACGTGGCGAGCATCGGCACCTTCCTTCAGCAGTTTTACATCTATGGCGTGGATTTCTACGAGCGCGGCTACATCGTAGGCATGAAGGCGCGCGAGCTGGATACGGCCGAAAAGCAGGAGAT
Source organism: Sulfuricella sp. (assembly GCA_035530375.1). Classification (GTDB taxonomy): domain Bacteria; phylum Pseudomonadota; class Gammaproteobacteria; order Burkholderiales; family Sulfuricellaceae; genus Sulfuricella. The sequence continues at coordinate 45,801 of DATKUY010000001.1, read as the reverse complement.
TCTGGGAGAAAACCGATGAAAGTGATGATCCGTAAGGCCGCAAGCGGCGAACTGACCGCCTATATAGCAAAAAAAGACCTGGAGGAGCCCATCGTCGAGATGGAGAAGCCGGAGATGTGGGGTGGCGTGGTGACCCTCGCCAACGGCTGGAAATTCGCGCTGCCGGAGATGGCAGCGGAAACCCGGCTGCCTTTGACGGTGGAAGCGCGAAAACTCGGAGAATGAGCATGGACGCCATAATGCATGAAATCGCCGCGGCCTTGGGCGCGGGAAATGTGGTGCCCTATCTGGGGCCGGAGCTGCTGGACCGGAGTGGAGAAAGCCTGGTTCCGTCCACCTTCGAGGGCCTGGCGAGCCGCCTTTCGGCCAGGGTGACCGTGCCGTTCAAGATCCGCGCCAACATGACGGCAACGGCGCAGTACATCGAGAACTTCAAGCACCGCAAAACGCTGGTCGCGGTGATGAAAGAAGTTTTTCAACCGCCGGTTGTCCCTTCCGCCTTGCACCGCTACTTCGCCTCCCTGCCGAATCTGCCGCTGCTGGTGGATACCTGGTACGACGCCGCCGCTCAGGCCGCGCTGGCGGGGCGCCCGAGCTGGGGCCAGATCCAGGGCGTGAGCCGCGCCGAGCACCGCGATATCTGGGTAAAATATTACTGCGCCGACGGCTCGGAAGGCGACGAATCGCAAGCGAAGGAATGGGAAACCGTGCTCTACAAGCCGTTCGGCTCGATCGCGCCTTCCGCCAATTTCATCGTCTCGGATTCGGACTTTGTCGAGGTGCTGACCGAGATCGACATTCAGACCCCGATTCCGCCGCGCGTGCAGGCTCTGCGCACCGGCCGCAGCTTCCTCTTCGTCGGCTGCCATTTCCGCAACCAGCTCGAACGCGCCTATGCCCGCCAGATCATGAAGCGCTCCGGTGACGGCCCGCACTGGGCGGTGCTGCCGGGCGAACTGACCAAAAACGAGGTCAAGTTCCTGGAAGAGCAGAACATCCAGCGCCTCGACATGACCCCGGCGGATTTATTCGTCGCGCTTTATGGGTTGCAGGCCGCCGCCTGAATGCAGCGTTGCCGAATCACCGAGGCTGAACTTGCCGACATCCCGGCGCTGGTGCCGCTGCTCGCGCAGTTGTTTACCCTGGAAAGCGACTTCCAGCCCGATGCCGCCAAGCAGGCCGCCGGTCTGCGCCTGATCGTCGAAAATCCGGCGCTGGGGCGCATTTTCGTGCTGCGCAGCGAAGAGCGGATCATCGGCATGGCGAACGCGCTGATCACGGCCAGCACCGCCGAAGGCTGCCTTGTGCTGATCCTGGAGGACGTGATCGTGGCAGAGCCGCATCGCGGCGGCGGGCTGGGCAGGATGCTGGTGAATCACGTCCTGGGCTGGGCAAAGCAGCAGGGCTTGCCGCGGGTTACGCTGCTGGCGGACCGTGACAACGGCCCGGCCATGCGCTTCTATGAGAAACTCGGTTTCCGCGAATCCGCCATGATGGTTTACCGTTATTCGTGACGGCTACATGCTGCCGCCGGCTTGGGTCGTGATCGTCAGGCGAACGGGTTCGAAGGCGTTAGTTCGTACTTCGGCTGTTCCCTGCGCTGCCGGCAGGCTCCTTCCTCCCCGGCGCGGTAGAGGTAGCTGAGCCAACGGCCATCCTTCAGGCGCCATGCCCTGGCTTTTTCGAAGTAGGTTACGCTCTCCACAAAGTTGTCTTCATCATCCAACTGGTCGGCGGTCAAGCTGTAGGCGTGGTGGTAGAAGCAGTGTTCGTCCCACTCGTCGTAGCCTTGCCCTTTTTCCGCATGAGCCGATGGCTCGGCATGTGTGCTTATTCTTGCCGGGGCAACCACGTCGGTGGCGAACTCGGCGGGCAGCGATTCAGTCCAGTCGATTTTCATTGCAGCTCCTTTTTCTCAAGCCAGCAGCGCGACACTGTGATGCTGCTGGCGAACCGGCTGAACGAACTCGTTCCGCCCTATTTTTATAACCCCCCGGGTTTTTGCGAATCCGCCATGATGGTGTATCGCAATCCCCTCTCAGATTGAGGAAGTGACATGCCGCTTTATGACTATCGTTGTACCGCCTGCAACAGCACTTTCGAACTGTTGGTCAGATCATCCCTTATTCCGGTCTGCCCGTCCTGTGGCAGCGAAGTGCTGGAAAAACGGGTCTCCATGCCAGCTCCCCCAAGCCAGACCGGGGGCATGGTGGAGCGCGCCAGAACCCAGGCCGCACGCGAAGGGCATTTCAGCAATTACAAACCGTCGGAACGGCCACGCCGCTAGGCATCGCCTGCCATGGCGGGCTGAAAAAAGCGAAACACTCCCCGCCCCGCCGATTTCGCGCTATACATCGCGGCATCCGCGTGCTTCATCAGGGTGGCCACATCCGTGCCGTCGTCCGGGAAGCTGGCGATGCCGATCGAGGCGCCGATCTGGATGTCGTGACCGCAGACGGTCATGGCTTCCGACAGGGTGGCAATGACTTTTTTCGCAAGGGGCGTGCAGTCTTCCACTTCCTCCGTTCGTTCCATCATGATGACAAATTCGTCGCCGCCCAGGCGGGCAACAGTGTCCGCGCTGCGCAGGCAACCGGTCAGACGGTGCGACACTTCCTGCAACAGGGCATCGCCGACATCATGGCCCAGCGTGTCATTGACGGGCTTGAAACGATCCAGGTCGATGAACATCAAACAGATGCGGTAATTTTCGCGCCGCGCGATTTCAAGGCTGTGCGCCATGCGGTCGAGCAGGAGCGCACGGTTGGGCAGGCCGGTGAGCGCATCATGAAAGGCCTGATGGCGGATGTGTTCGTCCTTGCGATGCATTTCGGTAATGTCGTTGAATACGGCGACATAACGTACCGGCTTGCCATCCGGCCCGTCGATTTTATTGATCGTCAGCCGCTCCAGAAAGGCCTCGCCGTTCTTGCGCCGGTTCCAGATTTCACCTTGCCAGCGTCCCTCGCGCAACAGGGTATCCCACAGCGAGCGATAAAACGCCGGGCCATGGTGGTCGGAGCGGATAAGGCTGGGTTTATGGTCAATCGCTTCCTCGGCGCTATAGCCGGTAATCTCGGTAAAAGCCGGGTTGACCGAGATGATGATGCCGTTCGCGTCGGTAATCAGGATGCCCTCCATGGTGTTGTGGAACACGCTGGCGGCGAGGCTCAGGTCGGCTTGCCTGGCTTCGAGCTCGACGGTGCGTTCTTTTACCCGTTGTTCCAGGATGCCGGTGAGTTGCTGGTAGTCCCGCTCGCGCTCGCTGACGCGATCCTGCATGACGCTGAAGGCGGTTGCCAGGGAACCGATTTCGCCGCCCGATATATCGGGCAGCCTGGCGTCGTATCTTCCCGTCGCAATGATGTTGGCGGCTTCGGTAAAGTTGCGTAGCGGCAGGAACAGCCGCTTGATGATGACAAAAACCAGGCCGAGTATCAGCAGGGTTGAAACCAGGACGATCCAAACGATCTGACGGCGCTCCGGCGCAATCTGCTTTTCCACGACGCTGTCCGGCATGACGTGGACGAGTGCGATGAAATGCCCTTGCTGGCGTGGGTCGTAATGGATGCGTTCAGCAGCAACATATACGCGGCCGGTAGGGGCCTGGATGGGGTGCAACGACCAGTGGTCGGGAGTGTTACCTTCGAATAGCGCGGCCAATCCAGGAAAATCCTGCTGGATCAGCCGTTTTTTGCCGAGCTCGAAACCGAAGCTCTGGCCGGGATCGGGATGAACCAGGTAATCGCCTTTCATGTTCGTCAGGTAGCTCCGGATAAAAGGCGGATGCGTGACGGAGGCGGTGTCGAGTAAAGCCCCGACATCCATGTTGATGGACATCATGCCGAAGACGCTGCCATCCGGTGCGTAAATCGGCGTGAGGGCGCTCAGGGTGCGGACATGGGGTTCTTCGATTTGCCCGGCTTCCTGGTTGAGGTTGATTTCGGAAAGAAATGTTTCCTTCTCGGGCAATTTTATGGTGGCCTTGAAATAGTCGCGGTCGGCTTTGCGTTGGAGCCGATTTTCGGGCACCACGCTGACATGGCCGTTTTTGCGGACGACCCGGACGATTTCCCTGCCGCCGTCCGCTACCCCGATGTAGCGAATCTGGTAATAGTTGGGATGCGCATCGGAGAATGCAGCGAAAATTTCCTGTAGCCGCGTTTTCCATTTCTCGGCGGTATTGCCGTCCAGCGGGTCAATGCCGCCATTCCGGCTGGCGCGGCGGATGCCGGATACGGGGGGCGTCCGGGAGAGAAATACGACATCCTGACGCAGGGTTTCGACGGTCTGGCGCATCCTTGTGTCATACAGCCGGAGGCTGTCGTCCAGTTCCGCCCTGCTTTCGACCAGCAGATTTTCCCGTCGGTGACGATCCACCAAAGTGAACAGCAGCAGCGCCATGCCCAACACCAAAGCCAGCCCGGCAAGGGTGATGCGGGTGGACAAATGGTTGTGTGACAGGCCCATGGGCGTATCAGTCAAGCGAATGATCGATGCAAATAATCATGATATCCCCCATAACCACAACTCTTGTTTTAAGGGTAGGTCTTTTCTGTATCCTGTTCAAGCAATGGTTGAGCCGCCGAGAACCAGCGTCAGCCCAGCAGTGCGACGCTCTTGACCTGGGCATAGACTCTTGTGCCGACCCCCAGGCCCAGCATGACGCAGGATTTGCGCGTGATGCGCGCCAGCAGCGGGGCACCACCGGCTTCGAGGCGCACCATGAGTTGGGCGGGATTTTCGTCGGCAAGTTCCATCACTTGCGCCGGCAGGATGTTGAGGATGCTGGAATCTTCGTGCCGTTCCAGCGCCAGGCTCACGTCGCGGGCATGGATGCGCAGCCGCAGCGGGTGGCCGATGGCCTGCTGCTGGCGGGCGACGCTGATGCCGCCGCCGGCGAAATCCAGCCGGGTGAGGTGATAGTCCTCGTCGTGTTCTCCCACCACCGTGTCGATCACCACCCCGGCCTCGTCGCCGTGGGCGAGGGGCAGGTCGAGGCGCGCCAGCATGTCCTTGAGCGGGCCGCTCGCCACGCTCTTGCCGTGCTCCATCAGCACCATGAAATCGGCCAGCCGCGCTACTTCGTCCGGCGAGTGGCTGACATAAAGCACGGGGATGGAAAGGTCGTCGTGCAGCCGTTCCAGGTAGGGCAGGATATCGGCCTTGCTGGCCAGATCCAGCGCCGCCAGCGGCTCGTCCATCAACAGCAGGTCGGGGCTGACCAGCAGGGCGCGGGCGATGGCGACGCGCTGGCGTTCGCCGCCGGACAGCCGCGCCGGATCGCGCTCCAGCAGATGACCGATGCCGAGCAGTTCCACCGCCCGGCTGAAGCCGACCCGGCGCTCGGCCTGCGGGATGCGCTTCCAGCCGTATTCCAGATTGCGGCGCACGTCGAGGTGGGGAAACAGACTGGCTTCCTGGAATACGTAACCCAAACGGCGGCGGTGGACGGGCAGGAAGGTGTTTTCATCCTGCCAGATTTCGCCGTTGACCGACAGGCGACTGCCCGGCGCGCACTCCAGGCCGGCCAGGCAGCGCAGCAGGGTGGTCTTGCCCGAGCCGGAATGGCCGAACAGCGCGGTCACGCCCCGGCCGGGGGCGTCGAATGCCGCGTCCAGCCGGAACTCGCCGAGAGCCAGGGTGAAGTGCGCGCAAATGCCGCTCATGATCTGCCCCCCCCTTGCATTCGCTTGCCGGGCCCGTACAGCGCCAGCAGCACCAGGAAGGAAAAGGCCAGCATGCCGCCCGCCAGCCAGTGGGCCTGGCTGTATTCCATCGCTTCGACGTGGTCGTAGATCGCCACCGACAGCACGCGGGTCGCGCCGGGAATATTGCCGCCGATCATCAGCACCACGCCGAATTCGCCGACGGTATGGGCGAAGCCCAGAACGATCGCGGTGAGAAAGCCGGGCCGGGCCAGCGGCACGGCCACGCTGAAAAAGCGGTCCCACGGCCCGGCGCGCAGCGTGGCAGCGGCTTCCAGCGGGCGTTCGCCGAGCGCCTCGAAAGCGTTCTGGATCGGCTGCACCACGAAAGGCAGCGAATACAGCGTCGAACCGAACACCAGCCCGGCGAAGGTGAAGGGCAGGATGCCCAGCCCGAGTGCCTGGGTGAGGTGGCCGCCCGGCCCCTGCGGGCCGAGGATGACCAGCAGATAGAATCCCAGCACTGTCGGCGGCAGCACGATCGGCAGCGCCACCGCCGCGCCCACCGGCCTCTTCAGCCAGGATTTGGTGCGGCTGAGCCACCATGCCAGCGGCGTGCCGATCAAAAGCAGCAGCAGGGTGGTGACCGTGGCCAGACGCAGGGTCAGCCAGATCGGGGCGAAGTCGAAAGTGCTCGGGATCATTTTCTAACCTTGGGTTTCATGAAACAAAACGGTTAATCGCAGAGGCGCGGATAAAAACAACTACAAGGAGCAATTCGAAATGAACGCCCGATGGGTGAGCGCATGATTTTTCTCCGTGCCTCAGCGCCTCTGCGGCAAATAAATTATCCTGGTTACGGCAGCTCATAGCCGTAGCTCCTGATGATCGCCGCCGCCTTGTCCGACTTCAGGTACTTGAGGAACTGTTCCGCCGCCGCCTTGCCTTTTCCCTTGGCGAGCAGTACGGCATCCTGGCGGATCGGGCTGTACAGGTTTTGCGGCACGATCCAGGCCGAGCCTTCGGTCACTTTGCCGTCCTTCGCGACCTGGGACAGCGCGACAAAACCCAGTTCCGCGTTGCCGGTGGCGACGAACTGGTAGGCCTGGGTGATGTTTTCCCCCAGCACCAGCCTGGGCTGGAGGGCGTCGAACACGCCCAGTTTTTTCATCGCTTCCTCGCCGGCCAAGCCGTAGGGCGCCAGCTTGGGGTTGGCCAGGGAGAGGCGCCGGAAAGCGCCTTTTTTCAGGACTTCACCCTGTCCGTCCACCACGCCGAGCTTTGCGCTCCACAGGACGAGCTTGCCGATGGCGTAGGTAAACTGGCTGCCGGGAACGGACAGACCTTCCTTGCCGATTTTCTGCGGGGTTGTATCGTCGGCGGCAAGCAAGACCTCGAACGGCGCGCCGTTCCTGATCTGGGCGTAGAGTTTGCCGGTCGCGCCCAGGGAAACAACCGCCTTGTTGCCGGTGTCCTTGTTGAATTCTGCTGCGATGCGTTCCACCGGCTTGGCGAAATTGGATGCCACGGCGACCTGTACTTCGTCGGCCATGGCCGGAGTCGCAGACAGGGCGGCCAGGAGTGCCGCACAATATAATTTCAGGTTTCTCATTTTCTTTCCTTTCGTTATTCGGTTACAGCAAGGATGATGCCCGAAGCCTTGATCAGGGCGCAGACCGGGATGCCGGCTTTCAGCCCGAGGCTGCGGATGCTCTCGTTGGTGATGATGGAGACAATTTCCTTGCCGCCATCCAGCGCGATGACCACTTCGCCGTTGACAGCGCCTTCCCGGCATTTCGAAACCGTGCCGCACAGCTTGTTGCGGGCGCTGGTTTTGGCGCTCGCGTCGGTCATCAGGATCACGCTCGATGCCTTGATCAGCGCATAAGCCGGCTTGCCGACAGCAAGCCCGAGGTTGGCGATGCTTTCATTGGTGATGATGGCGACGATTTCGGATTTGTCGTCGAGTTTTAGCACCACTTCGGCATTGACCGCGCCCTTGTTCAGGGCGCTGACGGTGCCGGGGAACTGATTTCGTGCGCTGGTTTTCATCTTGATCCCTTGTATGTCGGTTGGCATCGAACGTGTAGCATCCTGCTCGCCCTGGCCGGATTTCGTTATATTAGAAACAATACAGCGTATTGGTTAAGCCGGTTTGTCGGAAAGCTTACACCAGGTTAATACATTGTGCAGCTGCAAACGTACGCAGCAATATGCATGCCAAGCGTAATTATAAAATTATACAACGTATGAGATTGAAAAATATGGATCCCTGCGCGGCTCGTTGACATCGGGCGGCCATGCGGCCTACATTGGCGCATCGATTACATTGCGGAAAAACTTCATGGCCGAACCCTCACCTCTCAAGATCAGCGGTCGTCTGTGGCTCAGCAAGGACGACAAGAACTTTGCCGGCCAGAGTCGGATCGACCTGCTCGAAAAAATCGACGAATGCGGTTCCATCACCAAGGCGGCGAAGGCCGTGGAAATGAGCTACAAGGCGGCGTGGGACGCCGTCGACATGATGAATAACCTGTCGGACGAGCCGATGGTGGCAAGCGCCACCGGCGGCAAGGGCGGCGGCGGAACCCGGCTGACCGAGAAGGGGAAGAAAATGGTGCAGGTCTACCGCACCATGGAGCGGGAACACCGGAAATTTCTCGATGCCATGGGCCAGGGCATCGACGACCTGGAAAACTACGTGCACCTGCTCGGGCGGCTGTTCCTGCGCACCAGCGCGCGCAACCAGTTCTTCGGCAAGATCGTCTGCATCCGCACCGGGCCGGTCACGGCGGAAGTCGAGCTCGCCATCGGCAAGGGCGACAAGATCGCCGCCGTGATCACCCGCGAAAGCGTGGAAAGCCTCGGCCTGAAAATCGGCACCGAAGCCTGGGCCCTGGTCAAGGCGCCCTGGGTCATCCTGACACCGGAAGACGAAACGCTCAAGACCAGCGCCCGTAACCGCCTATGCGGCGTGATTTCCCGGTTGACCGAAGGTGGCGTGGAGACCGAGGTGGTGGTAGAGCTCGACGGCGGCAACACCCTCAGCGCCGTCATAACCCACGACAGCGCAGCGAGCCTCGAGCTCGCCACCGGCAAGCGCATCTGTGCCATTTTCAAGGCGTCCAGCGTGATTATCGGGCTGACGGCGTAAGGGTTGTAAACCGGGAAATGCAGGTCGGGCGGTGCTTGGCAGAGCCCTAAAGGCGTACCGGTTGGGCTTCCTGCCCGGCCGGGTCTACGCGGACTATTTGCCTGCCTATCTGGGTACGCCTTGGGATTTGTCTGGTTTCGCGCGCCAGAAGAGGATGAAAATTGGGCACTGGATTGAGGCGTTGTTCAGTCCGAACCGCGATTCGAACCAGAGAACAGATCATCCTGAATGCCTGGATATTTATAGTCATGTTTTCGATGGTGATTGTGCCTATAATCAGCCCTATATATATCGTAGCGCCCCGTGTTTGGACGGGGAATTGAAAATCCCCCAATACAGTGAACTTGTTCAGTTTGATAGCATCCGGCCCTGTTTTTGCGTAAACACTATATTTATTTGGAGGTTGTGCTCCATGCCGAATTGGGCAAGAAGTCTAAGTGTAGCAGCGGCGCTACTGTTGATAGCGGGGGTGGCGTATTACGCAATCTACGGATCCAAACAGGCAGACACCAGCGTACGCACGTCAGGAATCGTCGAAGGGCCGGAAGTTAATCTCGCGCCAAAAGTTGCCGGACGGATTTCGGACATTTGCTGCAACGAAGGAGACCACGTACAGAAAAACCAGGTCGTAATCCGACTCGAAAGCGATGATCTCGTGGCCGCTGTCGAGGAGACGAAGGCAGGGGTGGAGCGGGCGCAAGCGAATATCGGTGTGGCGGAATCGTCGATTAGATATGCACGGGCAAGCATCGCGAGCGCGGTTGCCGAGATCAAAGCCGTTCAAGCGGACGCCGAGAAAGCCAAGGCCCAGATGGACGATGCCGATAGGAAGCTCGCGAGGGCGCGGGCACTCTTCCAGCAGAAATTTATCTCGCAGGATGCGCTTGATACCGCCACAACGGCACATGCTGCGTTGGTGGCCGATTTGTCGTCCACCAAGTCGAAAATCATCGAGGCGCAGTTCAAGAGAGATGCGGCCATTGCGCAATTGAGCACCGCCCAGAATCAACTTCAGCTGGCCCACTCTGATCTCAAGCAGTCGCGAGCAACATTGGCTTATAACCAGGCCAAGCTCGCCGACATGGCCATTGCGACCCCTATTTCAGGCACAGTGGTGTTCAAGGCATTGGAGAAAGGTGAAACCGTCGGCCCCGGTGTGACAGTGTTGACTGTGGTCGACCTCGCCAACCTTTACGCACGGGTGGATGTCGATGAGACTCAAGTGGACAAGATCGCGGTCGGTGGCGATGTGGCAATAAGAACCGAAGGCACTTCGGGCAAACAATTCAAAGGAAAAATTTCCGAGATTGGGCGGTATGCCGAATTCGCAACCCAAAAGGACGTAACGAGCGGTCGGCAGGATATTAAAACGTTCCGCGTCAAAATCGCGTTTCAGGAACCCGCTGGGCTACTGAAACCAGGAATGACGGTGGACGTAGAAATAGCGAAAAGAACGGAACAATGAGCGCGGAAAGCAAAGCCGTCGAAGTGACTGGACTGACAAAGAGATTCGGTTCATTCACCGCTGTTGATAATGTGAGTTTCGATGTGCCGGACGGCGAAATGTTCGGTTATCTCGGCCCGAATGGAGCGGGCAAAACAACGCTGATCCGGATGCTGACGACTCTGATCATTCCTACTGGTGGATGCGCGAAAATTGCTGGCTTTGATGTCGTGACAAATCCCGCCGACGTAAGGCGTCAAATAGGCGTAATTTCGCAAGCGATGACGACCGATCTGGATCTTACCGGCTATGAGAACTTGGATGTCTACGGGCGTTTCTATGGTGTTCCATCGCGGGAAAGAAAAGAGCGGATCAAATACCTCTTGGATATGGTCGGGCTGAGTTCTCGTGCGGGCGAATTTGTTGCAGCATATTCAGGCGGTATGAGGCGACGGCTTGAAGTTGCAAGAGGCCTTGTACACAAACCCAAAATACTTTTCCTGGATGAACCTTCGAGCGGTCTGGATCCGCAATCGAGGCGCGTCATGTGGGAGCTGTTGCGGCAGATCAGGCAAGAAAGCTCGACGACGATGTTTCTGACGACCCATTACATGGAAGAGGCGGATGCCTTGTGCAACCGAATTGCCATTATCGATGCAGGCAAGATGATTGCTCTCGGCAGCCCGACTCAACTTAAACGGGAGATTCCCGGCAGTGACATCGTTTCGATTGCGGTTGAGAGGCTGTCAGATGGGTTGGTCAGTTGCGTAAAAGCATTACCATTCGTGCGCAATCTGCTTGTGGAGGACGAGACCTTGCGTGTTTATGTTGACAGTGGGGCAACGAGTCTTCCAGCATTGATGGATGCAATTAGATCGTCGGGAGGGCGGATATTGTCCGCGAGTATCCATGAGCAGTCCCTTGAAGATGTGTTCATCCACTTCACCGGAAAATCGATTCGAGAGGGGGAGGCGAAAAAGGTAAGCCTTTTTATCGGTGCCGGAGTGCCTCAGCGATGAAGAAGACGAATGCATTTTCGGAGTCAATCCTAAGACTGTCCGCAGTGATAGATCGGGATCTCAAGAAATTTATGCGCAATCCGATTGTGATCGGCATGAGTTTTCTAATGCCGATCATCTATCTGGTGATTATGGGCAATTCGTTTCAGGGGAAGCTGCAATCGTTGCCCCTTGTGGTTATCAACCATGACTCTGGACGACAGGCGCGGGATCTTTTTGACAACCTCCGCGCTATCGAGTCCGGTCCGGCGACATTGACCATTTTTCAAGCCAAGGATGAACAGGCAGCAGTCGCCGATGTCCGTAACGGTAAATACAAAGCAGCACTCATCATTCCGTCAGATTTCAGCAAGAGGGTAGATCTCAAATCAAGACCCGAAGTGGGACTCTTTCTCGATAACACCGACGGCATATCTTCGGGGACGATAATAGGTGTCGTGAATGGAGCTGTTGCTGCGGTTCGTTCCGGCTATGTTGCTATTCGGGAAGCGGCTGACGAAATACATGTCCGCAATGCCAATCTGTATCGCAACGTGGATTATTTCCAGTCTCTAGTTCCCGGTGTTGTGGTTATGGCTATTTTCCTCGGAACCCTCACCACGGGTGTATTTAACGTTGTCATGGATCGTTTTCTGGGCATCGAGGAAAGCTATCTCCTGACCCCACTTACAAAGGCCAACATCGTGGGTGGGCTCATATTGAGCGGCCTTGCTATTACGACTGTAGTGTCAATTTTAGTACTCGGGGTAGGCCTTGTCATGACCGGCATTCCACTCCCGACTGGTATATGGTCGCTGGCATCATTGCTCGTCGTCATCATCCTCACCATACTTTGCCTGCAGAGTCTGATGTTCGTTCTTCTTGGAAGGGCTAACCATCCGAGGATCGTCGGTGTGTTGAGCGGGTTTATGAACGTGATCTTGTTTTTCCCGAGTGGTGCCGTTTACCCGACGTCGAGTTTGCCTGGTTGGTTAAGAAGCTTCGCTATGGTAAATCCGGAGGCTTATGCCGTAGATGCGTTGAAGGCGTTGCTCTTCAAGAGCGCGGGATTTACCGCCATTTTAGCAGACATCAGCTTCCTTACGGTTTTCATGGCCATTATGATGATGGCCGCGATAATGCTATTTAAGCGAACGCTTTAGTGTCTGCTCCTGGCATGCGCCGTGAAAAGGCGGCGCTTTCCCAGTGGGTGTAAGTCCCACCCGGCAACCGCTCCAGCCGGAAGCAATCGAAGCAGTCATGGGTGTAACGAAGTGGCTGGATGAACTACTTCCAAGTAGGTGTTGCCGTCAACAAAGCATATCGGGCGCTCGACAGCTACACGATAGTCCGGCTGGGTCGGTGGTTACGCAACAAGCACAAAGTCAGGCGTCGCGGGGACGGGGGCGATCCAAGGTCACCGAGCAATGCGTGGCCTGTCACATGAATTACCGGGTGAATTGAGTGCTAGGGCGTAGGTGAAGTTGATGGACAAGCTGCCCGCAGCATTACTTTGTAGCCTCAAGAGCGATGAGTCCAGTTGTAAACTCAGTACTACCAATAAAAACCTAACTGCGCAGGGCGGCAAAAAGGGAGCTATACAAAAAAGAGGCTATAGTCAAAGTAACAGTGCTTTGCACTGATCTGTTGCCGCATAGTTATGCGCACTTGTAGAAACGGCTTTGCGGATCCATCAAACGCGATGAGGCAATAACCGCCTTATGAAAAAATATCATCTAATTTGGGATGAAAACGTCCATAAGGTCGGCATCGCTTCCATAGATGGTCAGCACCGGGAATTGATAGAGCGGGTCAACCTGATTGCCGACGCGGTTGCCCATGGGGCTAAAACCATAACCATCAGGTCCATGATGGACGACCTTATTCTTTTTACCCATATGCATTTTGCACTTGAGCAGCGACTCATGGAGGAACATGGTTTTCCCGAGCTGCAAAACCATATCGAGGAACATCTCGAATTACTGCAACGAATGAACAACCTCTATAAACTTCTTGGCGGCTCCAGGCAGAACAAAGCGGAATTGGTTACAGCCTTCCTAAGCGACTGGGCGGAGCTTCATATCCTTCAAGCCGACAAGGTGCTCGGCAATTTTCTGGTATCCAAAGGACTGTCCTAACCGATTCGACGAGACCGCAAGCGCTGTTAGCGTGCCCAAAGCTGATCGCCGAGACTGGGCTGTTACGTGCCATGAACGGCTTGTCAGCGAGATTGCCGAGAACATCCAGTTATCAGGGATCCTATATGGAATCGCAATGCAGGAAACTAGATAATCCCCAATAGCTTATTGATCGCCGACCCCGATTGTTTGGACAAGACAAGCTGCTTATGCGGTCGATCATCGTTTTGCTCTGGCGCTCATCACTGATGACGACTGCTCTCGATTCAGGGGGGCGCCTTGTCCGAACCCTGTTTTACTTTTTTCAGGAAAGGGGTTACGAGGTCCATCGGAAGAGGAAACACGACGGTGGTGTTTTTGTCTGCACCGATCACTGTTAGCGTTTCCAGGTAGCGTAGCAGGATAGCCTGCGGCTCTTGCGCCAGTATCGCGGCCGCTTGGAATAGTTTTTCCGAAGCCTGTAATTCCCCCTCGGCGTGAATTACTTTAGCACGCCGCTCGCGTTCCGCCTCGGCTTGCCTGGCAATCGCCCGTATCATGGATTCGGTCAAGTCGACCTGCTTGATCTCGACGTTGGCGACTTTGATTCCCCACGTATCTGTTTGCGCATCCAGAGCTTGCTGAATATCCAGATTCAGCCTCTCACGCTCCGAAAGCATTTCGTCCAACAGGTGCTTGCCCAACACCGATCGCAACATAGTCTGTGCCAGTTGGCTTGTGGCATTCAGAAAATCAACCACTTGTATGATGGCCTTTTGTGGATCTACTACACGGAAATAAATCACTGCGCTGACTTTTACAGATACGTTGTCCCGCGAGATCACATCCTGGGTAGGGACCTCCAATACGACGGTGCGAAGATCGACCTTTACCACCTGCTGGATGGCGGGGATTATTATCACCAACCCTGGTCCCTTCACTTGCCAGAAGCGCCCAAGGGTGAAAACGACGCCGCGCTCATACTCGCGGAAGATTCGGACTGCGGAGCTAAGAAATAGGACAACTGCCAGAAGCAGCGCGAAGATGCCAATCGAACCAAATTCTCCAGCCATTTTTCGCCTCCTTACACGTCGCGGTGAGTGTTTCCCAGTTTCCTGCCGGCCAACTCAACCATTGCACGAATAGGTTGATTCATGTTGCGTTCTCTATACCTTGTGATTCCTGGCGTTGGCAACCCCAGTTCAGCAGCAACGTTCATCGAGTCTAATCTCATTGCATATATTGCATATTAGGCCGCATTCGCAGAAACTGCCAAGAAATAGGGTGATTTCCTCTTATTGTTTTCCAAACCGAGGGCCAGAAGCGGATTCATGGTCCCAAGCCAGTGATCTGGTCAAGGCAGAGATTCCTGCCGGCAAGAAAGTTGGAGCGCATGGCGGTACGTGCATCCGGCAGTTTCAACATCCAGACATCGCAAGGTGCCGTACAAGGCATAGAACATCGTCACTGCAAAATCATACAGCGAGCTGTGTCGCCGGAATCAGCGACTCTACCTCGGCAACAAGGTGCCAGCAATCGGTTAAAGGCCGACAAGAACAAGGCAGGAAATCTCCGGGAACTAAACCTTCACGTGTTTTTACACAGCCTGAGTATGGAGTCGTCATTCCGGCCTGGGAATCCGACCGGCCGCTCCTGGCACGTTAGGACCATCGAGCGCATTCCAAAAGAGCCAGCTTGTATTCCCCCGTAACGGGGGCTACGAATACATCACATTTAAAATCATTCCAGTCCTGTTTGTCATAAGCGAGATAACGATTTATGCCGCAGCCGGACAGATGCTCAGCAATCCTTCAACCTGTTCGTGAATGCGGCGAACGGTTTCCGGCTCCAGTTTTTCCAGCCAGCGTTTCGGGATTTCTTCCGCGCCGTACAGCGCTCCCGCCAGCATGCCGGCCAGCGCGCCGGTGGTGTCGGCATCTTCGCCGCGATTGACGGTTTCCACCACGCAGCTTTCGAAGTTGTCGGTGAAGAAAAAAAAGTGCGCCGCCGTCTGCACCGTGTCCACGATGTAGCCGGAGGCGCGGCCAGGGTAGGGGATGAGGCGGAACTGGCGATGTCGTTCGATCAGCCGATTGGCAATGGCGCGGCATTCCTTGATGCCGCCGCCGAGGATCAGGGTTTGCACCATGCGCCCGAGCGCCACGGTGCCGGCATCGGACAGCGGGTGGTGGTGGGTGATGTGGGCCTGCTCCAGGCTGTAGCGCTCGAACAGGGCGTCGTTGCCCAGCGTGTAGATCGCCACCGGCAGGTTGCGCATCGCGGCGCCGTTGCCGCCGTCGGAGTCGGAGGGCGGCCCTTCGAGGATGCCTTGCAGCATGTAGCGGCGGATGCCGCGACGGCAGGTGGCGCCGACATCCACCGGTTTGGTTTTGAGCCAGGCGGCGAAGGAATCGGCTACCGCGGCGAGGTTCCAGCCAGCGCTGTCCAGGATCGCCTGGCCGAGATAAAGCGACATTTCGGTATCGTCGGTGACGCGCCCCGGCCTGAGGCGCAGCCAGCCGCCGCCGATGATTTCGCGGTGAGTGCCGTACTGCGCCTTGATCTCGCGCGGCATGAGAAATTCCACCGTGGCGCCCAGCGCGTCGCCGCAGGCCAGGCCGAGATAGGCGCCGAGGGCGCGGTCGTGTAGTTTCGACAATTTCTAAATCCTGTTTACCGCAAAGGACGCGAGGGAACGCAAAGGAAAGGCAATAAGGTCATGTCGCATTGATTTACCTTGCGAACCTTTACGTACTTTGCGGTGATGGCTTTTATGGGTCAAGCCAGGCCCAATTAAACCGGCCGGTTTTCCGCCACCTTGATCGGCCCCATTTCCGCCAGCGCCTGGGCATAGGGGACAAAGGGAAACTTGCCGGAAAATTTGGCGGCGGCATCGACGATTGCGTCGATCTTGCCTTCGCCGCCCAGTTTCTTCAGGTCGCCCTTGTCGAGGTAGAAAATCTCGAGCAGCTCGTTGTATACCGTGGCTTCGTCCAGCGGCAGGATGTAGAAGGGAATGCCATCCGGTTCGACCCGATATTTTTTCGAGATATCGACGTTGCCGGCGAACAGGAAGTACTTGCCCGTGGGCACCAGCAATTTGCCCAGCAGTTCCCTGATCAGGTCGAGGTGCGCCAGGGAGTCGACGTGGCAGGTGAAGAACGGCACCGTTTCGCCTTCAGCGGCAATGATGACCTGATCCGCCTTGATTTCCGGCGGACGCTTCTCTCCGGCTATGGTGGGGGCGAACTTGAGCGCCATTTCGCCGCGAAAGGCGAAGCGGCCTGCGGATTTGGTCGGCCCCCTGAAGACAGGGGAGTACAGGTGTTCGCCAAGTTTGGCCAGAGGATTTGCGTCGGACATTTTTATGCTCCTGGTTGGTGTTGAAAAATCAGAAATAACTCATCGAAACCCGGTAATCGCCGCCGATCACCAGGTATTCGCCCTCGCCCTTGAGCGGGTGGCGGTCCAGCAGTTCGTTGAAGAACAGTATTTTCACCGCCGGTACCCTGGCTTCGAGAATGGTGTCGCCGAATTCGTCGGCGATGTAGCGGTTCGCGGTGAATGAAACCAGGCTGTTCTGGCGTATCACCGCAGTACGCCGGTCGATCCGCTCGATGACAGGGTGCTCGTCGAAATTGTTGATGCCGCGGTAGAGCGTGAGATGCCTGCGTCCGGGCGCCAGCCAGTGCGCCAGCATCCATTGGCAGAATTCGTACAGGATGTCGATCTGCAGGCTGATGCTGTTGTTGTGAAAGCGGCTCGACATTTTCTCCTCGACGTAGGTTATCCAGGCGGGCGAAGGAAATCGCCCCAGCCGTTCCTTGTGAAAGGTGGGCAGCAGGCCGAAGCGGCTTTCCACCCAGCCTTTCAGCACCGCGCCCTCGGGGCCGCTGGAATCGAAGCCCCAGCCTTCGAGCAGGCGCCGGTAGCTGGAACGGAAACGCCGCTTGCCGGCATTGTCGTCGCCAACCATTGCGCTGCCGTCCAGGCCGAACAGCAGGTTCATGTAGTGCTCGAAAATCTCGCCTGCATGGGCGCTGTCACGGGATTGCGACAGCATCTCGAAAAAAGGCCGGTTCATTTCATGCACCCCGCTGATCGACAGCGGCAGCGGAAAGTCGTTGAAGGCAGCGCTGGCCAGTAGCCCGGTGGGAATGCCCACCAGGTTGGTGCTGTGCCCCCTGAAATTGTCGGTTTTGCCGTCCATTGCGAGGGGTATAGCAAGTTTTGTTCCTAAATTGGCCAAGGCTTGTTTTTTTACCGCAGAGGCGCGGAGGCGCAGAGAAGAGTTTCCCCTGATAGCCTTATTTGACATCCATTCCAATGCTTTGCCTTTCTCTGCATCACCGCGTCTTCGCGCCTCTGCGGTTTATGTTGTCTGATGTGAAAATTCGAAGACTTCCCGACATCGCCATCCCGTTTGTCGGCTTTGCGACACAACATCTCAAGCGCTGAAAAATTGATAAATATTATTTATAAACATTGCGTTATTGTTTTTTATAAGCACCTGGCACAGTGGTTGCATTACCCCGTTTGCACGGCTACAAACCGAACCGGATTATTAATTTTCACGAAGGAGAAACTTGAATGGCCTCACTAAGACAGATTGCTTTTTACGGCAAGGGTGGTATCGGCAAGTCCACCACCTCCCAAAACACCCTGGCGGCCCTCGCCGAGATGGGCCAGAAAATCCTCATCGTCGGCTGCGATCCCAAGGCCGACTCCACCCGTTTGATCCTGCACGCCAAGGCGCAGGACACCGTACTTTCCCTGGCGGCTGAAGCAGGCAGCGTGGAGGACCTGGAAATCGAGGACGTGCTGAAGTACGGCTATCGCGACATCCGCTGCACCGAGTCCGGCGGCCCTGAGCCTGGCGTGGGCTGCGCCGGTCGCGGCGTGATCACCGCCATCAACTTCCTCGAAGAAAACGGCGCCTACGACGGTATGGACTACGTGTCCTACGACGTGCTCGGCGACGTGGTGTGCGGCGGTTTCGCCATGCCGATCCGCGAAAACAAGGCGCAGGAAATCTACATCGTGATGTCCGGCGAGATGATGGCGATGTATGCCGCCAACAACATTTCCAAGGGCATTCTGAAATACGCCAACGCCGGTGGCGTGCGCCTCGGCGGGCTGGTCTGCAACGAGCGCCAGACCGACAAGGAACTGGAGCTGGCCGAAGCGTTGGCGAAGAAGCTGAACACCCAACTGATCCACTTCGTGCCGCGCGACAACGTGGTCCAGCACGCCGAACTGCGCCGCATGACGGTGCTGGAATATGCGCCGGATTCGAAGCAGGCCGAAGAATATCGTCAGCTTGCCCAGAAAATCCACGCCAATGCCGGCAAGGGCACCATCCCGACTCCGATCACCATGGACGAACTGGAAGAGTTGCTGCTCGAGTTCGGCGTGATGGAACAGGTGGACGAGTCGATCGTCGGCAAGGCGGCCGCAGCGTAACAGGTTCAACCGCAGAGGCGCAGAGACGCAGAGAAAGCAGTATGGAGCCGGTGTCGCTCTCCGCGTCTCTGCGGTGAAAGATATCGAAATAAGGAGTTTGAAATGACTACAGATGTCAAAGCCAGAAACAAGGAACTGATCGAGGAAGTACTCTCGGTCTACCCGGAAAAATCCGCCAAGAAGCGCGTCAAGCACCTCGGCGTGCACGAGGAAGGCAAGCCTGATTGCGGCGTGAAGTCCAACATCAAGTCGCTGCCCGGCGTGATGACCATCCGCGGCTGCGCCTATGCCGGTTCCAAGGGCGTGGTGTGGGGCCCGATCAAGGACATGATTCACATCAGCCACGGCCCGGTGGGCTGCGGCCAGTATTCCTGGGCGTCGCGCCGCAACTACTTCATCGGCGTGACCGGGGTGAACGCCTTCGGCACCATGCAGTTCACCTCCGATTTCCAGGAAAAGGACATCGTGTTCGGCGGCGACAAGAAGCTGGACAAGATGATGGACGAGATCGAAGTCCTGTTTCCCCTGAACAACGGCTTGTCGGTGCAGTCCGAATGTCCGATCGGACTGATCGGCGACGACATCGAGGCGGTGTCGAAGAAGAAGGCCAAGCAGATCGGCAAGACCATCGTACCGGTGCGCTGCGAGGGTTTCCGCGGGGTGTCGCAATCCCTCGGCCACCACATCGCCAACGACGCGGTGCGCGACTTCGTGCTGGAAGGCGCGGAGGGCAAGGTCAAGGAATTCGAGGGCACGCCCTACGACGTGGCCATTATCGGCGACTACAACATCGGCGGCGATGCCTGGGCCTCCCGCATCCTGCTGGAGGAAATGGGCCTGCGCGTGATCGCCCAGTGGTCCGGCGACGGCACCCTGAAGGAGATGGAAGCCACGCCCAAGGCCAAGCTCAATCTGATCCACTGCTACCGCTCGATGAACTATATCTCGCGTTACATGGAAGAGAAATTCAATATTCCATGGCTCGAATACAATTTCTTCGGACCGACCAAGATCGCCGAGAGCCTGCGCGCCATCGCCGCCCAGTTCGACGACAAGATCAAGGAAGGTGCGGAGCGGGTCATCGCCAAGTACCAGCCGATGGCCGATGCGGTGGTTGCCAAGTACAAGCCGCGCCTCGACGGCAAGACCGTGATGCTCTATGTCGGCGGCTTGCGGCCGCGCCACGTGGTCGGCGCCTACGAGGATCTGGGCATGGAAATCGCCGGCACCGGCTACGAATTCGGCCACAACGACGATTACCAGCGTACCACGCATTACGTCAAGGACGGCACCCTGATCTATGACGACGTGACCGCTTACGAGCTGGAAAAATTCGTCGAGAAGATCAAGCCCGACCTGGTCGGCTCCGGTATCAAGGAAAAGTATGTGTTCCAGAAAATGGGCGTGCCGTTCCGCCAGATGCACTCGTGGGACTACTCCGGCCCGTATCACGGCTACGACGGCTTCGCCATCTTCGCTCGCGACATGGACATGGCGATCAACAGCCCGGTGTGGAGCAAGACCAAGGCGCCCTGGAAAAAGTAATGAGCAATGGGTGATTGGGAATGGGTAATGGGTTAAACCCCATCGCTCATCACCCATTACCCATCACCAGACAAAAGGAGATTCAAAATGAGTCAAAGCGCAGAAAAAGTGCTCGATCACATGAACCTGTTCCGCGCGCCGGAATACACGGACATGTTCGAGTCGAAGAAAACCTGTTTCGAGGGCGGCTACCCGGAAATCAAGGTGCAGGAAATTGCCGACTGGACCAAGAGCTGGGATTACCGCGAGAAGAACTTTGCCCGCGAGGCGCTGGTCATCAACCCGGCCAAGGCCTGTCAGCCCCTGGGCGCGATTTTCGCCGCCGTCGGCTTCGAGGGCACGCTGCCCTTCGTCCACGGCTCGCAGGGTTGCGTCTCCTATTTCCGCAGCCACTTCAATCGCCACTTCAAGGAACCCGCGTCGGCAGTATCCAGCTCCATGACGGAAGACGCGGCGGTGTTCGGCGGCCTCAACAACATGGTCGACGGCCTCGCCAACAGCTACAACCTGTACAAGCCGAAGATGATCGCGGTTTCCACCACCTGCATGGCGGAAGTGATCGGCGACGACCTCGACAGCTTTATCAAGACCGCGAAGCAGAAAGGCTCGGTCCCGGAAGAATTCGACGTGCCGTTCGCGCACACGCCGTCCTTCGTCGGCAGCCATATCACCGGCTACGACAACATGATGAAGGGCGTACTCACCCATTTCTGGGAGAAAGCCGAGCGCAAGGAAAACGGCAAGATTAATTTCGTCGGCGGCTTCGACGGCTACACCGTGGGAAACTTGCGCGAGATCAAGCGCATGTTCGACCTGATGGGTCTCGACTACACCATCCTCGGCGACAACAGTGACGTGTTCGACACTCCGACCGACGGCGAATTCCGCATGTACGACGGCGGCACCAAACTGGAGGAGGCGAAGGCCGCGCTTAACGCCAAGGGCACCGTGTTCATGCAGAAATACGGTACTGAAAAAACCGCCGAATACGTCAAGAGCAAGGGTCAGGAAGCACTGGTGTTCAACCACCCGGTCGGTGTCACCGCTACCGACGAGCTCCTGATGGCGGTTTCCAGGCTTACCGGCAAGGAAATCCCCGCCGCATTGGAAAAGGAGCGCGGCCGTCTGCTCGATGCCATGGCCGACTCCCAGGCTTATTTTCACGGCAAGCGGTTCGCGATCTACGGCGACCCCAGCCTGTGCATGGGCTTGACCGCCTTCCTGCTGGAAATGGGCGCCGAGCCGGCGCATGTGCTCGCCACCAACGGCAGCAAGGACTGGGTGGCGGAAATGCAGGCCCTGCTCGATGCCTCGCCCTTCGGTCAAGGCTGCAAGGCCTGGGCCGGCAAGGATCTATGGCACATGCGCTCGTTGCTGGCGACCGAGCCGGTGGATTTCCTGATCGGCAACACCTACGGCAAGTTCCTCGAACGCGACATCGGCACGCCGCTGATCCGCATCGGCTTCCCGGTGTTCGACCGTCACCACCATCACCGTTCGCCGGTGTGGGGCTATCAGGGATCGCTCAACGTACTGGTGAAGATTCTCGACAAGATTTTCGACGAGATGGACAAATCCACCAACGTAGCGGGCAAGACCGACTACAGCTACGACATCATCCGCTAATCGCGGCAAAGAGTGATGGGTAATGGGTGGCGAGGGGCTTAATGCTGCTTCCCCGTTCCCATTACACATCACCCATTGCGCATTACACAAGGAATCCAAATGGCCAATATCACCTTCAGTTCCCCGGCGATGAAAAAGGATGTCACCGTCTACGCCGTTGCCGGCGACCGCCGTACCATCCTGGCGCTGGCGCAGGAACACCATATCCCGATCCATTTCGAGTGCCAGGATGGCGAATGCGGCTCCTGCACGGTGCAGGTCACCCCCATCGGCAACAAGCCGCCGATGGGCGTACACCTGACTGAAAAGGAAAAGTCCGTGCTGCAACTGGCGGGCAAGCTCAGCAAGCAGCAGTGCGAGCAGATCGAGATCACGGATATCGCGCCGATGTGGCGACTGGCTTGCCAGTACATCGTGCGCGACGAGGATATTCTGGTGCAGTTCTGATTGTCGCCAGGCAGAATAGGTTGAAAGCCCATTGCGCAAGCGATGGGCTTTTGTTTTGGGATATTGCAGGGAGCTTACATGCCGATTTACGACTACCGTTGTAACGACTGCAACAAAACATTCGAGCTGCTGATCCAGACATCCAGCATCCCGGTTTGCCCGGCGTGCGGCAGCCAGCAACTGGAAAAACTGCTATCGAGCCCGGCGGCACCCGGCCAGACAGCCGACCTCATTTCACGGGTGCGTTCCCAAGCTGCCCGCGAGGGACATTTCAGCAACTACAAGGCGTCAGAGCGGCCACGCAAGGGGAGATGCTGATATCCAGTTTAGAGGAAGCGGGCGGGAAACGATGCGAATCGCGACCAGAGACAGGCGGTTCCCGACCCACTGCTGCCCTTGGCGAACGGCAGCTATACGGCAACCAATTTAGCGAGACTAATTTCTCCAAATAAGCCACATCATCAACTGCAAACCTAATCAATTTGAGAAGTTAAAGCCCCGTTCCCGAAAAAGCCTTATACATGCATCCACGACTGTGGGATCGAAAAGAGTGTCTTTATTTTGTGCGATTTCTTCCAGCGCCACATCGAGCCCCAGCCCAGGCCGGTAAGGGCGATGGGACTTCATTGATTCCACCACGTCGGCTACCGCCACGATCTTGGCCTCGAGCAGGATTTGGTCGCTCCTGAGCGCTTGCGGATAGCCGGAGCCATCCAGTCGCTCGTGGTGTTGCAACACGATTTTGGCGATCGGCCAAGGAAAGTCGATGGATTTAAGAATTTCGTAGCCGCTCTGGGAGTGTTCTTTGATGAGGCGAAATTCTGTTTCGGTGAGCTTCCCCGGTTTGCTGAGGATTTCGGCCGGAACGCGAATCTTGCCGACATCATGCACGACACCGGCCAAGTGTATTCCCTCAACCTGCGCCTCTGAAAGTTGCAGCTCTTTGGCAATGGCAACGGCGAGCTGTGCGACGCGGCGCTGATGGCCGGCGGTATAAGCATCGCGCATTTCAACAGTGGCAGCGATAGTTTCGATGATTTGCATCAGGGCCTTTTCCAGCTTTTGCTGGCCGACGAGGCGTTCCCTTTCTGCCTCTTTGCGTTCGCTAATGTCGCGCAGGATGCCGACCGCATGCCAGTGCTCGTTGAGCTTGAGCGACGAGATCGACAGCTCGACGGGAATTTCGCGTCCATCCTTGTGCAGTGCTTCGATCTCGATGGTCTTACCGATCATCGCTCCCTGCCCGGTGCTGCGAAACGCGTTGAAGCCCTGAATGGCACTGCTTTGGTAGCGTTGCGGTGTCAGCAGTTGGTGCAACGGTTTGCCAAGCACTTCGTCTGCGCGATAACCCAAGATACGCTCGGCGGCGGGATTCCAGTACACCAGCACACTATTGTTATCGACCATGATCAGCGCATCCAGCGCGGCGGCACTGATGGCGCGAAACTTCTCCTCGCTGCCTGCCAAGGCCAGCTGGCTGGCGTCGCGTGCAGCGATCAAACTTCCGGTGTAGGCATCGTGATAGCTGCATAGCAGAATCGCCTTGGCAAGATTGGCCATCACCGGCTGAAACAACTGTGTCAGCGGCAGGTCGGTATCCGGCAAATGCGGCGCCAGCAGTACAACCACGCCCTGCCCGTCGATAGGCAGGCGCAAATATGCCTTATAGCGGTTAACCTTTTCGGGCAGGGTCGCCAGCAAGGCGACATCTTCGCCGCGTTCCGCCGCTCCGCGCAGCAACTGCGCCGGCAGGCGAACCGTCTGCCCGATCAGACCGGCTAGCTCATAATCGCCGACGGCGGCATCAATGCGCACCTCGAGCATGCCTGCGGAGTCGGCGGACGAGGGCGGCAAGGCCAGGCACACGAAACCGGCCGGAAACGAGGTGTGATAGAGCATGCGCTGTAACATTCTGGTGAGCAGCGGCTTGACGCTTACCTCGCCGCCAATGACTAGCGCCATTTCATACAGGATGCTCAGGATGTAACCGTGCTCCATGCTCAGCCCTTGTCCCAGCGGGTGACGACCAGCGCGGCATTATGGAACAGTGGATAACCCCATTGCAGTGAACTGCCGATCTCCCCCAGCGAGAGCGCACCGGCTATCGATGTCGCTCGTGTCAGCTTTGCGAACTGGCGCAGTTCGTTGGACGCCGCCTCCAGCCCGAGGTGTAGCCGCCGCCCGGCGCAATAGAACAGCAATATTTCGCTGTCCACCAGCTCACCATTGAGTCCGGTCAAGCCCTGCACCAGGGTTTGCAGGGTGTGCTGCGAGTCTATTTTCGGCGCCTCGAGCAGGGTCAGTACCGCATTGGCCGGTACCTCGCCGACACAAAATAGAGAACCGTCTTCCTCCAGTGCCACTGGGATGCGCACCAGCACCTCATGATTGGCTCGGATGATGCCAAACGGGAAATGCACCGCATGTTGGTAGAAGTTTTCACGCGTAACCTCCACGCCGGACTGTGCACGCACCAGTTCCTGATACACTTCGAAGGCAGGTCGCCAGTCGATCTGCCGGATGCGATTGCCCTCAGTGGAGGTTGCCGAAATCATCTTGGGCGGAGCGCAATAACCGTGTGCCAGAATCGCCCCGAGGTGCGGTTGCAGCAGCATCAGCAGCACTCCG
Source organism: Sulfuricella sp. (assembly GCA_035530375.1). GTDB lineage: Bacteria > Pseudomonadota > Gammaproteobacteria > Burkholderiales > Sulfuricellaceae > Sulfuricella. Next base: position 20,731 of record DATKUY010000001.1, on the reverse strand, counting down.
TTTTGGATAGTGCGCGCATTGTCGAACAGGCAAGGCATCGGCTGGAAGGTTTCGCTGCCGGCATTCGCACCGACGTAATGCACGCGGTTCGCCAGTTGCAGATACAGCTCGTCGAGCAGAGTACTGATGTTGGGTACCAGCGCGTCGAACAGCAGGAACAGCGTCACCTGCTGATCGTCGTTGATCTGGGCGCGGATCTGGATGCCGATCTGTTCCGCCACCCGCGCCGCGCCAACTGCATCATGAGGAAGATTTTCATGCAGCGCTACATAAGGCATCGAATCGAAGCGCAACAGCCATAAGCCCTGCGTGCGAAATTCGCCGTTTTCGACCAGCGCTGGAAATACCGCGCCCACCAGCGCGACCTTGCGCCGCGCACAGACCGACTGCAACCATTCGACTTCGCCTTGTTCCGCTTCTGGCAACAACGCAAACACGCCCATGAGCGGATAGGTGGTTTTCCAGGAGTCAAGTAACGTTTCAATGACCTCGTCATCCAGACTGGGGAAATAGTGGATGCTCGTTGAATTCATCTTTGCCTCCTTCTACAACCAGCGTTGCGAGGTATACGACCAATAGGAAAACCGCCATGCCATTAAAGTGTCGATGGATATAGGAATGGCGCCGATCAGTTTATGGAAAGGGGAGAATGTCCTTTCATGGCCGATTGTTACCGGTCACGACCGTCAGCTTTCTTGCCGGATATTCTACACCTCGACCGGCAGCAAATGGCACAAAGCAGCCTCATTGGCTGATTTCGAAATGGTAGGCAATAATAACTTCGACCACTTCTCCCGATTGCAGGTTTGAAATTTGTCGCAAATCCGACGTGTCGTTTGCGACAAAGCCCCGGACAATTTTCCCTTGCCTCTCCTTAACACCAAGCAAAGACAAGCTTTTTAGTGCGCCACTTCGGGTGGGCATGGGACTTGCATTGTGTAAAGCCAGATGGAAATTTTGTCGGGATTATCGCAATGAGCGTACTAAGCAGAAAAGTCGAGGCGGTGTTCAACGAGCCGGCCTGTCCCACCAACCAGGGCAAGTCGGACAAGGAACGCAAGAAGGGCTGCGGCAAGCCGCTTACCCCGGGTGCGGCGGCGGGCGGCTGTGCTTTCGACGGGGCGAAGATCGCGCTGCAACCGATCGTGGACGTGGCCCACCTGGTACACGGGCCGATCGCTTGCGAGGGCAATTCCTGGGACAACCGCCATTCCGCCTCGAGCGGGCCGAAGCTCTACCGCACCGGCTTTACCACCGACATCAGCGAGCTGGACGTGATCTACGGCGGGGAAAAGCGGCTGTTCCGGGCGATCCGCGAAATCATCGAAAAATACGACCCGCCGGCGGTGTTCGTTTACCAGACTTGCGTCACGGCATTGATCGGCGACGACATCGAGGTGGTGTGCAAGCGTGCGGCGGAAAAATTCGGCAAGCCGGTGATCCCGATCAATGCGCCGGGTTTCGCCGGCAGCAAGAACCTGGGCAACAAGCTGGCGGGCGAGGCGCTGCTCGATTACGTGATCGGCACCGAGGAACCGGCGGTGACGACGCACTACGACATCAATATCTACGGCGAATACAACCTGGTGGGCGAACTGTGGCAGGTGCAGCCCCTGTTTGATGAGCTCGGCATCCGGGTGCTCGCCAACATCTCGGGCAATGCGCGCTACCGCGAAGTGGCCTGCGCCCATCGTGCCAGGGCGGCGATGATGGTTTGTTCGCAGGCGTTGATCAACCTGGCGCGCAAGATGGAGGAACGCTACGGCATACCCTGGTTCGAAGGTTCGTTTTACGGTGTTTCGGATACCAGCCAGAGTTTGCGCACCATCGCGAAATTGCTGGTGCAGCGCGGCGCTCAGCCAGACTTGCTGGCCCGCACCGAGGCGCTGATCGAGCGCGAGGAGGCGCGTGCCAAGGCCCGTCTCGAACCTTACAAGGCGAGGCTCAAGGGCAAGCGCGTGCTGCTGTTCACCGGCGGGGTGAAGTCTTGGTCGGTGGTTTCCGCGCTGCGCGAAGTGGGCATGGAAATCGTCGGTACCAGCACCAAGAAATCCACCTCGGCAGACAAGGCGCGCATCAAGGAGATCATGGGCGGCGATGCCCATATGTTCGACGACCTGCCGCCGCGCGAGATGTACCGCATGCTGAAAGAGGCGCGCGCCGACATCATGCTGTCCGGCGGGCGATCCCAGTTCGTCGCGCTGAAGGCCAAGACGCCCTGGCTCGACATCAACCAGGAGCGTCACCACGCTTATGCCGGTTACGAGGGCATGGTGGAACTGGTAAAGCAGATCGACCTGGCGATTCATAACCCGATCTGGGAACAGGTGCGGCAGCCGGCGCCATGGGAGGAAGAATGTTAACCGCAGAGGCGCTGAGGCGCAGAGGAATGGCGAAAAAACTCAGCGTCTCTGCGCCTCTGCGGTTCAAAAAAGGGGATTGAAATGGCAACCATAGTTACATCGAAAAAATCCTGTGCGGTCAATCCGCTCAAGATGAGCCAGCCGATCGGCGCGGCGCTGGCCTTTCTCGGACTCGACAAGTGCATGCCGCTGATGCACGGCTCGCAGGGCTGCACCGCCTTCGGCCTGGTGCTGTTCGTGCGCCACTTCCGCGAGACCATCCCGCTCCAGACCACTGCCATGAACGAGGTGACCACCATCATGGGCGGCATGGAAAATATGGAGCAGGCGATCCTGAACATCTACAACCGGGCCAGGCCGGACGTCATCGGCATCTGCTCGACCGGGCTGACCGAAACCAAGGGCGACGACGTGCATGGCTTCCTCAGGCTGATCCGCGAGAAACATCCGGAGCTCGCCGATCTTGCCCTGGTCTATGTGCCGACACCGGACTACCTGGGCGCTTTCCAGGACGGCTGGAGCAAGGCGGTCAGCGCTATCGTGGAGAGCCTGTGCGAGCCCGCCCCGAAGACCGTCTGGCAGGTCAATATCCTGCCCGGCAGCCACCTGACCGTGGCGGATATCGAGGAGGTGCGCGAAATCGTCGAGTCCTTCGGGCTTTACCCGATCATTGCGCCAGACCTGTCCGGCTCGCTCGACGGGCATATTCCTGAAACCTTTCTGCCCACCACGCTGGGCGGGGCGAAGGTGGCCCAGATCAGGCAGATGGGCGGCTCGGCGGTGACCATCGCCATCGGCGAGCAGATGCGGCCCGCCGCGCAGGCGCTGGAGGCACGTACAGGCGTGCCTTACCGGCTGTTCGACCGGCTTACCGGGCTGGCGGAGAACGACGCGTTCCTGGCTTACCTGTCCGAGCTCTCGGGTACGCCGGTTTCAAGCAAATACCGGCGCCAGCGCGGACAACTGGTGGATGCCATGCTGGATGGACATTTTTTCTTCGGCGGCAAGAAGGTCGCCATCGGCGCGGAGCCGGATCTGCTCTGGCAAATGGGATCGTGGCTGACGGAGATGGGCTGCGAGATCGCCGCCGCCGTCACCACCACGGCTTCGCCGATGCTGGAGAAGATGCCGGCGGCGGAAGTCGTCATCGGCGACCTGGAAGACCTGGAAAGCCGCGCTGCAGGCTGCGATCTGATGATCACCCATTCCCACGGCAGACAGGCGGCGCAGCGGCTCGGAATTCCATTCATCAAAATGGGTCTGCCTCTTTTCGACCGGCTGGGCGCCGCTCACAGGCTTTCCGTGGGCTACCGCGGCACGCGCGATCTGGTTTTCGAGGTGGGCAACCTGTTCATCGAGAATTTGCCCGAGCGCCATCCGGATTCCTGGCCCTTGCCCGACAAGGAGGCTCCGATCCGCCACGGGCTCGAAGCCCGCGCCCTAAAGGACTCCGACTTTCTACGCGCTGAAGCGCGTGAAAGATCGTATGCCGGGTGAAAGCCATGCAGCCGCGCCGCAAGCTGAAACTCATCACTAACCACGATCAAGGAGCGCATCGTATGAAAGTTGCCTTTACTACCCAGGACATGCAGCGCGTGGACGCCCACTTCGGCTGGGCGAAGAACATCGCCATTTACGAAATCTCGCCCGAGGGGCACCAGCTTGTCGAAGCCGTCCAGTTCGACGGCGACCTCAAGGAGGACGGCAACGAAGACAAGCTCGCAGCGAAGATCGACGCCATCCGCGATTGCGCCATCGTTTACGTCTTGGCCATCGGCGGTTCGGCGGCGGCGCGGGTGGTGGCCGCAAAAATCCATCCGTTGAAAGTGCCGGAAGAAACCGAAATTTCCGGCCTGCTCGACAAGTTGCAACAGGTATTGAAAGGCACTCCGCCGCCGTGGCTGCGCAAGGCGCTCGAAAAGGGCAAGGAAAAGACATTCGATTTCGATGAAGAAGAGGAGGCTGACCATGCCTGAAGCAACTTTGCTTTCAACTCCCGGTACCGGGATAAATAATTCCGTGTTCCTGGCGGAACTCGTCAAGCTGTGGCGCGCCCAGGATTCCTACGGCACGTGGGATAACAAGAGCGATGCGCAACTGCTCGAGCCGTATGTCGTCGACAAGGAGCAGCGCAAGGAGATCCCCATTATCGGCGATCCCGACCCGGAAATGCTGTGGCGGCTGGAGCTGTTTTACGGCGCGGTGGGCCTGGCCATCGAGCGGCAGACCGGCAACATGGTCACCCCGATGATGAAGATGCACCACGAAGGCTTCGGCCGCATCGTCCTGATCGCCGGTCGCCTGATCGTGGTCAACAAACAGTTGCGCGACGTGCACCGCTTCGGTTTTCTGACCATGGAAAAACTGGTGGAGGAGGGGGAAAAGCTGGTGAATGCGGGGGTGGAAATGATCCGCAAGTTTCCCGATGTGGCGAATTACAGTTGAGGCGACGATGACTGAAGAAGAACTGAAAGCGCAGGTCAAGAAGCTGAACGCGCGGGCGACGCAGCTCAAGATGGATCTGCACGACTTGTCCGAGGAATTGCCGATCAATTGGGAGCTGATTCCCGATGTGGCGGCAAAAACCTTCGAGGCTTACAAGGCGCTGGCTGAGGCCCGCGCAAAAACGTCCCACAAGGGGACTTCGACTATCTAAGGGCTGAAGCCCTTGAAAGATCGTATGAAAGGAGCGTGACCGTGAGTTTTGCAAGCGTAGTGATGCCGGATGGACGGAGCTGGATTCCAAAGTTCGTCAAGGAAATCAACAAGGAAAAATGTATTGGCTGCGGCCGCTGTTTCAAGGTCTGCGGACGTGGTGTCCTCCAGTTGATGGGGATGGACGATGAAGGCGAGCTGATGGCAGTGGATATCGATGGCGATGATGATGACGAGTACGAAAAGAAAGTCATGACCGTCGCCAACGAGCAGAACTGCACCGGCTGCGAGGCGTGCGCCAAGATTTGCCCGAAGAAGTGCTATAGCCACGAGGCGATGAGCGTGTAACGGAGGCATAACATGGAAATCCTGAGCTATGAATGGCTGATAGCCCATGCCAAAGACCCGTCCGACCGCCTGACCCAGGCCTTTGCCGGTGCGATTCATTCCTCCCGTCATAATCCCGGCATGACGCTCCATGCCATATTGGGAATGGATGAGGAGGTCGAGGATCTCATGGATCGCCATTTCCCCGGCGCCCTGCAGAATGCCGGGATGGCGGAGCGGAAAACCGCCGCAGCGGGCTGCGAAGCGCTACATGGCGAGGAGTTCGGAGACCTGCTGGATCTGCTGATGGCGCACCGCACCCGGCCAGACACTGAATCGAAATGGCTGGCCTTCGTCATCGCCACCGCCTGCATGGGCAACGACCACCTCTACCAGGACATGGGCCTGCCCAACCGGCAAGTGCTGTCGGATTTGCTGGAAGAATACTTCACCAGCCTGTTTGCCCGGAATACCGGCAACATGAAATGGAAGAAATTCTTCTACAAGCAACTGTGCGATCGCGCCGAAATCCAGGCCTGCCGCGCACCCAGTTGCAGCGTATGCATCGACTACCTGAAATGCTTCGGACCGGAAGAAGGCCCGGCCAACTGATTTTTCATACTTCAAACAAGGAAACGAACATGGACGAAAAAATCGGCTATATCAATTTCAGCAGCGCGGAGGATGTCGCGCTGAATGCCCTCAAGTTTGCCCGCGATCCCATTGCCGGCCATCCCAAGCTGGTGCAACTGGTCTACGAGCTGCTGAAACAGCCGGAGCCCAGCGCGGAAACCGTGGCGCATTTGCTCAAGAACTAAGACTTGCAGGATGGAAGCCGCCTTGATCTGGACATAGACCTGTTCGCACGGGTGCGGGGGCGACTTTATTATCGTGAACGTCCCCGTTCAAAGGACGACTTGCGTTCCCATTTCAACCACCCGGTTCGGTGGAATATTGAAGAAGCTGGCCGCGCTGCCGGCGTTGCGGAACATCGCGATGAATAGCTTCTCGCGCCACAACGGCATTTCCGAACCGAGCTTGGGAATCAGCGTCTCGCGGCCGAGAAAGAATGAGGTAGTCATCGGGTCGAAGGTGATGCCATATTGGGCGCAAAGCTCCAGTGCCTTGGGTATGTCGGGGTCGTCCTTGAAGCCGTAGCGGACAAGGATGCGGTAGAAATTGTTCGGCATGGCCTGCACCTCGACCCAGTCAATATCCGGGACGTGCGGCACATCTTCCACGGTCACCGTCACGATGGCGATGCGTTCGTGCAGCACCATGTTGTGTTTCAGGTTGTGCAACAAGGCATGTGGCACGGCGTCGGGATTGCCCGTCAGGAACACCGCCGTGCGCGGTACCCGCGTTAACGAGCACACATCCAGCCCATGAATGAAGGGCTCGAGGGCAATCGCTTCGCTCCCCATGCGGGCTCGCAACAATTCGCGCCCGCGTTTCCAGGTGCTCATCAGCGTGAACACGCCGAGACCGAATACCAGCGGGAACCAGCCGCCATCCTCGATCTTGATGGCGTTGGCGGCGAAGAAGGCAAGATCGATCATCAGGAAGAAAGAGATCAGCAAACCGCTCCTGACCCAGCCCCAACCCCATAGATGACGCACGACGATGAAGGCGAGAATGGTGGTGATCACCATCGTGCCGGTCACGGCGATGCCGTAAGCCGCTCCCAGATTGGTGGAGCTGCGGAATCCCATGACCAGGGCGATTACCGCGAGCAGCAGCGCCCAGTTGATGCCGGGCAGGTAGATCTGGCCGATCTCCCTCTCCGATGTTTGCTGCACCTCCATGCGCGGCGAATAGCCCAACTGGATGGCTTGCCGGGTAATCGAAAAGGCGCCGGAAATCACCGCCTGCGAGGCGATCACCGTGGCTGCCGTGGCCAGGGCCACCAAAGGATACAGCGCCCAGTTGGGCGCCAGGAGGTAAAAGGGGTTCTGGATTGCGGCCGGGCTATGCAGCAATAGTGCGCCCTGGCCGAAATAGTTAAGCGCCAGGGCAGGCAGAACCAAGCCGAACCAGGCAAGCTGGACAGGCTTGCGGCCGAAGTGGCCCATGTCGGCATAAAGCGCCTCGGTCCCGGTCACGACCAGCACCACCCCGCCCAGCGCGAGGAAGCCGAGCCAAGGGTTCGAGGCCAGGAAAGTGAGGCCATGAACAGGGTTGAGGGACTTGACCACGCTCAACTCGGTCAGGATATTGACGATTCCGAGCAGCGCCAGGGTTCCGAACCAAACGCACATGACCGGCCCGAACAGGGCTCCGATGCCTGCTGTGCCTTTGCGCTGGAAAGCGAACAGGGCGACCAGCACGCCGATGGTGACCGGAATCACGTAGGTCTTGAGCGCGGGGGCGGCCACCTCCAGCCCTTCGACGGCGGAGAGTACCGAAATCGCAGGGGTGATCACGCCGTCGCCATAGAACAGCGCCGCGCCGACGATGCCCGCCAGCATGATCGCCGCCCGCCCGCGTCCGTCGGCTTTGCGCAGGGCCAGCGCCATCAGTGCCATGATGCCGCCCTCGCCGCGGTTGTCGGCGCGCATGATGAAGGCGACGTATTTGATCGACACCACGATCACCAGCGACCAGAACACCAGGGACAGGATGCCGATGACGTTGTCCGGTGTGACTGGCACCGGATGCGCGCCGGCGAACACTTCCTTGATGGCATACAGCGGGCTGGTGCCGATGTCGCCGTAAACGATCCCCAGCGCAGCCAGGGCCAGCGGCGCTACCCGTTTATTCTGAGGAACAACCTGTTGGGTCATGATTTCTCCCCGTTTTATGAAATAGTGAAAATGTTTAAGGCTGGAAACGATAGCCCACGCCTGTTTCGGTCAGGAGGTGCTTCGGCTGGGCCGGGTCAGTTTCCAGCTTCTGGCGCAGGTGGCCGACGTAGATGCGCAGGTAGTGGCTGCTCTCGATAAAAGACGGACCCCAGACTTCGCGCAGCAAATGGCGATGGGTCAGTACCTTGCCCGGATTGGCAATCAGGAGGGCGAGCAAGCGGTACTCGATTTGCGTGAGATGGACGGGCTCGCCCCTGCGCGTCACGATGCGTTTGGAAAGATCGGCTTGAATCTCGCCGAATGAAACCACGGGGCTGCCCTCGCTGTTTTTGCCTTGCCGCCGCAGAAGAGCGCGCACCCGTGCAAGCAGCTCGCCGACGCCGAAAGGTTTGGTCAGGTAATCGTCTGCTCCGGCGTCCAGCGCGACGATCTTGTCATTCTCGGTGGAGCGCGCGGACAGTATCAGGATCGGCACCGCCGACCAGCCGCGCAGGTCGCGGATGAATTCGACGCCATCCAGATCGGGCAGCCCGAGATCAAGAATGATCAGGTCGGGCTTGCGCGTGCCGGCTTCGACCAGCCCCTGCTTGCCGGTATCCGCCTCGAACACGTGGCATCCCTCCGCTTCGAGCGCGGAACGGACAAAGCGGCGAATTTGCTTTTCGTCTTCGACGAAGATGATATTCGGAGAGATTTCGTTCATGCCACGCTCTCTTCTTCGACCGTGGGCGGCGTGCCGCTCGGCAGGGTGAACGTCACGCAGGCGCCGCCTTCAGGCTGGTTCGCTGCATCAATCGTTCCGCCGTGCGCGTCGATAATCGCCCGGCAGATCGCCAGGCCGAGCCCGACGCCGGGAGTCGCCGATTCGGGAGCTCCGCGCACGAACATCTCGAACAGCGTGCCTTGCTTGTCCGGGGGAAAGCCTGGGCCATGGTCGCAAACGGAAACTTCAACGCTTCCTCCTTTCGCGTTTCCCGCGATTTCGATCAAAGATCCGGGCGGCGCATACTTGGCCGCATTCTCCAGGAGATTGCAGAACACCCGCTCGATCAATACCGCATCGAACTCGACCAGGGGCATGTCCTTGGGCAGCGTGACCCGGACCCGATGATTCGCCAGGCTGCGTCCGAGCAGTTGGATGCTTGCTCCGATCACTTCCTCAAGCAGTTGCCATTCCTTGCGCAATGTGACGTGACCGGCATGCAGGCGCGCCATGTCGAGAAGATTCCCGACCAAGCCGGAGAGGCGCAGCGCCTGTTCGCGGATGGCCTCGGCCGTTTCCAATGCCTCGGCGGGAAGCGGTGGCCTGGAAAGCGCCAGCGAATCGGCCAGTCCGACCAGGGCGGTGAGCGGCGTGCGCAGGTCGTGGGACAGCGCAGAAAGAATCGAGCTGCGCAGCCGCTCGGACACGATTTGCACTTGAGTGGCCTGGGCTACTTCGACGTAATGCAGGCGCTCCACGGCAATCGCGACCACCGAAGAGATGGTCGCCAGCAGTGGTTTTTGTTCTCTTGCCGCGTCAGGATTTTTGCTGTTTGGGGCAAACACAATCACGCCCCTTATCTTCATCGGCGCCTTGAGCGGGAAGTAGCCCGCCCCGTAGCCATATCCCGAAAGCGTGTAGTCCTCGACCGGCTCGCCTTGATCGAAGGCAATCAGCGCGAATCGCTGCTCGATCTGAAGCTGGCTATCCAGTTTGGCAATCGGCTTCAGGTCGCCTTGTTCATCGGGCAGAAGCAGGACCGTATCGAGAGCGAACCCATTGAGCAGGAAGCGGCGGACGATGTCGGAAACCTGCGCGATAGTGAGCGCCCCGGCGAGATCCCGCGCCATTTCATAAAGCGCTCTAGTGTGCTGCTCCTTGATGGAGGCGATGTCGGCTTGTCGCCGCAAGCCGGCTGTGAGTTGTCCGGTGATCAGGGCGACCGCGAGCATGACGGCGAAAGTTACCAGATATTGCGCGTCGCTCACCGTGAACGAGAGTTGCGGCGGTACGAAGAAGAAGTCGAACAGGGCTACGCTAAGGAATGCCGCCAGCACCGCCGGGCCCCGTCCGAATTTTACCGCGACCAGCAGCACTGTCAGCAGGAAGAGCATGACGATGTTGGTGAGATCGAGGTGTTCCTTGAGCGGTGTGGCGATGAGAGTGGTGAATATGCAGGCAATCAGCGCCCATCCGTACCCTTTGTGATAACCGGCGCGGGTTGGCGGCACAAGAGAATCAATATTCATTTGATGGTTTCCCGGAATAGATGCCTTGATTCGAAGTTTAGTTCGGCCACTGTAAATGCATTGCCAATTGTGGCTGTGCAGGAATAAAAAAGTTGTAAAAAAGCAGTTATTGCCGGTTTGTGCAATCCAGTCGAAACGCTCATCCTTGTCGCAAACCCTACAAAGCGGTTTTATGTCGGTTTTCCTCCCCCCGGATTTCTTCTGCTGAATATTTATAGTAAGTTGAAAAACAACAGAAAACAGTTGATCTGTCGATAGTGGCACAGTGCTTGCTGAAGCCTGTTCAAGCAGCGATTTTCCAGACCTGAACGAGGTGCGTCATGGTAACGATCAACGATACGACATTGCGCGACGGCGAGCAGACCGCCGGAGTGGCGTTCTCCGCCGAGGAGAAGCTTGCTATTGCTTGTGCCCTGTCCGCCGCAGGCGTGCCCGAGCTGGAAATCGGCATCCCGGTGATGGGCGTGGAGGAGCGTGAAATCATCCGTGCCATCGCCGGCCAGGGGCTGGCTTCGCGCCTGATGGTCTGGGGCAGGATGTGCGATGAGGACTTGCAGGCGGCGGCGCAATGCGGCGTGGATGTCGTCAACCTGTCGATTCCGGTTTCCGACATGCAGATCGAATACAAGCTCAGGCGCGACCGTGAATGGGTGTTGCAAACGATACGCCGGTTCGTGCCTGCCGCTATGGATTTGGGAATGGAAGTGTGCATCGGCGCAGAAGACGCTTCCCGCGCCGATATCGATTTCCTGCTGCAAGTGGCCGAGGCGGGCGAGTATGCGGGTGCACGGCGCATCCGTTTTGCCGATACGCTGGGGGTGCTCGATCCATTTTCCACATATGAAGCGCTACGTACCCTGCGGGTCACCGTGGATATGGAAGTGGAGATGCATGCCCACAACGACCTCGGCATGGCGACTGCCAACACGCTGGCAGCGGTGAAGGCGGGGGCGACGCATATCAACACCACGGTCAACGGCTTGGGCGAACGTGCCGGCAATGCGCCGCTGGAAGAGGCGGTAATGGCGCTGCGCCACCTGCACGGCGTCGAGAGCGGAATCGACAGCCGGCGTTTTCCGGATATATCCCGCCTCGTGGCCACGGCTTCCGGACGCCCGGTGCCGGCCAACAAGAGCATTGTCGGCGACGGGGTATTCACCCATGAGTCCGGCATACACGTCGACGGCTTGATCAAGCACCGCTCCAACTACCAGAGCTTCGCCCCGGAAGAGGTGGGGCGCAACCACCGCATGGTGTTGGGCAAGCATTCGGGCTGCAGCGCGGTGGTTCGGGCTTATGCGGATATGGGGATACTGCTCGACGAGCCGCAGGCCGGCATCATCCTGGCCCGCATCCGCAGGTATGCAGGAATGGCCAAGCATGCACCGGATGCAGACGATCTGAAGCGGTTTTACCTGGAAACAGCCGTATTGCCGCCCATGCATTTTTGAAATTTGATTGTTGGGAGAGACCGATATGGAAATGCTGATGCATGCCCTGAAAAAATTATCCACCGCCGAGGAGTTCCTGGATTTCTTTGCGATTGAATACCAGCCCGCGACAGTGCATGTGAACCGCCTGCACATTTTGCAGCGGTTCCACCAGTATCTCAGGCAAACACCGCTTGCCGCCGACTGCAGTGAGGATGTGGCGCTCGAAACCTGCCGCGCGCTGCTGGATCGGGCCTACCGTGATTTCGTCGGTTCCAGCGCCATCAAGGAAAAGGTTTTCAAGGTGTTCCGCGATGCCGAAGGGGTGAAAACCGTATCGGTGGAAAACCTGCGCGCGGCTCTGCCGCAACGGCAAAAAACCGCCTGAACAAAAAATAGTTTAGCCACGGCTGCACACGGTTTATTAATGCAGCCTATTTGATGAGCAACCTATCCTTAATTGGTTAGATGGATTGTTCGTAACACTACGTTTAATCAGTGTTAATCCGTGGATAAAAACGGAATTTAGGGTAAAAGGAAATTTCCATGCATATCGTCGTTTGTATCAAGCAGGTTCCGGACAGCGCACAGATCCGCGTCCATCCGGTGACCAATACCATCATGCGCCAGGGCGTGCCGGCGATCATCAATCCCTACGACCTGTTCGCGCTGGAAGAGGCGCTACGCCTCAAGGACAAGTATGGCGGTACGGTCACCGTGATCACCATGGGGCCGCCCCAAGCCGAGGCGGCCTTGCGCAAGGCACTGTCGTTCGGCGCGGACGACGCGATCCTGATCACCGACCGCGCCTTTGCCGGTGCCGACACGCTGGCGACCAGCTTTGCATTGGCCTCTGCGATCCGCCAGATCCAGAAAAACATGCCGGTGGACATGGTTTTCACCGGCAAGCAGACCATCGACGGCGACACCGCCCAGGTCGGTCCGGGCGTGGCCAAGCGTCTGGAGATGCAGTTGCTGACCTATGTCTCGAAGATCGTGTCGGTCAAGCCGGAAGCCAGTGAGATCGTGGTAGAGCGCCGTGCCGAAGGTGGCGTGCAGTTGCTGAAAACCAGCCTGCCCTGCCTGGTGACGGTGCTGGAGGGCAACAACCAGATGCGCTTCGCCAGCATGCCGAACATGTTCCGGGCGGCCCGCCATCAACTCAAGGTGTGGGACAAGGACGCTGCCGGCATCGAGGATATCACCAGGATCGGGCTCAAGGGTTCGCCCACGGTGGTGAGCAAGGTGTTCGCCCCGACGCCGAAATCCGAGCGCGCCGAGATGATCGCGGTGGAAAGCGGTGACCCCAAGGATATGGCCGTGACGGTATTGGCCAAGATGTTTACGCGCTTCCCGGCAGTGGAAAAGGAAATCGCCAGGCGCGCCTGATTTCAGCGAAAGGAATGGATCATGACTGATGCAGCACCGGCCAAAAAGAAACGCAAATTTGAACTCGACCCCAAACTTGCCGGCTACAAGGGGGTGTGGGTGTTCGTGGAGCATGAGCGCGGACAGGTTCACCCGGTTTCATGGGAACTGATGGGCGAGGGGCGGAAGCTCGCCGACATGCTCGGCGTGGAGCTCGCCGGAGTGGTGCTGGGCGCACCTGGTGGACAAACCCGCCAGTTCTGCGACGAGGCGATTTTCCATGGTGCCGACCTGTGCTACCTGATGGAGGATGCGATTCTCAAGGATTATCGCAACGAGCCCTTCGTCCAGGGAATGACTGACCTGGTGAATGTCTACCAGCCGGAAATCCTGCTGCTCGGGGCCACCACCCAGGGGCGCGACTTGGCAGGCAGCGTGGCGACGACCTTGCAGACCGGCCTCACCGCGGACTGTACCGCTCTGACCATCGACCCTGACAACCGTAGCATGGCTGCCACCCGCCCCACCTTCGGCGGCAGCCTGCTGTGCACCATCGTCACCCTCAATTACCGGCCGCAGATGGCAACAGTGCGTCCACGGGTGATGGCGATGGCGGAGCGCGATGAAATCCGCACCGGACGGGTGATCGAACATCCGTTGGGGATGACCGAGAGCAGCATCATCACCAAGGTGCTGGAATATATCCCGGATGCCATGCAGGACAAGCCACAGCTCGCCTTTGCCGACATCATCGTGTCTGGCGGGCGGGGTATGAAGAAGCCTGAGAACTTCCAGTTGATCTGGGATTTGGCCCAGGTGCTTGGCGCCGAAGTGGGCGCATCCCGCCCCGTAGTTCAGGCCGGCTGGGTCGATCTGGAGCGGCAGGTGGGGCAGTCGGGCAAGACCGTGCGCCCCAAGCTCTATATCGCCGCCGGCATTTCCGGCGCGATCCAGCACCGGGTCGGGATGGATGCATCGGACGTGATCATCGCCATCAACAACGATCCGAATGCGCCGATTTTCGACTTCGCCACCTACGGTATCGTCGGCAACGCCATGACCATCCTGCCGGCGCTGACCGAGGCGTTCCGGCAGAAGCTGGCGATGATGAGGAAAGCGGGATGAATTAACCGCCGAGGCGCAGAGACGCAGAGAAGAACAAAAGCGGTTGTTATCTCTGAGCCTCGGCGGTAAAAAATTAGTTGAATCAGGAGGATATTATGAGTGAAAAATTCGATGCCATCGTGGTCGGTGCCGGGCCTTCCGGCAATGCCGCTGCCTATACCATGGTCAAGGCCGGGCTGAACGTGCTGCAGCTGGAGCGCGGGGAGAGCGCCGGGTCCAAGAATGTGCAGGGCGCGATCCTCTATGCCGATGCGCTGGAGAAGATCATTCCTGATTTTCGCGATGATGCGCCGCTGGAACGCCACATCATCGAGCAGCGCATGTGGGTGCTGGACGACGATTCCTTTGTCGGTACTCACTACCGCTCAGACGGCTTCAACAAGGAGCCGTTCAATCGCTACACCATCATCCGCGCGCAGTTCGACAAGTGGTTTTCGGGCAAGGTGCAGGAGGCTGGCGCCCTGGTGATCTGCGAAACCACGGTGACAGAACTGTTGCGCGACGAAAGTAACCGGGTGGTCGGGGTACAGGTGGATCGTGATGGCGGCAGCATCTACGCCGATGTGGTGATCCTGGCGGATGGGGTGAATTCCCTGCTGGCCAAGAAGGCCGAGTTTCACCCGGAGCTGGAGCCGAAAAACGTGGCGCTGGCGGTTAAGGAAATTCACTTCCTGCCGCAGGAAATCTTGCAGGAGCGCTTCAACATCGGCGAAGAAGAGGGCGTGGTGATCGAGCTGTTCGGCAAAATCACCCAGGGCATGATGGGTACCGGCTTTCTCTACACCAACCGCGAGTCCATCGCCGTCGGCGTGGGCTGCATGCTGTCCGATTTCAAGGAGCAGAAAACCACTCCCTATGCCTTGCTGGAAGAGATGAAGAGCCATCCCTCGATCAAACCGCTGCTGGCCGGCGGGGAGATGAAAGAATACACCGCCCACCTGATTCCGGAAGGGGGCTACAAGGCGATTCCCCAAATCTACGGTGACGGCTGGATGATCGTCGGCGATTCCGGCATGTTCGTCAATGCGGTGCACCGCGAGGGCTCCAACCTGGCGATGACCACAGGACGGATAGCGGCGGAAACAGTGATCGATCTGATCAAGGCGGGCAAGCCGATGTCGGCGGCGAACCTGGCTGTATATCGCGGCAAGCTGGACGACAGCTTCGTCATGAAGGATTTGAAAAAATACCAGGAAATGCCGGAGATTTTTCACGAAAATCGCCAGTTCTTTACCACTTACCCGGAGCTGGTCAACCGTTCCGCCCACTCCATGCTGCATGTGGACGGCGTGGATAAGAAGACCAAGGAGCGCGCGATTTTTTCCAGCTTCCGCCAGAAGCGTTCGCTGTTCGGGTTGATGGGTGATGCATACAAGCTTTGGAGGGCTTTCAGATGATCGTCAAAGTCGAAGAAAAACTGTTCCAGAACCGCTACCGGGTGGATGCCGAGCGGCCTCACGTCAAGATCGTCAAGCCGGACGTTTGCGAGTACGAGTGCAAGACCCGGCAATGTACCGTCTGTTGCCCGGCGGGCTGCTACACCCTGGAAGGCAACGGCAAGGTGGTACTGATCGCCGATGGCTGCCTGGAATGCGGTACTTGCCGCATTATCTGCGACGATTACCGTAACGTGGACTGGGAGTACCCGCGCGGCGGCTACGGGATATTGTTCAAGTTCGGGTAAAAAAACTTCACCACGAATGGACACGAATGTTCACGAATGATTGTGACATTGTTCACCAACCAGATACCAAGGAGATTTCATTTGTGTGCATTCGTGCTTAATTCGTGTCATTCGTGGTTAATTTTCGGAATCTAAAATCATGGCAAAACCTTTGAAACACGTCTTTGTTTGTACCCAGAACCGCGGCCCAGGCCATCCACGCGGCTCCTGCAGCCAGAACGGTTGCGGCGATGTGCTGGACGAGTTCATGTTCGAGTTCCAGAAGCGCAACCTGGGCGAGAAATTCCGACTCACGATGACCGGCTGCATCGGTCCGTGCGGTTCCGGGCCGAGCGTGCTGGTCTACCCGGAGGGCGTGATGTACGGCAAGGTTACCAAGGAGGACGTCGCCGTGATTATCGACGAGCATCTGTTGGGCGATGTGCCGGTGGAGCGGCTCAGCGTACCGCCGGAAATCTGGGGGTAGATTCCCGTTCGCAGGGCCCGGCCTGTGCCGGTTAAATCTGGCCTCTTATCGCGTCGGCCCAGTTGTTGGGCGTTTCGTAGATGCGCACCCGTTCGAGTCGCAGATTGTTGCCATAGGTGTCGCGGTAGGCCGGATCGAGAATCCGGAATGCCAGCGCGGCGAGGTTCTCGGCGGTGGGCATGCAGTCGAGCACGACCGTTTTGTGCCCTTCGAGCGAACCCAGGAAGTCGGCGACGGCAGTATCGCCGGCATACACCAGGAAGGCGTGGTCCCAAGGCTCGATGACGTGCTTCTGGGCGATGGCCTTGATGTCGGAATAATCCATCACCATGCCTTCTTCCGACGCGCCGGGCGTATTGATGACGCTGCCGGAAAGGCTGATTTCGATGGCGTAGCGATGGCCATGTAGATGGCGGCACTGGCTTTTATGGTGCGGGATGCGATGGCCGGCATCGAATTCGAGTCTGCGCGTGACGAGCATGTTTGGGGTGCCTGGGGCAGTGGTCAATTCCCGGTGGATTATACCATCGCGTTGAATTGTGTTGGCGCCCCGGATGGCTAAGCCTTAAAATCCGGCACATGTCCAATGTACTGAATGTTCACGACCATGACCGCGACAGCGCGGGGCTGACCTATATCTACCCGGTGGTTTCGCGCCGCGCCGGCGGTGTCTCCGTGGGTATCAATCTCAACACCAATAATGCCTGCAACTGGCGCTGCATCTATTGCCAGGTGCCCAATCTCAAGCGTGGCAGTGCGCCGGAAGTCGACCTGGAAAAGCTGGCGGGCGAATTGCGCGGTTTTCTGCGGGAATTGCTGCAAGGTGATTTCATGCAGCAGCGGGTGCCGGTCGAGGCGAGGCGGCTCAACGATATTGCCCTGTCCGGCAACGGCGAGCCGACCAGCGCCAGGGAATTCGATCAGGTGGTCGGCTTGATCGGCGAAATCATGGCGGAATTCAGCCTGATCGGGAAGGTCAAATTGTTGTTGATTACCAACGGCAGCCTGATTCAGCGTCCCAAGGTCAAGACGGGGCTGAGGACAATGGCGCGGCTTGGCGGAGAGGTATGGTTCAAGCTGGACAGCGCCACCGCCGAGGGGATGCGCCGGGTCAATGGCAGCCGCCAGACGGTGCAGAAAATGCAGGAAAATTTGCGCGCAACGGCACTGTTGTGCCCGACCTGGCTGCAAACCTGTGTTTTTGCATTCGATGGGCAAGCTCCCGTGGCGACGGAACGGGATGCCTATTTGAATTTCATCGGGAAATTGCGGGCTGAAGGCGTGCCGTTGCAGGGCGTGCTGTTATATGGCCTGGCGCGACCCTCAATGCAACCCGGCGCGACGCACCTGTCGCCATTGCCGAAAGAATGGATGCTGAGTTTCGCCGCAGAGATCGAGGCGAGGGGCCTTGCCGTCAAGGTGAACGGTTAGGCCGAACCTCGACTCAGGCTGCTCTTTTATTCTTGGCGCGAACTTCTTTTTTCAGGCTTTTGTACAAATCCGGATGTTCGGCCTTCATGAAGCTGACGACTTCAAAGTCTTCTTTCTTGACCCGTGCCAAGTCGATTTGCTCCACATGCACCAGGCGCAACAACTCCCTCACCGGTTTCGGCATGTTGCGGCCGCTTTCATAGCGGGAACCGCCACTTTGCGTAACGCCGATCTGGGTCCAGAACTCTTGTTGATTCAGCCCGAGCTTGCGCCGAATTTCCCGTGGATCAGAGATTTTATCAAATAATTTCATGGTGTTGGCATTCATGGTTAGTCTACCTTAATCGTTAAGCCTTATATAAAACCCTTATTTACCTCTAGGGGAATCCCTTAGTGTGCTCATGAAATTCTACCATGATTATCTTTAAAACTACATAAATTTAATGACATTTGACTCGCCGGAAAGTTCTGATTATTTTTTGCCGGGATATCCTGATTATTCTCAGGCTTTTTGGCGGAAATTTGCCATGGACTCGTCATCTTCCCATAATTGCATTAAAATCATCAATTTTTTGCAGGTGTGCAATGGCACTGATTGTTCAGAAATATGGCGGCACGTCGGTCGGAACCCCCGAACGAATAGCGAATGTTGCCCAGCGTGTAGCAAAATTCAAGATGCTCGGTCATCAGGTCGTGGTTGTGGTTTCCGCCATGAGCGGGGAGACCAACCGCCTGGTTGCCCTGGCAAAGGAAATGCAACCCAATCCTGATTCGCGCGAAATGGACGTGCTACTTTCCACCGGCGAGCAGGTGACGATTGCCCTGCTGTCCATGGCGCTGATGGAACTTGGGTTGAAAGCCAGGAGTTATACCGGCTCGCAGGTCAAGATCGTCACCGACGGCGCCCACACCAAAGCGCGCATCCTCGACATTGAGGAACACAATATACGCGCCGACCTGAATGCAGGTTACGTGGTCGTGGTGGCAGGCTTCCAGGGCGTGGACGAGAAAGGCAATATCACCACTCTTGGGCGCGGCGGCTCCGATACCACCGGCGTGGCGCTGGCAGCGGCGCTGAAGGCCGATGAGTGCCAGATCTATACTGACGTGGATGGCGTTTACACTACCGATCCCCGCGTCGTGCCAGAAGCACGCCGGCTCAAGACCATCACTTTCGAGGAAATGCTGGAAATGGCGAGCCTCGGCTCCAAGGTGCTGCAAATCCGCTCGGTGGAGTTCGCCGGCAAATACAAAGTCAAGCTGCGCGTGCTTTCCAGCTTCGATGATGAAGGCGAAGGCACCCTGATCACCTTTGAGGAAGAAGACAACATGGAACAAGCAATTATTTCGGGTATCGCATTCAACCGCGATGAAGCAAAAATCACCGTGCTTGGTGTGCCGGATCGCCCCGGTATTGCCTACCAGATACTCGGGCCGGTTGGCGAAGCAAATATCGACGTCGACATGATCATTCAGAACGTCGGCGCAGACGGCACTACCGACTTTACCTTTACCGTCCACCGCAACGAGTTCAAGAAAGCGCTGGAAGTCCTGAAAGGGGTGCAGTCCCACATCGGCGCTCGCGAAATCTCTGGTGATGACCGCATTGCCAAGGTTTCCGTGATTGGTGTCGGCATGCGCTCCCATGCAGGAATCGCCAGCACCATGTTCAGGACTCTGGCGGAAGAGGGGATCAATATCCAGATGATTTCTACCTCCGAGATCAAAATTTCGGTGGTGATCGACGAGAAATATATGGAGCTGGCTGTTCGCGTGCTGCACAAGGCGTTTAATCTAGAACAGGCGGCCTGAGCGGTTTGACCTTTTCGGCCCAAAACGGTATCCTAGCGCACTTCGGAGAGATGGCCGAGTGGTCGAAGGTACTCCCCTGCTAAGGGAGCGTGGGGTTTATTGCCTCACCGAGGGTTCGAATCCCTCTCTCTCCGCCATTGCGCGATAGCGGAGTTTTGTTTACAATGCCGCCTTCGCAATGCGCCCGTAGCTCAGCTGGATAGAGTACTTGGCTACGAACCAAGGGGTCAGGAGTTCGAATCTCTTCGGGCGCACCAATAAAGACAATGGCTTGCAGCTTAACGGTTGCAAGCCATTTTTCTTTTTATCTGTCTAGGGGTAAACCTAGGGGTAAACCAGAAAATTGCTAGGCGATTTAACCGGCATCAGCGATTCCCGTAGCAGCCCCCTCAAACTCTTCCGTTGACCGCTCAGTCACGGCGCTTGCAATAAACCCCGCAAGCCCCGCGCCTTCGCTATCGCAGTGGTGTCGGACAGAGCGCAGAAGGCGATGAAACTGCCCTCTGCTTATAGCTCCGCTCCGAGTGTGTCCGCTCCGTTCCCGCCGCCACCTCACCACTGCGCCCTTCGCGAAAAGAACCTCGCCAAGGGCTTGCGGTTCGCTGTCGGCTAGTGCAGTGGTATCGGACAGAGCGCCGAAGGCAAAAAACCGCCATCGGCTTCCACGCTGTCACACGCTGGTTTCCCTCCGTTGCCGCAGCCGCTTCACGCCGTCGCGCTTCATGGCTCCGCATGAGGCCGCTACGCCATCAAGCGCTCGCCGTTCGCAGGCTGCTGGTGCATGGGTAGCCTGAACGTGCAGCGCCCCCGCAGGGTTCTGGCAGGGCGTTGTCGGCTGCGCCGGTTATGTGTGTGGCGGTGTTTAACATAAAGGCGTCTTATGCAAAGCGCAAGCGCCGGAAAACTCCCGCCCTTCGGGTTCGCATAAGAGGCCTTTATGTCTTGCGCCCTTCGGGTAAATCCCGCCACACAAGTCAAGGTCAGCTTCCATCTCCTTCGTCGAGGGGCAGCAAAACGGGGCTGGTGTTTCGTCG